>NZ_BTXM01000002.1:0-203300 GCF_036987015.1 Bifidobacterium indicum
CCGCCACGCGCAATCACCCGACACGGGGAACAGCAACCCCTGCCGGGGGTACCTCCTGTCCCATCCCACACCGTCAACCCAGCCGCGACCCGGCGCAACGTCAGCGACCGGACCGACCACAACCACACCCATACACATAGCACCACCACAGGGACCAAGGACTCTTTGGCACCCACCCGAACCTCACACCTGAACAACCGGAAAACCATCCAACACCCCCTCTACCCTGCGGTCTCCACTCTTTCACGGATACCAACAGAGCACACTATTCATGCCGTCGCTGTAGATCTGAACTGATCAATCCCGGTCTCGAAGTTGGTACGGTTGTATTGTTTGGACAATTGAGAATCTGCGTCTCCGTATCATAGGGGTACGGCGATAGAATGATGGTGACTGGATTTAAGGACACAACATGAAATATATGAACATCGGCACCTCTGGTGTCAAAGCATCCCGTGTGGCTCTTGGAGTCATGCGCATCGATACCAAGTCGCCGGAAGAGGCTGCCACGATAGTGCGGACGGCCCTGGATGCAGGAATCGACTACTTCGATACGGCAGATTGCTACCATGGTGGTGAAAGCAGCAGGGTGTTGGGTCGGGCCCTGAAGGAACTCGGCATCGACCGGGCCAGTATCGGCATCCAGACCAAGGTAGGCATCTACCGCGATCCTGCCAGTGATCAGATCACACGGTACGACTTCTCTGCCAAGCACTTGATTCAGGCTGTGGACCAGGAACTGAAGAATCTGCAGACCGATTATGTCGACTACCTACTCCTGCACAGGCCGGATACCCTGGTTGAGCTGGACCAGTTGGCAGAGGCCTTCAACACGATGCAGACCTCGGGGAAGGTCCGGCACTTCGGGGTCAGCAATGTCAATCCTATGCAGGTAGAGCTCCTGCAAAGCGGAATCAGCCAGAAGTTGGATGTCAATCAGATTCAGTTCGGCCTAGGACATACGGGCATGGTTCAGCAGGAATTCCACGTCAACATGATTGACGATTCCAGCCTGGATCACGATGGCGGTCTGATTTCCTACTCCCGCCTGAAGCACATGACCATTCAGGCCTGGAGCCCCTTCCAGACGGGCTTCTTCGAGGGGGTCTTCATCGACAATCCCAAGTTCCCCGACCTGAATGATTGCCTGCAGAAAATCGCCGAGCAGCACGGCGTCAGCAAGAGCGCCATAGCCGTGGCATGGATTCTTCGCCACCCAGCCGGCATGCAGGTTCTGCTGGGGTCCATGACCCCCTCCCGCATTACCGAGATGGCAGCAGGTGCCGATGTGGATCTGACCGCCCAGGAATGGTACGACCTTTACCTTTCCGCCGGGAACGACCTTCCCTAAGACCATTCCGGTAGGTCGAGCGGCTCGGTTTCAAGGTAGTTCCCATGCACTATTTCACTCCCAAGCGATGCGCAAGCACGTCGAAGATCATGTATCATGACAAGGCAAAAGCGCTCCGTGCAGCTGATCAGAGCCTGATGGAGCGGGGTGCCCGGCTCTGGGTGTATCGGTGCCAGTACTGTGGTTTCTGGCATCTGACCAGCCATGAGCCGGGCTCTTACACCCGGGTGCCCCTCAATCAGCAGCTGAAACCCCATTCGAGGAGGAAGGGCTACAAGCCCCGGCATTTGAGATGAGGATGCCACTAGCAGGCCTGCCGCTTGGTTATCGGGTCATATCGAATCCCTGTGCCTGGATGGAGGGGAGCATCGGCTCGTGGTCCTCCTTGGGGTTGCAGGCCTTGTCCGCGATAATCCTGCTGAAAGTCTTGCGCGGAGCATCCATGTGGCGCAGGTCCCGGTAGTAAAGCTTGACCGTCTCGTCAAAGTCCTTTAGTGCCTGGTCCGGGGTGCCCGGGGTATCGGACCGGCCATAGGAGTCGAGGAATATCTGGGCCGGCCTGGGCATGCGGGGCTTCATGGGTGGATCCTGGGCAGGATGGCCTATGGCCAGGCCCAGTACCGGGTATACCAGGCGTGGCAGGTCAAGCAGGTCGATCATCCGATTCACATCATTGATGACGCTGCCGAGGATGACACATCCCAGACCCATGGAATTGGCCGCGGTTTCCATTGCATGCAGGGCGAGAACGGCATCGTTCTGGGACTGTAGGAAGACATACCCTGTGTTGAGTACGAACCCTCTGGAGTCGATATCGATACCTTCGCGCTTTGCCAGGTCCGCATTGCGGCGCTGGTCGGCCAGGAAGATGTAAAGGAGGGGAGCCTGGGCCACATAGTCCTGGTGGGCCATGTCTGCGATGGTCCTGGCCTTGGTCGGGTCAGAGATGCGGATGGCGGACCACTCGTTGAAGTACCTGCTGGTGGCGGCATGCTGGGCCGTCTCTTCAAGCAGGGCAACCGTGTCGGGATCGATTGTCTCATCGGTGAAGGCGCGGATGGTCCGACGGTTGAGCAGTGTGTTGATGGTTTCGTTGTGTATCGTGGCTTCTGGTTTGGCGGATCTGCCGCCCTTTCCGGGTCTGCCGGGGGATTGTGGTGAAGTGGTCATGGGTCCCATTGTGTCCATTGCAGCAGACGGGCACAAGACCCTGAAGGGTGTTCTTGCTGTGGGAGTAGTGACATATACCAACGCATGCCCTCCGTGCCGGCTGCTTCGGGGTGCGCAAAAGGATGTATGACGGGTTGATCCGTAAAGCCTGATTCATGGCCGTTGACCCGTAATCTTACTCATGACATCCGGGTCGGTGAAAGCCGGCTTGTGGCATGCTGGCTTATGCGAGCCCGCTGAGGGGCGTGGCCTCTACTTATGGCGCCGGTCGATCAAGGTCTGGGAACCCCGTTCGATCAGGGTTGATGCCAGTGTGGTCACGGCGGCCGAAAGGACGGCGAACAGCAAGCCAGCTGTGGCGCTCTCCTGGTCACCCTCTTCGGTGTCCACGCCACCGTTGCGTTTGCGCACCAGGCTGCTCCAGAAGGCTTGGAAGAGCTTGCCGGCCACCAGACCAGCGATGCTGGGGAGGGCAAACTTCGCAACCTTGTCCATGAGTGTTTCCGGATCCGACTCAATCGAAGAACGCATGCTGTTCACCTTTTCATCTATCCGGTGGAATACGCCGACCAGCTGGTCGGCTTGATTGCCCGGTTCCTGTCCTACCATGCTCATGAAGCCATTATTCCACGGATTTGGCTTAAAGGTGGCGCACTCGTGGGTGGTAAGATACCAGCATGATACATGCTGCGTCATCAGGCAAGGATGCCTCGAACGGCGGATATGCCGTGCTCCTGCGACACGGACAGACCGCATGGAGTGAGACGGGTCAGTACACGGGCAGGACGAATCTGTCCCTGACTGCAGAAGGCAGGAATCAGGCTAAAGCGGCAGGTGAGCGATTGCGCCTTGCCTTCCCGGATGGATTCGACCCTGAGTTTACCTTTGCCAGCCCCCTGCAGAGAGCCCAGGAAACGGCCCGGCTGGCTGGTTATGATCGGCTTGCCGATATGCCCGAGATCGTGGAATGGGATTACGGTCACGCTGAGGGACGTCGGCCTGCGGACGTGAGTGCCGAGATCGGGAGGGACTGGTGCCTGTGGGTTGACGGACCCCAGGCGCTGCGTGGCTGCCCGGCCCAGGATTGGAAGACCGAACTGCCGACTGGTAAGCGGATTAAGGTTCATGTCACCGAGGGAGAGACCCTGGACCAGGTGGCCCGACGCACCCGCAAGGTCGTGTCCCGTATCGAGCCTGTGGTCCGTGCAGGCGGACACGTTCTCCTGGTCGCCCATGCCCATGTTTTGCGTATCCTGGTCACCCAGTGGATGGACTTGGATCCGGACAAGGCCCAACTCCTCCGCATGGACACGGCCCATTACGGTGTGCTCGGCATCTACCAGGACAAGCGCGTCCTCAAGCAGTGGAATGTGTGAATCGTCGGTACCGACAGCACTCCCCGGTGCGCATAGGCTGTAGTGGCCATCGGCTCACGATACATGCAAACGGTGTCAGCTTGGTATATGTCCGAGCCTTATTGGAGATAATCAGCTTCTGTGTGATATTTTAGGGTGTCTATGATAACGTATGCAATACGGTAAGTCGTATGGCCACCATGCGGCGTCATCGGTGACGATAACGGAATAAGGCCGGTCTCCTTTCGGTATGGAATCAAGCCGAATCGCCCCTCGGGCGTACAGCTGACACAGTGTCGTGGGGAGGTTGATATGGCCGGATGTATGCAATATATGGAGGCAGCAGAAGATGGTTGATGCGACCCAGTCGGGCCTGTCGATGTCGGCAGAGGAGTTTGCCCAGGCAGTGCGTCAGAGAGTGACGAATGCCTATGGCACCGAGTGTTCCCAGGCACGCGTCGAGGACGTCTATCAGGCTGTTGCCGGCCTTGTCCGTGAGCAGCTGATGCGCTCCTGGGTCAGGAACAACCAGCGAATGGTCGAGGGTTCCACCAAGGCGGTTGGGTATTTGAGTGCCGAGTATCTGTTAGGCAAACAGCTCTCCAACGCCCTGTTGAATGCCGGCCTGACCGATCAATTCGATGAGGCCATGCAAATACTGGGTTTTGACCCCAGGAAGGTCATCGAAGCGGAGCATGAACCCGGTCTGGGCAATGGTGGCCTGGGGCGTTTGGCGGCCTGTTATGTAGATTCGCTGGCCTCCCTTGACGTACCGGCCTTTGGCTACGGAATTCGGTACGACTACGGCATATTCGAGCAGTCCTTCGACAGCCAGGGCCGACAGGTCGAGCGCCCTGACTACTGGCTGGAAGAGGAAGACGCCTGGGGTCATGAGAACCCGGGCAGGGTGCAGAGGATATCCTTCGGTGGCCGCGTGGTAAGCAAGGACGTCCGCCGGGTCTGGGAACCAGAATGGTCGGTCCGCGCCGTACCGGTCGACTACCCGGTTCCGGGATATGCATCCGGCAGGGTCAACACCCTGAGGCTGTGGGAGGCTCGGTCCTACGATGAATTCGATTTGGATGCGTTCAATAAGGCGGACTATCTCGGTGCCGTCAAGCCCCAGGTGGAGGCCGAAACCATCAGCAAGGTGCTCTATCCGGAGGATTCCACCACTGCGGGCAAGTTGTTGAGGCTCGAGCAGCAGTACTTCTTTGTGGCCGCCTCCATTGCGGATGCCATCGCCACTTTCTACCCGGGCGAGGAACATCCGGATCTCACGGGATTGTCCGATAAGATCTGCTTCCAATTGAATGACACGCATCCGGTCATCGGTATCGTTGAGCTGATGCGGGTATTGCTTGATGTCTATGGGTATGAATGGGGCCAGGCCTGGGAGATCACCCGGTCGACCTTCAACTACACTTGTCACACCCTTCTTCCCGAGGCCCTGGAGGAATGGCCGGCGGACCTCATCGCCCAGCTTCTTCCCCGTCATATGGAGATCATCGAAGACATCGATCGTCATTTTGTGGCGGAACTGCAGGCCAAGGGGGTTGGTGCCGATCAGATCGACAGGATGCGCATCGTCACCCCTGGTGATGGCCGCAAGGTCAGGATGGCCTACCTGGCCACTGTGGGTGGGCAGAAGGTCAACGGTGTGGCCGAACTGCACTCCCAGCTGCTCAGGGACATCACTCTGAAGGACTTCAACGCCGTCTACCCCCAGAAGTTCACCAATGTCACCAACGGGGTCACCCCTCGTCGGTTCATCCGCTTGGCCAACCCCCGACTGTCCGCGCTGATTACGGAAGGCCTGGGTACGGATCGGTGGATTTCCGACCTTGACAGGCTGGAGGGTCTGGAAAAGCTCGCTGATGATGCCTCCTTCGTGGATCGGTTCATGCAGGTCAAGAAGGCGAACAAGGTGGACTTCGCGGATCATGCCGAAAGGCGCTATGGATTCCGCCCGGATCCGTCGACCATGTTCGATGTCATGGTGAAGCGTCTGCATGAGTACAAAAGGCAGTCCCTGAAGATACTGTCGGTGATTGCGCAGTACAACGCCATCAGGAGTGGCGCGGTCGATTTGACCACGATGCAGCCTCGGACCGTGATTTTCGGCGCCAAGGCTGCTCCCGGCTATGCCATGGCCAAGCTGACCATTCAATTGATCAACAATGTGGCACGGGTCGTCAATGCCGATCCTCAGGTCAATGGCCTCCTGGGGGTCTACTTCCCCTGGAACTACAACATTGAGCTGGCCGAGCACCTGATACCCGCCACCGATCTGGATGAGCAGATATCGCAGGCGGGCAAGGAGGCGAGCGGCACCAGCAACATGAAGTTCGCCCTGAACGGTGCCCTCACCGTTGGTACGCTTGATGGCGCCAATGTAGAGATCCGCAACCAGGTCGGGGAAGACAACTTCTTCCTCTTCGGCATGGACGTATCGCAGGTGCAGGATCTGTACGACCGTGGGTATGATCCGCGGGCCTACTATGAAGCCGATTCACGGTTGAAGGATGCCGTGGACATGGTTGCATCGGGTGCTTTCTCGTACGGTGATACCAGCACGTACCGGGAACTGGTCCAGGACTGGTTGAACAAGGACTACTTCATGACCATGGCTGATTTCACCGCCTACATGGACATCCAGGATGACATCGAGCAAGCCTACAGGGACGATGGGGAATGGGCACGTAAGGCGATACTGAACATCGCCCGCTGCGGTACCTTCAGCTCCGATAGGGCCGTCGAGGATTACCTTGACCGGATCTGGATGACCGGACCACAGGACTGAACGGCATCGTGCGGGTGACATCCGGTTGCGACCGCATGTCACCCGCACGGGTTTCTTACGACCTGGGAGGTTTGGTCGTGTCCCTCAGCACCAGATGGGTCGGAAACATCTGGAAGCGAGTATGAGGTTCGCGGTCGGCGATAAGGTCCAGAACCTTTTCGGCCGCCGACTTGCCCATGGCGTATGGGTCCTGCCTGATGGTCGTCAGGCCCATCTGGCGGCTATAGGTGCTGTCGTCGAAGCCGATCATGGAGAGATCCTCCGGTACGTGTCTTCCGTAGCGGCGAATTCGGTAGAGGACGGGTATGGCCAGCTCGTCGGTCTGGAAGCAGACGGCCGAAGGGGCAGGGTCGAGGGCCAGCAGCTGGGAGAGTGCCGAGTTGGAAACGTCCTGGCCCGGAGGACACTGTATGGCTGTGACCTGATCGGTGATACCGGCATCCTTGCAGGCGTCCATGAACCCGGCAAGGCGTTCGTCGGCACGGTATTGGAAGGGTGAGCCGTGGCCGGCCCTGACGAACGCAATCCTGTGATGGCCGAGGCCTATGAGGTGGTTGACCGCCAGTTTCATGGAATCGTGGTCATTCACGTTGACCGCCGCGTTGAACCGGTCGGTGGCAGGTATGTTGATGCCTACGATCGGCACGTCCATATCTCCGAGTTTGGCTATCTCCTTCGGCTCGATGTTGAAGGAGCAGACGACGATGGCATCGGCGTTGCGTCGGACCGGCAGGTTGGTGAAGAAGCGGTTGCGCGCTTCAAAGGTGTTCATGGAGTAGATCGAGATGTCGTAGCCGGCATCCTGCAGAACGTCATTCAGGCCTTCGAAGACGTGGCTGTTGAACCATTTGGTGATGCTGTCGCTGATAAGCATGGCGATGCGCAGGGATTGCCCCGATTTCAAGGCCGCAGCCGACCGGGAAATCCTGAAGTCCAATTGCTCGGCCACTTCCAGCACCCGATCACGGGTGCGGCTCGACACCAACTGCGGACGGGTAAAGGACCTGGACACCGTGGAGACGGAAACCCCCGCCTTTTCGGCTACATCTTGGATTGTGGACTTCATCGACCCCCTCCGATCGGCAGGCACCTATGACGGCGGGAGAACACCTGAGACCTGAACATGGGCAAACCGACCATACCTATCCTCCCGACTACAGTGTGACAGCAAGATTTCAGCAAGGTGTCCGGTTCGGAGACAACGATAGCATCATCTTCCATACTATTGCCCTTGCAATTATATGATGACCGGCCTTTTGAGATCTGGTTCTGGATGCTATGTGGGCGTTTCACTGGTCTGCTCACGAGATGGTTACGTTTTCATTATTGAGACACACGGTGGGGTCCTTCTGGTTGGATCTGCTCTACAGTTGCAGGGATGGTCCCGAAAGTTGCATGTTGCTACATTCCATCGCCCGGATGCTGGATCCACCCGACATCTTGTCTTTCTTACGGTCTTTAGGGGACAGCCTGAATTTGGTCGAGAAGTGGCGGACCGGCATGGCACGTATGCTATCGTTTGCATTTTTTGGAAATTTGTAGACAATGGTAGATAGATCGGATTTCATGTCAACGCGGATCCAGTGCATTGGCATCATGAGGAATTCGGCACGAACAAGAGAAAGGTTCGATGATGAATCAAATGGTAACCAAGGGGGTCGGTCTTCTGGCGGCCCTGACCTTGTCGGTTGGTGCCCTTGCGGGATGCGGTTCCTCGTCTTCATCCGGAGACGACAAGGCCGATGCGGGCAAGGTGTTCTTCATGAACTTCAAGCCCGAGGCAGCGGATCAGTGGAAGGACATCGCTGACGAGTACACCAAGGAGACCGGCGTAAAGGTCGATGTGCAAACCGCCGCTTCCGGCACCTATGAGCAGACGCTCAAGTCGGAGATCGCAAAGTCACAGCCTCCGACACTCTTCCAGGTCAACGGCCCTGTGGGTCTGTCGAGCTGGAAGTCCTACACGGCCGACATGTCCAAGAGCGAGGTTTACAAGCAGCTCAACAACAAGGACCTGGCCCTGAAGTCGGACGATGGTTCCCAGGTGCTCGGTGTCCCCTATGCCATGGAGACCTATGGGTTGATCTACAACAAAAACATCCTCGGCAAATACATGAAGCTCTCGGATGCCAGGGTCAAGTCCGTCAAGGAAATCGACTCCTTCGAGAAGCTCAAGGAGGTGGCCGACGGTATCCAGCAGCATAAGGATGAACTCGGCGTCAAGGGTGCGTTCACGTCCGCAGGGTTCGATTCCAGCTCCGATTGGCGCTTCAAGACCCACCTGGCCAACATCCCCCTCTACTATGAGCTGAAGGATGAGAACGTCAAGGCACAGCCCGAGACCGTCAAGGGCACATACATGCCTCAGTTCAAGCAGATTTTCGATCTGTACCTGAAGGACTCCACCACCGATCCCAAGCAGCTGAGCTCCAAGACCGGTGATGACGCCAACTCCGAATTCGCCCTGGGTGAGGCCGCACTGTACCAGAACGGGACCTGGGCATGGTCGGACCTGGAGAAGGCGGGCATGGACAAGTCGAACGTGGGCATGATGCCCATTTACATCGGGGCACCCGGCGAGAAGAAGCAGGGACTGGCCACAGGATCCGAGAATTACTGGTGCATCAACAAGAAGGCCTCCAAGAAGGACCAGCAGGCCACTGAGAAGTTCCTGGCCTGGATGATCACCTCCGAGAAGGGGAAGAAGGCCATGAGTTCCGACATGGGCCTCACCACCCCTTTCAAGAGCTTCGACAAGGTCAAGTCCGACAACCCCCTGGTCGAGGAGGCCGTGAAGGACTCCAAGTCGGGCAAGGAGCAGGTCGGCTGGAACTTCACCATGATGCCTTCCGAGCAGTGGAAGAACGATCTGGGCAACGCAATGCTGGAATATGCCCAGGGCACCGGTGACTGGGACAAGGTCAAGAGCGCGTTTGTCGACAACTGGGCCAAGGAGTATCAGGCCAACCATAAGGCTTGAGACTCTCGATCCTGTTCCCGCAAGTGGTCGTGTGAGTTGACTCGGTCCTGCACGCCTTCCGGCCTTTGGCGCGGAAGGGGTGCAGGACAATCTGAACAGCGGGGATCGAGGAAGGATATACATGGTTTCGATGGTTGGTAGGTCTGTTCGTAGGTGGTGGGGGTTGTTTACGTTGCCTACGGTGTTGGCTTTTGTTGTTGGTTTTGTGGTGCCGTTTGTGATGGGTGTGTATTTGAGTTTCTGTCGGTTCACGACGGTGACGGATGCGCGGTTCATTGGTTTGGGGAATTACCGGGCGGCCTTGTCGGATGGTGAGTTCTGGCATGCGCTGGTGTATACGGTGGCGTTCACGGTGGTGACGACGTTGGTGGTCAATGTCGTGGCTTTCGCGGTGGCGTTCCTGTTGACGAAGGCGATCCGCGGGGCGAATGTGTTCCGTTCGGTGTTCTTCATGCCGAACCTGATCGGCGGGATCATCCTGGGGTATATCTGGTTGTTGCTGCTCAACGGGGTGTTGGCCCATTGGGGTCGTTCGATCACGTATTCGGGTGTGTATGGGTTCTGGGGGATGGTGATGTTGTATTGCTGGCAGCAGATCGGCTATATGATGATCATCTATATCGCGGGTCTGCAGGCCCTTCCCGGTGATGTGATCGAGGCGGCGCAGGTCGATGGCGCCAATGGGCGGCAGACCTTGTTCCGGGTGACGTTGCCGTTGATGATGCCCAGTATCACGGTGTGTTCCTTCCTGACGGTGACGAACGGGTTCAAGATGTTCGACCAGAACCTGGCGTTGACCAACGGGGCCCCGTCGAACACGTCCGAGTTGTTGGCGCTGAACATCTACCGGACCTTCTACGGCAGGACCGGTTTCGAGGGTGTGGGCCAGGCCAAGGCGGTGGTGTTCTTCGTGATCGTGGCGGTGATCGCGGTGTTGCAGAACAGGTTGACGACCAGCAGGGAGGTGTCGGCATGAGTGAGCGTATCAGGCATTCGTGGTTGTGGACGGTTCTGTTCACGGTGGTCTCCCTGTTGTGGGTGTTCCCGATCGTGCTGGTGGTGGTCAATTCCTTCAAGAACAAGGCGTATATCTCTCGTGACGCGTTCTCGGTCCCGCGGGGCCGGGCCTTCGTGGGGTTGGATAACTACGCGCGGGGGATCGAGCGGACGAACCTGTTGGCGAGCTTCGGCTGGACCGTGGTGGTCACGGTGGGTTCGGTGGCCCTGATCCTGTTGTGCACGTCCATGTGCGCCTGGTGGATCGTGCGGGTGGGCAACCGGGTGGCGAGGTTCCTGTACCTGTTGTTCCTGTTCAACATGATCGTGCCGTTCCAGATGGTGATGTTCACGCTTTCCAAGCTTGCGGACATGCTGGGGCTGAACACGCCCTGGGGGTTGTGGATCGTGTATCTGGGGTTCGGCGCCGGTCTGGCGGTGTTCATCTTCACGGGTGTCGTCAAGGGCATCCCGGTGGAGCTGGAGGAGTCGGCCATGATCGACGGGGCGAGCATCCCGCGCACCTTCTTCGGGATCGTGGTGCCCATCATGCGTCCCTCGATCGTGTCGGTGGCGATCCTGGAGGCGATGTGGATCTGGAACGACTTCCTGCTGCCCTACCTGACCCTGGACATGCGTAAGTACAAGACCATGAGCATAGCGATCCAGTACCTCAAGGGCGGGTATGGCAGCGTGGACATGGGGGCCATGATGGGATGCCTGGTCCTGGCCATCATCCCCATCATCGTCTTCTACCTCGTCTGCCAACGCTACATCATCAGCGGCGTCCTCGCCGGCGCCGTCAAAGGATAACCACACAGGAACCAGACAGGACCGGCCCCGGTGTATCGTCAGGATAACCGAGCCGGTCCTTCCATACCCGGCACCACACCCCGGAGGCGATCATGAACTTCCTTTCACCGGACTCCGGTTTCATGCGCGGCTTGTCCGATGCCATAGACGCCATCTGGATCAACCTCCTGATGGTGGTCACCAGCCTGCCTTTGGTAACGGTGGGTGCCGCCTTGGCGGCGGGGCATGACGCGGCAAGGCGAATGCTGGAAGGCCAGGGGAACGTCACGGCTAACTACTTCAGGGCCTTTAAGGCGAACTTCGCCAAGGCCACCCTGATCTGGCTGGTGTTCGGCCCGACCCTGGCTGTCCTGGTCTTCTCCTGGGTGGTCTTGCAGATCCCCCTGCTCCTGATCGTCAAGTTCGCCTTCAGTATCGTCTGGATCATCGGTTTCGAGTGGGTGTGGGCCCTGCAGGCCAGGTTCGAGAATTCCGTCGGGCGCACACTCTTGAATGCCATGGTTTTCGGCGTGGTCGGATGGATCAGGACCCTGGCCATGGTGGCCATGGACCTGTGCTACCTGGCTCTGGTTGCGGCATCATGGTTCTACATGCCTCAGGGGCTCTTCCTCCTGGCCATTCTTGGGTACGGGACCCTGATCACGCTGCACACCCCTCTCCTGAATGGGGCTCTTGCGCGGTACGTGTCCTGATTCCCGGTGAAAGGGGACTTTACCTATCGCCCGGGTCCGGGGCTGAGGCGGAAAGTTGTGCCGCGCGATTAGGATTGGACAGCATGGTCACATTGCAGGATGTCGCACGGGAAGCAGGCGTTTCGATTGCCACGGCATCCTGGGCGGTCAATGACAACAAGAATGTCAGGATACCGGAATCGACCAGGAAGAAGGTCAGGAAGGTCGCCGAAGACCTGGGGTATCGGCAGAATGCGATGGCTCGGAGTCTGGCCAGGGGGCGCTCCGACCTGATAGGGTTCGTCAGCGACGGCGTGGCCACGTCGCCATTTGCCGGCCAGGTTATTCAGGGTGCGCAGGATGAGGCATGGCGGAACGGCAAGATACTGCTCATCGTCGATACGCATGGCGATCCAAGCATAGAACGCAGGGCCTGTGCTTTTATGCTGGAGCGCCAGGTTGAGGGAATCGCCTACTCGTCATGGGTGCATCATGAGGTCCAGCCTCCATGCGATCTTGGCAATGTCAACGCGGTTCTGGTCAACTGCTTTGACAAGAGGGGGCGTTTTCCCGCCGTTGTCCCCGATGAGGTCCAGGGCGGACGTACCGCCACGGAGCTACTGATTGAAGCGGGACACAGGAGAATAGCCTTCGTCAATGATGTCGGAGTCTCGCCTGCTTCGAAGGGGCGACTGCAGGGGTACAAGGAGGCTCTTGCCCATGCAGGGGTGGCTTTTGACCCGGACCTGGTCCTTCAGTGCAGGGCTGACCAGGACGGTGGTTATGGGGTGATGCGGCAGGTTCTGCAAACGCAGGCCACGGCGGTGTTCTGCCACAACGACAGAACAGCCATGGGTCTGTATGACGCCATGCGTGAGCGCGGACTGCATGTGCCCGATGATCTTTCAGTCGTGGGATTCGACAATCAGGAACTTATTTCGGCCCATCTCCATCCGGCCCTTTCAACCGTCGGTCTGCCCCAGTATGAGCTGGGTGTTCTCGGCATCCGTACCCTCCTTCAGTACCAGGAGCGACGAACAGAAGGCGCGACCAAGAAGGGGGAGGGTGTCAACAAGCCTTTCTACGAGCCCATACGAGTGGTCTGCCCACCTGTCCGCCGGAGCTCAGTCAAGCCCATAGCCGACTAGTGGGTGCCAGAACGATTCCTTAGGGTTGGAGGCTCGCATTTGACTTTCGGTGTAAGGAATCTATAATAAGTGCTTAATCGCTTAAACAGAGCAGTCGAAAGCGTTGTACTGAGATATGAGAACCCGAAAGGACATAATGACGAAGCTGTACTATCAATTCCCTGGCACTTGGTTCGGTGATTGTATGCCCTTTGGGAAGGGCGATGAGTTCTACCTCTTCCACCAGCGTGATGATCGCGATCCTGTTCCCTTTGGTCAGCCTTTCGGCTGGTCGCTGGCTACGACCAAGGATTTCGTGCACTATAAGGACTGCGGTATCGCTATACCTCGGGGAAGTGACCAGGACCAGGACCAGTTCATCTATGCCGGCAGCATCTTCCAAGCCGAGGGGCAGTACCACGCTTTCTACACTGGGTATAACCGGGATTATCCAGCCCAGGGCAAGCCCTCGCAGGTGCTGATGCATGCCGTCAGCGATGACCTCCAGCATTGGCGGAAGACCCAGGACGCCCTGACCTTTACCCCTCAGGAGGGGTACGATCCTGACGATTGGCGTGACCCCTGGGTTATTCGTGATGAAGACAAGGACCAGTACCTTCTGGTGCTGGGTGCCAGGAAGCAGGGTCCGAAGACCAGGCAAAGCGGACGGACCGTGGCCTTCACCTCCAAGGATCTGAAGGACTGGCGATTCGAAGGCGACTTCTGGGCTCCCGACCTGTACACCATGCATGAGATGCCTGATCTGTTCAAGATGGGTGACTGGTGGTATCACATCGTTACCGAGTACAGCGACAAACACGGCATGATCTACAGGATGGCACCCAGCCTGGAAGGCCCGTGGACCGCCCCTGTCGACGACGCCTTTGATGGCAGTGCCTATTATGCCGGAAGGACCTTCGAGCTGAACGGCAAACGCGTCCTGTTCGGCTGGGTCGCCACCAAGGAACACGACGATGACACGAGCAATTATGAGTGGGGCGGTACATTCGTGCCCCATCAGATCATGCAGCGTCAGGATGGTTCACTGGGCGTGCAGCCGGTGGACACCCTCTGGGAGTCCTTCGACGATCGGCGTGCCCTGCCTGATGTGAGCCTGGATTCACCCGACAGGTGTTCGGAACAGGTCCTGGATGATCAGAGCGGTGACTTGATCAGCTTCGAGGCCGATGTCTCATTCTCTGCCGGTACGCGTGCCTTCGGTTTGCGTCTGTATGAAAACGAGCAGACCGGTGAATCGTACCAGTTCGATTTCAAGGTCGGTGAGAATCGTTATCTCTTTGAGGGGAACCCGAACTACCCCTGGTTCAGCAACATGAACATTGGGCTGGAAAGGCCCATAAGGCTCGAACCTGACACCGTGTACCACATGCAGCTTGTGGTCGATGACACCATAGCCACCTTATATGTTGATGGTGTTGCCCTGAACGCCCGGGTGTACCGCCATTATGGGGACGGACTGAGTATGTTCGTCACCGAAGGCTCCATCAAGGTCTCGGGCATATCCATCTCCAACACCTTGAAGGAGGTGTAGTCACTTACCAAGAACCCATCAGGTAACCGGCATCCGTCGATGACGCAGTGGATGCCGGTGAGTACGATCCCACCACCCATGAAGCGTGAGTGGAGTCTTTTTAGCTTAAGCGCTTATCCATTTGTGATTGAAGTGAATAAGCGTCCCGATAAAGTAGTCGGTCTCAAAGCAATGGAGTGAATATGAGAAGAATCATGAAGGCCACGGCGGCAGTAGGCGTCCTGGTGCTGTCCGTCAGTGGGCTTGCCGCCTGCGGAGGGTCTCAGGAGAGCGCGGATAAGGGTCACGTGTACTATCTGAGCGCGAAACCCGAGCAGCAGGATGAATTCAAGGAGCTGGGCAAGCAGTTCACCAAGGATACGGGAATCCCCGTCGATATATCAGTGGCATCATCGGGTACTTATGAGCAGTCCCTGAAGAGCGAGCTGGCCAAATCGAATGCCCCCACCATGTTTGATGTCGATAACAATGACTTCCAGAACTGGGGGGATTACTACAGTGACATGTCGGGCACCGGCATTTACAAGGATCTGAAGAACAAGGATTACGCACTCAAGCTCAATGACAAGGTCATTGCAGTGCCCTATGTCATGGAGCGCTACGGAATCATCTACAACAAGGCTTTGATGAAGCAGTATTTCGACGCAAAGTGGTCGAGCATCAAGTCCATCAAGGAAGTGAACAATTTCAAGGCCTTGAAAACTGTCGCTGATGAGATCCAGGAGCATAAGGGGGATCTGGGCGTCAAGGGCGCTTTCAGCTCGGCAGGATTCGACGCCAGCTCCAGCAAGCGCTTTGGGGATCAGCTCGCCCACATTCCCGTCTATTACGAGTACCGGGACCAGAATGCCGTGGAAGAGCCCCCGACCATTTCAGGCAAGTACATGGAGAACTTCAAGAACATCTTCGACCTGTATCTGAAGGATTCGACCACCCCGCCGACCCAGCTGTCGAGTGCGACCATGGATGACTCGAACAACGAGTTCGCCACCAAGCAGTCCGTTTTCCTGCAAAACGGTTCATGGGGGTACCCGCAGATAAAGGACCAGGACGTGCCCGATGGGGATATAGGAGTGCTGCCCATCTACATCGGTGTCCCCGGTGAGGAGAAGTCCGGTCTGACGGTCAGTTTCATGTACTTCGCCACCAACAAGAAGGCCTCCGACAAGGATAAGAAGGCGACGGCGCAGTTCCTGGATTACTTCCTGAAGAACAACAACGCCAGGAAGATCGTGACTGACGATATGGGCTTCGAGACGCCTTTCAAGTCATATGAGAAGGATGGCTTCAAGTCGAAGAACCCTGTTCAGCGGGCCAATGATGCCTACGCCAAGGCCGGTGATTACGATACGGTGATTCACCCGCTTCCCAGCGCCCAGTGGGTGGCTTCGCTCAGCGATGCCATGCTTGAGTATGCTCAGGGAACAGGTGACTGGTCCAAGGTCCAGAGTTCGTTCGTTGACGGCTGGGCCAAGGAGTACAAGACCACGCACTGACAGGAAGGCAGAAGTCCAGGGTGGGGGCGTTCCGTCGGATTCCCGCAGAACGTCCCCGCCGGCCCTACCGGTGCAGCGGTTGATGGCGAGGTACTCATTGTCGAGTGCCGTGACTGATTCCAAAGGAAAGGGATGAGGTGCGAGATGAAAGCCAAATCGATTCTGGCAGTGGCTGCTTCCTTGTGCATGATGCTGGGTGTCTCGGCCTGTGGGGGGTCATCGAATCCCTCCGCCGAGGGGCGGGTGTACATGATCAGTCAAAAGGTCGAGAACAATGATCAGTTCGTTGAACTGGGTAAGCAGTTCACCAAGGATACAGGGATCGCGTTCAATGTTGTCTCCCCTGCGGCGGACAGCTATGAGCAGACACTGAAAAGCGAGCTTGCCAAGAGCAACGCCCCGACCATCATCGGACTCGATAACAACGACTATCCGAATTGGGCGGAGTACTGTGCGGACCTATCCGGCACAAGTATGTACAAGGACCTGAAGGATCCCAATTACGTGTTAAAGACCGGCGATAAGGTCGGGGCCATACCGTTCGTTTTGGACCGGTACGGCATCATCTACAACAAGGCGATACTGGGGAAGTACTTCCACGCTTCCTGGGCCAGTCTCCACTCCGTGGATGAGATCCGTGGTTTTGATGCCTTGAAGACCGTGGCAGATGAGATCCAGGCGCATAAGGATGAACTCGGCATCAAAGGGGCCTTTACCTCAGCTGGTTTTGAGTCAAGTTCCATCCGGCGTTATGGCGATCAGCTCGTCCACATCCCCGTTTACTACGAGTATCGGGATCAGGGCAGGACAGATCTGCCTCCCACGGTATCCGATAAGTACGTACCCGACATGAAGAGGATATTCGACCTGTACATCAAGGATGAAACGGTGCCTGCGACACAGCTGTCGAGTGCCACCTTTGACGATGCGGTATCCGAATTCTCGCTTGGGGATGCCGTTTTCATCCAGACGGGATCCTGGGCGTATCCGCAGCTCAAGGGCCAGAAGGTCGAAGACAAGGATATGGGCGTCCTGCCGATATACATGGGTGTGCCCGGAGAGGACAAGGCCGGGCTGACGATCAGTTCCAACTACTTCGCCATCAACAAGAAGATCCCTGCCGCCGACAGGAAGGCGACCGAGCGCTTCCTGGACTGGATGCTGACCAATGATGGGGCCAGGAAGATCGTGACGGACACCATGGGCTTTGAGACGCCTTTCAAGTCCTATTCCAAGGCAGGGTACAAGACCCGAAATCCCATTCTCAGATCCAACGATGCCTATGCCAAGAGGCATTGCTACGACATGATCATCCGTCCTCTACCCTCGCAACAGTGGTCTCTCAGTCTTGGGAACGCCATGTTGGAGTATGCCCAGGGTACGGGGGACTGGTCCAAGGTCCAATCGGCCTTCGTCGACGGCTGGGCTTCGGAATACAAAACGACTCACCAAGGATGAGGATGCCTATGGGCGCGATTGAGCACGGTTTCAATGTTTGCTGTCGTACATATCGGCGGGGTTGTGTCTCTGGTCATCCACGTTTCTCAGTGAGACCGGACCGGGCACTGACTCGGGATATGGGTTAGGAGGTTATGGTGGTTTCGATGGTTGGTAGGTCTGTTCGTAGGTGGTGGGGGTTGTTTACGTTGCCTACGGTGTTGGCTTTTGTTGTTGGTTTTGTGGTGCCGTTTGTGATGGGTGTGTATTTGAGTTTCTGTCGGTTCACGACGGTGACGGATGCGCGGTTCATTGGTTTGGGGAATTACCGGGCGGCCTTGTCGGATGGTGAGTTCTGGCATGCGCTGGTGTATACGGTGGCGTTCACGGTGGTGACGACGTTGGTGGTCAATGTCGTGGCTTTCGCGGTGGCGTTCCTGTTGACGAAGGCGATCCGCGGGGCGAATGTGTTCCGTTCGGTGTTCTTCATGCCGAACCTGATCGGCGGGATCATCCTGGGGTATATCTGGTTGTTGCTGCTCAACGGGGTGTTGGCCCATTGGGGTCGTTCGATCACGTATTCGGGTGTGTATGGGTTCTGGGGGATGGTGATGTTGTATTGCTGGCAGCAGATCGGCTATATGATGATCATCTATATCGCGGGTCTGCAGGCCCTTCCCGGTGATGTGATCGAGGCGGCGCAGGTCGATGGCGCCAATGGGCGGCAGACCTTGTTCCGGGTGACGTTGCCGTTGATGATGCCCAGTATCACGGTGTGTTCCTTCCTGACGGTGACGAACGGGTTCAAGATGTTCGACCAGAACCTGGCGTTGACCAACGGGGCCCCGTCGAACACGTCCGAGTTGTTGGCGCTGAACATCTACCGGACCTTCTACGGCAGGACCGGTTTCGAGGGTGTGGGCCAGGCCAAGGCGGTGGTGTTCTTCGTGATCGTGGCGGTGATCGCGGTGTTGCAGAACAGGTTGACGACCAGCAGGGAGGTGTCGGCATGAGTGAGCGTATCAGGCATTCGTGGTTGTGGACGGTTCTGTTCACGGTGGTCTCCCTGTTGTGGGTGTTCCCGATCGTGCTGGTGGTGGTCAATTCCTTCAAGAACAAGGCGTATATCTCTCGTGACGCGTTCTCGGTCCCGCGGGGCCGGGCCTTCGTGGGGTTGGATAACTACGCGCGGGGGATCGAGCGGACGAACCTGTTGGCGAGCTTCGGCTGGACCGTGGTGGTCACGGTGGGTTCGGTGGCCCTGATCCTGTTGTGCACGTCCATGTGCGCCTGGTGGATCGTGCGGGTGGGCAACCGGGTGGCGAGGTTCCTGTACCTGTTGTTCCTGTTCAACATGATCGTGCCGTTCCAGATGGTGATGTTCACGCTTTCCAAGCTTGCGGACATGCTGGGGCTGAACACGCCCTGGGGGTTGTGGATCGTGTATCTGGGGTTCGGCGCCGGTCTGGCGGTGTTCATCTTCACGGGTGTCGTCAAGGGCATCCCGGTGGAGCTGGAGGAGTCGGCCATGATCGACGGGGCGAGCATCCCGCGCACCTTCTTCGGGATCGTGGTGCCCATCATGCGTCCCTCGATCGTGTCGGTGGCGATCCTGGAGGCGATGTGGATCTGGAACGACTTCCTGCTGCCCTACCTGACCCTGGACATGCGTAAGTACAAGACCATGAGCATAGCGATCCAGTACCTCAAGGGCGGGTATGGCAGCGTGGACATGGGGGCCATGATGGGATGCCTGGTCCTGGCCATCATCCCCATCATCGTCTTCTACCTCGTCTGCCAACGCTACATCATCAGCGGCGTCCTCGCCGGCGCCGTCAAAGGATAACCACACAGGAACCAGTGCGGGCCTATTTGTGTATGGCCCACTGGTATTTGAGGTTAGACCGACCCACCGGTTGCTCCTTCGAGCACGGTGGGTCGGCTTTTCTGGTTGGCGTGTATGAGGCCAGAAGATACGAGGGGGTTGGGTATTCTGTATTCCCGTAAGGACGGTGTCCGCAAGGCATCGGCCGGTCGGCTGTCTGATGGGGGCGGACCCCGTCGAAACCTTTCACCGGCTCGCGCCGATATATGGAGACGGTACTTGGTTGTTCAAGCGAAGTTGATGGAAATGCACCGGAGGAGGATGGCAGTGGATACGGATGTGCTCGAAGACGACTGGTGGAAGCAGGCAGTGGTCTATCAGGTTTACCCTCGTAGCTTCAAGGACTCGGATGGAGACGGTCTGGGGGATCTGCCGGGAATCATCGATAAGATTCCCTATCTGAAAGCGCTCGGCATTGACGCGGTCTGGCTTTCCCCCTTCTACCCGTCGGCCTTGGCCGACGGCGGATACGATGTGATCGACTATCGCAATGTGGATCCCAGGCTGGGCACGATGGGCGATTTCGACTCCATGGCGGATGCCCTCCATGCAGCCGGCCTGAAGCTGATTGTCGATATCGTTCCCAACCACACCTCCAACCTGCATCCTTGGTTCCGGGAGGCCCTTGAGGCCGGACGTGGGTCCAGCGGGCGCGATCGGTATATCTTCAGGGAGGGGAGGGGCGACCATGGCGAACTCCCCCCGAACGATTGGCGGTCCCTCTTCGGTGGTCCTGCCTGGGAACGGGTGGATGACGGCCAGTGGTACCTGCACATCTTCGCCAGGGAGCAGCCGGATCTGAATTGGAAGGATCCTCGGGTTCATGAGGACTTCCAGCGGACCCTGCGATTCTGGTCGGACCATGGGGCCGATGGTTTCCGCATTGATGTCGCCCACGGCCTGGCCAAGGAGCTGGACGACAGGCCCCTGGACCAGATGGATCCCGGTGCGGTCGGGAATACCCTCTCCCACGATGGCACAAGTCCTCTCTGGGACCGCAACGAGGTGCACGACATCTACAGGGAATGGCGGGCTGTCTTTAACGAGTACCGACCGCCCCGTTTCGCGGTCGGCGAGGCCTGGGTGGTGCCCGAGCACCAGTATCGGTATGCCTCGCCGACGGAACTCGGCCAGGTATTCAACTTCGAGTTCGCCAAGGCGAACTGGAACCGGGAACAAATGGGCACGGCGATCCGCGAGGGTATGGAGGCTGCAGACAGATCCGGGTCGACCACGACCTGGGTCATGAGCAATCACGACATTCCCCGTCATGCGAGCAGGTACGGTCTTCCCCAGGTCGATGCCACGAATTATCACCAGCTGGCAAATGATTGGATCCTCCGTGACGGCCGCAGCTACCGCGAGGACAGGGCCCTGGGAACGCGGAGGGCTCGTGCCGCCATATTGATGGAACTGGCTCTGCCCGGATCGGTGTATATCTATCAGGGAGAGGAGCTTGGCCTGTTCGAGGTTCCCGATCTTCCCTGGGACCGTCTCGAGGATCCCACCGCCCGTCGTACCCATGGAAGCGCGACGGAGAAGGGGCGGGATGGTTGTCGCGTTCCCCTGCCGTGGAGTTCCGAGGACCAGCCTGAGTCGGCTCCCTGGCAGGCAACCTTCGGACAGGGCGGGTCCTTCGGGTTCTCGCCGGACACCAAGGAGGACGGTACACCCAGCGACGATCCGCACCTGCCGCAGCCCCTGTGGTTCAAGGACTTCTGCGTCGACCTTCAGGAGGGTGACGACTCGTCCATGCTGGCCCTCTATAGGAAGGCCCTGGCCCTGCGATCCGAATGGATGAAGAAGGACCTGGCTTCGGGGCTGGACCTCGAGGAGAGGAAGGATGATGTGCTGACCTTCCGGCGTGCGGATGTCTCTGGATCGGGTGGACTCGTCTGCATGACAAACTTCGGGACCAATCCTGTCCCCGTCCAAGACGGTTCCATTGTGCTGGCTTCGGGAGCGCTCCAGGAAGGGATGATTCCAACCGATACCACCGTCTGGATCCGCTTCTGATTTCCCTCCTTCTTGCTGCAATCGAGTGCAGTGAGAAGGAGAGAATTGACATTGTTTCGTGTCAAGCGGCATAATGACTAATATCAACTAATGACAACGATTGCAATAATGCAGTCAATAGAATATCGGACCTGCCGATTTTCTGATCTTGCTGTGCGACGTGTCCGAGTGGTCGAGTGATGAGGAGACGAGTGATGCCCTACGTGGGTGATGTCCATTGTGGTCATATGCAGACGCCGAAGACGACCTGTGAGATTTCGGATGGTGCCTCGTGGTGAGTGAACAGGAAACAAGGCGTTCCGCTGACAATGCCCTGCATGAGCTGGCCGAACTGTACGGTGTGGCTAGCGAGTATGAGGACCAGCAGGGCACCCCCCGGTACATAACGGATGATGTCCTGGTGCGCGTGCTGGGGGATTTGGGTGTTTCGGCGCGGGACGAGAAGGAGGTCTCCCGGTCGCTGAAGACAGCACGTCAGGAAAAGGCTGACGAGTTCTGCCCCCCGACGATTCTGCAGATCCTGGGCGAGGAGACCAGGGTGGAACTGGGCCGGGTCGATGGGCCTGTCACGGTTAGGCTGGTGCTTGAAGACGGCAGGGACATGTCTCGGTCGGTGCGGTGTGTCTCCTCGGTGCTTCTTGTCGGGGCCGATGTTCCGATGGGATATCACACCCTGTCGGTTTCCGATGGTGCGCATGGCGCCGATTCGACGCTCATCACCGCCCCACGGCGTATACCCCTGCCGCAATCCGTCGCCGACCATCCGAGGTGGGGATGGATGGCGCAGCTGTATTCCGTCAGGTCCAAAGATTCATGGGGCATCGGCGATTTCTGCGACCTGCAGCAGCTCTTGAAGGATGCGGCCTCCAAATCCGGGGCGGATTTCATGCTTATCAACCCGATTCATGCCTCGGAGCCCGTACCACCGCTGACGCCTTCTCCCTACTTCCCGGATTCCAGGACCTTCCTCAATCCCATCTATATACGGCCGGAGGCTATTCCCGAGTTCGCCAGGCTGGATTCCACCGACAGGGCACGCATTGCGGATCTGCTGGCCAAGATTGCTCCGACTGATGCGAATGCCAACGTTCTTGACAGGGATGGGTGCTGGGACAGCAAGCAGAAGGCGCTGAGAATCATCCACGACCAGGTAAAGCTGACACCTGAGAGGGCAAAGGAGTTCAAGGGATTCGTTCAGTCCGGTGGCGAGGAACTGGAGGGCTTCGCCTTGTGGTGCCTGGCTTATAGCTGGTGGGGGGCGCCCACCCAGGATGAAGGATCCTGGTTTCGTAGGGAGAGTCCGAGCTCCCCATCCATTCAGGACCTGAAGCAGGAACACCCTGATGACTTCGGCTTCTGTCTCTGGCTGCAATGGGTGGCCGATCAGCAGCTGAGCGCAGCACAGCGTACCTCCAAGGCGGTCGGCATGGCCGTTGGGCTGATGGAGGACATGGCGGTCGGGGTCAACCCGCTTGGTGCCGATGTCTGGTCCCATCCCAGCCGGTATGCTTCCGGGGCCACGGTCGGGGCGCCCCCTGATGCCTTCAACCAGCAGGGACAGAACTGGATGCAGCCGCCCCTGGATCCGAATGAGCTCAGGAAGAGCGGCTACCGCGCCTACAGGCAGCTGGTCCATGGCATGTTTGCGCATTGCGGGGCCATTCGAATAGACCATGCCCTGGGGCTGTTCCGGTTGTGGTGGATTCCGAACGGCTCGCCTGCAAGCCAGGGGACCTATGTGTACTATGACCACGATGCGATGCTCTCCATTCTGGCCATCGAGGCCACCCGTGTGCAGGGGATGGTCATCGGTGAGGACCTGGGCGTGGTGCCAAGGTTCGCTTCCAAGGCCCTGGCCGACCGCGGGGTTCTCGGTACGATCATCGAATGGTTCGAGCAGGCAGACGGGGAGTTTGTGGATCCTGCCCGCTACCGGACCTACGCCCTGGCTGCAGTGACGACCCACGATCTGCCGCCGACAGCCGGCTACCTGGAGTATGAGCACGTCAGGTTGCGTGAGGATCTGGGTCTGCTCGTCACATCTCCCGAGGAGTTCGAGCGTTCGGCCCGGCAGGAACATGCCGCGATGATCCGTTTCCTTGTTTCCCACGGCTGGTTGTCGCCTCGGGTGGCTGGGGACGAGGAGGGGCATCTGCAGGAAATCGTCGAGGCCATGCATCGTGCCATCGTCCACTCTCCCTGCCTGCTGAGAGTGGCCGCCTTGGTCGATGGTGTTGGTGAAAAGCGCTCGCAGAACCAACCGGGCACCGTCGACGAGTACCCGAATTGGCGTGTGCCCCTGGCTGACGGTGATGGAAAGGTCGTGTATGCGGATCAGGTCTTCGATCTTCCCCGCATCCAGTCCCTAGCCGCAGTAATGCGTGGGGAGGACTGAACCGGTGACCTCCTGAGTGGGATTGCTTCCTACGGGTTCCTGCATCATGACGGTTTCGACATCTTCTTCGGGGAACGGGAATAATAGTTGCCGAAAGAAGTTGAGTGATGTAGGCTCAAGTTTTGGAGTGGTCAGGATGGCTGCTTACCGGGGCCGACGGAGGTCGGCCATCGGGGCCACGAACGAAGCGCGAGTGGAAAACGTAGAAAGCAAGGGGTGCAGGCACAGGTCCTGCACCGGAACTCATCAGGAGGTAATGAGTTATGGCACGTGCAGTTGGCATTGATCTGGGAACCACCAATTCCTGCATCGCAACACTCGAGGGCGGAGAGCCCACGGTCATCGTGAACGCCGAGGGCGCCCGCACCACACCGTCGGTGGTGGCGTTCAGCAAGTCCGGCGAGATTCTGGTCGGCGAGGTGGCCAAGCGTCAGGCCGTCACCAACGTGGACCGGACCATCAGCTCGGTCAAGCGCCACATGGGCACCGATTGGTCGGTCGAAATCGATGGGAAGAAGTGGACCCCCCAGGAGATTTCGGCGCAGATTCTGATGAAGCTGAAGAGGGACGCCGAATCCTATTTGGGAGAGCCGGTCACCGATGCGGTCATCACCTGCCCCGCCTACTTCAACGACGCCCAGCGCCAGGCCACCAAGGACGCAGGCAAGATCGCGGGTCTGAACGTCCTTCGTATCATCAACGAGCCCACTGCGGCCGCTCTGGCCTATGGTCTGGAGAAGGGCAAGGAGGACGAGCGCATCCTGGTCTTCGATCTGGGTGGCGGCACCTTCGATGTCTCCCTGCTGGAGATCGGCAAGGATGACGACGGCTTCTCGACCATCCAGGTCCAGGCCACCAACGGCGACAACAAGCTGGGTGGCGATGACTGGGATCAGAAGATCATCGACTGGTTGGTCGGCGAGGTCAAGAACAAGTACAACGTGGACCTCTCCAAGGACAAGATCGCCCTGCAGAGGCTGAAGGAAGCGGCGGAGCAGGCCAAGAAGGAGCTGAGCTCCTCCTCCTCCACCAACATCTCCATGCAGTACCTGGCCATGACCCCCGACGGGACCCCCGTCCACCTGGACGAGACCCTGACCCGCGCACACTTCGAGGAAATGACCTCCGACCTGCTGGGCCGTTGCCGCACGCCCTTCAACAACGTGCTGCACGATGCCGGCATCTCCGTCCAGGACATCGACCACGTGGTCCTGGTCGGCGGCTCCACCCGTATGCCCGCCGTCAAGGACCTGGTCAAGGAACTGACCGGCGGCAAGGAAGCCAACCAGACCGTCAACCCCGACGAGGTCGTGGCCGTTGGCGCCGCCGTCCAGTCCGGCGTCATCAAGGGTGACCGCAAGGACGTCCTCCTGATCGACGTGACCCCGCTCTCCCTGGGCATCGAGACCAAGGGCGGAATCATGACCAAGCTGATCGACCGCAACACGGCCATCCCGACCAAGCGTTCCGAGGTCTTCTCGACCGCCGAGGACAATCAGCCATCGGTGCTGATCCAGGTCTACCAGGGTGAGCGCGAATTCGCCCGTGACAACAAGCCCCTGGGCACCTTCGAGCTGACCGGCATCGCGCCGGCTCCCCGTGGCATCCCTCAGATCGAGGTCACCTTCGACATCGATGCCAATGGTATCGTGCACGTCTCCGCCAAGGACAAGGGCACCGGCAAGGAGCAGTCCATGACCATCACCGGCGGATCCGCCCTGCCCAAGGACGAGATCGACCGGATGGTCAAGGAGGCCGAGTCCCACGAGGCCGAGGACAAGCAGCGTCGTGAGGATGCCGACACCCGTAACGCCGCCGAGTCCGCCGCCTACCAGACCGAGAAGCTGGTCAACGACAACAAGGACAAGATCTCCGATGAGGTCGCCAAGGAGGTCACCGACAAGGTCAACGCTCTGAAGGAGGCTCTGAAGGGTGACGACATGGACAAGATCAAGAGCGCCCAGAGCGAGCTGATGACCTCCGCCCAGAAGATCGGTGAGGCCCTCTACTCCCAGCAGGCGGCTGACCAGGCCGCTGGTGCACAGGGAGCCGCAGCGGCCGGGGCCGGCCAGGCTTCCGGTTCCTCCGATGACGACGTGGTTGACGCCGAGGTCGTGGACGACGATGACAAGAAGAAGGACGGCGAGTGATATGTCAGCCTTTGACAAGGATGACTATCTGACCGGCATGGATGATGCCGAGTCGCTCGAGGGCGATGCGGCCTCGTCCGGCCGGGCCGGGGGTTCCCCTGGCAGCGGGTCCGACCAGGATCCGAGTGAGGGCCAGGGCCGGCAGGACCCGACCGGGAATGATGGCACCCCCAAAGGATGCCACGCCGCCCAGTCGGACGAGGCGCAGGGCCAGGGGACCGATGGCCAGGCTTCCGGTGGCGCGGCCCCGGGCGACCAGGCCAAGGGCAGGCACCAGGTCCCGGAAGATGGTGATACCCCGGTCCGGGATCAGGAAGGTCGGAGCCAGGACGGCGATTCCGCCGATGACGATGGTCTGACCCCCCTGGGCAAGGCCAAGAAGGAGGCCGCCGACTACCTGGATGCCCTTCAGCGTGAGCGGGCCGAATTCGTTAACTTCCGCAACAGGACCAAGAAGGAACAGGACCTTTTCCGCCAGCACGGCATCGTGGATGTCCTCACTGCCCTCCTGCCCGCCCTGGACGACATCGATCGGATCCGGGAGCACGGCCAGATGGACGATTCCTTCCAGGCCGTGGCCAACAGGATCGACAAGACCTTCGAGAAGTTCGGGGTCGAGAAGTTCGGAGAAAAGGGTGAGGACTTCGACCCCACCAAGCACGAGGCCATCCTGCACAAGCCCGATCCCGAGGCCAAGAAGGAGACCGTCGATACGGTCGTCGAGGCCGGGTACCGGATTGGCGACAGGGTGATTCGGGCCGCCAGGGTGGTGGTGACGTCGCCCGGACAATAGGCGGCTGGTGATCGTGGACGATCCACACAGTGAATCGGCGCCCGGGCATGCGGCGGCGAGGCGGGCTGATTCCGCCCGCCGCCGCACGCACAGGTGGCGGTTCCTATCCGATATTCGTTTACTTATGAGGAAAGGAGACATGGATGGCTGAGAATGAATGGCTGAGCAAGGACTATTACAAGGTCCTTGGTGTCTCCAAGGACGCCAGCGATGCGGAGATCACCAAGGCATACCGCAAGCTTGCCCGCAAATACCATCCCGATCTCAATAAGACCAAGGAGGCCGAGGAGAAGTTCAAGGACATCTCCGAGGCCTACGACGTGCTCAGCAACAAGGAGCAGCGTCAGAAGTACGATGCCATCCGCCAGTTCGGCATGGGGGGCGCACGCTTTTCCGGGGGTTCCGGACAGGGAGGGTTCAGCACCGATGCCTTCTCCGACATCTTCGGCTCCATGTTCGGCGCAGGTGGCGCCCCGGGAGGCAGCAGGATCCGCTTCAGCACCGGAGGGGGTCAGCCCGACTTCTCCGACATCTTCTCCGCCTTCGGCGGGGGTGGGGCCCCGAGCGGCAACACGTCAGGCTATGGCGGGTATGAGACCCGGCAGGAGGCCAGGCCGGTCAAGGGTCGGGACCGCAACTCCTCGATCAGCCTCTCCTTCCGGCAGGCTGTAAAGGGTGCCACGGTCTCCCTGAGCGTGGGCGGGTCCAAGTTCAAGACCCACATCCCCGCCGGGGTGCGTAACGGGCAGAAGATCCGTCTGCCCGGCAAGGGCAGGCCAGGAAGCAATGGGGGCGCCAGTGGCGACCTCTACCTGCAGATCGAGGTCAAGCCCAGCACCCGCTTCAGCATGGACGGGCGCGATCTGGTCATGGACCTCCCGGTCACCGTGTCCGAGGCGGCCCTGGGAGCCAAGGTCCGGGCGCGCGATGTGGACGATCAGGTGGTCACCTTCAAGGTGCCGGCCGGGTCATCCAGCGGTGACCAGGTCAAGGTGGCCGGTCGTGGCGTCCAGGACAGGCGCGGCAACGGCGATCTGGTCGGCCGCATCCAGATACGGATGCCCGACAGGATCGGCATGGCCCAGAAGAAGGCCCTTCGGGAGTTCGCCAAGGCCAGCCAGGACTTCGATGCCCAGGTGGCCGATGACCGCCTGAAGATCTGAACGGGCTGGTATTCGACAGGAGTTATATCCGTTTCCCTTCCGGTTCCCGCCGGAAGGGCACCCGGTGGGGTCCGATGCATCGGACCGGATTGCGCCAGGGAAGGGAAAGGGGATGAAGGCCATGACGCGGATAGACAGGGAGACCCGGCATATGTACCTGGCCTGTGCCCAGGCCCTGGTCCGGGACGAGATGAATCTGGATGCGGCCGACGATGCCGGGATGGACATCGAGTTGCCGGTCTTCAGCGTGGGCCAGGTGGCCGACCTGGCCGATATCCACCCGCAGACCCTTCGCCAGTATGACCGCCTGGGCCTGATTGTGCCCAAGCGGACCGAGGGGGGAGCGCGACGCTACTCCCTGCGCGATCTGGACCGTTTGACCCGGGCCCAGCACCTGAGCCAGGACGAGTCCATCAATCTGGCGGGGGTGACCAGGATCCTGGCCCTGGCCGAGGAGAACCGACAGTTGCGTCGTCAGCTCAGGCGGACCAGGCAGGCCGAGGAGCCCAGCATGTTCGCTGCCGCAGCGGACGGCCGGGTGGTTGAGATCAAGCGTTCCGGCAGCGCCCGTCTCTGGCGCCAGGAGATCATGCACGAGTATGATCGGTACCCCAGCGGGGAACCCGTCCGGAGGGGCAAGAAGCCTGTATCCACCTCCAAGTCCCTGATCATATGGGGCATGCGTTCCTGATTCGTTGGTCGGGCTCGTGGTTCTGTGGTATTGTTGACAGGTTGGCCGGTTCTGTCCAGGAATGCAGACCAATCGTCGCCTGAATGCTGTGATTGCCGGGAAATGCTACGCGCTTCCGCGAAATCTTCTGCTTTGCTCGCGGCTCGCGGGCTGTCAACCGATATGCCCGTTGTTTTCCCATTTGAAAGGCTATCCTTGACTTCTCACGTCATGCCTGAAACTGCAACTTCATCCACACCAGCATCCAAGACCGGTACCAGCTTCGCCGATCTAGGCGTTCCCGAGGCCCTGGTCAGCGTCCTCGAGGCCGACGGGAAGACCGAGGCCTTCCCCATCCAGGAAGACACCCTGCCCGATTCCCTGGCCGGGCGCGACATTCTGGGCCGTGGCCGGACCGGATCCGGCAAGACCCTGGCCTTCGCGATTCCACTGGTGGCCCGCCTGGCCCTGGATAGGACCACCCTGCCCAAGGGGTCCAAGGAAGCCGACCGTGGCCGTGGCCGCAAGCCCCTGCCCCATCCGCGTGGCCTGGTCCTGGCTCCCACACGTGAGCTGGCCAACCAGATCGACGAGGTCCTGGCACCCCTGGCCAATGCCTACCACATGCGGACCTGCACCGTATACGGTGGGGTCAAACAGGGCCGTCAGGTCGATGCCCTCAAGCGCGGTGCCCAGATCGTCGTGGCCTGTCCGGGCCGTCTGGAGGACCTTCTTCAGCAGAAGGTGCTTTCCCTGGAATCAGTCAGCATCGCCGTCCTGGACGAGGCCGACGAGATGGCCGATATGGGCTTCCTCCCCGCCGTCGAGCGCATCCTCTCCCAGGTGAGGCCAGGCGGTCAGCGCATGCTCTTCTCCGCAACACTGGATCACGGGGTGGATGCCGTGGTCAGGCGCTTCCTCAGGAACGCCAAGGTCCACGAGGTGGATTCAGCCACCCAGCATGTGGATCAGATGACCCACCACATCTTCGAGACCACCCAGGATGCCAAGCATGACCTGGTCCGCCGTCTGGCCTCCGGCCAGGGAAAGCGCATTCTCTTCACCCGTACCAAGTTCCAGGCCAAGAAGCTGGCCAAGAACCTCATCACCAACGGGATCCCGACAGCCCAGCTGCACGGCAATCTTTCCCAGAACCAGCGTGACCGCAACCTGGAGGCCTTCTCCAAGGGTGATGTCCGTGTCCTGGTGGCCACCGACGTGGCCGCCAGAGGCGTCGATATCAGTGATGTGGACCTGGTGGTCCAGGTGGATCCTCCGGCGGACTCCAAGTCCTTCCTGCACCGTTCCGGGCGCACGGCCCGGGCCGGCAGGGCCGGCGACGTGGTCACCGTGGTCCTGCCCGATCAGCGGCGTGACGCCAAGCGGATGCTCCGTATGGCCCATATCGATGCCAAGCCCGTTCATGTCACCGCCTCCTCGTCCGAGGTCGACGAGCTGGTCGGCCAGGCGGCCGAACCAATTCAGGGCTGGTCCCTGGAATCCTCCACCCCAGGCCGATCAGGCGAGGGGCGCAAGGAGGGTTCCCGTGGTCGTTCCTCCGGTGCCCGTGGTCGTAGTCGCGACCGTGATCGGCGATCCCGCGATGGGGGACCCCGTCGGGGAGGCAACCGTCCGGCGCGCTCGCCTCGTAATGACGACTTTGCAAGCCAGGAGGGGCCCATTGATGCCCGCACTCGCAGAGGGCGTGGCCGAAACCGTCGTAAAGACGGCGCTGGTTGGTCGGAGGGGTCCGGGCGTGGTCGGAGGACCGGCCGTGACCGGACCTCCGGCAGGTCTGCCGGTTTCCGGCATGTACCACATCGGCATCATAACAGTTCCAATCCCTTCAGTTCCTCTCGGAGTCGCTGATTGGACCGGAACCCAGCAATGCGTCGGATCGTGGTAACTCTGACGTAGGTCGTTTCAGGTGTCATACTCGTCCAACACCCGTAGGGGAACTTTTCCGGGTGCCTGCTGATTGGTTTTCCGATGGCATAGCATCAGTACTGTTTGGTATTCTCCCGGAGAACATGTATGCAGGAAGGTAATTGGATGGAGACAAGCAAACGTAATCAGGCTTACGATTATTTGCGTAAACAGATTGTTTTCTGCAAAATGAGACCCGGAGACACCATTAGCGAGAAGATTGTTGCTCAAGAGCTTGGTTTCAGTCGGACTCCGGTCAGGGAGGCCATTAACAAACTGGTCGAAGAGGGGCTGGTGCAGGTATTCCCGAGAAAAGGTATCATTGTCAGTCAAATCTCCCTGCATGGTCTGAACGATATGCTGAACAGCCGCCTTTTGGTGGAGCCTTACCTGATGCACTGTGCCTTCGATAAGCTGGATTTGGAAGCTCTGCGAACATACAGGAAAGATGCTCTAAGCCGCGTTGAACGGGATTGTTTCGAAGTCGTTTCCATTCAGGATGACTTCGACTACAGTTTTCACATGTATTTTGCACGTCTGGCGGGAAACCGGTATCTCGAAGGTTTCATGGATACGCTGCTTGCTCTGAGCCAACGGACGCGCATATTCCTGCCATCCCAGCAGGAACGGAATGCAGCTTCCAACCGTGAGCATCTTGCAATCATCGATAGAGCCATTGCCGGGGATGAAGAGGGCGCGGTCCAGGCCATCCGCACCCATCTCGAAAACTCGCGGATCAGTTATATGGAGGCCAGCCAGGTGCAGGCTGACTATTTCTGCTGACCCCCATTGAAGTCAGAACACTCCCGAGGAGGCCAGTGACGCTTTTGCCGCATTGATTACATGGTCGGTGGTGATGCCGAAGTCGATCAGATTCTGTTCTCCTTCCCCCTGTAATCCAAAAGTCTCCACTGAAACAGCCTGACCGGCATCACCAAGATACCGATACCATGACAGGGCTAGACCAGCTTCGATGCTCACACGAGCCTTGACTGAGGTGGGCAAAACCCAATGACGGTATTCTTCTTCCTCCTCCTGGAACCACTCCATGCATGGCATTGAGACCACCCGCGCGTTGATTCCTTCCCTGGCCAGTGTCTCTGCGGCTTTGATGGCCAGCTGCACTTCGGATCCTGATGCCATCAGGATAAGGTCGATGTGTCCCGTCGGATCGCTCAGGATGTAGCCGCCATGGCGTACGCCTTCCCGTGCTCGTTCCGAAGTCTGCTGAAGATTGGGGAGCGGTTGTCTGCTAAGCACCAGTGCGGTCGGATGTGTATTGCCCTTTTCAAAAAAATGTCGGTAGGCTTCGGCCGTTTCAAATTCATCCGCTGGTCTGACAACCTCCAGATTCGGTATGGCCCGCATGGCGGCGAGGTGCTCGACCGGTTGATGAGTAGGACCATCTTGACCGAGTGCGATCGAATCATGCGTCCAGATGTACAGGTTGGGAATGTCCATCAATGCCGCCAGGCGGACCGCAGGACGTTCATAGTCGGAAAACTGGAAGAAGGTGCTGCCGAAAGGTCTGGTATCCGACCCGAGAAGGATTCCATTGGTGATGGCACCCATGGCGAACTCACGGACGCCGAAGTGTAGTTGCCGTCCGAATGGACTGGCTTCAGGACATTGTCGGGTGGCATGACAGGCTGGCGAGAATGAAGCTGCGCCATCTATATCGGTCATGCAGGCTCCTCCGAGGTCTGCCGATCCACCCCAAAGTTCAGGCATGATGGGCGCTACGGTGTTGAGTATCCGACCGGAGGCATGGCGTGTTGCGACATCCTCGCCGATTGTAAAGCTGGATTCCAGCGTGTCGATGGTGTCATCAAATTCCTCGGGCAGGTCGCCGTGATGGATCCTGTCATAAAGATCGGCCTTATCCGGGTTATCCATCCTCCAAGCCCTGTACAGTTGATCCCATCTTGCGTGGTCTTCGAGACCACGTTTACCGACCTGCCTGGCGTGGGCCAGTGCTTGTTGGTCCACTTGGAAGGTTTGATCCGGGTCCAGACCGAGGATGGATTTCAAACTCGCTACCGCTTTCTCGCCCAGGACAGATCCATGGGCTTTGGCCTCATTGGTCATGCCGGGAGTGGGCCAGGCCATCAGCGTGTCAACCTTGATGAACTTTGGTTTGTCGGTTATGGACTCCGCTCTGTTCAAGGCTTTGGACAGGGCGGATAGGTCTTCCTTGTAGGATCCATTGGGCTGAATGAAGCTGACGGTGTCCGTGTACCAACCGTAGGCATCAAATCGGGCAATCACGTCTTCATTGAATACCATGTCCGTGTCGCCTTCGATTTGGATATGGTTGGCGTCGAAGATGACGGTCAGGTTGTCCAAGGCCATGTTTCCGGCCAAGGAGCAGGCTTCGGACGTTACCCCCTCCTCCAGGTCCCCCTCCCCGCAAACCACCCACACCCTATGATCGAACGGCGATGCATCTCGCGCCGCATAGGGGTCCAGAAGGCCGCGTTCGTACCTTTGCCCACACGCGAAGCCAACCGCTGAAGCCAGTCCCTGTCCCAACGGTCCGGTTGTCATTTCCAATCCGGGTGTCACCCCCAATTCAGGGTGGCCGGGGGTCCTGGTCCGGGCGTCCGCCCGATAGTTCATCAGGTCATCCAATGTCAGACCGTATCCCGACAGGTAGAGCTGAAGATATTGAGCCAGCGAGGCGTGCCCTCCTGACAGGATGAATCTATCCCGTCCCGGCCAGTCCGGATCGGCGGGGTCATGCCGGATATACCTTTGATAGAGGGTGTAGACGATCGGCGCCAATGAAATTGCCGAACCGGGATGTCCGTTACCTGCCTGTTCCACAGCGTCAGCCGTCAGGGCCTTGGCCATATTGATGGCCCGTCTGTCCAAATCATTCCACGTTGCATTAACCATCACTTGTTAGCCGCCTTTCGCGGGTATGTTTCCCAAGGCTTCGTTTTCCTGGTGTCGGGAGCATCGGTGCCGTTCTGCTGAATGGGTAAGCCGCCTGAATATCGCAAATTGACATCAACGTCGAACAGCTTTAATATATCAGAAGTATTTCAGAGTTGCAAAGTGGCAATGCAGTAATACCCGGCGCAGTTGCCGGTGATACCGCACTGGAGTCATTAACGGAGGAGATCAATGACGGATCTATCGATTTATGAGACCTTGGATCATGCCAAGGCCATTCTTGACCGGCAGGAGGCCAAGCATGCATCGCGCGCCGGCTGGCTTATGGTTACGGCGCTGCTGATTGAATCCTGGGATATTTACTCCATGTCCTTCATCATGACCCATCTGAAGGATGTTTTCCACCCCAGCAGCTTCCTTCTGGGCTTTGCAGCTGCAGGTACCCAGTTAGGTGCCATCATTGGTTCGATCCTTGGTGGTTGGCTTACCGACAAGTTCGGTCGTCGGAATATATTCCTGGCATCAATGAGTATGTTTGCTCTTTGCGCTGTTCTTCAGGCCCTTTCCCCCAATATGTGGGTCTTGGCCATCATCCGCTGCTTTGCTGGTTTGCCAGTGGGCGCTGATGTGGCTAATGGATTCACCTACATGATGGAGATACTGCCCAAAGGCAAACGAGAGATTATGGGTAATCGTTGGCAGTTCATGTTTTCCTTGGGTATCCTCTGCGCCATCCTTTTGGTGACCGCGTTCGAACTGAGCAAGATACCGGCCAATCTGACCTGGCGATTCGTTCTGGCTATTCCAGCGATTCCGGCTGGTCTGCTTCTTCTTGTCCGTTCGGGCCTGCCCGAGACCCCGGTATGGTTGGTCGAGCATGGCGACTTCGTCAAGGCTCGCAAGGTGGCCGATGACTATTACGGCAAGGATGTCCTGGCAGGCGTGATTCCTGATCACGATGTCAAGATTCCTCAGCCTACATGGGGAGAGGCCATAAGAGACCTTTTCAGCGACGACTTCAGTCGGAAGAGCACGATTTTCGCTTGGATCTCCTGCTTTGTACAGGCGTTTGAGAATTATTCGTTCTCCTTCTATCTGCCAACCATCCTGGCGGGTCTGGGTATTGCAACGCTGGTGCAGAACAACATGGCCATGTTCGCCGTTTATGTGCTTGCGGCCATCTCGGCTTTCGTGGGACCGTTGACTTTACCGCGTCTTGGCCACAAGGGTTTGAGCGAGTGGGGATTCGGCTTGGTGACCATTGGTATATTGGTTATGGTCTTCGGGATTACCAGGACCAATATGGCAATCATCATTATTGGCTCCGGAATCATGCTTTGGGGACATTACTGGTCATCCGAAAGCGGTATGACAATAGCGTCCTTAGTGGCTAAGCCCGCCTATCGTGGTGCAGCTTCGGGTATCGCTTATGTATTTGTCAAGCTGGCATCTTTCCTCACGTTGTGGGTCTTCCCCACTCTCTATGACAAGTTGGGGGTTCCCAAGGCGACGCTCTTGATTGCCATTGGACCCGTCATCGCCTTCCTGGCTGCCGTTTTCGTCCTGCCGGAGACGTTCGGACATGCCGTCAATGCGGAGGTAATCAGGTCTGCCGAGGCTGCAGAAGACTAATTCCCTAACCTTGCGGTCCTATCCGCTGTTTACTTGACTGGTCTGGGAGAGAACAATCAACTTGGGATAGGTCCGCCATATAAATGTCAACAATCAGAAAGGAATCTCCCATGTTTGAAGTCCCCGCGATAAAGAGCGTCAAGCTCACCACTGCACGTGTACCGTTGCCGGAAGGCCCTTGGGGCGACCAGATTCACCATGTCGAGAACATCGAGGTGATTGTGGCCGATGTCACCGGGGACAATGGAGTGACCGGTACTGGTTTTAGCCATACCTCGGGTTGGTGCGGAGCTACTATAGCGACCTTGGTCAAGGAGATGATCCCCGATGTGATAGGGCTGCCTGTTTCGCCAAGGGCCCTGTGGAACCGTTCTTACAAGTACATTCATGATGTCGGCGGGGCTGGGGTAACGACCCATGCCCTATCCTCGTTGGATATTGCCTATTGGGACCTCTTGTCCAAGTCCTTGGACATCTCCTTGTATGACATGCTGGGTAAAGTGCGCGACAGGGTTCCACTGTACGGTTCGGGCATTAATCTGAATCTCTCCATCGACGAGGTTATCGAGCAAGTCAAGCGTTGGAAGGCCAAAGGCTACATTGCCGCCAAAGTCAAAGTGGGTAAGCCGGATATCGAGGAAGACGTCGAGCGGCTCAAGGCCATTCAGGAGGCTGTACCTGGATACCCGCTGGCTGTGGATGCGAACCAGGGTTGGAATCTTCCCGCAGCCTTGCGTGCATTCAAAAAGTTCGACGACCTCGATCTGTTGTGGATTGAAGAACCGCTTCCGTCCGACGATATCGTCGGGCATAAGGTTTTGCGTGAGCGGGTGAACACGCCTATGGCCATGGGGGAGAATATATACAATCTGAACCAATTCAACCAGTATTTCTCGCAGGGATCCTGTGATTACGTACAGGCCGATCTGGGACGAGTCGGAGGGATAACGGGATATCTCGACATCGCTGCTGCAGCGCGTGCTTATAACCTGCCTATGACTCCCCACTTTGTTTTCGAGTTAAGTGCCAGTCTGCTCTCCACCATCCCCAATGTCTACGCCTCGGAGGTTACCGATGGTGGTACATGGAGCGATTTACGCATCTTCAAGTCATCCGGTCATGTTGACGAGGATGGTTTCTGGGTTCCTCCGTCCGGACCGGGCCATGGTATCGAGGTCGATCGGGATTATCTGGATGACCACCGCTTCTAGTCATCTTTGAAATACACCGATTTCATGTCCCCATCCCGGTTGAGAACAGGCCGGGATGGGGTACGTCTGGAAAAGTATCTGGACAACAGGCAACCATGGGTGGAATCATTGTAAACAGGTCGGAACTCACGGATTAATGGACCATATGCTAATCACAGCCGCAGGACCGATTTTCCTGTTTTCAACTTCTGCACGATGGAGGATTCTGCGCAGATCATAAACACGATTCCGAGAGATTAACTGTTCTTGTCTTCAAGGGGCATTCTGTCCGATTTGGCGACTGGGTGGAACTCTTTCGGCAATTGTAATGTGCTCAGCACAACACTGTGGGGCATGATTTCCCTTGTCGTCTCCTGCAATTGGTCTGACGGTGAGGTTTTTTTTTTTGCTTCCGTTGCATGACAACCTCTTCCAGAACCAGCGTGACCACAACCTGGAGGTGGCCGTCCGGCGCCCATGCCGTGATGATGACTTTGCATCGGGCCACGAGTGGCCCATTGATGCCCGAACCCTCACAAGTCGTGAAGGAAGACGTCGTGGAGACGGTGCCACTGGGTCGGGGGGATTCGGACGTGACCCAGGGTGGTCGCCGGAACGGTCGGGGTGCCGGTCGTCACCGGACTTCCAGCAGGTCCGTCGGCTTCCGGCACGGACCACATCGACATCGCAGGGCCTCCAATCCCTTCCGTTCCTCCCGAAGTCGCTGATTGAACCAGGGGGGCCGGGTCATACCAGTACAGGCGACCCGGCCCCCTTGCATATCGCCCAGAGCAGCACGGCATCTTCAGCCCAAGAGCGATACGACGCCTGGCATCGGTACCTCGAGGGATGCAGGCGAGAAGGAACGGTGGGCGACGGTTCGCGAAGCTTGAGCAATGATGGTTTCGGCAGCCAAGATTCGTACCACGGCGAGACGGTCGGCAATCCTGACTGTGGGCATCCGGGCGTTCAGATGAGTCTACGACTGGTGGGGGCTCCCGGACGCATAACTGATACCCTTGATGACCACGAGAAGGTGTCCTGATCGGGATTCCTGTCGGAGCACTGGAAGAAAGAGATGCTGATGAATACTGACCCGAACCACGACCCCCAGGATCCCAATCCTGTAATAGGTGAGGACCAGGCTGGGGTTGCCCCCGGCCAGGCCTCGGCGGCCCCCTCCGATCAGACTCCGGAGCCAAGCACTGATTTCGTTGTCATGGTGGATGGGCAGACAGTTGAGAGCGAAGCTGGACAGGACTCCCCGTCATCCCCTATCGGTGAGGAGCCCCAAGAGGTTGCTGTGATCGGTACCGATTCGTCGGTTTCCCGATCTGATACGCCCCAGGCGGGCCAGCAGTCCGATCCTTCCCGGGTCGATGCCCAGCCCGCTGCCTTGCATACCGATTCGCAGCCGGGTACTGCTGAGACGGATCCTCAATCCGTGGCCCCCCAATCGGCAGATTCACCGGAGGGCTATCAGTTCGGCCCCCAGCGTGCCGACCCGGCGTATGATGCTTCGCAGGCTGGTTCTCAATTTGATTCCCAACAGTTTGAGCCGCCACAGACCGGTCCGCAGTTCGATGCCTCTCAGGCTGGTTCCCACCAGGCGGTTGGGCCACAGTTCACCCCCCTACCTGGTGCTGTTCCAGTAGGCGTGCAGCCTCAGCCCGAGGTTCCACAATTCGGTGCACAACCTCCCGCTTCGCAGTTCGGAGGACCGCAGGGTGGGCAGAATCCCATCCCTGGAGGGCAGGCCTATCCTGCACCGGCGCCATACCCTGCTCCGAATCCGTATATGGCCCAGAACCCGTATGCGGGTCAGTTCCCGCAAATGGCCCCGCCGATTCAGCAGGACAGCGGCAAGGCGAGTGGTCTGGCCATCGCATCCTTGATTCTGGCCATCCTCTTCTGGCCCATCGGTCTGATGGTTTCCATCATCAGCGTTTGCCTCTCATCCGGCCGCGAGAACAGGACCAGTAGGATCCTGTCCCTTGTCGCCTTGGGAATCTCCCTGCTGGTATTCCTGTTCAACGTCATCATATTCGTCGTGGTGTTCCACAGCACGGTGGATTTCTTTGAGAATCATATACCGGATCTTATTGATCAGTCCTATTCCCAGACTGCCGATGACAATGGACAGGATGATGGCGAGGACCGGGAGAGCGGCCTTCGGTATTCCGAACATGCTGCAATCGACCCCATCTGCGATCTGACCAACGGTCTGGAGTTCATCGCCTAGGAGTGTTCGGAAGACGGTCCTGGTCCAGCCGCGGAACAATCCTTGCGACGTCGTGATCATATGGGATTCAGGGCCGTAGCCCCGACTCGAATGAGATATGGGTTCGGCCGTCGTCCTCGCGGTTCCGGGATGGTAGTATTTCCTGGAGAGTATTGGATATCGCAGTATATAACTCTTGACAAGTCATTGATGGTATATACCGGCTGAAGTGTGCCCCGGGAAGAGAGAATGATTATGAGCGACGATGCGCAGAATACAGGTACTCCCGGGTTCAATGGTCCGGGTCCGGACAACCGGGACTCTGAGAATGACCGGCTCTCGGGTGCGGGACAGTCGGGATACAGGCGGCAGGCAGATCCCACCCCGGACAATCCGATGCCGGGCACGCCTTATGAGCCGCCGGCTGCGGTGCCGGAGCAGCCTGCTCAGACCTATGGTCGGCCGGACTATGGAGCAACCCCGACTCCGGGCCGGCAGCAGACGCAGTATTACAACAGCCCGCAGGCACAGCCTTCTGGGTCCATGCCGGGTCAACCGACCCCGGGAATGCCTCCGGCCCAACCGATTCCGGGTGCCCCCATGCCGCAGGGCCAGCCCTTCGCCCCCCAATATCAGCCCCAGGGTTATCAGCAGCCGTTTTATGGGCAGGGCTCCACGGATGAGTCCTACAGTGGCCTGTCGATCGCGGCCATCATTACCGCCGTTCTTTTATGGCCGGTTGGCCTGATCCTGTCAATCGTCAGTCTTTTCACCTTGCGCAAGGACGGGCGGGAAAAAGGCAGGGGCTTGTCGATCGCCGCCTTGATCGTCTCCATCGTCATCGGGATTGTTTCGATTCTGCTGGTGGTGGAAGGGGTGCACTTCGTTGATCGTCTTGTCTCGGATGCACAGAGTCAGGCACAATCGCAGTATTCTGCGCCTACGGATGAAGGCGATGGTTCCGCCGATACACAATCGGGGACATCCAAGCATTACAAGAGCATTCAGGACTGGCTCGACCACTCTCCGCGTGGCAGGCAAGCCACGAAAGAGCTAAGGAAACAGAAGGAACAGGGCAACGAGGATGGATACGCTGTCGAGCTGAAGGACGGTGGCGACCAGAAGCTGGTTATGGATATAACCTATGAAGATTCATCCAGTGATGAATCAGACAGCTCTGGTGTAGATATGACGGATGCGATCATGGACGCATTCGAGCCGACCATGAAAGCCCTGGCGCTCTCGCTTCAACAGGAGGGGTTCGATCACCCGACCGTTGAGCTGCTCTTGCACAGTCCCGACAACTCATTCCAGCGTAGCGCCACCTATGACACGGATGGCAAGATTTCCTAACAGGAAAGCCCAAGCTGCCGACGCGAAGAGGTGAAAGACGTCTGCGGGCCGCATTGAGGATCTGCAGGCGTCATTTGTACCAGGCGCATTCAGGGAAACAGACAAGCACAGGTTAGATGGTCGATGGACCTGTGGAGCTGAGGGTAGTCGAAACCCCGACCTCTTCGATGCGAACGAAGCGCTCTACCAACTGAGCTACAGCCCCAGGCGTTGCCCGACCATAGCCGAACAACAGATGATACTTTAGCGCGGGGCCCTCCCAAACGCAATTCAATACGGGGAGGGGCGGCGGATAAGGAGGGTTCCCGTCTGCATGTCTGCGGTTCTTCCTTGTGAAGGGGCCCATGCCGGCGCGTGAGTAGCCTCCCTATAATTACAGCGCGGGAAGTCGGGTGTCACTCCATCCGGTTTACCGCCTCCTCTGTCTCTTCCTTTTCGTCGGCCTCGGTCTCCTTGCCCTTCCTGCCGAACCTGGCCCTGATGAGGCCGATGACGGTGGGCAGGACGGAGATGACCAGAATGAAGATGACGACCAGCTCGAAGTGCTCCTGAACGGCCGGAATACCACCGAAGAAGAAGCCCAGGAGGGTGAAGACGGTGGACCAGACCAGGCCGCCCAGAACGCTGAAGGGCGTGAAACGCCGCCACTTCATACCCGAAATGCCGGAGATGAAGGGCATGAAGGTCCTGATGAAAGGAAGGAAACGGCCCAGGACGACGGCCAACGGACCCCACTTGTCGATCAGGTTCTCGGTTCTGGCGATCCGCTCAGGTGTCAGTGACCTGACCCTACCGGAACGGACGATGGCCCGCCCGAAGAAGTGCCCGATGAAATAGTTGCTCTGGTCGCCGACGATGGGGGCCAGCCATACGATGGGCAGGAGGACATCCAGCTTGAGACCGCTGGAGGGGTCGTGGGCGAAGACACCGGCCGCAAAGAGAAGGGAGTCCCCGGGCAGGAAAGGCATGAAGACCACGCCGGTCTCGACGAAGATAATCAGGAAGATGAACGCATAGGTAGGCCCCAGGCCCATGGCGATCCATCCGGCGATGGCGCTGCGAGGGTCCTTGAGCAGGTTCAAGAGCCAGTTGATGACACCCATGTGTGAGGCCGTCCCGTCCGTTGAAGTTCGAGTAATGCAAAACCGACTCACACTCTAACAAGGCGGACCCGTGTTCGTCAGTCATGGCGGACATTCCTTGCGGGGATAACACAACCGACCGGCTGCCCGGATGCGAGGAATCGGGAAATCAATGCCAAACGGTATGCCTTGTGGAAAGTCGGACTTCGGTATCGGATAAGGTGGGGAAGGCAATATCGATTTCATGGTAGAAACCGTGTGAGGTTTCCGGCTCCATGTACAGGGACGCAGGAAACGGAGCGGACATCCGCAAGGGAAAGGTAAGTATGAGCGATACGCATAGATTTGAATTGCCGGCGGACTTTACCTGGGGAACGGCCACCGCCTCATTCCAGGTGGAGGGGGCCGCCAGGGAGGACGGCCGCGAGGATTCCATCTGGGATACCTTCTGCCGCGAGCCGGGGAGGATCCTGGATGGGTCCAACGGGGACCAGGCCTGTGACGAGTACCATCGCTACCCCGAAGACATCTCCCTGATGAAGGAGATGGGGGTGGGGGCCTACCGTCTCTCGGTGGCCTGGCCGCGCATCTTCCCCAGCGCCCAGGGCAGGTTGAACCAGGCCGGACTGGACCACTACCGGAGAGTTCTGGACATGCTGCGCGACCAGGGCATCAAGCCGGTGGTGACCCTCTACCACTGGGATCTGCCCCAGTACCTCCAGGATGCAGGCGGCTGGCCCAACCGGGATACGGCCAAGCGCTATGCCGAGTATGCCGGTGTCCTGGCCCGAGCCTTCGGTGATTCGGTGGATACCTGGACCACACTCAACGAGCCATGGTGCACGGCCTATCTGGGGTACGGCAACGGTGCCCATGCGCCGGGAATACGGGATTACGACCGGGCCCTGGCAACTGTTCACCACCTGAACCTGGCCCACGGTCTGGGTGCCCAGGCCATCCGGGCGGAGCTGGGTGACAAGGCTTGGGTTTCGGTCACCCTGAACCTGCAGGTGAACCGGGCCGAGTCGGGAAGCGAAGAGGACCTGGCGGCCAAGACCCGGGCGGACCTCTTCGCCAATGAGGTCTGGCTTGGCCCCATGCTTGCCGGGACCTATGACCAGCGCATCAGGGAGGCGGCCCAGGGAATCACCGACTGGCGGTTCGTGCGGGAGGGAGACCTGGAAACCATCCATCAGCCTCTGGATGTGCTCGGTATCAACTATTACTCAACCAACCATGTACAGGCAAGACGGATCGGTGAGGGTTCAACCCAGGCCGGTGTCGGCCCCCAGGGCAGTCTGCCCGACCAGGAGGCCAACGCCATGCCTGCCCAGGAGTCGGTGGAGACACTGCCTCCCCGGGGTGAGCTGACTGCCATGGGATGGAACCAGGAACCCCGGGGGTTGACCGACCTCCTGCTTGAGGTTTCCCATCGTTTCCCCGACCTGGACCTGATGGTGACCGAAAATGGTTCGGCCTGGGAGGATGAGGTCAGCCCGGATCCTTCCCAGCCCGGTGGGAAGATTGTGCACGATCCCAAGCGGGTGACCTACTTGGAGCAGCATGTCAGGGCCGTGGCCAAGGCCATCCAGGATGGCGCCAGGGTCACCGGCTACTTCGCATGGTCCCTCCTCGACAACTTCGAGTGGGCCCTGGGCTACACCAAGCGGTTTGGACTGATCCGTGTGGACTACCCGACACAGGAGCGGATCTGGAAGGATTCCGGCCGCAGATATGCGCGGATCGTCAAGGATAATGCCATCTGAGTAGGAGACTTCCGTATAGGCCCGGTGCATCTCTCCGTTCCCGGATAGGTCCGGGACCGGGAGAAGTACCGGGGCTTCGGTTTTCCGGGTCCGCCTATATCCAGCTGGGGAGCCACATGTGGATGCGCCAGAACCAGTAGGGGACCGGCATGGCCGCCCAGAGAGGGTAGAAGAAGAGTGAGGTCATCCCCAGGATGATCATCGTCGTGCACATCATCTGCCGGTAGACCAGCTGGCCGGTGTCGTGACGGACACGGTCGGCCATGTAACAGATTCCCAGAATCATCCAGGGCAGGATGACGATGGAGTAGAAGGTGAAGGTGGTCCGGTTCAGGTATTGGATCCAGGGGAGCCACCCGCCCAGGAGGCCGGCCAGCACAGCCCAGAGGCGCCAGTCGCCTCTGTGGGCGCGTAGGCAGAGACCGATGGCTATGAGAATACAGGCCGAACCCAGCCACCAGATCAGGGGGTTGCCCAGGGAGGTGACGGCAGCGACACAGGGTGAGTCGGGGCTGATGGAGCACAGACCGGGATGGTCGGTGAATCTCTGCCAGTAGAAGCTGGTCGGGCGCACCTGCAGGGGCCAGGTCAGGGGGTTGGCCATGTAGGGGTGCGAGGCATCCAGGGTGGTGTGGAACTGCCACATCTCGCGGTGATACTCGACCAGGGAACGCAACCCCTCAGGCAGCCAGGTCAGGCCCTGACCGGGGTGGCCGCCCGCCCACCCGTGCATGTAGGAGTCGCTGTGCCTGAACCATCCGATCCAGGAGGCCAGGTAGGTGCCTGCCCAGAGGGGGATCATGACCAGGGCGGCGGGAATCCCGTCCTTGAGGATGCCCGCCTTCAGCCATGATCCGTACCCGACCTTGTGGCGCTCCCAGGCATCCCAAAGGACAGAGATCAGGGCGAAGACCGCGAAGAGATAGGCCCCGGACCATTTGGTGCCCGTGGCCAGCCCCAGGAGGACGGCGGCACCGGTTCTCCACCAGGACCAGGCGATGAAGGGGCCGGTCGTCTCGGTGGCCAGGATCCAGCCATCGTCCTTTCCCTGCGCGGGCCAGGGGAGGGGAGTGCGGATCCGGTAGTGGAGCCTTTCAATCCTCCAGTCCGTCTTCCAGGCGGCCCGAAGGCGGGCCCGGGCCCAGTCACGGTGTCCGAGGAGACAGAGGAAGGCGGCCAGGGCGAAGACCATGATGAAGTTGTCCAAAAGACCGGTGCGGCTCATGACGATGCCCAGGCCGTCTATGGACATAAGGAACCCTGCCATCATGGCGATGGGCAGATTGCGGAAGAGTCTGAGGGCCACCCGGCAGAGGAGGAGGATGGCGATAGTCCCCGCAATGGCGGTGGCGACCCGCCAGGCGAAGGGGTTGTCGGCCCCGCCGAAGAGCTTCAATCCCAAGGCGATGCACCACTTGCCTATGGGTGGGTGGACCACATATTCGGCCTGGTCCAGCCACTGGTTCACGTCACCTTGGGCGAAGGCCTGGTCGATGGGAATCTTGTTGGGGGGCAGGACCTTGGGCCAGATCCTGGGTTCGCCCGTCTTCAGCATGGTCCAGGCGTCCTTGACGTAGTAGGTCTCGTCGAAGACGACGGCGTGGGGGGAGCCGAGCCTGATGAAGCGTAGGAGCCCGCCCAGGAGGGCCATGAGCATGCATCCCAGCCATTCCGTCTGGCGCCTGGTCAGGCTGTGCAGGTACCGGAATCCGTGCAGCTGCTGGAGCCGACCGCCGGATACGGGTGGATGACCCGTGCGACGGGCGGCACGCCGACCATGCCTGGCGGAGTGATGCTGCGAAGAATTGCTGAGGATGGATGCCATCACCACCAAGATTAGGACATACTGAAAGCATGATGAGGAATGACGATCAAACCCTTTCCCGGACCGACAAATCCCCAGAGGGACCTGGCGGAGATCCGGAGGGCGGGCCGTCCTATGTTTCACGTGGAACACTGTTCCTGGCTGCCACTCCCATAGGCAATACCGGGGATGCTTCCGCCCGGTTGACCTCCCTCCTGGAGTCGGCCGACCTGGTGGCCGCGGAGGATACGCGCAGGCTTTACGACCTGGCCAACAGGCTGGGTGTGCGGGTATCGGGGCGGGTGGTGGCATACCACGACCACAACGAGGACCACATGGCCGATCCGATCCTGGACCAGGTACGGGATGGGGCCTGTGCCCTGGTGGTATCCGATGCGGGCATGCCCACCATCAACGACCCGGGCATGGCCATCGTCCGGCGGGCCATCGAGCGGGGGGTCCCGGTCACCTGTGCCCCGGGGCCCAGTGCTGTTCTGGATGCCCTGGCCCTGTCCGGACTGCCTACGGACCGGTTCTGCTACGAGGGTTTCCTGCCCAGGCGGCATGGCGAACGCATCCGCCATCTGCGCTCGCTCAGGAATGAGCCACGGACCATGGTCTTCTACGAGACCACCCACAGGATCGACCAGGCCATGCAGGATCTGGATGAGGCCTTCGGGGCGGACCGCCTCATGGCCCTTTGCCGGGAACTGACCAAGGATCACGAGCAGATTCGACGGGGGACCATTGCCCAGATCATCGAATCCATGGCCCAGGACCCACCCCGGGGCGAGATGGTCCTGGTGGTGGCAGGTGCCGGCTCCGACCAGGTCCAGGCCGGAACTTCGGAAGTCCTTACAGACCATGCCCTGGCCGTCATGGCCAGGCAGCGGGCCGAGGAGGAGGGCGTCAGGATCAAGGACGCCATCGCCCGGGTGGTCGCCGAACACCCCCTGCCGGATGGGTCCCTGCCCAACCGCAAGAAGGTATATGCGGCCACCCTGGAAGACCGCCGGGAGGACTGAGGTCTGCCGGCGGTTCGGGGATGGGAACGGTATTCGTTCTCCTGCCGGTATTCTTTTCCTCCGGGTTTTCGGCAGTCTTAAACTACGGGACGGCTGTGATTGAAGGGCATTGGCTTTGGTCTCTGGTCCGGGTGAGTGGTCTGGGGAGTGGCTCGAAGTGCTCGCGGAATCTCATGAATCCTCCAAGAGAATCTCCAAGGACCGTTTCACACCGGGGCCGCCCAGCTGGGAGACGGTTTCCAGGAGGGCCGGGGAGGCAGCCGGATTGGCGGCCAACCAACGGCGCAGTTCCGGGTGTTCCCTGGCTATGAGCCAGAGGATGTCCGTCGGGGTCTCTGGGTCGGTGGCCATGGCGGGGGTCGGGACCAGGGGCGGTTCAGGTGGTCCGGATTCATGACTTTGACTGCACAGGGCATATGGGGTGCTTATGACCGCCGACATTCTCGTGGCCTTGTTTCGTCGGTTTGCGCGTCGGCTTTTGTACCTGCGCCCCTTGATTGCTGGTCCCAGGGGCCCTGGGGATTCCACTTTGCTGCCGCACCGGAACGCTGAGAGCAGGCCGGGATTGGAGCCGGACCCTTGCTTGTGGCGGCTGGGCATCAGAAGAAGGCCTTGAGCCCGGTGATGGTCTTGATGCCTGTGGCGTGTCCCGGCCAGCGGGGGTTGGCGGCAAGGAGATCCAGACAGTCGGAACAACTGACCTGGTAGCGGTCCATGAGTTCGTGGATTCGCTCCTGTCGAGCTTCGCCCCTGCTCAGGGCCTGCTGCTCCTCACAGGCCAGGTCGCAGGCGGTCCACAGGGGGGAGGTGACCCAGAGCCTGCCCAGTCGCATCAGGTATTGGGGATTGAGCTTGCGGTTGTGGGGGCGGAGGGGACGTCCAAGGACGGGTGCGCGGAAGTGGGAGTTGGAGATGACATCGAGGGTCTCCGGGAATGTGCCGTTGAGCCAGATCCAGAGGGCCAGGGATCCGCAGGCTGCCGCCCCGAAGGGAAGCAGGGGAAGGATGATCGAGGCGCGTCCGAAGATGCCTTCGGCGTCGTCATTCCGGTAGCAGGTTGCAGGGTCCAGGACTGTGACGATACCGAGCCGAACCAGTAGGTTCAGGCTCAACCGGCCTGGGAGGTCACCAACTTGTATCAGACCCGGTGAAGAGGGGAGATCTTCGGCTGCCGACAGCGATTCATGGTGCCGGGGTGCGACGGTTCCCGGGCGGTCTTCCGTCTTGCCGCCCGGCCTGGCGGGGGGTCTGACCAATGTGCGGGAGGCATGGCCCATCCTGACTGGCGACAAGGTCCGGTCTCCCCCGAAGACATGTTCTCGAGTCATGGTCCCGACACTAGGAGGGGCCACTAGGACTGGGACGCAGGCTGTTTGGAGTGGGGCAGTTGTGGATAAGTTCGATGGCAAAAGCATTCAATGTGTACAAAACGGGCCTGGGAAGGGGGCATGTGGACGAAGGGCGGAATTCCATGGAAGGCCGCCCGGTTGTAGGCCGAAAACGATACCCTTGCAACTATGAGTCATATTCTTGTTTCCGTTGCCTGGCCCTATGCAAACGGGCCCCGTCACATCGGTCACGTGGCCGGATTCGGCGTACCTTCCGATGTATATGCCCGCTACGAGCGCATGAAGGGCAATGATGTCCTCATGGTCTCGGGCACCGACGAGCATGGCACCCCCATTCTGGTGGAGGCCGATGCCGAGGGTGTGGGTCCCCAGGAGATTGCCGACCGCTACAACCGGGTCATCGCCAAGGACCTCTGCGACCTGGGCTTGAGTTACGACCTCTTCACCCGCACCACCACCGGCAACCACGAGCATGTGGTCCAGGAGCTCTTCAGGCAGTGCCTGGAGAACGGCTATATATACGAGGGAACCCAGAAGGTGGCCATCTCCCCATCCACCGGCCGCACCCTGCCCGACCGCTACATTGAGGGCACCTGCCCCATCTGCGGAGCCGATGGCGCCCGGGGTGACCAGTGCGACAACTGCGGCAACGAGCTGGACCCGGACGAGCTGATCAATCCGGTCTCCAAGATCAACGGGGAGACCCCCCGTTTCGAGGAGAGCAAACACTTCTTCCTGGACCTCCCGGCCCTGGCCGGGGCCAACCTGGCCTGGCTGAAGACCCGGGAGGGTTGGAGGAGCAACGTCCTCAACTTCTCCCTGGGTCTCTTCAAGGAGGTCAAGCCCAGGGCCATCACGCGTGACATCGACTGGGGCATCCCGGTTCCGGTGGATGGATGGATCGACAATCCCAACAAGAAGCTCTACGTCTGGTTCGACGCGGTGATCGGTTACCTGTCGGCATCCATCGAGTGGGCCCGCCGTCAGGGCGATCCCGAGGCCTGGCGCAAGTGGTGGAACGATCCCGAGGCCCCTGGCTACTACTTCATGGGCAAGGACAACATCACCTTCCACTCCCAGATCTGGCCCTCGGAGCTCCTGGCTTACAACGGCAAGGGGTCCAAGGGCGGCAAGGCCGGCGAGTACGGCGAGCTCAACTTGCCCGAGCAGGTGGTGGCCAGTGAGTTCATGACCATGGAGGGCAAGAAGTTCAGTTCCTCCCGGGGCATCGTCATCTATGTCAAGGACATCCTGGCCCGCTACCCGGTGGACGCGGTCCGCTACTATATTTCGGTGGCCGGCCCCGAGACCTCGGACTCCGACTTCACCTGGTCCGAGTTCGTGCGCCACAACAATGAGGAACTGGCGGCATCCTGGGGGAACTTGGTCAACCGCGTGGCCAACCTTCTCAACAAGGACTTCGGCTGCATCCCCGAGATTCAGGATTCCTGGCTGACCGAAAGGGACCGTGCCCTTCTGGACGAGAGCCTGAAGGCTTTCGACATCGTGGGCGGGCTGATCGAGCGTCACCGTCAGAAGGCGGCACTGGGCGAGGCCATGGGCCTGGTGGGTGACATCAACAAGTACATTTCGGCCCAGGAGCCTTGGAAGATCAAGGATGATCCGGATCGTCTGGCCACCGTGCTCCACACGGCCGCCCAGGCAGTGTGTGATGCCAATACCATGTTGGCCCCCTTCCTGCCCCATGCCTCCCAGAAGGTCTATGAGGCCATGGGTGGTACAGGCACCTTCTCCCCCCTGCCCCACCTGGAAGAGGTGGAGGACCTGGACAAACCCGGCTTCACCTACCCGATCATCACCGGCACCTACAAGTTGGGTGAGAACGTCCACTCCTGGGCTCGTGAGTCCATCAAGGACGGCACACCCATCGCCAAGCCTTCGCCGATTTTCGCCAGGATCCCCAATGAGGCCGTCCAGGAGGAGTTGCATCGATTCCAGACCCAGCTTGACGAGCGCAAGGCCAAGGAGCGGGAGCGCTTTGAGGCGGAGCAGGCCAAGCTCAAGGAGCGGTCCGGGAACCGAGAAACATGGAGGGACGAACCCCGGGTCTGATTCACAGACAATTCTAAGGTTATGGGGTACTTTCCTTAAGGTGGGCCTGCTTATATAAGAAGCATCGGTTGAAGTACTGACCGACGGGGTTGTTACAAACCTCACAATTGAACCCCTTCTTCTTCCCCTTCTCTTCTCTCCTGGCGACCTTTCCCGGTCGCCAGGTTCTTTTTTGCGGGGTATGACTCCGAGCCATCACGATCGATTACATGCCGGTGACTTGTTCGTCTTGTGCAGAACGGCCCCAACAGTGCCTGCAGTGCGCGTCTTCGTCACACACGGGCAATAGGATGAAGTCTTATGGAAATCAGTCGATTCGCCTGCGTCCTTTTCGATCTGGATGGGGTGCTCGTACCCACCACCAAGCTGCACAAGGCGGCTTGGAAGCAGCTCTTTGATAAGGTCCTGCCCAAGGGTTCCGAGCCCTATACCGAGCAGGACTACTACACCTATGTGGATGGCAAGCCCCGTTATGACGGAGTCGATGCCCTCCTGAGGAGTCGGGGCATCGAGCTGGACTGGGGGAGCCCGACCGATGGACCGGATGCCAAGACGGTCTGCGGGTATGGCAATCGAAAAAACTCCACCTTCGAGCGTCTGCTCAACGAAAAGGGCATCAACCCCTACCCCGATACGGTGGACGTGCTGCGTCACCTGACCACCAATGGGAAGCGCCTGGCCGTGGTCTCCAGTTCGAAGAACACGGCCGCGGTCCTGGAGGCCGCCGGCATCGCAGGGTTCTTCGAGACGGTGGTGGACGGGAACACCAAGAGCGAGCAGGGTCTCAAGGGCAAGCCCGCCCCCGACACCTATGCATATGCAGCCAAACTGCTGGGTTTGCGCAACCAGGATGCCATCGTGGTGGAGGATGCCCTCTCCGGGGTGGAGGCTGGCCACGCCGGTCGGTTCGGTCTGGTAGTCGGCGTGGACCGGGGGGCAGGTCGGCAGAACCTGCTGGACTCGGGTGCCGATACCGTCATCGACAATCTGATCGAGCTGATCGAGGACGACGGGGGAGAGCGCCGGCTCGGGGAGAATCCCGACCTGGACCCGGACCGGTACCCCATCGATGAATGGGCCTTCACCGAGGTGGGTCGCCCCAACACGGTCAGCGCCACCAACTTTTCGGTGACCAACGGCAACATCGGTGTCCGTGGCCAAGGCGACGGCACCCGCTGCCTGGGAAGTGGAACCTTCCTGAGCGGCTTCCACGACACCTTCGACATCACCCACCCGGAGGGGGGCTACGGGTATGCCAAGGTGGGCCAGCTGATTCAGGGTGTCCCGGACGCTTCGGACTTCACCTTCAAGGTGGAAGGAATCCCCCTGAGGCATCCCCAGGAGAACCGGCAGAGCCTGGATTTCCGCTCCGGCATCTGCACCACCACCTACCGATACCAGCTGGATGACGGAACCCGTCTCACAATCAGCCTGGAACGGATGGCCTGTCTCTTCGACAGGAGTCTGACCGTCACCATGGTCCAGGTGGATTCCCCGGACCGCGACATGACCGTGGTGGTGGATGGCGCCGTCAACGCCGATATGCCTCATCGTTCGGTGACCGATGACCCCCGCAAGTCCCAGATCATCGACGGGTGTGGTATCCACGAAGTCCTCGACAACGAGGTCTACCCGGCGGCCGGCGGCGACTGCCGGGTCTACCGGTGCAACAATTCGCGGTTGAGTGTGGCCCTTGGAATCAGACAGACCAAGAACGGTCAGCCGGTCGACGGCCAGTCCTGGCGCCTGGACATCAAGCGCGGCGGTTCCGCCCGCCTGGTCCGCTATGCCGTCTACCAAAGCCATCCCATCCTGCCCCAGGGCACCACCGGCAACGGCCTGGTCGTCCAGACCCAGAGGGAGGGCACCCGCAACCTGGTCGAGGATTGCCGCGACATCCTTGATGAGTTCAGTGCCCAGGACCTCCAGGATCTGAAGGACCGCCAGCGCGAATGGCTGGACAGGTTCTGGGAGCGCGAGGACATCCGCGTGGAGGCCAAGGATCAGGGCCGCACCCAGCAACTGGTGCACTGGGAGCTCTTCCAGCTGGCCCAGTCCACGGCACAGATCACCAACGGGGTCGGCGCCAAGGGGTTGAGTGGGTCCGGTTACAGCGGCCATTACTTCTGGGATACCGAAATCTACATTCTCCCCTTCCTGACCTATTCGGACCCCAAGCGGGCCAGGTCGGTGCTCCACTATCGTTACCTGATGCTGCCGGCGGCCCGTCGCAGGGCCGCAGCCCTGAACCTGGGCGGGGGCCTCTTCCCCTGGCGGACCATGAACGGGGAGGAGGCCTCGGCCTACTTCCCGACGGGTACTGCCCAGTATCATATCGATGCCGACGTGGCCTACGCGGTGGCCCAGTATGTGCAGGTCAGCAATGACCAGGACTTCCTGGAGACCGAGGGAATCGACATTCTCGTCGAGACCGCCCGCCTCTGGATGAGCCTGGGACGGTACAAGGCCGACGGCCGCTTCCATATTCACTGTGTGACCGGGCCTGACGAGTACACCGTTCTGGTGGATGACAACCTCTACACCAACGAGATGGCCAGATTCAACCTTCTGGCCGCTTACCGGGCCTATGAGTACCTGCGCAAGAACCGTGTGGATCTGATCGGCTCCATCCGCACGCGTCTGCACTTCGAAGATGACGAGGCCCAGGAGTGGATCCGGGCCGCCGAAGCCATGTTCGTCCCCTACGACAACAACGAGGGGGTGCACGCCCAGGACGCCCAGTTCATGGAGCGCCCCATCTGGCACTTCGACCGGTTCACGGCCCGTCCCCTCCTGCTCTACTATCACCCGTTGGTGATCTACCGGCATAAGGTCCTCAAGCAGACCGACGTGGTCATGGCGCTCTACCTGCTCAGCTCCTGGTTCACGCCCGAGCAGAAACTGGCCGACTTCGACTATTATGATCCGCTGACCACCGGGGATTCCACCCTTTCCGCGGCCTCCCAATCCATTGTGGCCGCCGAGGTGGGTCGGGATGACCTGGCCATGAAGTACTTCCGGCAGTCCCTTTTCACCGACGTTTCCGACATGCATGCCAACACCGCGGATGGAATCCATCTGGCGGCCTGCGGCGGGGTGTGGTCCGCGCTGGTCTGTGGTTTCGGTGGTCTGCGCGACACCGGCGGTACAAGACTGAGCATCGATCCCCACCTGCCCAAGGAGTGGGATTCCCTGTCTTACCAGCTGACCGTGGGTGAGACCCGGTTCAGAGTCTCCGTCACCGACGGGGGTGTTGACCTGGAACGGCTCGCGGGGCCGACAATCACGGTCAAAGTACAGGGCCATCCACGCACGGTCTGATGACTCTCCGCCCTGGTTGAGACCCGGTGCACATACACAGGCTCAATCCTAGTCGCATCGCGACATAAGGAATGCTGTAAACTGACCGGTGTGAACGTGGAATCACGGGTCGTGTCCGGCGTCGGAGCCAGGTCACGGACGAGGTGGAAGTGCAAGGGAGCAGATGTGGTCAATGCGCGCGGATGGTCGACGGTGGGGCGTGATTCATACGGGTATCTCATGGTGCATTTTATTGAGGACCCCAATGGTTGCAAGGAACGCATCTATTTCGATCTGTCACAGGGGGATGACCCGCTTCGGTGGACACCCTTGTTTTCCGGCAATCCACGGTTAACCTCTCAGATCGGTACCACCGGTTTACGTGACCCGTATATTGTCCGTGATCCCTGCACCGGTCGCGTTTATGTGATGGCCACGGATCTTAGGGTGTTCGGCGGAGACCGAAGTCAGGGGGAGGGATGGGATTATTGGTCCCACCATGGCAGCACCAATCTGATGATCTGGTATTCAGATGATCTCATCGAGTGGACAGGTCCCAGCCAGCTTGACGTTTCCCTTCGTAAGGATGGGACTCGGATGCAGCTCGGTATGGCCTGGGCGCCGGAATGTCTGTGGGTGCCGGATTACGACGGCACTGGTCATGGCGCCTTCATCCTGTACTGGTCTTCGAAACTGTTTGCCGATGATGATCCTGATCACAAAGATCCTCATGCCCATGACCAAGTGGTATGGGGGGTGACCACTGACTTCACGCAGGAGAATTTCACCTGCGGGGGGACGTTCGTCGATACCGGTCGAGACTGCATCGATACCACCATGATTCAGCGGCACAAACCGAATGGGGGAATTCGCACCTATCGTGCCACCAAGGATAACGGCTTCGGCAGGGGAATCTGGTTGGAGCGTACTGATGAGCGCGAGTGGTGGAAACCCGATACGCACTGGGTCACCATCCAAGATAAGATAGGTGCGGCATGGGCCTTGGGCCAGGAAGCCTCAGGTGTGGAAGGTCCGGCTCTGTATGCCGATCATGCCCGAGATCGCTGGTATCTTCTGGTCGACGTGATACCTTCCGTCGGATACCGTCCCATGGTCTCTGATGACCCTGATGCAGGATTCGAATGTGCCCCTGCTGAAGATTTCCTCCTCTCTCCGCATACCAAGCATGGTGGGGTTCTCTCCCTGACCAGGGAGGAGTATGAACGTCTGAGGTCCCAGGAAGACGGCTCCTGATCAAGGCCTGGCGAGGCAATCAACCGAGTATGCAAAGGAGCACATATGAGTAAGGCCTGGAGGCCCCCCATGGGCTGGAACAGTTGGGATTCCTATGGCACCACCGTGACGGAAGAGGAGGTGCTCAGCAATGCGGTGGCCATGCATGACAACCTTTTGGCGGTCGGATGGGACACTGTGGTTGTGGACATCGCCTGGTACGACCCCACGGCCCGGGATCATGGGTACAACGAGAATGCGCCACTGGTCCTGGACGGGTACGGCAGACAGCTGCCAGACCCCGCACGTTTCCCCTCGGCCGCCGGCGGCAAGGGATTCGGTCCTCTGGCCGACAAGATCCATGCTCTGGGACTGAAGTTCGGCATTCACGTCATGCGTGGTATTCCGCGCCTGGCCGTGGAACGTGATCTTCCCGTCCTTGGTACTTCCTATACCGCTGGTCAGATTGTAGATAGGGAGCATGTCTGCAGCTGGAATCCCGATAACTATGGGCTGGACCACTCCCATCCGGGGGCTCAGGCCTGGTACGATGCCCAGGTCGATCAATTTGCCGCATGGGGGGTTGACTACCTCAAGGTGGATGACATGCAGACCCCCTTCTACAGTGATGAAATCGCAGCTTATCATCGGGCCATCAGTAAGGCGGAGCGTACCTCTGGTCGTGATATTGTCCTTTCCCTGTCGCCCGGTGGATGGCTGCCGACCACTCATCTCGACTTCCTGCGCGCCAATGCCGAGCTATGGAGGATTTCGGATGATTTATGGGATCGGTGGTCCGATGTGCATCATCAGTTCACCCGTCTTGCTCGGTGGGCACCGCTGCAGTCACAGGGACACTGGGCCGATGCAGACATGCTTCCCCTGGGGCATATCGGGCTGAGGGCCGAACGGGGAGCGAATCGGCAGTGTCTCCTTACCCCGGATGAACAACGGACCATGCTTACTCTGTGGTCCATGGGGCGTTCACCCCTGATGGTTGGCGGCGATTTGCCGACCAGTGATGCCTCCACCATCGCCATGCTGGGTAATCCCGCCCTGATCGAGGTAACGGCAGGATCCCGGGAGAACCGCGAGCTTATCAGGGAAGGCGTCTACGGCGATTGGTCCGATGAGTCCTCCTACCTGGGTGATGTCATCGTGTGGAAGGCGGAGTCTGCGGACTGGGCGGATGGGACACCTTCCGCGCACCCTCAGGGTGTGTATGTAGCACTGTTCTGGACCGGACAGACAGAGCGAAGGGTAAGTGTCGCCTTGAAAAGCCTGGTCGGTATCGAGGCTGCCGACAAGGAGTGGGGACTGTCCGATCTGTGGGAGGGCAGTTCCGGCACCTCACTCCAGGCCCGTCTGGAGGGCCGAGGGGCGGATCGTGATCTGGTTGCTCAGGTACCGGGTCACGGGGTTGCCTGGTTGGTCCTGGATCCCAGCTGATCGTTGTTGTCAGGCCGTTCTGACCGCCCATATGGATTGGTTCGAACCTATGGCGCTCAGGCAGATGCGAATGTCGTGGTTTCGGTCATCCGGCAGGTGGGTAACGGTTCCAAGATAGGTCGAGTCGGCCAGGTGCAAACTGATGCCACCGGTCTCGCGGTCATAGGACCAGGTCCCATCCGTCAAGTCACGGTTACCGACCGGGCCGATGCATGTGCCCTGCTCGGTAAGCGTCATCTCCTCGGCGTGGTTGACCCCACGATAATCCCCCTGGTCATCCGTCTTGTCGCCGGTGAAGTAGTCCGACTTGCGATGGATGACCACCTGCCAATGACCGATTAGCTCGCTCTGGTCTGGTCCACCCTCACCTGGGTGAGATCTGATGCCCTGATATTCAAATGGGGCAGCGGTCAGCCAACCGTCGCTCGTGGGAAGGAGCTGGCGAATACGGGTTTCGTAGTCATCCTCGCCACGATTGATGAATCTGGTGTGGTAGACCATGAAGAGGCAACCGTCATTGTCTCTGAAAGCGGAGTTGTGTCCTTGAGCCACCTCGATGTCGGCGTCCTCGGACGGACCTGCCGGCCAGCGGCAGGTGCTGAGAAGTCGTATCCCCTTCTCGCCTGTCCAGTTATGGTCCTGTTCAACCGCGGACAGGTCGCCGGCGGCGATTGCGGGATTGCCTGCCTGATCAAGGTAGGGACCGTTGATCTTTTTGGATCGGAAGAGTCGGATCTGGTAGCCACCCGTACGATTCAGGCATCCATTCGAGAGGAAGAGGTACCACCAACCCCCCTGGTGTAGTAGGTAGGACCCCTCGCCCGACACCCAGTGCCCACCGGCGAGCTTGTAGCCATAGTAGGCATCGGACTCATCGGCCACCGTGGGGTAGGAACGGTCATAGCGGCGCAGCCCGGTGGACGGGTCCAGCTCCAGCAGCCAGATGCCACCGAACCAGGATCCGAAATTCATCCAGAGCCGTCCTTCTTCATCAAAACCAACTCCGGCATCTATTGCGTTTATCCTGGTGTCTTTTAGGGAACGGTACCGGTTCAGATCAGGCTCCGGCCCCAGGACCCGGGGAACATCGGTGGCCTCCGCCGTTTCTTGGTCGAAGCCCGAGTACACAACCGGGCCGACCAGATTCCAGTGCCCATTCAAGTGATCGGCGGTGAGAAGGACGATGAGGGATCGGTAGTGGTCCCCGTTGACGCTCATGTACATGCACCACTTGTGCATGACAGGGTTCCATATCAGATCCGGGGCCCACATGTTCCCCTTGAGGTCCGGGTTGCCGGGCTGTTTCGGCCAGCTCTGCCAGACGTCCCGGAAGAGCCTTTCGTAGTCCCTGGTGATGTTGCAATCCAACCCTTCCCAGTTGATCAGGTCATGGCTGATCGCAAAATGGCGGTGTGTGCCGAAGATGTAGTAGTTTCCACCTTCCAGGGCTATGGCCGGATCATGGATGGCGGCATGGTGAGGTGTCATGGGACCCTTGTTGCCTGTGTCGGTTGTTTGGATGGACATGGGACTCCTGGTCTGGTCAATCGGATAGGTGGTGGGGACTCAGACCTGTGATCCCCAGATGCAGGTGTTGTCCCCAAGGGCTGTGAAGGTCATGACTTTCCTGTGATCCTTATCTCTGGGGAGCATGGCCGTGATTCCTTGATAGGTTGCCGGGTATGGGTCATCTTCGATGGTGATGGTGATCCTGTCTCCCCGATCGGACCTCCAGGTTCCCTTCCGCTCTCCGGTTACCCTTCCGTCGGGCCTGAGCACGATGTTCACGGCCTTGTTCACCCCCCGGTACCGGGTGCTCTTCGTGTCGGTCACCTTGCGGGTGCCGCGGAAGTAGGTGGTGGGGTCATGGGTGACCAGTTCATATCTGCCGGATTCCTCCTTGGCCGTGTGTGGCCTTCCCATCTTGGTTCCCAGATATTCGTAGGGGGCGGCCACCAGCCACCCGTCGGACGTGGAAGTGAGTTGGCGGACTCTGAGTTGGTGTTCTTCCCCTCGATCGGAGAATCTGCTGTGGTATACCAGATAATCGGCCCCGTCCTTGTCGTGAAGGATCGAGTTGCCACCCTGGGAAACCTCGATGTCGCCCTTTGGGTCCCCGCTCCACTGGTATGAGCCCATGAGTCGGATTCCTGTCCTGTCGGTCCAGTTGTCGGCTGCGGAGGCAGTGGAGATGGCCGGGGTGCCATGTTGGTCAAGGTAGGGACCGGTGATGGTATCGGCGCGGAACTCACGCATCTGATAGCCGCCGGTCTGTTCCAACTTTCCGTAGGAGAGGACCAGGTACCAGTGGCCCTTGGTGTGGATAAGGGCTGAACCCTCGCCCGAATTGCCGAAGCCTCCTGCGAGTTTGTGCCCGTAATAGGCGTCGGAGGTGTTGGGCTTGGTCGTGTAGGTGGTCCCGTAGTCGCGCAGCCCGGTGGCCGGGTCCAGTCTGATCATCCAGATGCCCCCGAACCAGGATCCGAAACTCATCCACAGGCCGCCCTGACCATCATCCCTGACACAGGCATCGATGGCGTTGATACCCGTATCGGTATAGGACTGATAACGATCCAGCGTGGGATCATTGCCCAGCACCTTGGGCACGTCTGTTCTCATGTAGTTTGCTCTGGTGAATCCTGAATAGACCACCGGTCCCACATAGGTCCAGTCCCCATTCGGCTTATCCGAGGTCAGCAGGACGATGACCGAACGATGCTCGGCCCCGTTCAGGCTGAGGTACATGCACCATTTCTTCATGGTCGCGTTGTAATACACGTCCGGGGCCCACATATTGCCTTTCACATCCGGGGTGGCCGACTGCTTGGGCCAGGAGTCCCATACCGATGAAAGGACTCGTCGGTAGTCATGACTGAGGTTGTTGGTGAAGGGGGTCCAGTTGATCATGTCCTTGCTGGAGGCATAGGCGCGATGGGACCCGAATACATAGTAGGTGCCATCGTCCTGGATCACTGAGGGGTCATGGACGGAGACCCTTTTGGGTTTCTGAGCCGAGGTATTCGCTGAATGATTCGGTTGGGAGGATTGACCTGAGTATGCGGACAGGCCACCGGATAGCAACATCGCCGCTCCGGCGGTCACGACCGCCAGGAATTTGCGTGCATGTCTGTGCCGTGCTGACTGGTGCAAGGCTTCCTCCTTGATGGGGCGCACATCGAAACATTCCGATCCGCAGCACACCGCTGTCCATGCAGGAATCGGGATGCTGGATTCTTGTTGCGGTTCTATGCATACAGAGAATTCAGACTGACATCCATGTATAATTTATATCGTTAGAAACACTATCACTCCGCGGATGAAATGTACAAGCCAGGGTGGCAGCGCCGGCAGGTGGAAGACCTCAACGATTCCGTGCCTGTTGCAGTTAACTTCAGTTGGAGGTTTTGTATGTGCAAGGTCGTAAAGCAGAAGAAAGGGGACGGACGTATCTCGGTCTCCCTGCTCTGCTACACCCGTCAGCCCACTGACCGGGAAGAGGCCAATAATGAGGATGTGGCTTTGAGCATGCATCTGGCCGTCAGGTCCGCAATCTCGGGGGCATGGGAACCGCTCAATGCTGATTACGGCATTTTCTTCGCCGCAGGGGTTCCGGCACCCGGCCTTTCACCCCAGGCGAGGTTGGCCTGCACCAGTAGTGCCGCCCCCACAGCCGGGAAATCGGATATGAAGGGAGCCCTCGGTCAAGGTCCGGACACATCAGGCGCTGATGCTGTTATTCCCGGGGAGGATCTGGACCTGAAGAGCCTGATCGATCCCTTCATCCTGCGGTTGCCTGATGGAACCTTCGCAGTGTTGGCGACCCAGGTTGCCAGAGGTGGGCAAGAGGACGGGTCGGAGAAGGACTCCTTCCTCCTGGCACATTCGTCCGATCTGCTTGCCTATCGCCGTCTTCCTTCTGTACGTGTTGTCGGAGCCACGGGTATACACCGCCCACGGGCTGCCCTGGTGCATGAAGGTTCCTCCTGTGCCGTCTACTGGGATGATGACCAGGGCAGGCTGTGTATGGCCCTGGTAGACGATCTACTGCAAACGGGTCAGATTGCGGCGATCAAAAATCTCGACGCGCATGATTCGGCGAACGTGAACGACCCCCTGCCACAGTCGGATTTGGAGATGATCCGGCAAGGTTGCGGGCGTGAGGATATCAGACCGGGCAACATCATCAAGGTCGACAACTCCGAACTGGAAGCCTTGGCGGGAAGGTTCGGCAGGACATACGATACGTCGGTCCGGGCGGGTGAGGTTACAGTGCATCTGGATGGCGGGTCCGGAGAGAGCAGATTGCGGGCCGCGCGTCAAGCCATGGATAGGGTTGCTTCAACCCCGGCATTGCTTGGGTACAGCGACGGTTCCCAGGCGACCAGGCAGGTCGACTGGGACCCTGACCAGTTGGCTGAACTGGGTAGGGGAATGGCTGATGGCTCATTATGCACCGGTGACCATATATCCATCCGGGGCAGGGTGCGTCAGACCATCTACCCCGTTCCCTTTGCCCGGCAGAGGGCTGATCCTTCGATCTTCCGTTGGTCCTGGCGGGGCAAGCCGCTTTGCATGTTCATCGCCACGGAGGACCAGGATGGCAACTGTGTGGACCCAAGGGGAGGGCGTACCCATATGCCCTTAAGGGTGGCCTCTGATATCGCCGGCCTGAGCGACGAAGCGGGCGGGCGTGAACACGAAATCGATCTCTTGCGCAAGGGTGATCGCAACAGTGAGGGTCGGGTCATGACGGGTTGCTTCTGGGCTCCCGAGATTCATATGATCGGAGGCAGGCTCTCCATTCTGTTCATGCCCTGCTTCGACGGGGAGGCGGTTAATCCGGATGGCAGCCTTAACGACAGGGCCGGCCTGCCGGACATGTGGACGGGCTGCTGCCATATCATGCAGTTACGTAAGGATGAGGCGGGGGAAGACCTGGATCCCCGTCTTCCTGATAACTGGACACGGCCCAGCCCTATACTGCGTGCCGACGGGGGGGCATTGAACCCGGTGCAGAGAATAAGCCTGGATATGACCGTTCTCGAGGATTCCGGTACTTGGTATTACGCCTGGCAGCAGTTGGGATCGGTGTGGATTGCCACCTTCGACCCGGGCCGACCTGAGAGGCTGTCCGGGGAACCCCGCCAGATCATTGTTCCTGAATTCGCCTGGGACAACATGATCGCTGAGGGGCCGAACGCTCTGGTTCATGATGGCAGGATATTCATGATTTACTCAGGCTCCTTGGTGGGCATCGATTACACCACCGGACTGGTCACGGCGCCGGCCGGGGTTGGTGCCGATCTGACGAATCCGCAGGTCTGGAGCAAATTGGATTACCCATTGCAGAAGTCCGGGCTATACAATGGTCAATGGCAGTTGGGGACCGGTCACGGTATGTGGTCTGAAGATGAGGATGGCAACATGCTGTACGTGTTCCATAACGCCAAACTAGAAGGCGGTCGTTACCTCGGGCGGGATGCCCAGGTGCGTCGTGTGCACTGGTCGGCTGATGGGATGCCGATATTGGATATGCAGACGGATGAAGAACTCGATCCCACCCGGGCCCTCGTCTCTTTGGAGGTTAATGTCGTATGAGTACACCCCCGTCCCCGGATTCGGGTCGTATATCTTCGCCTACGATGAAGGATGTCGCCTCAACCGCCGGTGTCTCCGTCAAGACCGTATCGAACGTCATCAACGATTACGAATTCGTCTCGGATGCCACCAGGAAAAAGGTCAACAAGGCCATCAAAAAGCTCGGATACCGCGTGAATGTGCCGGCCAGAAATCTCCGGCTGGGGTACACCGGCATGATTTCATTGGCCATTCCCGACCTCGCCATGCCGTATTTTGCACAGCTGTCATCGCTGATGATCGAGGAGAGCAAGAAGCTGGGGTTCCGGGTACTGGTGGAACCAACCCAGTACTCGCGTGACGGGGAGCTGGAGGCCTTGCATGGTTCCCAACGCTCAATGACCGACGGCCTGATATACAGTCCCCTGGAACTTGGTATGGATGACGTGTCCGAGCTCGATGTGGATTACCCCCTGGTTGTTCTGGGCGAGAGGATTTTCAGTGACCGGTTTGATCATGTGGCTACGGAAAATGTCGAAGGCGCCAAACGTGCAACGGCCTATCTGATCAATACCGGATGCCGCCGTGTGGCGGTGGTCGGTACGCACCCCAAGGAAAAAGTGGGTTCTGCTGCCCTGCGTTTCCAGGGATACCGGCAGGGATTGGAGGAGGCGGGGGTGGATTACGATCCCAGGCTGGTGGCCCCCTCGCGTATGTGGCACAGGATCGATGGGGTCAAAGCGATGAATTCCCTTCTGGACTCCGGCATCGTTCCCGATGGGGTGGTTGCTCTGAATGACATGTTGGCGGCTGGCGTGCTTCACTCCATCCAGATGCATGGAATGACTGTTCCCGATGACATCTCGGTTATTGGATTCGACAATTCGGATGATTCCCAGTATCTTTCCCCCTCCTTGACCACCATCGATCCGGGTCTGCACGCTGTTGCCCGCCTTGCGGTGAGGGTGCTGAAGGACCGGGTGAATGGTGTGCAGCCCCTCAATACCAAGCCAGGCGAGCATGTTTTCCGAAAGGTGTCCTCTTCCTTGGTCGTGCGCGGAACCACCCGTTCAATCAGCGATCGGGAGATGGCGTTCTGAAACCCCTCGGGTTTTACCTGTCCCCTGGTATCGTCTGTGATGAGCCAAAGCGGGAGGGGCAATTCTTGCGTTTAATTTATAACGTTGTAATATAATAATGAATCGATGCACTGTTCGTATCGATACAACCGGCAGATGAAGGTCGGTTTCCGCGACAAGCTCGTGAAGAAGCAGCTTCAGCCAAGGAGGTGGCGATTATGCTACGGGGTTTTTCTGCAGGTGTCAGACGGTGGACCCATCTGTGTGCCCTGGGTGCGGCGGTACTGGGTTTGGCGGTGTCTGGTTCCTGCGCCGGCCCGGCGCTGGCTGCTGATGCAACGGTAGGTGGGATACCTCGGGAACGGTCGGCAGCCATACCTCAGCCGGCCCTGCATTACGATTTTGCCTCGGTCCCTGCCGGTTCCCGGGTTGTGCCCAATGCGGAGACGGGTTCGTCTCTGGGCGAGGCCAGAATTCTCGATGCACGGGGAGGGGAGACCGGTGCGGTCAAGTCGGATGGTGCCCTTCTCTTCGACGGGTCCTCATATGTCAAGCTGCCTGATGATGTACTTCGTGGGCGGTCCAGTGCCACGGTCTCCGTCCAGGTGCGCAACGATGCCTTCAATGGTTCGGGTCCCTGGACCTATCTCTGGTCTCTGGGCGGAACCGGCCAAAGCGCTCGGGGATCGTGGGCCACGTCCACCCATACATCCCTATACACATCAATCACCTCCAAAGCCAATGGGGATGGTGAGACCTTCTTCTCCGCCTCTCGAAACCTGAATACTGAGCGATTTGAGACCTTGACGGCCACCGTGGACGGCACTGACAACACGGTGCGCCTATACATCAACGGCCGTGCCGTAGGTTCCGCAAAGGCCGGTGCCAACCCCGCTGATTTTGGCGATCATAGCCACAATGTGATTGGGCAATCACGCTACCCTGGCGTGGGGGATGCCCTCTTTCACGGGGCAATCAAATCCTTTTCCGTGTATGACACGGCATTGAGCCAGACACAGATCGAGGCATCCCTGCCCGCTGACGGCATCGTCGATCTTCTGCAGTCCCAAGCGGCCGCCCTTTCGGTGCCTGAGGCGGTGATCGAGGACTTCACGCTGCCTGACTCCACGGAATCCGCAAGGGTGCATTGGTCTTCATCGAACCCTGCTGTTCTCAATGTGGATGAGGGCACGGACGGGGCCCATATCACCCGTGGCGATCAGGATGTCACCGTGACTCTGACTGCGAGACTGGAGCCACGCCCTGGACTGCAGGTGCCGGGATCGACCGTATCCCGTTCCTTCCAAGTGACGGTCAGGGCACGTTCGGCCACGGAGGCCGACTCCCATGAGAGGGTTTCAGTGCATGATCCTGGTGTCGTCAAGGCCAATGGCAAGTATTATCTGTTCGGGTCGCACAGGGCTTGGGCGCGGAGCACCGATCTCAAACATTGGGAACCCTTTACCAACAACCTCAGTACTGACTATCAACGTATCCTGGCCCCAGTATGGAATTCTTGGCCAAAGCAGCCATCCAACCCGGACGTAACAGGCAACATGTGGGCCCCGGATGTCATTTGGAATCCCACCATGCATAAATGGTGTATGTATCTGAGCCTGAACGGGGGAGGATTCCCCTATCAGAAGTCGACGATGGTTTTGTTGACGGCTGACGACATCGAGGGGGACTGGACCCTGGTGGGTCCGGTGATCTATTCCGGTTTCAATGCCGCTGACGTGGACAGGACCGATGTACCACGCGTTCTGGGAGCAGATGCAGACCTGCATCGTTACGATAGTCTTCAGGATACGGGTATCAATATGATTGATGCCTGTGTCAGGGATGATGGTCAGGGCGGCCTGTGGATGAGTTTCGGATCCTGGTTCGGGGGCATCTGGATGATCAGACTGGACCCGGCCACCGGGCTGCGCGACTACGGGACCACCTACACGACCAAGCCCAACACCTCCGACGCCTATTACGGGCACAAACTCGCAGGAGGCTTCGGCAATTCGGGCGAAGGCTCAGCCCTGGTGCATCGTGGGGGTTGGTGGTATCTGATCCTGTCCTATGGAGGTCTGAGCCAGACGGGCGGTTATCAGATGCGTGAGTTCCGTTCCCGGAGCATTACCGGCCCTTATGTGGATCAGAACGGAAAACCGGCGGTCTATGGAAGACATCTGACGGATGACACGATCATCAATCGTGGTCTGAGAATTGACAGTTCATATATCCAGCCGGGTCAGCGGGACGTGTATACCTCGCAGGGAGGTAATTCGGTTCTCGTGGATGGCGATTGCGTGTTCAACGTTTTCCACACCCGTTTCGTGCGTACCGAAGGGAATCTGGAGGAGCATCAGGTCAGGGTTCAACAAATGGTGACCACTGCGGATGGGTGGCTGGTCATGGCACCATTTGAGTATACGGATGCGGTAGGTACCGTGCCTGCAGATCAGGTGCCTGGCACATATCAGGTGGTGGTCCATGACCCTGTGAAGGCCTATGCCGGATCCGGTATGAACAGTGATGCCATCTACCGGTCGAGGACCCTGCAGTTGTTGCCGAACGGGAGCCTTTCCGGCGTAGCTGCAGGAAGTTGGAATCTGCAAGGGTCCAATCTGACCTTGCAGGTGTCCTCATCTCACGATGGTGCACTGATTCATGGCACTTACCATCTGTCCCTGGGCAAGCAGTTGGATGAGTCAGGTCGCCCTGTGGTCTTCTTCACCGGTTTGGGAGGCGATCTCTTTACCGACGCGGGAGATGATGTGTCCCAGGCTGCAGGATCGGCAGCCTTGTGGGGTTCGCGACCTCTATCCAATGCAGGTGGGGTCTCCACCACAGAGACAGGTCAGAAAGAAGTCACAGCCACTTCGGATGCGGGTAGCGTTTCTGCAGGTATCGGACTTGGAACTGAACGAGATGTGACGGTCGTGGCCGACCCCGGTGCAGGCGATGGCCACCTGTCTGCGACGGGCGTTGATGCCACTGTTCTTCTGACAAGCGGTCTAGTAGCCCTGGGGCTCGGCATCTGTCTGATGGGAGGACCCGTCATTTCCAGGAAGATGTCCGGACCTCATTGACGGTTGCATCCCTTCGGAGTCTCGCCGTCGCCTGGCTCGTCTTCGAGTATCAACAGTTACCAGTATCGCCATGTCTCTTCAGGCTTTCGGAATAGGAAAACAACAATGTGCCAGTACCATAATCCAATTGTTCTGCAACGAGCCGATCCCTGGGTCGTCAGACATAACGGAACATACTATTTTACAGGATCCCACCCATCCTATGACAGAATTATCCTTCGGCAGGCCTCCAGGATCAATGATCTGCAGACCGCTCAGGAGAACACAATCTGGTGGAAGCATGATGCAGGACCGATGAGCAGGTATATCTGGGCCCCTGAGTTGCACAGAATCAATGATGCTTGGTACATTTACTTTGCCGCGGCCGAGGAGGACTTCGGGTCGACTGAATTGCCTACCCATCGCATGTATGTGCTTGAGAATACCGACACCGACCCGATGAGCGACCACTGGGTCGAAAAGGGCCGAATCCTCACGCCCATGGATTCTTTTTCCCTGGATGCGACCACTACGGAAATCGGCGGCGATCAATACTTGATCTGGGCTCAGAAGGATCCCTCGATTCCAGGCAATTCTAATCTGAATATCGCCCGTATGGAGAATCCATGGACCCTGGCCAGTAAGCCGGTCCTGCTCTCCAAGCCCGAATATGACTGGGAGTGTGTCGATTTCATGGTCAACGAGGGTCCCGCCATTTTACGTCATCAGGGTATGGTCTACCTGACCTATTCGGCATCGGGTACGGGTGTGCCCTATGCGGTAGGTATGCTCGTAGCCAGGGAGGACGCGGATCTGTTGGACGCAAGGTCCTGGTCAAAGAGCACCGAGCCTGTGTTCAAGACGGATGAGGCCAATCACCAGTATGGTCCGGGGCATAACTCCTTTACGGTCAGTGAGGATGGCAGCAGGGATCTGATGATTTATCACGCCCGAAACTACACCCATATAGAAGGTGATCCCCTGTTCGATCCCAACCGGCATGCCCGTGTCGGAGTGGTGACATGGACTGATGACGGACCCGATTTTGGGATCCCCCTTCCTGATGACCGGTGGACACCGCTTAGCACGACAATTCTTCCGCCTGACGGCTCCCACTGAGGGGGATGACGGTTCAGGAATGAGAATCCGACATCTGGGAAAACGGATGGAAGAGGTTGGTATTAGCCACTCGGCCACGTAACTTGTACATCGTTATAATTACTGCTATTATTTATTTTGCAACGTTATAAATGTGAGTTTACAAAGAAGTCGGCTACATCCACATGTGAAGGAGCATGACTCAACCAGGGAATCAAATGGACCCGGCTCAGGGAGATATGAGGTTTCCGCTTCCTGATTGCTTTGTGAACATCCTTGGTGGAAAGGAAAAGAAGATGAAGATAATGAGGAAAGCGGCAGTAGCTGCAGTGGCTGTGGCCACATTGAGCACCGTCTGGCTCTCCGCCTGTGGCTCCGGCAGCAATGGCGCCGAAGGCAAGGATGGTGTGACCAACATTGTGATGTGGCACGGCTTCTCGGAGGCAGACGGCAAGACCTTGAAGAAGATTGTCGACAACTTCAACAAGTCGCAGAAGCAGTACCATATCGACGCCCAGCTTCAGCCCTGGAGCACCATCGGTGAGACCATGGTTACCAAGGTCACTTCCGGTGACGGGCCTGACTTTGTCACCACTGGTGCCGACAACGGCCAGGGCTGGTCCATCGATGGTACCTTCCAGTGTGTACAGGATTTCTATGATGATCCCGCCAATGGAACCAAGGACTATCTGCCGAACGTGACGGCCCAAACTGAATTCAGCATCGACGGTAAGAAGCAGCAGTGCGCGGTTCCGATGGGCTACGCGCCTACTACCGTCTGGTACAACACCGACATGTGGAATGCTGCTGGTCTGACCGATAAGGACTACCCCCAGACTTGGGACCAGTTGCTCGATGTCGCCAAGAAACTGACCAAATCGGATGGCTCCCAGTATGGTCTCGCCCTGCCTGATGCAGGTTGGGCACCCTTCATGAAGGGCAACGGTTCCGGCTTGTATACCACCAAGGGCAAGGTGTCTTTGGACACCCCTGAGAATAAGGCCTTCCTCGAAAAGATGCGTGATTTCTACAAGGGTGGATATTCTAAGAGCGGAATGGATGACACGGCAGCCCGTGAGTCCTTCGAATCGGGTCAGTCCGCCATGGTGATTGTTGGTCCCTGGGAGGATCAGGCCGCTACCGACAAGGGCATCAAGCATGATCTCTTCCCGGTCCCTGGTGGTAACGGCACCTACGTTTACCCAGATGGGAAGAAGGGTTCCAACACGGGTTCGACCGGTTTGTATTGGTGGATCACTTCTCAGGTCAAGGATGATAACAAGAAGAAGGGCATCTACGAGTTCTTCAAGTACTACAACAACCACGACAACCAGGTTATGTGGTCTCTCGGATCCGCATATCCGCCGAACAACAAGACTGTGACGGCCGAAGAGCTCTCCAAGCGCCCGCTCATTGCCAAGGTGGCTGAGAATACCGACAAGTCCTATGTCGGCATAGCCGGCCTCAAGGGTGGATTCGCGGATATCGCCGCAACCCTTGATTCCGTCTCTCAGAATACCGCCCGCACCGATGACGATATCTCGGCCTCCCTTTCCAAGGCTTCAGGCAAGATCCAGAAGTATCTGGACGAATACAAGGCAGACTGACCAGGAAAAGCCGTCGTGGTTCCGCGTCGGACCGTTTGTACGACCCGACGCGGAACCAGACGGCTGACCCGTCTCCTGGGATGACACCCAGACGGTACTTTGGAGCGATTAATGTCTACTACCAGTCGAAATCCTCCTCAGCAGGGCACTGTGGAGGATATCAAAGAAAACAAAAGAACTCTGTCTCGGCGCAACGTACGCATCGGTCTGAGCTTTGTAGCCCCGGCCCTGATCGTGTTGTCGGTATTTGTCTTCTACCCTACAATCAAGACCTTTTTCACGTCACTGACCACGGACCGTATCAACCGTAAAGGCATCTTCGTAGGTCTGAGCAACTACAGCGAGCTCTTCTCCAATGCAGATTTCTGGACTGATTTCCGCAATACGGTCATCTATGCGGTGGTGTATGCGCCTCTGGTGGTCATCGTGGCCCTGGCCTTCGCCATGCTGCTCAACCGGAAGGACATCAAGGGGGTTGGTTTCTTCCGTACCTGCCTTTTCATGCCCTACATCATTTCGCTGACCGTAGCCTCGATTGCATGGAGTTTCCTCCTTTCACCCTCGCTGGGTCTCATACCTTACTGGGCCAACAGATTCTTCGGAGTTCAGCATCTTGACCTGCTCGGCACCAAATCCACGGCCCTTGCCACTATAATTCTCATTACGGTCTGGAAGAACTTCGGATACTTCATGGTGATCTTCCTGGCCGGGTTGCAGGGCATCAATCCGGATCTGTATGAAGCGGCCTCTCTGGATGGGGCCAATGCCTGGCAAAGGTTCCTTCACATCACCCTGCCAGGTCTCATGCCGACATTTAACTATGTGGTCATTTTCGGACTGATCGGTTCCTTCCAGGTCTTCGATCAGGTCTTCATCATGACCTCTGGAGGCCCTGACCGGGCAACGGAAACCATCGTCTACCGCATCTACACGGAGGCTTTCGGCAATGGCAAGATGGGCTATGCCTCGGCCCTCTCCTACATACTGCTGATCATGACGCTGATTATCGGCATCATCCAGCTCGTGTGGAACAACAAGCATGAGAAGGAGGAGATTGGATGAGTCACGCGACTTCCATGACTTCAGTAAATGACCGTACCCCGGAAGAGATGGCCCATGACAAGCTGGTGAGAAGAGCCCGTATCCGTCACACCATTGCCAGGATACTCACGTATGTCCTGTTGATTGTCATGACGATCATCATCATCTTCCCCCTGTTGATTGTCCTGATCACCTCCTTTACGCCCAATGAGTTGACGCAGACCTGGCCGCCGAAGGTGATACCATCGTCTTTCACCCTGGACAATTACACCTCCTTGTTCCAGAGGATGCCAATAGGTAAGCAGTTGCTCAACACGGTGATCTTCGCCGGTGCGGTGACCGTGTTCTCGGTCTTCTTCGATGCCCTGGCAGCCTATGGTTTGTCGAGGATTGATTTCAAGGGCAGGGGACTCCTGTTGGGTGTCCTCATCGCCACGATGATGATTCCAGCCATGGCCCTTCTCATTCCGGTATACAAACTGCTGGCAAGCATAGGTCTGGTCAACACCTATTGGGGCATCATCATTCCCCGTATGGCGGATGTGGGAGGTATCTTCCTGCTCAGGCAATTCTTCATTTCCCTGCCCAAGGACCTGGATAATGCCGCCCGGATCGACGGCGCGGGTGAGTTCCGTATCTTCCTGCAGATTATCCTGCCGAATGCCAAGTCCGCCGTGCTGGTGGTGACCATGTTCAACTTCATGGGCAACTGGAACGATCTGCTGTGGCCCTTGATCATGACCAGTCGTCCGGAAACCAGAACCATCACCGCGGGCCTGGCCATGCTGACCGGTCATGGCTCCTCCGTGACTCCGTATGGCGTGGTCATGGCCGGAGCGCTGATATCGGCCCTGCCCCTGTTGATCATCTTCTTCCTCATTCAGAAGAGCTTCGTACAGGGTATAGCCATGACCGGTATCAAGTAAGGGCGGTGGTATGACGCCGTGGGCGGGTTGATGACGGGTTCGTCTTCGCCCGCCCGCGTCTATTGGCGGGGCCTCAGCCTGGCCAGGACGAGTGATTGCCGATCGAGCGCCGGAGCGGGGTGATGATTCGCATAGACACGGGGAGACCACAGGCCGCATCCCCTTGTCCACTTGTCGCCAGTGAGGAAGAAGACGTTGTGTGAAAGGTGGGAGAAGGATGCCCTCGACATTTCAATTTGAGGGTCAGGCCATAATCTGGAAGGGCAACGGGGAGGAGCTCAGGTAGAGGTAGAGGCTTGGGAGCAGGATGCGGGCCAGCCGTAGCCGGAGGCTGGGAGATAACGGTTGGGGTCTCCTACCCCAACATGGAAGGTTCATCACGGTCCGGTACGGGTGGTGTCAATTCCGACGGTTCACAGGCCAGGTTGATCAATGGTGATCTTATCGTCCTACTGAGGTTGAAGAATGGTTCAATACCAGTGTGAGTGGCATGGAGTCGCGTTGCTCTCTGCTATTCACGAGGACGGGCCTTTTCAAGGAATTGCCATCTGGGGCGGCCTGGCCCTAAAAGCGAGGCGGTAGAGCCTGCCGGGGCGGGTCCATGCCCGCCACGGCTTCATTCGTCTCTTCAGGGGACGAATGCCTTGGAACACCAACAGAGGCACATGGACCTCAAGGGGTGCAGCTTCGAACTCGCCCATCGCAACTCCCAGGCTTCCATTCCCTTTGTTGTTTCGCATCCCGGGTATGCTTTCCTATGGAATAATCCCGCTGCTGCTTCCGTCTCCTCATCGAGGAACCGTACCGAGTGGAGAGCTCAATCCACTTTGCAGATTGATTATTGGGTCACAGCCAGAGATACGTCCGCGACGATTCTGCATCATTACGCCGATGCCACTGGTAATGCGCCGGTCATGCCGGACTGGGCGCTCGGTTACTTGGCAGTGCAAATTGTGGTATTGGAACCAACAGCAGGTCCTTGAAGCGGCTCATGAGTTTCGTCGGCGACGCGTTCCCCCTGATGCGATTGTGATCGACTTCTTCCACTGGTCGCACACGGGTGATTATCGTTTCGCGAGGGAGTCCTGGCCCGATTCCAAGGCTATGTGTGATGAGCTACATGAGATGCGTATGAAGGTCATGGTATCCGTCTGGCCTCAGGTATCCCTGAAGTCCGAGAACTACGTGACTATGCACGCCTCGAATCTGCTGGTCGGCGCTGAGCAGGGCATGGATCTGGGCACGATGTTCGAAGAGCCGAATCATTTGTATGTTGCGACCAACCCCGAAGCCAGGCGCTCTTTCCGGGAAAGGTGCAAGGAGAACTATACCGACCAGTGTGTGGACGCCTCCTGGTCGGACGAGGCGGAACCCGAATATCATACGTATGATTTTCCCGGCTACCGGAGTATCACGAGGGGCCAAACCAGCTTGTTGGCAACATCTATCCGGTCATACAACAAGGGATTCGATGGGGGCTGATGGAAAACGGGTGTGAGGGCGATATCGTTAATCTCACACGTAGCGCCTGGGTGTGATCTCAGCAATACGCCACACTGGTCAGGTCCGGTGATGCGGGATACATGTTTGATGATCTGGCCCATCAGTTTACCGGTGTCATACACATGGGTATGGCAGGGATTCCCTGGTTTACCAACGATACGGGAGGTCTCCACGGTGGGGATGTGAACTCACCGCAGTTCCAGGAACCTTTGATGCCTCGGCGTGACTTTTCCTGCTTCCTGCCGGTCATGCGCGATCATGGCGATCGTTTCCACAAGAGGGGCGGACAGGAGGTTCACGAACAAATCAAGGCCTGAGACGACAAACCATGCCTGTTCTCCGGGTCACTCAACGAACCATGGCCCTACGGAAAACAAGTGGAGGGGTCTTCCGTAAATACATAGACCTGCGTCAGAGTATCGGACTCTATCTGTCTGCCTTGTTCCAGACTGCACATGTGAGCGGAGACCCCCTGGTGAGGGGTCTCTTCTATGAGGTGCCGCAGGACCGAACCGCTGGCGATATTGCTGATGAATACATGTTCGGTTCGGATCTTCCGGAGGGTCCTGTGATCCGGTTCGGTCAATGCAGCCGCGCTGTTTACCTGCCGGGCGACGAGATGACCACTTGGACGGATCAGCACGAGGGGGAGAAAGACCTATCGGGGCGGAACAACTGTTGAGGCTGATTGCCCCTCAGATGTGATTCCACTGTTCGCGGGATGACCATGGTTTGGCAGGGCTGTTTGAACCACTCAGGGGGTGCGCCAGTGGGCTTACGTCAATCATGGTGCCATACCTGGAATGGGCATCAGCTTCGATTGCATTTGTGTGTGCTGGACGGCTGCTTCCCTATACTGGCGAGGGTCATTTCTAGACTGGAGGGCATGAGCAGGCATCATCGCAATCGCAGTTGGGCCCCTGCCCCCGAGGCCCTGCCCCAGGGGGTGGAGGTCATCGACGACCATACCCATATGGCCTCGGTGGTCCCCTTCGCCCGGGAGATGGACCGGCAGGCCAGGGAACGTGGGCAGGAGCCGGTTCCGGTCTACAGCGTGGACCAGCAGCTGGACCAGGCCCGGGCCGTGGGGGTGGTTGGCGCCATCGACGTGGGGTGCGAGCTGCCCAACCTCCAGACCGCCGTCGACCTGGCCCTGTCCCATCCCGGGGTGGTTCACGCCGCCTTGGCCATTCACCCCAACGAGGCCGTTCTGCATGGCCATCGGGGGGTGCCGGGTCCGGACGGGTTGCCGATCACCTACCGGCCCTGGCACGATACCCCTTTCGAGGAGGCCCTCGGGGAGGTCCGGCGGTTGGCACTGGCCTACCCCGACCAGGTGGTGGCCATCGGGGAGACCGGGATGGACCTGTTCAGAACGGGCCGGGAGGCCGCGGACATCCAGCGCCAGGCCCTGCGCGACCATATGGCCCTGGCCAAGGAATTGGACCTGCCTTTGCAGATCCACGACAGGGACGCCCACCAGGAGGTCATCGACACCCTCCTGGCGGACGGTGCACCGGAGCGGACCGTCTTCCACTCCTATTCGGGCGATGCGGACATGGCCCGGGTCGCAGCCGAGCACGGCTGGTATCTGAGCTTCTCGGGAACCGTCTCCTACAAGGGGAACGAGGGGATTCGCCAGGCCCTCCCCATCGTGGGGCCGGACCACATCATGGTCGAGACCGACGCCCCCTACCTGACTCCCATGCCCTATCGTGGTCGGACGAACGCCCCCTATATGATTCCCTACACCCTCCGGGCCATGGCCGACGCCCTGGATAAGCCCATTGAGGAGGTGGCCAGGGCCACCAGGGAAACCACCAGGAGGGTCTACGGAATCTGACGACCCGGTCCAGCCGGCCCAGGGGTGAGTGCTGGAGGGCGGCGGGTCGGATGCCATCGCACATCCTCAGAGGACTCGGACAGGGGTGAGCGCCTGCGGCCGGACACGGGGCCTTGCGTTCGGGCATCGGGATCAGGCCCTGAGGAAAACCTGCAGGAAACGGATTAAAACCGTCGTTGCGGTTGTACCAGAAGGGGCAAAAGGTGCTACGGTAGTCGTCGCGGTATACGCGGGAAGCTCGGTGCTGCCTGCGTGCATTAGAGGAGAAGGCTTTGGCCTATGGAGGGCTGTATGGCTAGTGAGCGGCATGAAATGTCGACCGAGGATGGAGCCGAGGGGGTTGAAGAGACCCCCATCTTATCCGAGTCGTCCGAGTCCGACGGTCGGTCGGAGCGGACGATAAGGAGGGAGGAGTCCGGGGATTCGACATCCCGCAGGCCTTCCAAGGTCGTCAAGAAGGTCAGGGCGACCAAGACATCCAAGACCGGCAAGGCCGTCAGGACCGGCGGCAGCCGACAGGCGGTCGAACAGGAATCCATCCTTCCGCCCGAGAGCTTTACCCGGGCCCCCAGGATTTCGGCCAAGGCCCGCACCCGCGAGGAGGAGAACGAACTCAAACGCGCCCGCCGCGAGGCCCAGCGTGCAGCCGTACGCCAGCGGAACCCGCCGCGAGGCCCCCTGGGTCGCTGGTGGCGCAAGATCCAGTCCTCCCCGGACAGGATCAGCCTGGGCATGTGCATCGTGGCCCTGGGCGTGGTCTACGGCGATATAGGAACCTCCCCCCTCTACACCTTCCAGACCTTCGTGTCCGGGCAGGGCGGCATCGGCAAGGTGGACCGCCCCGCCGTCCTGGGCATGCTCTCCCTGGTCTTCTGGTCCATCACCCTGATCACCACGGTCAAGTACGTCCTGGTGGCCATGCGGATCGACAACAAGGGTGAGGGCGGCATCTTCGCCCTCTACACCCTGGTGCGGCGCTACGGCAAGTGGCTGGCCATCCCCGCCATGCTGGGCGGCGCCGCCTTCCTGGCCGATTCGGTCCTGACCCCGGCGGTCTCCATATCGTCGGCAGTCGAAGGTCTGAAGACCATACCCGTCCTGGAACCCGTCTTCAAGGAGAACGGGAACCTGACCATGGTCATCACCTTCGTGATCATCCTTATCCTCTTCGCCGTCCAGTCCCGCGGAACGGAACGGATCGGTAAGGTCTTCGGCAGCGTGGTCATGGTCTGGTTCGCCTTCCTGGCCGTGATCGGCATCTACTGCATCGGTGGGGACTGGTCCATCTTCGAGGCCCTGAACCCGGTCTATGGCATCCGCTTCCTCTTCAGCCCCCGGAACCCGGTGGGCCTGACCATCATGGGCACGGTCTTCCTCTCGACCACGGGAGCCGAGGCCCTCTACTCCGACATGGGCCATGTGGGCCGTGGCAACATCTACGCCACCTGGCCTTTCATCAACATCGCCCTGGTCTTCAACTACTTCGGACAGGGCGCCTGGCTACTGCGCAACACGACCAACCCGGCCCTGCAGGGGGTCACCGGGCTCAACCCCTTCTTCCAGATGATGCCCACCACGGTGCGTTACGTGGCCGTCATCCTCTCGGTCACCGCCGGTGTCATCGCCTCCCAGGCCCTGATAACCGGGGCCTTCACGATGGTCTCCGAGGCCACAGGTCTGAACTGGATGCCCCACCTCCAGGTGCGTTACCCGGCCCGGACCCGCGGACAGCTCTACATCCCGACCGTCAACTGGGTGCTTTGCGCAGCCACTCTGACCGTCCTGGTCCTCTTCAAGGATTCCGAGCACATCTCAGCCGCCTACGGCCTGGCCCTGACCGTGACCATGATCACGACGACCGTCCTCCTGGCCGACTACCTCTGGCACGACCGGAAGCGGATCGGTTCCATCGTCTTCGCCGTGGTCTTCCTGGCCATCCAGATCCTCTTCTTCCTGGCCTCCATGGCCAAGTTCATGCACGGCGGCTGGTTCACCATGCTCCTGACCGCAGCCATCCTCTACATCATGTACACCTGGGACCAGGGAACCAAGGTGGAGCGCTCGCAGCGACGGCACATGGCCGCCAAGGAGTGCCTGCCCGCCCTGGAGATGCTCCACAACGACTTCCGCATCCCCTACTTCGCCGACAACCTGGTCTACCTGACCTCGGATGCCGAGATGCGCCGCCTGGATACGGACATCTTCTTCTCGATCTTCGCCAACCATCCCAAGCGTGCCCGGGCCTGGTGGGCGGTGTCGGTCCAGACCACCGACGCCCCCTACACCCGTAAGTATTCAGTCGAGAACTTCGGGACCAATTACCTCTTCCGGGTGAGGATGAAGCTGGGTTTCAAGGTGGATCAGAACGTGGCCACCTACCTGCACCAGATCATGCACGAACTGATCGATAGTGGGGAACTGCCCAAGCAGCCCTCGATCTATCCCAAGGTGGACGAGGATCCGCAGATCGGTACGATCACCTACGTTCTGGTTCACAAGGCCCTGATGCCCGAGTCCAAGATCGACTCCCGTGGCGCCCTCTCCCTCAAGGTCAAGTACGCCATCAGGAAGCTGGCCGGATCGCCCATCAAGTGGTTTGGTCTGGCCCCCTACAACCCGATCGTCGAGGTTCAGCCCCTCTTCGTCTCGACGCGTTCGGTACCCAAGCTGACCAGGGTCATGCTGCCTCCGCGCAAGGTCAAGCCTCCGAAGCATCCCAAAGCCCAGTAGCACGGGGAGTGAGCACAGGCACGGCCAGGTCCGGCCAGGCGTTGACCACCATGCCGGGGAGACCTTGCCGGCTCGGGAATGGTGGCCTTTGGCGGCCTGGTACGACTTGCGGGTGGGCGATTGGACCCCCGACACGGCTGCCCCGGTATGGAAGCAAGCCCACCCAAATCGGCATTGAGCCATAGAATTGGCCTGGTGAAAACCTAGACCCGGTCATGCCCGGGCGGTCGTTCGAAAGGTGAAGTGATGACAGAAGCTCAAGCAAATATCGGAGTCGTGGGCCTGGCCGCCATGGGTGCCAGCCTGTCCAGGAACCTGGCCCGGCACGGCAACACCGTGGCCGTCTACAACCGGCACTACTCCCGTACAGAGACGCTGATCCAGGAGCACGGGGATGAGGGGAGGTTCGTTCCCGCCAGGACCCTGCAGGAGTTCGTCGGTTCCCTGACCAGGCCCCGCACGGCCATCATCATGGTCAAGGCCGGCGACCCGACCGACCAGATGATCAATGACCTGGCCGATCTGATGGAGCCTGGCGATATCATCGTCGATGCCGGCAATGCCTACTTCAAGGACACCATCCGCCGCGAGAAGGCCATCAGGGCCCGGGGTCTGCACTTCGTGGGCTGCGGCGTTTCCGGCGGCGAGGAGGGCGCCCTTCTGGGACCCTCCATGATGCCTGGTGGAACCGATGAATCCTGGCGGACCCTGGGGCCGATCCTCAAGTCCATAGCGGCCCAGGCCGAGGGGGAGCCCTGTGTGACCCATATCGGCACCGACGGCGCAGGCCACTTCGTCAAGATGGTCCATAACGGCATCGAGTACTCCGACATGCAGGTCATCGCCGAGTCCTACGACCTTATGCGCCGCGGCCTGGGCATGGAACCCGAGCAGATCGCCGACGTCTTCGAGAAGTGGAACCAGGGCGACCTGAACTCCTACCTGGTGCAGATCACGGCCGAGGTGCTGCACCACACCGACTCCGCCACCGGCAGGCCCTTCATCGACATCGTGACCGACCAGGCCGGTATGAAGGGCACCGGCACCTGGACCGTGCAGACAGCCTTGGACCTGGCTGTGCCGGTCACCGGCATAGGCGAGGCCGTCTTCGCCCGGGGGCTCTCCTCCTCCGCCGACCTGCGCCGGGAGGCCGCCCGGAAGGGTCTGAACGGCCCCGAACCCCAGGCCATCCTGAGTGACCTGGCCGCCGATCCCGACCAGCGCAAGGCCTTCATCGAGGACGTGCGCCAGGCCCTCTACGCCTCCAAGATCGTGGCCTATGCCCAGGGCTTCAATGAGATGCAGGAAGGTGCCAACGTCTACGGATGGAAACTCGACATGGGTGCCATCGCCCGCATCTGGCGCGGCGGTTGCATCATCCGGGCCAAGTTCCTGAACAGGATCTCCGATGCCTACGGTTCCGGCGAGGAATTCGGCTCCCTCCTCTTCGACCCCTTCTTCAAGCAGGCCGTCGAGGGTGCCCAGGATTCCTGGCGCCGCGTGGTGGTCCGCGCCACCCAGGCCGGCATTCCCATCCCGGTCTTCGCCAGCTCCCTCTCCTACTATGACGGCCCGCGTTCGAGGCGCCTGCCTGCAGCCCTGATCCAGGGCCAGCGCGACCTCTTCGGTGCCCACACCTATGGGCGCGTGGACCAGCCCGGTGTCTTCCACACCCTCTGGGCCGGAGACAAGTCCGAGATCAAGCAGGACTGATTCCCCACCCCTGCCACAACGAAGGCCTGCCCGCAGAGACGCGGACACACTCCGTCGATGGGTTGACAGCGCTGGTGCCCCGAACCGACCCGGTCCGGGGCACCAGCATTATTGGTCTGATCTGTGGGCTACGCATGGGACCCATCCGGTACACGGTAATTGTCGGAGGCTACTCCTTGACGATGGGGTGGCCGCCGAAGGCGCTGCGCAGGGCCGAGACCACCTTCATGGTCATGGGGTCCTGAATCTGCGAGGACTGGCGGGCGTAGAGGGCCGAGGTGATGGCCGGGGTCGGTACCCCCAATTCCAGGGCATCCCCGATCATCCACCTGGCTTCCCCGGTTTCCTCGGCTGTGCCGGCGATGTGGGTCAGGTGGGGGTCCTGCTGGAGGGACTCGGCCAGGAGGTCCAGGAGCCAGGACTGGATGACCGACCCCTTCCGCCAGGACTGGACCACCTCACCGGGTTCCTCGATCAGATCGGAGGCCTCCAGGACGGCGTACCCCTCGGCCATGGACTGCATCATGCCGTACTCGATGCCGTTATGGACCATCTTGGCATAGTGGCCGGCACCGGTGCCGCCGGCGTGGACCAGGCCGAACTCGCCTTCGGGCTTGAGGGTGTCGAGAACGGGCTGGATTCGGGCCACGTCCTCATCGGACCCGCCCACCATCAGGGCGTAGCCGTTCTCCTTGCCCCAGATGCCGTTGGAGGTGCCCACGTCGACCAGGCCGATTCCCTTGGCCCCCAAAGCCTTCGCATGCTCTTGGTCCTGGGCGAAGCGGGTGTTTCCCCCGTCGATCACCAGGTCGCCGCTGTCCATCAGATCGCCCAGCTGGTTCAGTGTGGACTCGACGGGCTTGCCCGCCGGTACCATGACCCAGATGGCACGTGGGGCCTCCAGGGCGTCGATCAGGGCCTTGAGACTGTCCACGTCTCTGCCTGAATCCGGGGAGATGTCGTATCCGACGACCTGGTGGCCACCCGCGCGCAGGCGGTCGGCCATGTTCCTGCCCATGCGGCCCAGGCCGATCATTCCGATTTTCATAATGCTGTTCCTTTCTGCTGATTGGCAAGGGACGTCTACTCGCCGGTATCGACGCGGTTGCTCTGCCGTATGGCCGGTCTCCCCTGGTTTCTTGAGATCGCTGCTCATCGCTGCCGGGATTTCCGAGCCGCCTGGCGGGCGCGCTCGGCCCTGACCTGCTCCGTGTGGGTCTCGACATCGCATTGCAGTCCCAGGGTGTCGATGACCTCCTCGGCCTCGATTTCGGGGGCCATGCGCAGCCCCACGTCGATGGTCAGGTGGATCTCGTCCTTGCCCAGAGGTTCCAGGGTCTCGAACTGCGACTTGAGCATCTGGGGCTTCATGAAGTGCCCCTGGCGGTGTGAGAGCCGTTCCATGATGGAGTCGTAGTCCCCGCTCAGATGGATGAAGACTACGCCCGGCATCCGGATCCTGTCACGATAGGACCGCTTCAGGGCGGAGCAGGTGACGGTGCCGGGCACCTTCCTCTCCATGTGGTCCTGGATCCAAGCGTGGATCTTGTCGAGCCAGGGCCAGCGATCATCGTCGTTCAGTGGAATCCCATGGGCCATCTTGTCGATATTGGCCCGGGGATGGAAGTCATCGGCCTCGGCCATGTCCCAGCCCAGTTTCTCGCTCAGGTGGGTGTTCATCGTGGTCTTGCCGCAACCGGAAACCCACATGATGACAAGGATCGGCGTGTGGTCCTTGAAATAATCCGGGGGAACCGTGTTTTCCACGGCCGAGGGGATCGAGTGCTCGTCGAACCCCTCGGCGTTCGTTGAGAGTGTGTCTACCATATGTGTCCTTTCAATGGTTGGGTGAGGGGCTGGAGCTCAGCCGGCGATGGGGATGAAGATGCTGGCGATCATGACCAGGACCAGGACCACCACCGAGAGGAGGCACTCCAGAACCGACCAGGTCTTCAGGGTCTCGCCCACGCTCAGACCGAAGTATTCCTTGATAAGCCAGAAGCCGGCGTCGTTCAGGTGGGAGAGGAATATGGACCCGGCACCGATGGCGATCACCAGGAGGGTGGTGGCCATCGGGGTGGCATGCATCATGGTCATGGCGTTGCTGAGTATGCCGGCCGTGGTCAGGATGGAGACGGTGGCCGAGCCGGTGGCGACACGGACGAAGACCGCGATCAGCCAGCCCAACAGGAAGATGGAGATGCTTGAGGTCTCCACGAAGTTGCCGATGATCTTGCCGATGCCCGTGGCGACCAGGACTCCTTTGAAGCCCCCACCTGCGCCGACGATCAGGAGGATGCCGGCCACTGCGGGTAGGGATGCGCCCAGGGAATCGTTGACGGTCTTCCAGGAAATACCGGAGGCGGCCTTGAGTACCAGCATGGAAACGATCAGGGCGATGGCCAGGGCCATGACGGGGTTGCCGATGAAGTTGATGGTCTGGGCGAATCCGTCCGTGCGGTCCTTGAATCCGGGCAGGGCGATTTCGAAGATCGAAGTGAGGAGCATGAGGACGGCGGGAAGAAGGATGCAGCAGACGGAAATGCCGAATGAGGGAAGTCTGGTCTCCTCCTTGCCGGCTTCATCGCTTTTGACCACGAAGTCGGCAGGTGCCTCGACCGGGACCCACCGGGCGGCCACCCGGGAGAAGAGGGGGCCGACCAGGACCAGGGTGATCAGGGCGAAGGGGATGCCGAACATCATGGTCAACCCCACATTGCCGGTTTCCTTGAACTGGCTCAGGGCGGCCAGCGGGCCGGGATGGGGTGGCACGCAGGCGTGCATGATCGACAGGCCCGCCAGGGTGGGAATCGCAACGCGCATCAGTGGCAGTTTGGTGCGTTGGGCCACCAGGATGATGACCGGCACCAGGATGACCAGGCCTACCTCGAAGAACATGGGGAGGCCGATCAGCGCTCCTATCAGGGCCATGATCCAGGGTATGGAGGCTGCGGAGGATTTGGATACCAGGGTGTTGACCACCTGGTCGGTGGCGCCGGTATCCATGAGCACCTTGCCGATCATGGCACCCAGGCCTATCAGGATGCCCACTGATCCCATGGTGTTGCCGAACTCGCCGGTGAAACTGGTCAGCGTTGCCATGGGTCCATAGCCTGACCCGATGCCTACCACCAGTCCGGCCGCCAGGAGGGATACGAAGGGATGGAGTTTGACGACGGTCACCAGGAATATGAGCACCACCAGGCTGAAGATCAGACTGATGCCCAATTGTGTGGTGTTGAGCTTGGCGGTCTCGCCGGCGGCGACCAGGACCCGCTCGGTGGTTGCCAGGTGCAACATGGTTTGCATTGCTGCCTCTTCTCTGAGGAATCGGGCGAATCCGGTCTCCCGGATTCGTTTTTTTTTTATTTTGCATGACATAATATCGACCGAATGACATTATGTATGTTTTAACTGCTACAAGTGTACACACCCTGTGGACGGCGACGCCGCCGCCACGATTTCATTATGGCAGGTTTCACCTGTATTTCCAGTCTGAGACACCTCGCCGGGAATGATTGGTAGAGTGAGTTTCATGGGAACGGAACCGTCGTTGCATGACAGGCTGCTGGATCAATGGGGTATGGATATCATCAGCGGCGATATAGCCGAGGGGGAGCGTCTGCCCGCTCCCGCCCCGGGTCGGGAGCTTCCCTCCCGAACGGTTACCAGAGAAGTGACCCGTGTCCTCGAATCCATGCGACTGGTCACTGTAAAACGTAAGGTGGGAGCCGTCGTCAACCCGCCCCGGGTCTGGAACATCTACGACCCTATGGTCATCGAATGGAGACTGCGCGGTCCGGACCGGGAGGGCACGCTCCACGAACTCTCGGAGCTACGGGGAAGTGTGGAGCCCACAGCGGCCCGACTCGCGGCCGCCAGGGCCAAGCCGGAACAATGGGCCGCCCTGACCCAGGCCGCCATTGACATGGTGGCCCACGCCAACCAGGCGAATGAGTCCGACTACCTCCAAGCTGACGAGTGTTTTCATAGGACCCTTCTGGAATCATCCGGCAACGCCATGTTCGCTGCTCTTGGTGATGTGGTGGCCTCTGTCCTGGCCGGACGTACCCGTCATGAACTCATGCCACGCCGGGCCAATGAGCAGGCGCTGAGACTCCACGGCGACGTGGCGGCCCTGATACGCCAGGGTGACGGTGATGGTGCGCGCAGGGCCATGGAGCGTATCGTCGACGAATCCGACCAGGCCATTCATATCATGACTCGCTCGCAGGAGTAAGTCGTCGGCAGGGAAGGATGGCATGGTCGCCGATCCGTAACGATTGGTATGGTGCCAGGATCGCCAACCGCCCATATGCGTCTCTGAGCATGCGCCCAGATGGGTCCGACACGGCTTTGACCGGCCGTGGGGGAAGGAGGGTTGCCGCAACAGGGTGCGCAGGGCCATTCCGACCGCTGTTCGGCACCTGGTTTTCCGATTGATTCTGCATCCGCGCGCCAGATAAGGAGACCGTTTGGGTGCATGCTTTCAAGGCGGTAGGGCTCTCCCCCGATTGAAGGATAAGAAAGAAGGCAGCCCGCCAAGGGGAAAATACTGGCGGAGCTGCCTCCCGGTCGGGAAGCGGGGGAGCTTCCCTTCTCATGGCCGCTTACTCGAGAGAAATCCTGAATAACAGGATGAATTCGTGGAACCGCGGATTCGCGGTGACGCCGTGCTGCTGATACGGCACATTGCCCTTCCTCACCACATATCCATCCTGATCACCTCATGCCTCCGGCTGCGTTCGATGTTTGCGTTGGGCGGCGATGGCCGCCATGGTCAGAAGACCGATCAGCAGGAGGAGTATGATTCCCCCTCTACCGGCATTCGGCAGTATCCCGTAACGCTCGAAGGTATAGACGTTGCCGGTGTCCGTGGTCTGTGGCTCCTCGGCCAGTGTCCATTCGATGCCGACGGGAACCTGGCCGACTTCGTGGCTGGGGGTGATTGCCTGCCAGGTCCCGTCCGGTTGCCGGCCATTAATCGTTCCGTCGCTATCACCGAAGGTAAGTCGGGTGGGAATGCCCATGGGCGGGATGGCGATACGGGTGGCCAGCACCAGATCGGTGTTGTCGGAACCGGTTCCGTTCTGCCGGGTGTTGTTCCAGCCGAATCCATAGGCTATTCCATCCGAGCCGATGGCCAGGCTGTGGTTGTCGCCGGCGCTGATGCTCCCGGCCTTGAGCCCCTGACTGGCATCGTTGGGGTCCCTGGCCGTGGGAGTCGTCCCCCCAGCCGTAAACCACCTGGTCGTTGCCGATGGCCAGGCTGTGGTTGTCGCCGGCCGCCACCCGCTTGTAGGCGAAGCTGCCGGATGCACCCCGTGGGAGGGCGACTTGAACGGGTACGGGCTCGTCGTCCCCGTCGGATTTGACCTGGCCGCTCCCGTTCGATCCCCAAGCCCAGGCCCTTCCATCCTGGTCCAGGGCCAGGGAGTGGGACGATCCGGCGCTGATCTGGATGTATACGGGGCTTTTGCTCATGCCTGATGGCACTGCCAGCGGTTTCGGTACCTTGCTTTCGCTGCTTCCGTCACCAAGACCGAGTCTCCCGTTGGCATCGGATCCCCAAGCGTATACCTTCCGGTCGTTGCCGATGGCCAGATTGTGCTCGCTTCCAGCGCTGATCTGGACATAGGAGAAACCGGATGGGGCTTCACCGGGCTTGGCTACCCGGATCGGAGTCGGGGAACTGTATGTCCTTCCATCGCCCAGTCCGCCCGTGACGGATCCCCAGGCATAGACATTCCCGTCGTTGCCCAGAGCCAGGGTATGCCTACCGCCCACGGCCACCTGAGTGAATCTGAAGTCTGGGTTTACATCTGATGGAAGAACCACCTTGACGGGGTTTGCCGAGGTGTCGGATGTACCGTCCCCCAGGCCTGTGGTGTTGGTGCCCCAGGCATAGACCATCCCATCGGATCCCAGGCCCATGCTCATCGTGGTGCCTGCGGCGGCCTGCAGCCAGGTGAACCCGGGTGCGGACCCTCTCGGAGTTGAGATTGCAACGGGTTCGTTTCGATTGGTTCGCGTGCCGTCCCCAAGTTGGCCGGAGCTGTTGTCGCCCCAACCGTAGGCTTTCCCGTCACTGCCGATAGCGAGTGAATATCCGGCACCGGCGCTGACCTGTGCCAGACGCATGTTGCCGGTTGATGGTGGGGTGAGGGTCACGGTGTCGCCGCCGGTATAGATGCCATGTGTGGGGGTGAGGGTCCATTTGGCGTTTGCGGGGCTCCACCTGGCTTTCAGGGTGAGGCTTTCCTGGATGGGTTGGTTGAAGTCATAGGCGGCGCTACCGTTGAACCATCCGTCGAATCGTTGACCTGGTTTGGTGGGGTCGGCAGGCCGGATGACGGTGGTGTCCTCGTCCGCGGTCTGCGATGGCGGCGTAGGCGAACCCCCGTCGGCATCGTAGGTGATGGTGTAGCGGTTAGGGGTATAGGTGAAGTCGAGAGCGGCGTCGGGTTGGGTGAGACCGTTCCGATTCCAGTGGATGATGAGGGGGACCATGCCGGGTCGATGCCGTCTGGGTGGCGCGATGACGGTCCAGGTGCCGTCGGCCTGTCGGGAGGGATCGGCTCCCGGTGTTCCGTCGAAATCGACGGAAATGATTTGCAGGTCGGGGTAGTCGATGGTGACAGGTGTGGTGCTGCCGGCGGTGGTGTCATCGCCGAGTTGGCCGTGGGCGTTGTCACCCCAGGCATGCGGGGTGCCGTGAATGTCGATGGCGAGGGTATGCCCGGTGCCATCGGCGGTACGGACCCAGGTGGCATCGGGGGCGGGTGGATCGACGATGACTGGCGTGGTCGTGTCGGCGTGGCTGCCGAGTTGACCGTGGGTGTTGTCGCCCCAGGCGTACATGCGGCCGTTGTCGGCGATGGCGTGGGATACGTGGCCGCCGGCGGAGATCGTGGTGATGGTGATTGCTGTGGGCAGTTCGGGTTTGATGGGTCTGCCGGTGTCGGTACCGCTGCCGTCGCCGAGTTGGCCGTGCTGGTCGGAGCCGAACGTGTAGGGAGTGTCGGTGTCGGTGTCGGAGCCGATGACGAGGGTGTGGTCGGTGCCGGCCGTGACATACAGCCAGGTGAAGGCGGGGGATGTGCCGGTCGGGGCCTGCACCTGGGTTGGGGTGCCGGTGGCGCCGCCGGTGTTTCCGTCGCCGAGTTGGCCATGGGTGTTGTCGCCCCAGGCGTACATGTGGCCGTTGTTGGCGATGGCGAGGGTGTGGCTGCCGCCGGCCCGGACCTGTGTGTAGACCATCCATGAAGGGGTGGCTGGCGGCATGGCCCGTACGGTTGGGGTGCCGGTGGCGCCGCCGGTGTTTCCGTCGCCGAGTTGGCCATGGGTGTCGTCCCCCCAGGTCCATGCCCTGCCCTGGGTGTCAAGGGCGATCATATGGGCGGTGCCTGCGCTGATCTGGGTGAACCTGCTGTCGCCCGTGTCTACCTGTCGGGGTGTGGGGTCGTCGCCGCCGGTGTTTCCGTGGCCGAGTTGGCCGTGCCCGTTGTCGCCCCAGGTCCAGATGTGACCGTCGGTGTCGAGGGCGGCGGAGTATCCGTCGCCGGCGGTGGATTGGGTGAATCGGACACCATCAGGGGTGGGAACGCTGGTGGGGGTGGAGTGTTTAGCCCGGGTGGGGTCGCCGAGTTGGCCGTGGGTGTTGTCACCCCATGCATACAGAAGACCGTCACTGGATACGGCCAGAGAGTGGGTGTCTCCGGCGCTGATGCCGGCCAGGCGAGTGTTGGTCGCGTCGTCGGGTGCGGTCAGGGTCAGACTTGTGCCTCCGGATGTGAGACCAGAGGCCGGAGAACGGGTCCAGGAACCCGGTCGGCTCCATCTGGCAGTGATGGTCGTGTCGCTGGTGACGGGCTGGGTGAAGTCATAGGCCGCGTTGCCCTGGAACCAACCGTCGAACCTGTAACCGGCGCGTTGCGGGTCGGCTGCCGGCCGGATCGCCTGCCCCCAGTCATCCACGTCATGGCTGGTGACCGGGACGCCGTTGGCCGGGTCGAACCGGACCCGGTGGCTGACTGTGAGATACGTGTAGGGAAGGGTAACCGTGCCGGAGTCCAGGTCCCGTCGGGACCAGGAGACTTTTACATCCACCGGGCCCGGCGTGTGCGCCGGCGGGCGCACCTTCCAGGAGCCGTCAGGGTTCCTGACCGGCACGATCATCGAAGGCGTTCCGTCGAAGGTGACTGAGGACACCGTCAAGGGCCATGGGAACCATACGCTTTCCGGTTTCGGATTTGCGGGTGGTGTCTCTGTGTTGTTGGCGTTGACGCTGTTGTTGCCGAGCTGGCCACGGTCATTTCGGCCAAAACCGTAGACGTTGCCGTCCGATCCGATGACCAGCATGTGCCAGTGGTTGCTGCCGATGGTGAGACCGATGTAGGTGAAGTCGCTCGGTGTCCCGTCAGGTTTGGGTATGCGTGTGGGTGTGGCTACGCCCGTGCTGCTACCGTTGGTGGTGGTGGTGCCGAGTTGACCGTATAGGTTGTTTCCCCACGCCCAGGCTCCCGTGTCCGTGATGGCGGTGGAAAAGTCCCAGCTTGCATTGATGTCGACGACACCGGACAGGCCTGGTACCCGTCCTGGGCGGGCACGTTCTCCGCTGCGTCCGAGCTCCTTGTAATTATTGCCTCCCCATGTATAGACGTTGCCGTCGGTGGCTATGCCCATGGACACGTACGCTCCGGCACTGATTGTGGTGAACTTCAGGTCGGTGCTGACCGGGCCTGGCTTGTTGACAGGGTAGGCGTCGCTGGGGTCCCGCCCCAATATGCCGTAGTAGTCACTGAGGGTGTTGGTTTCATAGCGGCCCCAGGTCCAGGCGGTGCCGTCGGCGGCCAGGGCCATGGAATCCCGGTCGCCTGCACTTATCGCGGTGAAGGTGGTTCCAGCGGGCATGTCAACTTTCCTGGGGGTGATGTCATTCATGCCCGGACGACCGAGCTGGCTGTCCTTGTTCCATCCCCAGGTCCAGACGTTGCCGTCGCGGTCCAGGGCCATGGAATGGATGTTGCCGGCGCTGATGGCGATGAACTGAACACCAGGAGGAGTGGAGGCAAGACCCGGTGTCGGATAGTATCCATCCATAGAGCCGCGTCCCAGACGTCCGGCTTCGTTGTTGCCCCAGGTCCAGATTCTGCCGTCGCGGTCCAGGGCCATGGAATACCACCCGCCGTTGGAGACATGGGTGAACTTCACGCCATTGGGCATCCTGACCATCACCGGGGTGGCTCGATCCGCCGAGGTGTCCCCTTTGGATTGTCCTTTTTCGCCGTTTCCCAGCTGGCCGCAATCGTTTCTTCCCCATGCGTAGGCGTTTCCGTCGCTGCCTAATGCCAAGGAATGAAACTGTCCTGAGGACACCTGGGAAAAGGCAATGCGGCTCGGGGGATCGATGCGCACATCGTTGCCACCGGTCCGCGGACCCGACGTGGGATGGATCGACCACTGGTTTTTGTATGTCCACCTAGCGGTCAGTGTGGTGGGCCCATTGATGGGCTTGCTGAAGTCGTAGGCGACATTTCCCTTGAACCAGCCGTCGAATGTCCAATCCGTCTCGCTCGGATCGTCTGGGCGCTGGATGGTGTCTCCTACGGCGACCTGCTGGCTGGGGATGGGGGTGCCATGCTCCGATTGGAAAGTGACGGCGGCCGCGGCACCGGTGTAGGTGAACCTCTGGCTGTTGTCCTCGGATTGGCTTGCACCGGTGGTGTCGGTGGACTGGATGGTGAGGGTGACGGTGCCCAGATGGTGTCTAGGGGAGACCACGTGCCATCCGTCGGCTTGCTTGTTGATGTCGCCGATGTTATGGCTGTCGCCGAAAAGGACGGAGGTTATCCGCCGGTCGGTCGACCGCCAGACCATGCCTGGCTTCGGATTGGCTGCCGCGGATCCGCCTGTTGCGGTGTTGGTGGTATTGGTGCCTAGTTGTCCATAGTCGTTGCGGCCCATGCTGTAGGCGTTCCCGTCAGACCCGATGACCAGCATGTGCAGGCTGGTGTTGCCCCTGGTGAGACCGGTGTAGGTGAAGGTGGCGGGTGTTCCATCAGGGTTCGGCACGCGGGTGGGGATGGACGTGTCGGTGGTGGTGCCCAGTTGGCCGTAGTCGTTGCTCCCCCAAGCCCAGGTACCGGTGTCGGTGATGGCGGTGGAGTAGTTCCAGCCGGCGTTGATGTCGGCTGCACCGGTCAGTCCGGGTACCTGCCCTGCCCTGGTCGTGTCGCCGGTGCGTCCCAGTTGTTTGGATCCGTTGCCGCCCCAGGTGAATATGGCGTGGTCGTTCGTGATGGCCATGGAATGGGTGTATCCGGCGGTGATCGTGGTGAATTTTCGGTCGGTGTCGACCTGGCCGGGCCTGTTGGCGGGGGTGGCATCGGTAGGTGTGCGGCCCAGTACGCCGTAGAAATCATCTCTTGTGCCGCCGTTGTCTCCCCAGGTCCAGGCGGTGCCGTCGGCTGCCAGGGCCATGGAATGGTAAACACCGGCGCTGATTGCCGTGAAGACGGTTCCTTCCGGTGCGGTCACTTTCGCCGGCGTGTTGTCGCTTGCCTTGCTGCCGTATGGAGGACGGCCGAGCTGACCGTTAAAGTTGATGCCCCAGGTCCAGATGTTGCCGTTGGTGTCCAGGGCCATGGAATGCAGATTTCCGGCGCTGATAGCCTTGAAGGCCGTGCCTGATGGGATGTCAGCCAGGCCGGGTGTGGTGTAGGAGGTGTTGATGGAGCCGCGGCCCAGTCGTCCGCCATCGTTGAATCCCCAGGTCCATATCCTGCCGTCGCGGTCCAGGGCCATGGAATACCAACCACCTGCGGACACCCGGGTGAATTTCACGCCCGCGGGCATGGACACCGGTACTGGAGTCGTTCTGCTCGTTGTGGTCCCATCGCCCAGTTGGCCGCATTCGTTCATTCCCCATGCATAGGCGTTCCCGTCACTGCCCAATGCCAGGGAATGGTACTGGCCCGTGGTTACCTGAGCAAGTCGAACCGGATCCCTGGGCGAATTCACCGTTACGTCAGTGCCGCCCTGTCATGGTCCGTTCGTGGGGCTGGTTGCCCACTGCCCCCATCTGGCCTTCAGCGTTATATCGTTGGTGACGGGCTTGGAGAAGTCGTAGGCGACATCACCCTGGAACCAGCCGTCGAACGTCCAGCCTGGGCGCGATGGGTCGTCGTGCGGCCAGGAGGCTATCCCGCCGTCGGCCACGGTTTGCGGGGCGGGCATGCCCGTGGTGCCCTCATCCGATATGAATTGGACGGCGTGGGTACCTACGGCCTTCGGCGACGGGCCAGAAGGCTGTGCCGAAGTGGGCTGCCGAGTGGTGGCCAGAGGATTCGGCGTCGCCAGGGGTGAAGGATGGTTCCCTGCTTCCGGCCGGGGGTTCGCAGGCTGACGAGATGGAGTCGATTTGGTGGCTTGTGGGGATGGATGCTCGAATGGTGTTGTGGTGGGGGAGGGCGAGGAATCGCTATCTAGTTCGAGGTCTGACGACCTTAAAGCTGGAGTTTTTTTCCCCCCCCCCCCCCCCTGCTTTGAGACCCCATCGATGTATCGGTGTCTGGTTGCCCGGCACTGGCGGTATGTGCTTCTGTCATGAGGCCCAGGCCCATGGCCGCGAGCACGGCGAGGACGCTGATAATGGGACGTGCGATACGTCTAGATACAACATGCATGAAAGATGCCTCCCCAACAGGCTGCCCTTCCGAAACCTCTTCGGACCTGATTTTTTCATCCCCATGAACAATCAGGAGTGGACAGTACTTTCGATATAGTATTCGGTACTATGACACATCCTTCCTGTCTCGTTGGATATTTCCGGCGGAAGGGGGTTCCTGTATCCACGGTCTGAAGAAGAGCGGAACTGATATCTGGGAGTCGAGTGAGACGGGTCGCTTCAGGGGGAACGGAATTTGGCGGCCATCCCGAAGCCGGTATCGATCGGGCCTGCCAAATCCGCGTAGCGTAACGGGGGCGTCACTTTCATCCAGTGCCGCAGACGTGTATACGGTCGGCCGAATCATGGCCGGTGTTCAGGATGGCCTTACAAGCGGATACCGAAGCTGATGAGTCACCAGGACAGCATGCCGACGATTGCTCTTCGCTGGTTGGAATTTCAGCCAAGCAGGCCTGCGGCATCCTCGTCAAGCAGCCATAAGGTCTGTTCGGTACCCCTGGCGAATGAGGAGGGGACGTGGGGGTTGTCCACTCCCCCCAGTGCCTCCTTCACGGCCTCGGCCTTTTCACGGGTGGAGGTGAAGAGCCAGACCTTGGGGGTACGGCGAATGAACGGGGTGGTCATGGTCACTCGCAACGGGGGAAGCTTGGGCGAATGGTCGATGCCTGCAACCAGCTTGGTTTCGTCGTTGATCAGCACCTCGGGGCGGTCGGGGAAGAGTGATGCGTAGTGCCCATCCGGCCCTACGCCGAAAACCGCCAGGTCCATGTGGCCATTGGGGCCGATCCCTCGAATGATCTCATCCTGGTAGGTCCGTGCAGCCTGGGCCAGTGCTTGTGCGTCATCGGCTTCGTTCGCCGTTGCAATCTGCTCGGGGGTACGAATATCGGCCGGCATTTCATGAACATGGTCCGCAGGGAGCTCACCATCGTCAACGAGCCTGCCGAACCATGCATCCCGGGCTTGCTTGGCGTTGCGCTCAGGGTCGTCCGGGCTCACGAATCTCTCGTCACTCCACCACAGATGGACTCGTTTCCAGTCGAGGTCGGCGGCAAGATCACTGGTACCCATGAGTGTATAGATATCCGCCGCATCCATCCCACCGGTCAGAGCCAGATCCGCCCGCTCCTGACGTGCCAGGATGTCCCCCAACTCGATCAGTATCCGTGCGGCGGTGGTCTTGTTGAGCAGGCTTGTAGTGGCATAGCGGATGATTGTACGCTCGGTCATGGCATCTCCTTCGTGGCGGTGGTGTCTATCATACTTGCACTCCTGCGTCTCCGTTCACTCCCGGCACCGAACCGGCCGTCACCTGGTGCACCGGTTATGGACCATCGGCCAGCCCCTGCTGATGACATCCTGATAGACCTCATCAGGATCAAGGCGTCCCATTTCCTCGCTCATACAGTCGACGGCCGTTCGCAAAGGCATGGAAATGGTCTGACTGGCCTGGCCAGGCTGGTTTATTCTGGCCTGATCGGCCCTGTGGCGTTCCATGCTCATGGTTCCGTCACCACGTGTGAAGTACACCCCGGTGATGGCCTGGGCCCGTGGATCACGCTCGACCGTGACCGGCACCTCAAGCTTCAGAGCCAGCCAGGAAGCCAGAAGCTCCAAGGGCAGGAAGTGTGCCTGGCCGGTCACCCGCACCGAGGTTACGGGCAGATGTGGCGGTTGGTCGATGATGGAGGCGAGTAAGGCCCGCCAGATTGTGGTTCTTGTCCAGGAAAGGTCCACGTCGGCAGCGCCCGAATGCTCCAGGAGGGAGGCGAAAGCGATTTCCGGGTCATCGGCTTCCATGGCATCGGTGATCCGGCTGGTGGCCATGGCGCCGATCAGGTCCTTGGATGGGGCCTTGGGTGCGTTGGCTGGCCACCAGACCACTAGGGGGGCATCCGGCACCAGTAGCGGGATGACCAGGGCATCGGAATGGTCCAGGAGGGCCGGAACCGGTCTCAGCACTATTACCTCGCCGGCTCCCGCATCCGATCCGAAACGGATTTCGGCATCCAGAGTGTGATCCCCGCCAGGTCTGGCGGTCTTATAGGAGATGCAGCGATCGTCGGGGTCGAGCGTTCGGTCTGATTCGGCAGGGGTGCTTCCTGAGGTTCCGGGTCTGTCGGATTTCTCGTCGGTGTTCGTATGCTTATCGGCGTCGGTCACTATGGCGATGACCCGGCAGGGGTGCTCCCTGCTGGCGGCGTTGATGGTCTCCAGGGCTCCCTCCAGGTGGGCGTCCCCGGTGATGATGACCAGGGTCAACACACGACCCTGGGCCGCCTCCCCTCGCTCCACATGCAGTTCGTCGATCTCACGGGCGATGGCGGAGGTGGTGGTGTTGTTCAACCTGACGATCATGGCATCCTCCAATGGTGTCCGTCACGGGCAAGCATTCGGTCGGCCTCTTCGGGCCCCCAGGTGCCGGCCCGGTATGGTTGAGGTCGGCCTTGTTCCGTCCAGAACTCCTCTATCGGGTCCAGGATCCTCCACGAGAGATTGACCTCCTCCGTGGTCGGGAAGAGGGGTGGGTCCCCCAGAAGGACATCGAGGATCAACCGCTCGTAGGCTTCGGGTGAGGCTTCAGTGAAGGAGCGCCCATATGAGAAGTCCATGTTCACATCGCGAACCTCCATGGCCGAGCCTGGTGTCTTGGCCCCGAAGCGTAGGGTCACGCCCTCGTCGGGCTGGACGCGAATCACGATCGCGTTGGCACCCAACTCCCGGGTGGCTGTGGCCTCGAAGGGGAGGTGGGGGGCTCGCTTGAACACGACGGCGATTTCGCTCACACGTTTACCCAGACGCTTGCCGGTGCGCAGATAGAAGGGAACGCCCGCCCAGCGCCGTGTGTCCACATCGAGGCGGATGGCCGCGTAGGTCTCGGTGGTGGAATCAGGACTGATGCCGTCCTCGTCCAGGTAGCCCACCACATGTTGGGAGCCCTGCCAGCCGGCGGCGTACTGGCCCCGGGCCGTGTGGGCGGCCAGATCCTTGGGCAGCCGGATGGCCGAAAGCACCTTGGTCTTCTCGGCCGTCAGGTCGCTGGCCGCGAAGGAGACGGGCTCCTCCATGGCGGTCAGGGCCATCAGCTGCAGGAGGTGGTTCTGGATCACGTCGCGGGCGGCGCCGATCCCGTCGTAGTAGCCGGCCCTGCCGCCGATGCCCATGTCCTCGGCCATGGTGATCTGCACGTGTGATACGTAGTTGGAGTTCCAGACCGGCTCGAACATCATGTTGGCGAAGCGCAGGGCCAACAGGTTCTGTACGGTCTCCTTGCCCAGGTAGTGGTCGATTCGGAAGACGGAGTCCGGCTCGAAGACCTCCGAGACCACCCGGTCCAGCTCCTTGGCCGAGGCCAGGTCGCGGCCGAAGGGCTTCTCGATGATGACCCTGCGCCAGGCCCCCTCGGTGGAGTGGGAGAGACCGGACTCGGCAAGCTGGCGGGCCACAATGGGGAAGGCCCTGGGCGGCACCGACATGTAGAAGGCGTGGTTGCCGCGGGTGCCCCTCACCCGGTCCAGTTCGGAGACCGTTGCCGAGAGGCGCCGGAAGGCCTCGGCATCATCGAAGGTGCCCTTGACGAACCGCATGCCCTGGCTGAGATGCCGCCAGGTGGACTCGTTGAAGGGGGTGCGGCAGTGGGCCCTGACGTTCTCCTCGGCGAAGGAGGCGAAGGCCTGGTCGTCCCAGTCGCGCCGGCCGAACCCGATCAGGCCGAAGCTGGCTGGCAGGAGCCCCCTGTTGGCCAGGTCGTAGACGGCCGGCAGGAGCTTCTTCTTGGCCAGGTCGCCGGTGACTCCGAAGATGACCAGCGAGCTGGGGCCGGCGATACGGGGCATGCGCAGATCGCGCGGATCCAGCAGGGGATTGTGCCAGGGGCCCTGTTCGGCCGGCCTTGCATCGGTGGATTCGGGACCGTCCGCGGGGCGCCGGTTGGGTGTTGTAGCCATAGTGCTCCTCATGAAATATGTAGTCACCAGTTTAGTATTTGCCCCTCCGAGAATAAGGACATGTCCGTGAATGCGGCACAAGAGTCGGTAATGTCACATTTCCCGACCGGCCTCTCCCTACAATGGTCCTATGATTCCGAATGTCGAAACGGCGGAGGCCCTGCACCGCAAGGTCGCCCCCTCCCAGGCCGCCTATGATCTGATTCATACCCATTGCGTCATAATCTCCACCATCGCGGTGGGGATCGTAGACCGGGTGAACGCTCTCTTCCTCCGGCAATGCACCCTGCCCCAGGACGCCCCGGAGCGTGATCCCTCGCATGGTGGGGGCAGCATTCCGCCACGCCTCCTCAACCGTGACCTGGTCCGGGTCGGGGCCCTCCTGCATGACATCGGCACCTATCTGATCCTCAAGGATGACGGTGCCCAGGGCCGCCCCCTGACCTTCCAGGGCGAGCGCTACATCCGGCATGGCCTGGAGGGATACCGTCTCCTCCTGGACGAGGGGGTCGACGAGTCCGTGGCCCAGTTCGCCCGGAACCACACCGGGGTGGGGCTGACCCGCCAGCAGGTGGAGGAGGAGCACCTGAACCTCCCGCCCGATGACTATGTCCCGGTCAACCTGGAGCAGGAGGTGGTCATGTATGCGGACAAGTTCCACAGCAAGCGCCAGCCCCCGATCTTCGTCTCCGAGGCCACGGCGGCCAGGCGCACGGCCAGGTACGGCCCGGCCAACCTCAAGCGCTGGCGGGACCTGGTCGCCAGGTACGGGGTGCCCGACCTCCAGCCCCTGGCAGACCACTACGGCATGGAGATCGTCTGAGGCTGGCCGACTGTTGGCCGTGACGCCCCAGGGCAGAACCCCTCACCCAGGTCTTCGGGACCGGGGTGAGGGGTTCCCTGCTTTCCGAGGATGGGTGAAGGGTCGTGATGCCGTCCATGCCTGCCTTGGTTCACCTGTGGTTCCAGTAGGACCGGTAACGGTTGCGGAATTGGCTGACCATCCAGGAATCAGGGCGGTAAGGGGCCATACGGGAGTCGGGCCCAGGAGGCTCCATCCGCCCGTCGGATGCCGAGGGTGCCTGCATGGATGGTGCAACCCCGTTCAGTCCGGGTGCCCGACCTCTCGCGATGGCAGCCAGGAACCCCTCCATGCCGTCCTGGCCATAGTCATAGGGGGAGCAGCACCAGGCGGGGTTGGCTTCGAGGACGATCGGGTGCATTCGTCCATGGATTGCGCCTGGCGCCGTCGGATTCAGGAAGGCCAGATCCAGGCAGACGGCGTCGATGCCACCCCGGTCGGCGGCGATCACCGCGGTCCGTTCGGCCGACGTCCGCAGGCTCTGATCGAAGGTGGCCCCGTCGAAGACCGTGATGATGTCACGGCCCTCCGGCCCTGCGTGGCGGCAGTACCCGCTGGAGGCCACGGCCCGGCCGTCCAGCACCACCACCCGCCACTCCTGGTCGATGCCGTCTACATGTCGGCTGATCTGAATCAAGGAATCGTCGGGAGCCGGGGCCAGGTCGCCCTGGAGCTGATCCAGACTGCGCCGGGCTGCCCGGAACTCCGGCACCCGGCCACCGGCCACCTGGGACCAGGGGTCGATACCCAGGCTGTCAGGCGGTTCCCGCCACAGACGAATCTCCCCGACCCTGGACACCATGACGTCCCGGCCCAGGAGGTCCTTGTCCAGGAGGGTCAGCCAGTCGGCCGGCGGGGCCATAAGCTCCAGGGGAGGGTGCCCCAGGGATTCCAGCCAGGCGTTCCGGGCTATCAGCAGCCCGGGGTCGATCCAGAGGGCATCGCCCTGGTCCAGGTCGGGCGTAGGTGCCAGGCCGTCATGCCAGACTAGGTTCCAGGTGGTGTCGGAGGGGAGGGCCTGGAGCATGGTCTGGGCGATCCACCGGTCGTGCGATACGACATGGCAGGTGGCGGTCCCGCCGCCGCGCGGACCTGAGGCAGGGCGCACTGGGGGTGAGCCGGGTCCCGCCATGGGCTCAGTCGACGATGAAGCGGTCGTCGTAGGTGCCCTCATCGGCCGTGTCCAGACTGTCGGAGGTGATGAGGATCACCGCGCAGTCGTTCCGGCGTGAGACCTTCCTCAGGGTGGCCAGGAGGGTGTCCCAGTCGCCGGGCTCCAGGCCGTCGGTCGGCTCGTCGGCGATGAGCACGTCGCACTCGCAGCACAGGGCCCGGGCCACGGAGGCCAGGCGGTAGTTCAGTCCGTCCAGCTCCTTGGCGGGCTTGGCCTGGAGCCTGTCGGGGAAACCGACCCTGTCGAGCATGCGCCGGGCCAGGTTGTCCTTGGGGCCCAGGAAGGTCCTTCCGCTGGCATCCATGGTGTAGACCAGGTTCTCCACGGCGGTCAGGTCGTTGCGCAGGGCATCGGTGCCGAAGATGGCGCCGATCTGGTGGCCGCGGTAGTCCGCGGCCTCAAGCTGGCGCAGGTCGGTGCCACGGAAGAGCACCGACCCCTCGGTGGGGGCTCGCAGACCGGTCATCAGGGCCATCAGGGCGGCCTGCCTGGCGGGTGACTTGGTCACGACCGAGTAGAGTCGGCGCAGCTGGAAGTCAATGTTCACGTCGTCCAGGATCAGCTCGGTCTGTCCTTTGACCTTCCGCGAGAATTCCACGTGCTTCAGGGAGAGCACCGGGTAGCCGCCAGGCACCAGGACGGACTCGTCCACCTGGCCCAGGAGGGTGTCCTCGGGCTCGTCTCCCTCTTCGTCCTCGTCCGGGGTCTCCTGCTCGATGACCACATCGAAGGTCATCTCCTCCTCAACCTCGTCGGAGTCCTTGGGCCCGCCGTCCTCCTCTTGGGACTGCTCGGCGGCATCTGCGTCCGGGGAGACCTTGGTGTCGGTATCAGTGTTGGTGTCGGCGTTCTGCCCGGTGTTCGACTCCTTCTGGTGTCCGGCCTCGTGCTCCTCGTCCGGATCGTCATGGTCATGCTTCTGGTCGCTCATGCCTGTTCCTCCAGATCGTTGGTGTACAGCTGCGAGGTTCTGAATACAGCCACCCGAATGGCTGCGGCCAGGGCCATGACCGCGCAGACGGCCAGGCCGATCAGGGCCATTCGCCAGACCAGGCTGATGTCGGACGAGACGGCCAGCTTGCCCAGGTCGAAGCGGGCCCGGATCAGGGGCCTGCTGATCAGGGTTCCCAGACCCAGGCCCAGCACCATGCCCGGCAGGGAGAGCAGGAGGGTCTCCAGGGCGAACTGCCAGCCCAGGCGGACCTTGTGGATGCCGATGGTCATGGCCATCCCGATCTCGTTGCCGCGTGGCTTCAGCATCAGGGCCAGACAGGCCAGGAGGACCAGGCCGCCCAGAACGGAAACAAGGATGATGGCCATCCGGGCCTGATCGGCGGCCTGGTGCACGGGCTGCATCTTCTGCTCGTAGCGGGCCAGACTGGGCGAGGAGATGTCGTACTTGGACTCCTTCAGCCCGTTCTTCCGCATGGACATGGTGAATTTCCGGTAGTCCGAAGGGGAGGAGAGCACGAAGGCCACATTGAGCTCATGCCCCTTGGATCCGGGCTTGCTGGCCGTATCCAGCTCCAGGTTGGCGAAGACCGGGTAGCCGGTATATATGGTGTCGTAGGCGGTTGCGGGTTGGGACTGCCGGGTGTAACTGTAGATGCCGCCCACCTTGACCTGGGTGGTCATGTCGGTCTTGAAGGGGTTGACCAGGGTCACCCTGTCGCCCACCTTGACCGTGTTGGCCTGGGCGGTCTTCTCGGATATGAGGACCGACTGGACCCCGGAGGAGTCCTGTGAGTTGTAGTCGATCCCCTTGCCCTTGTCCACCGTGAAGGTGCCGTAGGGCAGGCTGGGTTCGGCGTCCTTGCTCGAGATTCCCTGAAGGGAGAAGTCTCCATTGGTGGTGAGCCCCTGCACGTTTATCTGCGAGGTCTCGGTGAAATAGGCCTTGTACTGCAGGCCGGTGGTCTGGAGCTGCTGGGCGTACTTGGAGTATTCCTCCCAGCCCAGGGGCTTGGCCTTGGACTCCTTTCTCGGGGTGATGACAGCATCGGCCGTCTGGGCCTCGTAGCCGCTGGTCCGGGCCGTGCGGTCGATCTTGACCACAGTGGCTCCGACCAGGGTCAGGGCCGTCACGACCAGGCAGGCCAGGAAAAAGACGAGGCTGCGGGCCAGATGCCGCCTGATGGTGAGCCAGGCGTTCTTGAGAACGAACATTGCACCCTTCCTGATTAGCATCCCGGGCGCGGTCGGGTCGACCGCCCTGGTTCCGAATCGGCCCACAGGTCGGGGCGGCCAGAAGTCCGATTCACCATAATCCAGTCTAGCGAAAGACGGTGCCAAGAGTAGGTGGTCAATCATGGAGGAAACTGGACGTCGACTGAATGAAGTCGGGCGCCCGGCCCCTGACCGGGAATTGTTTCCCGCAGGAACCGGGCGCCCGAGAGACGGACGGAGATCAGGCCCGGATGTCAGGTCTCCTGCTCGTCGGCGTGCGAGAACCTGCGCACCTTCAGGGAGATGACCAGGGCGATGACGATCAGGACGATCGTGAACCAGATGCCGAAGTGGGTCCCGTTGGTGAAGGCCGCGGCCTTGTCATCGGTTCCGGCCTGGGCCTCGCCGATGGCCAGTAGAGAGGTGGCCACTGCGGTCGCCACCGCACCGACGATCTGCTGCATGGTGTTGATGATGGTGCTGCCGTCGCCGGACTGGGCCCCGGTCAGTGAGTTCAGGGCGTAGGTCTGGGCGGGCGACATGGCCAGGGGGCAGCCGATCATCAGGATGATGTGGGCCGCCACCACGAAGATGGCCGGGGTGTGCTGGGTGGCGAAGAGGAGCATGACCCCGCCGATCAGGGCCACGATGAAGCCGGTCCTGACTGGGATCCTCGCCCCGAACCCGTCATAGAGCCTGCCGGCGAAGGCCGAGACCAGGGCGTTGATGGCGCCGCCGGGCAGCATCAGGATGCCGGTCATGGCCACGGGCAGGAGGAGTCCGCGCTGGAGGAACTGGGGCAGGATGTACATGGACGAAAGAATGACCGCGAAGTCCAGCATGACCAGGGCGGCGCCGTACCGGAAGGCCGGGATGGAGAAGATCCGCAGGTTCAGTACGGGGTGCTCAAGTCCCAGCTGACGGCGGATATAGAGGACCAGGGCGATGACCGCCACGACCAGGATCGCCAGGGTGATCGGGGAACCCCAACCATACTTGCTGGCCAGGCTGACGCCCGCGACCAGGCCGCCGAAGCCGATGATCGACTCCAGGATGGAGAGGATGTCGGGCTTCTGCCGGGTGATGGTCCCGACATTCTTCAGGAAGAAGATGGCGAAGACCAGGGCGATGACCAGGAATGGGGTGAAGAGCCAGAAGATCCAGTGCCAGGTGAACCTGCCCAGGATCAGACCGGTCAGGGTAGGGCCGATGGCCGGTGCGAACATGATGACCAGGGCGCACATGCCCATGACCGTGCCCAGCTTGGCCGGAGGGAAGATCAGCATAGCCACGGTGAACATGAGCGGCAGGATCAGACCCGTGCCGACCCCCTGGATCAGTCTGCCGGTCAGGAGGACGGCGAAGTCGGGGGCCATGGCCGAGATGACCGAGCCGACCAGGAAGGCGGCAAGGCCGAAGATGACGGTCTGGCGGGTGGTGAACCACTTGGAGATCAGGCTGGAGAAGGGCAGGACGATGCCGATGACCAACATATAGCCGGTGACCAGCCACTGGACCGTGGCTCCGGGTATCTTCAGGCTCTCCATCAGGTTGGGTAGGGCGATGTTGAGGGAGGTTTCACTCAACATGCCCACGAAAGCGCCGATCATCAGTGCTGCGATGGCGGGCCAGGGGTGGTCGACCTGGACCCTGGATCGTGTCGGGGCTGCAGGTTTGGACATCTCTTCCAAAATACTCTTCTCCTTCTCGAGACAAACAGAGTGACATGTTAGAGATTGAAACGAGTTTTCGTAAGTCGGCATGTCTACCGGAGTTCCAGGCATCCCCGTATGAGCGCATAAGGCCAGGCGTCCGAAGACCCCGTCTTTGGTCGGTGTCGGGAACCTCGGAGGGTGGGGTGATCCCTTCAACCGTCGCAGTGGTGCAGGAGGCGGTTGACCAGGAGGATGGAGGCCCCGGAAAGGGATATGCCGATCAGGAGGGTCCCGATTATGGCGCGAATCGGTATCGCGCCCGCCAGGGGTAGTTGAAAGTCGATCGTCTTGATGATGAAGGTGGCATCGCCCAGGCTGTAGTCGACGTCATACCATCTGGTGCCCAGGTGGTTCGCATCAAGCAGGTTGACGATCCGGGCCTTCCCCTGTTCGGTCAGCCTGACCTGGTAGGTCCCCACCGCGCTGGCCCCATCCCCCTGAACGGTTCCATCCGCATTCATGAGTTGCAGGTCTCCGGGTTCCAGGGTGAATGTGCCCGGATGAACGGTGGTCCCGTCCGATTCGAACATGGTCAGGGTGTACTTCGCCGGTTCGGGTTTATGGACCTCCCCGTTTGCGACCGCCGTTGTGCTGCCCGAGAGCTTGCCCTTGAGATGGCGGGTGACGTTGACATAGGCATCCGCGATGGAGGAGGGGTTCGTACTTCCCCGCGGGTACCGGAACTGTACATGCCAGAGGCCCTCGCTGGACAGGTTGTATTCAAGGGTGTCGGACCCGCCCTGACTGTTGGTGAGCCGCACCACCCCCATGGGGTCAGTCAGAATCACATCCAAGCTCGAAACGGTGATGGCGTTGCCGCCCGCATCCCTGGCTGAGATGAAGTTATCGAGCGGCGTCCATCTGGCCTGATAATCGCTGAAGGAGTCACGAACCCGTATCCTGTCCTCGTTCAGATAGACCTGATAGTAGCCGTTGAAGACGGATTTCCCGTCCTGTGCCATGTTCCAGGCGAAACGGAAGCTGGTCGTACCCGCCGGGACGGTGAACGTGCCGCCTCCTGCCGATGAGTAGGAGACACCAGTGGAACTCCATACGTTGCCTGGGTCGATGTCGATATGGTCCAGCCCCAGACCGGCCAGGTCGGTGTCGCCGAAGAGTTCGCCCAGGCTGATGAGACGCTTGTTGGGAGCGAAGTAGATGGCCGGGTTCTCGATATTGGCCGGTGATGCGCCGTTCAGCTGGGCCGAGGGGAGACTCAGCTCGGATATGTTGTTGTAGTCGAAGGCGTGGTCGCCGATGCTGACCGAACTGTCGGCATGGACCCCGGTCAACAGGTTGCCCACGAAGGCGAGCGTTCCGATACTGGTCAAGGTGTCGGGGAATGTGAGGTCGCTCGAATTCAATTCCCCCATGATGCGGTTGTAGGCGAAAGCGGAATCGCTGATGGTCTCCAGGACCGAGTCGGGCGGTATCGTCATCGTCCCGATGAGGTTGCCGAAGAAGGCCCTGTCGCCGATGTGCTCCAGGGTGGCGGGCAGGGTCAGGTCGTCCTGGATTTTGTCGTAGATGAAGGCCTCCGCTCCGATGTCGGTCAGGGAGTCGGCCCCTGTCAGGTCCAGCCGGGTCAGTGTCGCCATGTTCGAAAAGGCGTTCTCGCCGATGGTCTTCACCCTGTCCGGGATGGTGACGGATGACAGGAGGGTGTTGCGGAAGGCGGAGTTTCCGATACCGGTCAGGGAGGTTGCCTGGCTGAGATCCAGGTTGGACAGCCTGTTCGGATGGTTCGTGTCGTTGATGAAGGCCGACTCGCCGATGGTCTCCACCTTGTCGGGAATGCCGATCGACGGGATATCGCTATATGCAAAGGCCTGGTATCCGATGGTCTTCAGGTTCGAGGGCAGATGAATCTCATCGATGTGCGTGCCGAAGAAGGCCTGGGATTTGATGGTCTCTACACTGTCGGGTATGCAGAGGTGGCGGATGGCGTTGCCGCTGCCCGGCTGGTAGACCATGGCCTGCTCGCCGATGGAAGTGACCGTATAGGTGTTCCCGTCCTTGGTGAAGGTGCCGGGCAGCTGGACCTCGCTCCCGTCCGGCAGCCATCCCAGGCTGGGGGTGAATTTTTCCAGTTCGGCGGTTCTGCCGGTCTCGCTGGTGATGGTCCAGTTCCACCTTTCAGGTTCGGCCTCGACGGTGCATCCGCCACCTCCGGAGCTTGGGGTGGAAGGGGTGTCCCTGCTGTTGATCTGAGGACTCTTCGCCTGTGGGGCCTGTGCCGGTTGGGCTTGGCCAGTCCGGCCCGGTGTTTGCTGGTTCCCAGCCGGTTCACCCGGGGTCTGTTCCTGTCCAAGCGGTTGTGTCGGGCGTGTTCCGGCGGCTTTCGCCCGTTCGCCCGGTTCGGAGATTTCGTCGGCTGCGGCGAATTGTGGCATACCCAGGAGGGCGCAGGTGCCGAGCAGCCCCACCAGCACCAGAATCGTTATGAAAATCGTGGCGAAGGAAGCGAAACTGCCTGAACGCAGGGAGCTCAGATCTGCTCTTTTCTCTCCTAACCTGTATGCCATAAATCCTCGTCTCGTCACCCCGGCACCCTGCTCCTGGATTCGCACCCGCAGAGCAATCGAGAACTTTTCCACTATATTATAGATAAAAACAGGGAAAGCGGGATGGATAAGAGGTTTCTGGAGATTCAATATGAAATTCTGGTTTCCCCATTCGATTACGGTGCGGCCACCGTTCCCATGTGTTCCGTGGCATCATTGATTCGGGGCCCTCCGCCCACCCTGCTGTTCGCCTGGGGCCCTGATGTGGGGTGACGGGAATTTCTCGCTACTCATCGATATGGAACCGGTGCCATTTATTGCTGTACTGATCCTGTTTTTTTTTTCACAGTAATGGACAACACTTCTTCAGGCCTCCACTCCATCCACCTTTCCGTCCTCGCTTCCCTGCGGAGGGCGCTTTTGCGCAATCCGACACCGGCCGACGTTTTTATTCCTATCGATGGGCTCGGAGGGCGGTGCGACTGACTTGGTAGACTCAGGGCGTTGTTGGTGGGCTCTTGGAGAGAAGACGAGTCTTGCCCCTCTCCGTTCAAGTACGATGGTCTTCAGAGGAGGTCGTGGGTTTGGATTGGCATGCGGCGGTCTATGGTGGAAGGTCCGGCGGGGGGAGTGACCTGGGCTTTTTCGATGCCGGTGACGATGATGATTCAACCACCTACGAGGGCCTGGATGTCATATCTGATGCCAAGCTGCGCCGCCTGGGGGGCAGGGCCTACTTCCGTGCTCATGAGCTCCTCGACGCACACCGCATGACCGGCATGAAGGTCCGGGAAGAGGGCGACCTCCTGACTCTCTCGACCCGGGTTCGTTCCACCTATGACCTGACCGACGACTACGTGGTGCAGACCCGACTGGACCAGTCAGAAGGCCAGGTGATCGGTTCCTCCTGCACCTGCCAGGCTTTCGGGCGACAGGGTTCCGTCTGCAAGCATGTCATAGCCCTGATCATGGCCTACAACGAGGATCCGGACGGGTTCGACCGGGTGACCGTCCCCGGCGGCCGCAGATCCGGGGCCCGCAGGACCTCCCGCTCCCTGGGCGCCTACATGCTCCGGGAGGAGAGGAACATCCGGCGTTCCTATCAGGACAGGCAGCTCAAGCTCCTCAGGGAGGTCGATGACCGTGCAGGGGATCAGGCCGGCCCCGTAACCGACCGTAACCGGCACATGCCCATAGGCTCGGTTGGGCTCAGACCCGACCTGGCCGATCTGACCGGCGGTTGGCAGATCCGGTTCCACATCACCAGTGTCTCCAAGGGCGTCTCCTACCTGGTCAAGGACATCCCCGCCCTCCTGCGGGCTGTGGATCAGTCCGAATTCGTCTCCTATGGCCGCCACTTGGCCTTCGTCCATTCCAGGGACACCTTCGACCAGCGGTCCCTTTCCCTGCTCGGCCTGGTGGAGAGGGCCGCCGTCATCCGTCGAAATCTGGCCGCCCAGCAGGAACCCTCCGGCCGTCACGTTACCCGGTCCTCCCTGGGGCAGATGACCCTGACCGACGACGAGGTGGCCCAGCTCCTCGACCTCTATGTGGACTCGGGCCTGACCCTGGACTATACGCCCCACGAGCGTTATCTGCGCCAGACCATGCCCGCCCGGGTGGTTGATGGGGACCCGGACCTGGGAATCAGCATCAGTCCCGACCGGTCCGGTGGGGCCGGCTTCGGCGGGTACCTGATCGGGCATGAGGTGTCGGTGGAACGGTTCATTCCGGGCCAGGCCACCTCCTTTGTGGTGGTGCGCCCAGTCACCTCCGGCGGGATCCAGGATGCCGACCCGGTCATTCACCGGTGTTCCCCGAGGTTCATCAAGGATCGGGAACTGATTGAAACCCTCTGCGGTGACCAGGAGGAATCCGGGCTCTATCTGGACCGGGACGACCTGGGCCTCTTCACTCGGACAGTCCTGCCTGAGTTGGACGGTTCCGGTGCTGATTCGGCCCGGGGGCGGGGTCGGGAGCAAGGTCGCGGTCTGGAAGGGGATCAAAATCGCGGCCAGGGTCTCGCCCCGGGTCATGGTCAGAACGGGAAGGGGTTGCGGACTCCCGCCCTGGTCGCCAGTCTTCCTCCTGAACTCTCGGAATTGCGCCGCCCCCCCTGTCAGATCGAGTTCTATCTGGATCGTGACCAGGAGGGAATCATCTGCGATCCTGAAGCCAGGTATGCAGAGCTAAGCTATCCTATTTTCCAGGATCTTCCCACAGCCGGTGATGCCATCCGTGACCTGGATAGCGAGCGTCTGGCCAAGGAGGCGGTCCGCCAGTACTTCCCCGCCCCCCGGGAGGGTCTGGTCCGGATTCCCGAATCGGACGAAAAGGGCATCTACGCCTTCCTGACCCAGGGCCTGCCCCTCCTGCGGGGCCTTGGTCAGGTCTTCTCCACCCCGGCCTTCGACGGCCTGACCGTGACCAGCCATACCCAGATCAGGGTGGGGGTCAGCCTCAAGTCGGGACTGGTCGAGATATCTCCCATCGCCAAGGAGATCGACCCGGACGAGGTGGCCGAGCTCCTGGCCCAGTACCGCAAGCGTCGGCGCTTCCACAGGCTGCGCAACGGGGCTTTCGTGGACCTGGCCACCCTGGATACCAGCAAGATCGATGCCGTGGCCTCGGACCTGGGCATCCCCCTGGCCACCTTGGATGCCGGCCAGGTGCCGGTGCCCGCCTACCAGGCCTACTACCTGGATGTCCAGGTTGGTCAGGAGGACCGGGACCAGGGTTTCCGCTCCTATCTGGACGGGCTCAGGACCGTGGATCCCCGGGCCTATCAGGTGCCGGAGAACCTTCATGGCCGGTTGCGGCCCTACCAGGTCGAGGGGTACCGGTGGCTGAACACGGTGAGCGATCGGGGCTTCGGCGGCATCCTGGCCGACGAGATGGGCCTGGGCAAGACCGTGCAGATGCTGGCCTATCTGCTTTACCGTCACAATCAGACCGCCGGGGAATTCGGCCAGTCCAACATGGGAGACCAGGCGGGCAATACACCCGGCCAGGCTGGTTATCAGGGCCGGTCCGCTGGTGAACCAGGTCTGCCCTCCCTGATCGTCTGCCCGGCCTCCCTGGTATACAACTGGGCTGCCGAAGCCCGGCATTTCGCCCCCGAATTGAAGGTCGGGATCCTGGCCGGACGCAAGGCCGACAGGAGGTCCATGCTCGAGGCCTGCGGATCCTACGATCTTCTGGTCACCTCCTATGACCTGCTTCGACGCGACATCGAGGACTACCGGGGTCGCTCGTTCGACACCCTGGTCCTGGACGAGGCCCAGTACATCAAGAACCATGCCACCAAGGCCTCCCGGGCCGTGCGGACCGTGGACTCGCGCCATCGATTCGCCCTGACCGGTACCCCCATCGAGAACCGGCTGTCCGAGCTCTGGAGCATCTTCGACTTCCTCATGCCCGGTATCCTGGGCCCGTATGCCCACTTCCGCGACCGTTTCGAGATGCCCATCCTGAGCGGTGACCAGGATGCCCAGGCCAGGCTCCAGGCCCTGGTCGGCCCCTTCATCCTTCGTAGGATCAAGTCCCAGGTCCTGACCGACCTTCCCGAGAAGATCGAGAATGTCATCACCGTCCCCCTGGAAGGCCGCCAGCGCAAGCTGTACGCCGCCCTGGAGCAGGAGCTCAGGGGCACCCTGAACCGCGAGCATGACCGGGAGTACGAGGTCGGCAAGATCCAGGTCCTGGCACAGTTGACCAGGCTGCGGCAGGTCTGCTGCGACCCCCGACTGGTCTATGACGACCCGCAGGATGGCGAAGCTCGCTCCGAGGTGGACCGCCCCGGCCGGTCGGCCAAGCTGGACGCCATCGAGGACCTGGTCATTTCCTGTCAGGATGCCGGTCGCAAGATGCTGATCTTCTCCCAGTTCACCTCCTACCTGGACCTGATCGCCCAGCGGCTGCGTGGGCTCGGGGTGGGCTACGACATGATCACCGGCGCCACATCCAAGAAGCGCCGCCTGGACCTGGTCGAGCAGTTCAACAGCGACAGGACACCGGTCTTCCTGATCTCCCTGAAGGCGGGCAACACCGGTCTGAACCTGACCGGTGCCTGCGTGGTGGTCCACGCCGACCCCTGGTGGAACGCAGCCGCCCAGGAGCAGGCCAACGATCGGGCCCACCGGATCGGCCAGACCCAGGACGTGAACGTCTATCAGATCGTGGCCAAGGATACGATCGAGGAGCGCATCCTCAACCTGCAGCGATCCAAGAGCGACCTGGTTTCCCGCTTCGTGGACTCCGCGGCGGTCACCGGTGCCTCCGACATCGGCCGTCTGAGCCGCAAGGACCTCTTGGCTCTTCTGGGCTGATCCGGTCCTTCCCGGGCGGCTGGGCCGATGGACGGTTCCCTGCATCCGACCGATTTGTCGATGATACGGTCATCACATAATCTGGTGCTTGGGCAGGAACGATCGCTTCCTGACGATGAGGTGGTTCCCTATGCGTTTGTCGCCTGTGTTCAGTGCGGGAATGGTGTTGCAGCGAGATGCGCCCGGTCGGGTCTGGGGGCATGGCGACCCCGGTTCCCTGGTTCGGGTGACCCTGGATCATGCCTCCGGAACCGCCGAGGTGGATGCCTCCGGCCATTGGCGGCTCGACCTGCCTGCTCACGCAGCCGGTGGCCCCTATGTCCTTCGTGCCACCTCCACCGATCGGTCCGGGGCCGAGGGTGAGGAGATCCTGGTTGAAGATGTCCTTTTCGGCGATGTATGGATATTGGCCGGTCAGTCGAATATGCAACTCGGGATGGGGCGGTTGAAGGACCGCTACCAGGATGAGGTCGACCATGTCGACGATGACCGGATACGTTTCTTCCGCGTTCCGGAATCGGTCTCCTTCAGGGGGCCTCTTGATGATGTGCAAGGAGGGTTCTGGGAGGTTGTGGGCAGGGATGGCCTGACCGATGTGTCCGGTGTCGGGTTCTTTTTCGCACGGGCGATCAGGCGGGATCAGGATGTGCCCCTGGGGTTGATCCAGGTGGCCATCGGCGGCACTCCCATAGAGACCTGGATGAGCGGTCCGCGCCTGGAAGGTCTCGGGTATCTCGGGGCAGGGGCGGCGGATCGCCCCGCCCCGGAGGACATTGCCGCTTTTCGGCGGTCCGAGGATGAAGCCGACGAGGCGTACCGGAGGGACGTTGACCGGGCCGATCGTGGCCTGGCCGGCGATTGGTTTGCCCCGGACTACGACGATTCCGGCTGGGATGGTCTGGACCTCGACCGGGCCTGGCGGGTGCATGATGCCCTGGCCGACCCGGGGGTCGTCTGGATGCGGTGCCGGGTCGATATTCCGGCTCCCTATCAGGGGCATCCGGCCAGGCTGAACCTGGGCACCCTGGTCGATGCGGACGAATGCTATGTGGACGGACGCCTGGTCGGATCGACCGGATACCGCTACCCGCCCCGGTCCTATCCGATTGACCGCCTGGGTGCCCAGGTGCAGATAACCGTGCGTCTGCATATCGATACTGACCTAGGTGGCGGGTGGACCCCGGGCAAGCACCGCTCCCTGGCCATCACCGACATGGATCGTGCCGAAGTGGATCTGGATACCAAGGGGCTCTGGTCCTACCGGAGGGGTGTCTGTGCGCCACCGGCTCCGGTCAGGCACTTCCCGTCCCGGCTTCCATCCTCCTGTTTCAACGCCATGGTGGCGCCCTTGGGCGGGATGCCGATATGTGGAGTCCTCTGGTACCAGGGTGAGTCCAATGCCTCGCGTACCGCCGTAGGATATGCCCGGAAATTCATGGGTCTCATTCAGGATTGGCGGACCCTGTTCGGCAGGCCTGACCTTCCGTTCATCTATGTCCAGTTGCCCAACCTGTGTATCGAGGGCCAGCAATGGCCACGTCTGCGTGATGAGCAGCGCAAGGCCCTGGTCCTGGACCAGACCGCCATGGTGGTTGCCTGTGACCTCGGGGAAGACAACGACCTGCACCCCCTGGACAAAAAGCACGTGGGGGAACGTCTGGCCTACGCCGCCCAGGCCATGGTCTACGGGGCCGACCACCAGGCGATGGGTCCCGATATCAGCCATGCCGAACGTAGGGAGGAGGGAATCATCCTCCACTTCACCGGGGCCGGCTCAGGTCTGGTGGCTCAGGGGCCCCTGACCTTCGACCTGGTCGATGCCGGGTCCGGTCACGGCCCACAGACCGTGCAAGGGGCCATCGCTTCCCCCGACACGGTCCTTATCCCCGTGGACTCGGATCGGGTTCTGGGCGACCCTGTCTTCGTAAGGTATGCCTGGGCTCACTCGCCCCGTGTCCCCCTTGCCAATGTGGAGGGTCTCCTGGTTTCGCCCTTCGAGATTCCGCTTGACCAGGCGGTGCACGCCGCCTGATTCTGGCAGCATCTCCGGATTCGTACGGGAATAGGATATCGAAACTTTCTGGGTATACAGCAGGGTACTGTCGACCTTTGAGCACAATAAATGGGTGGTTTCCAGTGTTCTGGTTTCACATGACCAGGAATTCGCGCATATTGAGAGTATGTCTATAATATAAAATTATGGTATAACTAACGAAATTTACGTAACGGTCTAGGGTGACTGTCTGTATAGGAAAGAAAGAAAAGAGCATGTTTGAGCCCATGTGGTTGTCCGATGAGGTTGTCCGCCCCATCGCCAGTGCCTATCTATTCAGTTTGGAAGGTCTGGATTTTCTGAATCCCGTCGCCGAGCGGCTCTATCGGGAGCTGACTGACTTCTGTGGCGCTGCTCAGGCATCAGCGCAGGAAAAGCCTAATCTGATCCTCACCGCCAGGGCCGGTCTGCTCGACGGGGATGAAGCATATCGCCTTCGTAGGGAGGGTGACTGCGTCAAGATCGAGGGCAACACGGCCACGGCCCTGCTCTATGGTCTCTATGGATGGATTCGCAGGGTGGCCTGTGGCGAACAGGTCTACGACTACACCTCGGTTCCGGATCAGGCCCTGCGGATGATCGACCACTGGGACCAGACTGACGGGTCGGTGGAACGTGGGTATGCAGGCGAATCCATCTTCTTCGGAGAACTGTGTTCCAACCGCCATGACGATTTCCGAGCCTTCCCGCAGAGGAACGGGGATGACCCCTTCCGTGGCGACTTGGCGCGAGTCCTCGCTTACGCCCGCCTTCTTGCCTCGATTGGTATCAATGCCATTGCCCTGAACAATGTGAACGTGCGTGGTCTGGCCCGGAGCCTGATCAGGCCTCCGTATATCGATCGGGTCGCGGTCCTCGCCGACATCTTCGCTCAGTTCGGCATCAGGACCTTCCTCTCGGTGAACTTCGCCTCCCCCATCGATATAGGAGGCATGCCCACGGCCGACCCCCTGGATGAGGGTGTGGTCGCCTGGTGGGAAGGAATCGTCGATGACATATATCGGCGCATTCCCAGGTTCGGAGGTTTCCTGGTCAAGGCGGACGCTGAGGGGGAGCCGGGCCCCATGCAGTATGGGCGCACCCATGTCGACGGGGCCAATATGCTGGCCCGGTCCCTTGACAGACATGGCGGCCTGGTCATATGGAGGGCCTTCGTCTACGACTGCCACCAGGACTGGAGGGACAGGAGCCTTGACCGTGCCAGGTCCACCTACGACAACTTCATCAATCTCGATGGTCAGTTCGCCGACAATGTCATCCTCCAGGTCAAGTTCGGCCCCATCGATTTTCAGGTCAGTGAACCGCTCAACCCCCTGATTGGTCGGATGACCCGGACCAATCTCATGGTCGAGTTCCAAATCACGGCCGAATACCTCGGACAGCAGATCGATATCAACTATGTGCTGCCCCAATGGCTGGCCATGACTGATTGGGACACCTGCGCCCCCCTGTCTGATTCCCGCGTGCGGGCAGTGGTTCCCCGTCTGAGTCTTGTACCCTCGCGCACAGGGTTCGCTGGGGTCAGCAATGTGGGCATGGACAGGAACTGGACCGGAAATACCCTGGCCCAGGCCAACCTGTACGGATTCGGTCGAATGTGCTGGGACGCCGGTGCGACAGCCGAGTCCATCCTGGATGAATGGCTGACCCTCACCTTCCCGGGTCTGCATGGGGCGGCGGCAGAGGCGGTCCGGCAGATCATGCTCACCTCAAACAAGACCTTCCGTGACTACTGCGCCCCCATGGGCGTAGGGTTCATGGTCAAGCCCGGTCTGCACTACGGCGTGGATGTGAACGGGTATGAGTATGACCGGTGGGGAACCTATCATTTCGCCGATCGGAACGGGATTGGTGTCGACAGGACCCAGGCCACAGGTACAGGCTTCACGTCCCAATACCATCCGGCGCTTGCGGAGCGCTTCGAACGGGTCGATACAACGCCTGAGGAACTCCTGCTTTTCTTCCATCACCTGCCCTATACCTATGTGCTGCATGACGGACAGACCCTCATCCAGCACATCTACAACTCTCACTTCGAAGGAGCGGAAGCGGTTGATCGATACATAGGACTCTGGGAGGGCGTCAGAGGCTCGATACCCCAGGATGACTGGGAGAACGTTGCCGAGAGACTCCAGGCCCAGAAGCACAATGCGACCGAGTGGCGCGACCAGGTAAACACATATTTCCATCGCATGAGCGGGGTGCCCGATGGGCTTGGCCGCGTGATATATGCATAAGAGGGATACCGATGATCATTGACAATCCTGTACTGAGGGGCTTCCATCCCGATCCATCGATGATTCGCGTGGGAGACACCTACTACATCGCCACATCCACCTTCGAGTGGTTCCCCGGGGTGCGCATCCATTCCTCGCGGGATATGGTCCATTGGCAGTATGTGACCAGCGTCCTGGACTCCAAGAGGATGATCGACATGCGCGGCGACCCGTCATCCGGAGGTGTCTGGGCTCCCGACCTGTCGTATGCGGATGGGCGGTTCTGGCTGGTCTTCTCCGATGTCAAGATGGTCACCGGCACCTTCAAGGACGGTACCAACTACCTGACCAGCGCCGAACGAATCGACGGCCCCTGGACCGATCCGATCCCGCTCAACTACGTGGGGTTCGATGCATCCCTCTTCCATGATGACGACGGGAGGAAGTACCTGGTCCAGCAGACCTGGGACCACCGTGAATACCACCATCACTTTGATGGCATAAGCCTGACCGAGTTCGACACCGACACCATGCATCTCCTGCCAGAGACCGCCAGGACCATTTGGAGGGGGACGGATGCCAAGCTGTCGGAGGGGCCCCACATATACAAGATCAATGGGTGGTACTATCTCTTCGCCGCCGAGGGTGGGACCACCTATGCCCACCAGGAGACCGTATCGCGCTCGCGGACCCTGGATGCCGAATCCTTCCTGACCATGCCGGGTGATGAACCCTTCCTGGGCAACTTCGATACGCCCCGGTCGTACCTGCAGAAGCAGGGGCATGGTTCCCTGGTAGATACGCCCTCGGGGGAGTGGTACTACGCCTCCCTCTGTGGTCGCCCCTGGCACCGACCCGAGGAATCGGTCAATGACCCACGGGGATGGTGCACGCTCGGACGTGAGACATCCATCCAGAAGGTGGACTGGGATCAAGACGGGTGGCCCCATATTGAAGGCGGTCATGGAGGGAAACGCTTTGTGGAGGCCCCTTCGGATGCCATGGAGTCGGATGGCACCACCGAACACCATCAGCATGACGACTTCCAATCGAACAAGCTGGGGCCGGACTGGAACACCCTGCGTGTGCCCTTCGACCGGAAGATGGGTTCCGTGGGCGGCGGTTCCTTGCAGCTCAGGGGTCAGGGGTCCCTGCACAACCTCTTCGACCTCTCCCTGGTGGCCAGGCGTTGGCAGGCGTTCGAGTTCGATGCCCAGGTGCGGTTGAGTTTCGATCCGCACACCTACCAGGCCATGGCGGGGTTGACCAACTACTACAGTGACGCCAACTTCAGCTGGATCTTCGTCACCTGGGACGAGGAGCGGAAGACGCGGGTCATCGAGGTGGCCCAGTCCGACAGGAACAGGTACACGTCCTACCTGAAGGAGAAGGCCATACCGGTTCCTGAGGGGGCCGATGTCTGGCTGAGGACCCAGGTTCGTAGAGCCACGTACTCCTATCGGTATTCCTTCGATGGCAGGCAGTGGTACCCCGTTCCGGTTACCCTTGATGCGGCGATCCTGTCGGACGATTACGTCCTGCAGGAGCTTGACGGGTACTTTACCGGCGCCTTCGTGGGAATGGCCGCAGTCGACTATTCGGGTTACGGAGAAATGGCCACATTCCGTGCGTTTGACTACAAGGAGCAATGAGGTCCAGGCATGATAAGCGGCATTGAGATGTTCGGGTCGGAGTTTCTGGGAACGGCCGCGATGATGGCCATTGCCGTCATGGTTTCGGCCAGCAGGTCCCTTCCGCGAAACGCCGCCTACAGGTCCGACTGGATCAATGCCGCCCTGGGCTGGGGTCTGGCCGTCTATGTAGGTGTTTATGTGGGCTGGCGCACCGGTGGACATCTCAACCCCTCGGTCACCCTGGCCAGGGTCGTCAGCCACTGGATCGACCCCAAGGCCACCCTGAACGGACTGCCCATGGGGAAGGGGGGCATACCGGTGACCGCCGCCAACGTCGGCATCTTCATCCTCGCCCAGTTTCTGGGCGCCTTTGTGGGGTGCTGCATCGGATACCTGGGTACCCGCAGGCATTTCGACCTGCATACCGACCCTGATGTGAAGCTCACCATATTCTGCACCAAACCGGGTATTCGGTCGAATTTCTGGAATGTGGTCTCGGAGATCGTCGGCACGGCCATCCTGGTCACCTGGGTCTTCGTGAACGGGGGGACGCCCACCCAGGTCGGTCCCCTGGGCGTTGCCCTGGTCATCACGGTCCTGGTCATGGCCCTTGGTGGCGTTTCCGGGGCAGCCCTGAATCCGGCGCGTGACTTCTCGGCCCGGGTGGCCTATGCGGTTCTGCCCATGGCCGACAAGGATGATGCGGATTGGGGTTACGCCTGGGTTCCCTTCGTGGGTCCCTGCATCGGGGCAGTGATCGGTGTGGTTCTGCCCAACCTTTTCAGTCTCGTATTCTGACCACCAGGCCCGGTCTGGTCTGGTTGGATCGGGATTGCCCTGGATGCCGCCTTGCCGCGGATGTGACAAGCTTCGATGTAGTCCGGCATGGACACATGGAAAGCCCCGGAGGGCGATGGCCTCCGGGGCTTTGGGGATCGGGCCGCAACCGATCAGTAGCTGGCCGAGGTGGGACCCTCGAAGCGCACATTGAGACCGCGCCCGTGGTGGAGGAACATTTCGGCTCCGTGGCGGTCAAGGTCACGGTGGGTGAAGAGCATGCGGATGGCGAAGGCCGTCTGCACGTCGTCAGGCAGGTCCAGGAAGGCCTTGTGGGCATCCCAACCGTCGGCCGCCACGGCCTTGTCAGGCACATAGGCATATCCGTAGCCGTCCTCGTCCACGTATCCCAGGAAGGGCAGGTCCCAGGCCTGGTGGTAGGCCAGCTGGCCCTTGTAGTCCTCGACCTTCTTCAGGGCCTCGTCACTGATTCCGTACTTCCTCGCCACCTCATTGGCCTTGGCCGTCTTTGCCGCGGCATCCTTTGCGAACATGGACGTATCGACGACGATGAGTGTATCTTCTGCCATGACTGACCTTTCTGATTGGACCGCCTGCACGGGGTCAAGCGGATGTCATGACCGTGCAGTGCCATGACAAGTGGCTGACCATCAATCCTCGACGGCCCTCCTGGATGCAACAACGCTTCCATCTCTAACGATACCAAATTTCAGGGCGGGAATGGGGATGGTGACCGAGGAATTGTCGCATGGCGGAACCCGTCTCCTGTTTGGGATTACTGGTGGTCGAGGTCAAAGACGGTCGCAGTTTCTGTGCCTGGAGAGCACCCGGACTTCCGGGTCTCAGGGTCTCAGAATGTTGGTCCGGGAGTAGTAGACGGTTCCGGCCCGAGGGTACTCGCCGGTCAGTTCGGGTATGGTGACCGGGCGGTATCCCTCATTGTGCAGATCGTCCAATAGGCCGGGCAGTGCCTCCAGGGTGTGGGGCTGGATGTCGTGCATGAGGATGATGGAACCGGGCTGGAGCTCGGCCTTGATCTTCCTGTGGACCGAATCCGGAGTGGCACCTTCGGCCCAGTCGTATGAGTCCACGTCATACATGGCGATGGCCGCCCCAAGATGATTGCGGATGTATGTCCTGCTGGCTTCGTCCACCCTCCCATGAGGGGGCCTGACCATAACGGCCGTTCGCTTGGAGGCAGTGCGGATGACCTGGCCGGACCGGATGAATTCCTGTTCCTCCTGATGTTTGGCCATGGAGTCGGGGAGGTCCTGGTGGCTCCAGGTGTGGTTGCCTACCGGATAGCCCTCCCTGGTCATCCTTTCCAGTATCGGGGCGGTCTGGGGACCCACCTTTTGACCGACCGGGAAGAAGGTGGCGATGGATCGGCTCTTGGCCAAGACATCCAAAGCCTGGTTCGTGAGTTTCTGGTCGGGGCCATCGTCAAAGGTCAGGGCCAGGCAGGACTGGTGTGCGCAGTCGATGCCTTGACGCTCGTTCCGGGCCTGGACGAGCCGGTCCGCATCCCGGTACAGGGTCTCCACCAGGGCCGGGACACTGCCCGGATCCGGGTGCTCTCCGACCTGGTGCAAATCGTCGACCAGTGTCAATCTGACGGGGGCGTTCTCGCCAACCTGGGTCTTGGAATCCTCGGCGAATTCAGCCAGACCGGGCATGATCGCCTTGAGCAGGGCCAGGTCATCCGCCTGGGGTGGCAGGTGGGTATCCATGTTGTGCAGCTCGGCGATGGCCTGCTCGGATCTGGCTGTCAGCCGACGCATCATGTCTGCCGTTCTGTGTCGGCTCTTGGACAGCTGCCGGGCCGAACATCCCCTGGTGCCGTAAATGCCCGTTTCGAGGGCCTGTTTCCTGTCGCTGCCTTCTTGCCGTCGTATTCGGGTCAGGACCTTTCGGACGGAGGCCGAAGGCTGGTTTCCTCCCGACACCGCCTCCATCGAGTCCAGGAGCTTGTTCAGGTGGTCGTCGCTGATCTTCCAGGCGTTTCCCCACTCCATGCACCTGGATATGCCCGACCTGTAATAGCGGTATGAGGGTCTGTAGGCCGCCAGTCCGACGGCAAGGGCCAGGAGGACAAGCAGGACCACCGCCAGGGTGATGTTCCCGCCCCGTCGATGCTTGTGGCCGCGGGTGCCTGTGATACCTGTGTCTTCTACCATGCTTACCCTTATGACTCAATCGTCCGCACCGGATGAAGCAGTTGCCGGGGTCGTGCAGTGCCATGACAATCTGGGTGACCGTCTCACTTTGACGGTTTTCCTGGATGTGACAGCCTCTCCATTAGAGATAATAGCAAATGTCTATGAAGCAATGGTGGTTTGGTTGCCCTGCCTGTTGCGGATTCTTATGGCCGGCCTGAACCTTTTCCAGGATGTGGTTTCCTTTGCCGGGTTCCTTACCGGCCCGGGCTTGCATTCATGGATGACGATGCCGCCGTGTGTCCGGTCCGGTGATATCTCCGAATGGGTTCCCGGATGGTCGTGTTCGGGAACCCATCCGCTTTCCGGGAGAGCGGGTCACTGGGCGATGAAGCCGCCATCGACCACGAATTCGGAGCCCATGGCGAACTTGGATTCGTCCGGGACCGGGTAGACGCAGATCTCCTCGACATCGTAGGGTTCGCCGATGTGGCCCGAGGGGGAGAACTTGCTCATCCGGTCCTCTTTGGCTCCCGACTGATCAGGGGTCTAGATGAAGCCGGGGTGGACCGAGTTGATCCTGGCATCATAGCCGGTGCTGGCCGAATCCGGAGCAGCCGACTTGGTCAGGAGCCTGGTGCCGCCCTTGCTGCCGTTATGGGCACCGGCCCGGCTCAGGCCAACGAATCCCTCGGTGGATGAGATGTTGATGATGGAGCCGCCACGACCTTTCATCACCCGCAGCCCGTGCTTGGTTCCCAGGAAGGTGCCATGGTCCCCAAGAGGTGTGAGGATGGAAGGCGAGCTGTACCCAGGAAGAGGAGAGGCGGGAACCCATGGGCGTCAATGTCTGGCAAGGTCGGTTCCGGGAGCGTCTGGCCACCTTCGGGTTTTTCGTCTTCATGGGGACGGGCACCTCGGCCTGGTTCTCCCGCCTGCCTTCAGTCAAGGAGATGCTGGGGCTGCAACCCTCCTCCCTGGCCCTGATGACCATCCTGGGCGGGTGCGGTGCCCTGGTGGGGATGGTGGTTTCCGGGGTCCTGACCAACCGGCTGGGTGTGCGCCGGTCCATGCTCCTGGCTGCCTCGACCTGGTGTCTGGGTATGATGATCGCTTCGGCGGCCATCTGGAGGCTTTCCCTGCCCGGGGTGGTCCTGGGGCTTCTCTTCAATTCGGCCGGAATCAGTCTCTGGGGAACGGTCAATACCGTTGAAGCCGGGGCGGTGGAACGCAATGCTGAGCATTCGATTATGTCCAGGTTCCACGCCTCCTACAGTCTGGGTATGTTCCTGGCCCTGGGTCTGGGTTCCTTGATTTCCCATCTGGGTATACCGGTGGTGGTCCATCTCTCGGTCAACGCTGCGGTGACCCTGGTCCTGATAATCTGCTGCCTCCTGATCTGCCCCTCCGACCCCCAGGGTGATGATACGGGACCTGCCGGGGACACTGGTAGGGATGGGGCAGGCGACACCCGCAGCCCCATGCGCAAGCAGGTGGCGGCCTGGGGCGATTCCCTGGTGCTGATGCTGGCCCTGATCAACGTTGCCCTGGAGGCCAGCGAGGGGGCCGTCAATGACTGGAGCAGCATCGGTCTGGTCGATTCCTTCAAGGCCCCGGAGTCCATGGCCAATCTGGCGCCCACGGTCTTTGCGGCGGCGATGATCGTCTCCAGGATGCTGGGTCCCTGGGTCATCGAGCGACTGGGCAACATGGCCAGCCTGTATCTGACCCTTCTCGTTTCGGCCCTCGGCATCCTGGTCTACTCCCTTTCGCCCGTCCTCCTGGTCTCCCTGATCGGGACCGGCATCTGGGGAATCGGCGCCGCTCTGGGTGTGCCCATCGTCAACACTCTGGCCACGCGCGATCCCTCCATGGCGGCCCAGCGGGCCTCGGTCATCTCGACCGCCTATTACGGGGTTTCCTGGATCATCCCGCCAGCCATCGGATTCCTGGCCGACCACACCGGCGTTCGCCCGGCCCTCCTGCCCCTGGCCCTGATCCTGGTCCTGGTCACCCTCCTGGTCAGGCCTGTCAACAGGCAGGACTGACCAGGACCGACTGTCATCAGCGCAGTGGTGCGATTGCGACGGTGAAGAGGTTGACGGCGGCCTGGTTGATTCTGAATGGTACGTCCTGTCTGGTCTCGTCCCCTAAGCGTACCGACCATCATGTTGGGTGGCATGCATTACTGCTACTGCACGTCAGGGTCTGATAAGTGGATGATGATGCCCTTATTCCGGAGGTTTTCCAGGCACTCCTCCAGATATGCCGTGGTGTGCTCCGGGTATATCGGCGAGGTGAGTCGTACGGCCTTCAGCTGGTCGTATGATTTGCAGCGCTGCCCCCGATAGAGGGGGTCGCGCCAATCAGGGTCGGGGTGGTATCCTCTGGAGCTCATCTCATCCATGACCAGGATGTGAAACTGGAAGAGCTTGTATGGTGAATGCCTGAAGACATAATCCACAGTGGCATGCTTACGTCCCCACCCAAGCCCCCTCAGGGCCGTGATTTCCCGATGCTGCCCCAGGAGTTGCTGTCTTGGCAGCAACTCGATCAGGCTCTGATGCCACAGTCGCACATCTGCCCCCGATCCTTGGATACTCAAACCCTCGCAGTTTCCCCCAGCATAGCCGCCCATCGGCTTCAGTCCGGCGATTGCCCCACTCGAAGTGGGCAGGGTCAGTCCGAATTCCCGTCTAGCTGATCAAGTGGTTGTAGAGTTCGGTATCCAATGGCCTCTTCAGGTACAGGTCCATTATGGTGACGGGCGTCATCACCTCACCGTTCGTGTCTGGTTTCCGGGTGAGTTGTGGACTTCCCGTTCCGCGGAGGTGACCGATGTAGTAATACCGGCCCTCATTGGATTCCTGCCGGCGCATGATGAAGACCGGTATAAAGTGGGTGTTCTCCCAGTCCTGGGAGTCCGAGCCTTGCTGCATCCAGACGAACTCCCGCGATTTGGGTGTGTGGCGGTTCTTGCTGTACCAGTGAATCTCCTGGTTGTTCAGGAAACGATCGTTATACTGGCTGCTGGCGTACTTGATGAAGATCGGCATGGTGCCGGTTGTCTCGTCCAGAAAATAACCGCCTACGTTCTGCCCGTTTATCTCTTTTTCCCACCCAAGGAGACGTTCCACATCAGCCAGGGTGTACTTCTGTTCATAAACGAAGCCTCGTTCGGGTTCTCTCCCGGACTTGTCAAGGTTGGCAAAAATGTCTCGGCAATTGAGCAGACCGGTGCGTAGGGTGTCGGCAAAAAAGACCCTGAAAGTCCGGTTGGCACTGAGCATTCTCCTGAACGGTTCGTTCAGACCGACCCCTCCATCGTCTGAAGTGGTGACCAGGGGTGTGTTGCCGAAACGGGTGCGGTTGGTTGCGGTGAAGTAGGAGCAGTCCAGGACCCGCACAGCAGAATCCAGTTGGTTCCGATCCAGGTTGGTATGAGGGAAGCGTTGGGCAATCAGGTCGGCCAGCTCACCCCTGGTGGCCGGTTTGGCAGGTTCCCAAGTGCTTGGGTTGTCCTTATTCAGGGTTTCGGTCTCGAATCCGCAAAGTCGGTCCAGTATCACCAGCTCATGGGGGCGTAACCCGGGCAGAAGAAGCACGGTTGCCATCTTCATGATCTGAGTCTCGGTTCTATCAACAGGCTCCATCTGATCCAGGAACGATTCATGAGTGCCCCTGGACAGACTCTGCTCACGCGAATGGACGAAGGTCAGATAGTCGCCTTTCCTGGAAGCCAGGGTCAGGGGGAGGGAGGGGTCATGGTCGTAGACATCCATCAGCATGGGGATGCGACCGAGCTCGAAACGAAGCTGTCTATACTGCTCGCTCAGTTTACGCATCTCAGACCAGTCGGTCATATCCAGAGATCTGAGCACCCGTTTCTTGGCGATGGGGTCAAAGCTGATCGAAGATAGTCCGATGGTATGGCGTTGCAGGTTCTTGCGGGCCCGGTCACGGTCGCCGGTATTGCCATACAAGGCAACGGGGATCAGGTAGTTATTGGTGTAGTTCCCAATGAAATCTATGACAATGACGCTGTCCTTGTGGGGAAACTTGCGTAGGCCTCGTCCCAGCTGCTGGGTGAAGACGATGCTCGACTCAGTATTGCGGAGCATGACGATCTGATTGATCGCCGGAATGTCAATACCCTCGTTGAAGAGGTCGACGGTAAAGATGTAGTCCAGTTCGCCTTTTTGCAGATCCTCAACGGCCTGTTCACGTTCCTTGTGCGGGGTGGAACCAGTTACGGCCTTGGTGCGGTAGTTGCGGTTCTCGGCTTGTTGATTGACCGCTTGGTTGAAGAGTTCGGAAAGCCTCTGGGCCTCTTCCTGCCTGCTGCAGAAGACCAGCCCGGTGACCTGTTGATGGTAGGGACTGTATTTTTGCAGGATATCAATGATGTAACGCACGCGCCCATGAGTGGCCAGCTGACCGATTTCATAGGCAAGCTGGCCGGCCTGGTCTGCAGTCAGTCCGGCTGCGGGAATGATACCGGCATGTTGTTCATGCTCAGTGGTGAATGAATTCGTGGACGAAACCGGTGAATCCTCCTCGTCCTCATCAGAACCAAGGTACTCACTCACACCGTAGTAATGGAAGGGGCACAGCATGTCCTCATCCAGGGCTCGCTGCAATCTGATCTCGTAGGCTACGTTATAGCCGAAGAGTTGGAAGATGTTGATTCCGTCGGTGCGCTCCGGGGTGGCGGTCATGCCAAGCATGAAATCAGCCTGGTCGAAATGGTCGATGATTCGTTGATAACTGCCGGCGCCTGCATGATGCACCTCGTCAATGAGGATGTAGTCGAAAGTGTCCGGCCTGAACTCCTTAAGGACTTCTGTGCGACTCATGGTCTGCACGGTGGCGAATACATACCGCCTGTCGAATTCCTTGCTGTGCCCTGAAAAGAGTCCCAGGTCCGTCTCGTCACATCCGAGTATTTTCCGGAACGATCTCATGGAATTGTTCAGAATCTGTTCCTGATGGGCGATATAGAGCATTCGCTGCGGTCTGGCCTGTTGAACGTCGAATGCCGAGAGATAGGTCTTGCCCGTACCGGTGGCTGAAATGATGATGGCGCGGTGTTCGCCGCGCTCGCGGAGAGTCTGCAGGTTTTTCAGAGCTTCTTTCTGCATGGCATTGGGAATAACGGTTTCGTTTTCGCGAATCGCGATTAATTCCCGACGTGGTGGTGCATACTTCTTGAAGTCCTCTTCATACGCTCTGATCCAATCGTCGGTCAGGGGAATGGACTCTTGTATCTGGGCATCGATTTCTTCTTTAACCTGGTGCACCAATTCGCCGCTGGCCAGTGAAGAGACCTTCAGGTTCCATTCGCGTTGGGTTCCCAGGGCCTGCTGGGTCAGATTGGAGCTGCCTACATAGAGGTTGTAGCAGGTCTGTCCATCACTCATACGCCTGGTGAAGATGTACCCCTTGGGGTGGAAGGGTTGATCCCAGACAGGGTGAGGGTGTGCTTCGGTGCCTACTTCGTCGGATCGCCATATCCGCACGTCCACCCCGGCGATATCCTTGAGCCTGAGCAGATCCCAGAAGGCCTTCGGGTCATTGAAGTAGTTCTTGGTCGAAGTGATGATTCTGCCGTTGCCGTCACCCTTGGAATCAAAGCGGTCCTTGAACTCCTGGAGGAGGGTGCGTATGGCTTCAGCAGATACGAAAGCCACCGAGATGTCAAAGTTGTCGCTCAGACTCAGCTCCTGGCTGAGGGCCATATCCATGGTGTTCCCATGACGGTTGGCAATTAGCTGCGGGGCGTAGGTTCCTAGACCGTCTGTGCTTGTGTTTGTCTGGAGCAGTCCTGGTTCGACCAAGCCTGTCACTACGTCCTCCAGGAGGGAGGTTGAATCAGGGTTCAGGGAGGCTTGCAAGGTTAGATTGGTACCCGGCTGCGTAGTGTCCGATATTGGTGTTTCGGTTTGCTTGATGCCGGCTTGTTCCTGATGACCGTTCGATGGCATGGACGCTTCTCATCCTTCCTGAGTTCTGGAAGCGAGTATGGCTGCTGCCGGGCGGTCTACTGGTGCCCAGTCCAATCCGTTCAGGTCTTCGGGTTCGGTCCAGCGGATCTGCTCATGCTCTGTCAGGTGTGGGTCGCCTCCGATCAGGTGGCAGACGAATGTGCTCAGCTCGATTCTGCCAAATCCGTAGGAGTAACGGGATGTGCATACCCGTTCATGGACCTCGACCCGGCACCTCAGTTCTTCGCTGATTTCTCGTTCCAGAGCCTGACGTGGAGTTTCACCGCGTTCGATCTTGCCTCCCGGGAATTCCCAATATCCTTCCAGAGATCTTCCTGGTCCTCGTTGTGCGCACAGGATTCTGCCACGACGCATGATGGCAGCACCCACCACTCGCGTGCAGCCATGCTTGTCTTCAGCCTTTTCGACCATGAGGATTTACGGCCTTTCCCGGTAGATGAACCGGATCCAGGATACAACCGATCATCTTCCTGATCTCAACCCGGATCAACAGGAGGCCTATACGGGACCATTGCCTCACTCAAAGCGTGTGGGGTGCTTGTTGGCCCAGGCCAGGGGCCATGCGCCCAGGGCCAGGGCGACAATCATGATCATGGCGCTCAGGCCGAAGAGGATCGTGTAACCGTGGGGGAGGTCGACGATCATGCCCCAGAGCAGGGCGGCGAAGGCTGAGGCGAAGGAGCCGGCCATCTGGATCCGTGAGCAGATGTCGGTGTAGTTCCTGGTGCCGAAGATCGACCGGACCAGGAGGGGGGTCTGTACCGTGGGGCAGGCGTATACGAACCCGAATCCGAAGGCGCCCAGCAGGAGGAGGATGGTCATGGAGGGGAAGGACCACATCAGGAAGACGCCCAGAAGGCCACCCCCGATGCCTATTCCCAGGCCCCAGACGATGTTCCTGTCGTTGATAATGCCCAGGAGGATCTTCCCGACGGCCTGGCCCACCATGCAGGAGGAGGCGATCAGACCGGCGTAGGTCGCCATGGAGGGGATGGATGTCGCGTAGGAGGGGAGGAACTGGTAAATGGTCTGGTTCATCGTGATCAGTCCGCAGAATACGGCCATTGACCAGAAGGCCGGTGAGCGCATGGCCTGGGCCGCGGTCATTCCCCGACCCGGCGGCTGGGCTTCCGGTTCCTGGGTCTTGCATTCAGCAGAATCTTTGTTTTCGGCTCCTGCTTCCTCTTCGACCTCCTCGGCCCCATATGGTTTCAGTCCCATATCAGCCGGGCTGGTCCTGACAACGAAGATGGTGAAGGGGAGCGTCGCCACCAGGATGATCAGGCCGAAGACCAGGTATCCGCGCCGCCACCCGTCCGGTGCCGAGCTGATGATTGAATTCCCCAGCTGGTTGAAGATGGCCCCGCCGATGCCGGTGAAGGCCATGCAGAGACCGATGCAGAAGCCGACCCTCTTCGTGAACCAGGCGTTGATCAGGGTGGGCACGGCCAGGTAGATGATGGAGGGCATCCCCATTCCCATGATCACCCCGCAGATGTAGAACTGCCACATCCGGTTGCAGAACGACATGCACAGGCACCCGATTCCGGCCAGGAGGGTGCTGATGGTCAGGACGATCCGGATGTCGAATCGGCTCATCAGCCGGCCGGCGATCGGCAGGAAGACCACCATGGTGATGCTGAAGAGGCTGAAATATCCGGTGAAGGCGGCCTTGGGCACGTGGAAGTAGCGGCTGACAGGGGTGAAGAATATCCCTGCGCAACTGCAGATCAGAGAGACCGTGATGCCGGTGAACATGATGCCCGAAATGACGATCAGATAATGGTAAGGGCTTCCCTTGGGTCTGACTGGCCTGGTGCATGGGGATTGATCGGATGCTGACATGGCTTCTGGGCCTTTCGTGTGGTCCTGTCCGACTGGAAAACTTCCCGGTCATGGTGGCCATCATGACCCGTCTGGAGGTCGATCCTCTTCGGGAGGCGTCGCAGGGAGGAGGGGTTGCCACTCCACTGATACCCCGTTACCTTATCTCTCGCCCGTGTCAGTATCTTCCGCCGATATCCCCGATGAATCTGCGTCCCCGACGTTCCTGATCGGTATGGTGTGCATGGTGGATTCCGGCCGAGTCATCCCCCCCCCCCCCCCCATTCGCATGCAGTCCTCCTATAAGATGGGCTCCGGAACACCGTGGTTTTGGGACCTGCTGAGGTATCGGAAGGTGAGTTTGTCTGCGATTGCCATGGTGCCGACTAGTTCTTTTCAGTGTCCAGCAGTATCGTACCTTGCGGCGGATTGTGATCTATGGCTCCCACGATCGTGTGGGGCATATACGGTTCCTCCATGTAGGTGATTTCTTCGGGTGTGAGCCGAAGGTCCAGTGCCGCCGCCGCATCGTCGAAGTGACCGGCCTTGGTGGCGCCGATGATCGGTGAGGCAACGCCCTTGGCCCATTGCCAGGCGATGGCCACCTGTGACATGGGAACCCCATGGTCGTCCGCGACCTTGGCCACCCGCCGCACTATGGCCATGTCGTTCTCCTCGGCACGGTCGTACTTGCCGCGAGACACATTATCGGTCTCGCTGCGTAGGGTGTCGGTTGTCCATGTGGGTCGTGTCAGATGACCGGCCGCCAATGGGCTGTATGGCATGAGCGATACCCCCATCTGCCGGCATATGGGTATGAGTTCACGCTCGTCTTCGCGATAGAGCAGGTTGTAGTGGTTCTCCATGGCGGAGAACCGGGTCCATCCGTTATCACGGGCTGCTATCTGCATGTTGTGGAACTGGTATCCGTACATGGCCGATGCGCCCAAAGCGCGTACCTTTCCGGACCTGACCAGGTCGTCCAGGGCCTGCAGGGTCTCTTCGATGGGTGTTTCGTAATCGAACCGGTGGATGATGTAGAGGTCCAGGTAATCGGTGCCGAGCCGTTTGAGGGTTCCTTCGATCTCCCTGTGGATGGCCCTGTCGGAGAGTCTGCCCGCATTGAAGTAGACCTTGGAGGCGATGACGACCCTGTCCCGTCTGGTGGTCCTGGCCAGGGCCCTGCCCAGGTACTCCTCGCTGGTGCCCTTGGAGTATCCGTTTGCCGTGTCGAAGAAGTTGATGCCCAGGTCGAGCGCGTGCCTGACCACGGTCTCACTGTCCTCGGCATTCAGTGTCCAGTCGTGCATGGTTCCGGCCTTGCCGAAACTCATGCATCCCACGCAGATCCGTGATATGTCGATGTCGGTCCCGCCCAGTTTGGTGTATTGCATTGTCATGGCTCCTCGTTTCCTCGGTTCGTTCAGGTTTCCCTCATTCTAAAGAGTTCAAGCCGCTGGAAGTAAAGCCACAGATGGAAAACGACAGTGCGCGCGGATATTCAACAGGTGCATTCATGCAGGAAGGGGATTATCCATGATATTGGTGAATATCCGCATCTGTCCGGTTTGGTATTCCCATGGTTTACGGAACGATGAGGGGTCGGTACGATAGGATGTCGTATCTTCGTGATGGGGGACCGTGCACGGCCATGGGTTGGACCGGATGACGCTTAGCCGCTGTCTGTGCCATACCGGTCGTCGGCATATCCGTTTATCGGTCCGTGCCCCCCCCCCCCTCCCCTATTAGCGTGGTATCTGCGTGTCTGGGCGATTCACGATTCAGGTCGTTTCGGCCAGGTCGGCAGCTTCGGAGGCGCTGACCATCCATCAGGAGGGGACCGGGTTGACGCGGATCGTCATCGCCTTCTCGGATCTCGATTCCTCTGCCCGGGCGTGACAGGGATACCCCGCCTTCACGGGAAGGACCATAGAATCAGATGAACAAGAGCCAAGGGAAGTGTGAGATGGATTTCAAGGATCTACGGTGTTTTCTGGCTGTCATCGCAGCGGGCAGCATTACCGATGCAGCAGCTGATCTCCATATGTCCCAGCCTACCTTGTCGCGCAGGATCATCGGCCTGGAAAAGCATTTGGGCGTCAGTCTGTTCGACCGCAGCGGGAAGCAGATGGTGCTCACGGCTTCCGGTTTCGGTTTTGAACGCTATGCCCGTCGGATTCTTCTGGAGTTGGACCGAGCCCGCCAGGAGGTGAGGGTCGACCCGAACGGACTGTCGGGCGAGTTACGCATTGGTTGTGTGGAATCCGCCGTGTCGACCCGTCTCGCACAGTGGCTTGCCATGTTCCAGCGCCGTAACCCGGCCGTCGGATTCTCCGTCATGTCCGGTACGGGACAAGGCATCAAGGATGAGCTGGATAGGGGAGAGCTGGAATTGGGGTTCGTGATAGAGCCGGTTGAGTCGGCGAAATACGAAGCTGTATCGTTGCCGGTCATCGATCGATGGGGAATCGTCATAGCGGCTGACTCCGACCTGGCCGAAAGGTCTTCGGTTGGGGTCGATGACATCCGTGGGATTCCGTTGGTCGGACCAGACCGCGAGATAGTCCGGAACCAACTGAACACATGGTTGGGTTCAGATATGGAACGATTGGACATCCGCGGGAGTGTCGGCCTTCCTCGGAACGCCTGTGAACTTGTGGTCCATGAGGGGTATGGTTTCCTTGCTATTGAGGGGGGCGTCACGCTTTCGGACCCGAAGCGCATGACCTTCGTGCCCTTCTCACCCTGTTGCACCGTGGGGCACAAGATGATTTGGCGGAAGAATATGAATCCCGGGAGAACGGTTGCCGCGTTCCTGGAATTGGTGACCGAACGAATCCATATAGCGGATCGGTCTGCGAATTCGCGTCGTGTTGACCCGTGCTGATCGATCATCTATGCAAAAATTCAATGCACGGTCATTAACCATCGGTATTGTACATACTTTTTTGAGGACCATAGACTAAAGCCGTTCATGTCCGGAATGCCATCATCATGATGTCCACCGGTTGGCAGCCAGGTGTTCCGGTCCATTCAGCCGGTTGTCCAAGGAGTGGGTATGGCTGAGAAACAAACGGCGGGAAGGGACCAACTCGGGGATTTCGCGCCCCGGTTCGCGGCTCTGAATGATGATGTCCTCTTTGGTCAGGTCTGGTCTGACGAAGAAGACCTGTCCGCGCATGATCGGAGTCTGATCACTATCGCCGCACTGATCGCCATGGGCAGCACCGAGCAGTTGGATGCCCATTTGAATATCGGGAAAAGAAACGGCATCACCAAGGAGGAGATAGTGGCGGAGATAACCCATCTGGCTTTCTACGCCGGCTGGCCCAAGGCGTGGTCGGCCTTCAACCGGGCCGGACGGATATGGTCAGAGGATGATGCCGCCAGGAAAGCAGGTGACTGACATGACGACCGCCGTACTGGTGTTCCACCCCCATATGGATTCGTCACGGATCAATGCACGTTTGATGCGCGAGGCCATGGGGCACGAGAGTGAAGGAATCAAGGTTCGGGACGAATACAAGGTCTGCAATGGCGGGCCTATCGATGTGGCCGAGGAGCAGCGTTATGTGGCTTCCTGTGACCGTATCGTCTGGCAGTTTCCCATGTACTGGTACAGTTGCCCTCCCTTGCTGAAGGAATGGGAGGACGAGGTCCTGACCTACGGATGGGCCTATGGTTCCCATGGTGATGCTTTGAGGGGCAAGGATCTCATGCTGGCGGTGTCGGTCGGTTCCGCAGCTGACAATTACCGGCATGATGGACCTTTCGGATACACGGTCGATGACCTGCTGGCCCCTTTTAGAGCCACGGCGAACCTGATCGGTACCGTGTATCGGGAACCCTTCATTCTGACGGGTGTCACATCCGGACTTGGCGATGAGGACCTCACCAGGGCAGCGGAACAATACCTGCTGCGTCTATCGGAAGGCTGAACTGATCAGGTTTCCGCTTCTTCCGCCGGGGTGTCCTCCGCCGCCCTCATCTCGCGGCTTCGCGGCAGTGAGGTCAACGGGGAGGGGTATTCACCCCTTGTGATGTGTCCGCCCCCGTCATGCCGGCAAGGTCCTATGCCCATCTGTTCCCCTAACCTGCATGGGTCGGATTGTTTCCGGACGGCCTTGATCTACTCCCCATCTCTTCGGTCACGTTTATTCCCGGAGTTGACCGGGTATGACCGGTCAGCCTTGTCGAATCAAAAATGACCGGTGGCGAACATCGATGGCGAATAGTGTCTCCTCGAGACGGTGTTTATTCCGGCATCGGCGGGGGGGGGGGGACTGTCCCGGGCGGTTTCTGTGATTCACGGCAGCCGGGCCGGTCGGAAAGCCCCGGGATGGTTATGTCCGCATCTCCCCGTCCATATCCTGTTTCCGATGTATGCGAACTGAACAATCCCGGCTGTCGAGAGGCTACTGCCTATAGGTTATTCCATGAAGGCGGCGCGCCTCTTCGGGTGTATCCACATCGAGTATGAGGGGTCGGCCCGTATCCATGGCGCGGATGGACCGCATGTCGTCATCGTCCAGGGAGAAATCATCAATGTCATGGTTCTCCAGGATGCGTCGACGGTGCGAAGATTTGGGGATGGCGCATATGTGCTGCTGTGTGAGCCACCGAAGAACCACCTGAGCCGGTGTCTTGCCGTAGTGCTTACCGATGCGGGTCAGGGCGGGATCCGCGAAAAGCTGGTTCCTGCCTTCGGCCAAGGGCGCCCAGGCCATTGGCGCAATCCCGTATTCCGAGAGAAGATGTCTGAGACCGGTCTCCTGGGTGAAGGGGTGGAGCTCAATCTGGTCGACCATGGGAGCGATACGCGACGAGAGGATGAGATCCACCAGACGGTCGGGCAGAAAATTGCAGACCCCGATGGCATGCACCAGTCCCTGGTCGTAAAGTTCTTCCATTGCCCTCCATGAACCCTGGTAATCTCCGTACGGCATGTGAATCAGATAGAGATCAAGGTAATCGGTTCGCAGGTTCTGCAGCGTTTTTTCGAATGACCGCATGGTGCCTTGGTGGCCTTCACGCTGTATCCAGACCTTGGAGGAGATGAAGACATCCGTTCGCGGAATACCGGAATCGCGGACTGCGTCTCCCACGGCGCTCTCGTTTCCATAGCAGGCAGCGGTATCGATGAGACGGTAGCCGATGCCCAATGCCTCCTCCACTGCGTTGCGGCACAGGTCCTCGTCGTCAATCTGATAGACGCCATAGCCCAAGTCCGGCAAGGCCATTCCGTTCTGCAGGTGAATTGTGCCCATTTATCGTCGCCTCCTGACGAATTCAATGGCAATCTATCAGAGCCCTCCGGGGAGGAACAATGCATGTTGCTCATGCGTTCCCATACACGGTGTCTATATTGTGTTGCCGCTCGTCCGCCATCAGATGCTCATCGAGGATCCGTATTTCGACTCCACGGGTGTATGACGGGGGAAAGATGTGTGCTCGACCATGCAGGTTATCGCCCGGCATGGATCCAGACGATTCCGTTCGGTGGGGTGATGTCATTCGCCGGGCTGTGGGATGTCTGTCGCCGATACCGTTACGGCGTGCGATGCGCCTGCCGGATCAGTCAGAGAACACCATGAGGTATCTTGAACAACAAGCCATGTTTCCATGGCATGGGCGAGTGTGATTGCCGGTTCCATGGTGGGGCTTCGATCATGACGGGCATTTCGTCCGGGTACCGTTCCTATGGCGTGGGGACGCACATGGCTTCGTATATCGATATTTGCACGTTGAGCGACTTGAGGTTGTAGGATCGCCGATACAAATCGATTCCGAGGGAGGCACGACGATGACGATTGCCGATAAGACCGTGTTGATTACTGGTGCATCATCGGGAATAGGCGAAGCCACGGCTCGTCTCCTGGCGGGGAAGGGAGCCAATGTGGTCTTGGGCGCCCGCCGGGCCGACAGGCTCGAAAAGATCGTCAAGGACATCACGGAAGCCGGAGGTCGGGCGGAATCCAAGGTACTGGACGTGACGAAGCGGCAGTCCAACGAGGACTTTGTTTCCTTCGCCAAGGACAGGTTCGGCCAGGTGGATGTCATGTTTCTGAATGCCGGGTTGATGCCCAACTCGCCCCTTTCCGCACTGCACGTGGATGAATGGGAGAGGACGGTGGATGTCAACCTGAACGGGGTCCTGTATGGGATTGCGGCCGCGCTCCCGGAATTCGTCGAACAGCGGCGAGGCCAGTTCATCGCCACCTCATCGGTCGCAGGACTGAAGGCTTATCCCGGTGGGGCGGTCTATGGTGCCACCAAGTGGGCTCTCCGCGACCTTATGGAGGTGCTGCGTATGGAATCCGCCCAGGAGGGGACGCATGTCCGTACTGCCACCATCTACCCGGCTGCCATTCAGACCGAGCTCTTGGACACCATCTCGGATGAACGGATGCTTGAGGATATGAACCAGACGTATGACCGTTATCAGATCAGTCCCGAACGGGTGGCCAGGGTGGTGTCTTTCGCCATCGATCAGCCCGAGGACACCGATGTTGCGGAATTCACCGTCGGCCCCACCATTCAGCCCTGGTGAATTTCAGGTCAGCCGTTATCGGTTCTGGTCGGAGAGGGTCAGGTGGATGCCGGCTAAGGCCATGGCCTTGCGGGCTTCGATACCTTGGTCCTCGCTGACCGGTACGGTCAGATTCTCGAAGACGGTGACCTTGTAGCCCTGTTTCACGGCGTCGAGGGCGGTTTCTTTGACGCAATGTGATTCGGCGATACCCACTACGTCCACTTGGTCGACCTCGGCGAGCGCCAGAGCTTCCGCCAGGGTGGGACCGGACGATCTGGCCCTGGAGAACTCCTGCCTGCTCTGGATTCGATCGGTGTTGTCCTCGATGCCTTCGAATCCGGAGTATGCGGCCGAATATTGTCCTTTCTTGAAATGATGGGGGATTCCCAGTTCCCGAATCCTGGGGTGCAATTCAGCCCCGGGTGAGCCGGCTATACCATGCTTGGGCCAGCTGTCCACGAAATCCGGGTGGCCGGACCAATGGGCTCCGGGTTCGATGTGCCAGTCCTGGGTGGTGGCCATATAGGCGTAGTCCCCGGCCTGCCTGTGGACGTAGTCGGCGATCCTTTCGGCGACCTCGTTGCCTCCCTCGACCGCCAGTTCGCCTCCTTCGCAAAAGGTCGGCTGGACGTCCACGATTATCAGGGCCTTGGGCATGGTGATCGTCTCCTCCGTCGAAGTTCACGTCAAGAATCGAAAACGACTGGTCTTCTACTCTACCGGCAGTTTTTGGATTGCGGCGGACTCAACGTCATATCCGGATTGTTTCGTTTTGGTCTTCATGCATATGGACGAGTGCGGGGAATGCGACTGGCGGGAAAGAAGATATGGCATGCAAGGGGACGACGAGGGTATTGGGCGGTCGGCCGGATCCCGATGCCATGGTCACATGCGGCTGCAAGGAATGACGGAAGGCCATGGAACAAGGCAGTATTCGGGAATTCTCGCGGTCTTCGTACGTAGGTGTATTACGAATCGGCGACGGCTCTCGACATCCTCTCATGGGGTCCTCCAAGGAGGATATGTTCCCGCTTGTGCCCGTACCTATGGAGATATATGACTGCCGGCAATGGGTATGATGAGAATGCTGATTCCCGGGTTGATCGCCTGACATCCTGAATGTCGAGTCGGGCAGTGCCGTGACTGGTGCCTCCGTCGTCGACCTCCCTTCATTGCTGTTGGTGGAATGAGCATCATGACACGGAAGGAGGATGCGGATATGAGATTCAACGAGTTTGGGCAACCCATTGGCGAGGCTGTGTCGTATACGGGTGCAAGGTTACCGGAGCCTGTGAGCTTGGTAGGCCGGACGGTTCTGGTGGCACCCTTGGATGCTTGGCAGAAACGGGCTTTTTATCGGCGCATCTTCGGTCCTGACTGCGATGAATCCATCATGACCTACAGCAGTCATCATCTCTACCCTGATGAAACCGCCTTCGATTCCGAGTTCAGGTTGATGACGGCAAGTCGGGATCCTCTGTTCTTTGCCATTCTTCGCAAGCCGGATGCTGCCGACCGCCCTGTCGGCCTGCTCTCGGGCGGAGAATCATTGGTTCCACAGGGGTGGGGCTTGGTCCGCGATTCCTCGAACCTGTTGGGCATGTATGCCCTGATGCGGATACGGGCCGATATGGGCAGCGTGGAGATGGGTCATGTTATCTACACCGGTGAGTTGCAGAGAACCCGGCAGGCCACCGAGGCCCAGTATCTGATGGCTCGGCATGTCTTCGAGAACCTGGGCTATCGGCGTTACGAGTGGAAGTGCGACAGCCTTAACGCGCCCTCGAGATCAGCTGCGTTGAGGCTGGGTTTCAAGGCGGAGGGCTGTTTCAGAAACGATATGGTATACAAGGGCCGGAGCCGCGACACGGACTGGTTTTCCATGACGGATCGTGAATGGCCGGCTGTGAAAGAGAGACTGGAAACCTGGTTGGATGAGGCGAATTTTGATCAGAAGGGCAGACAGAAGCGGCGTTTGCAAGACTGTTGAATAGGGGCAACGCCTCTTTGAGTTCATGACCATTCGAAAGATCTGCATCGGGTTGTGCATGTCGTCGGCTGGAATCGGCTCGCGCTGTCTAGGTCCAGTCGATGATTCGTGGGACGGAATTGAGCATGTCCCTGTCCCGCGGTTTCTGTGCATACACATTGGGGAGTGCCGGCAATGACCGCAGGCTCTTGTGGCCTTGCCGGGAAGGACGACAAGGACAATCCGGATCCGGCTGCCTTGTGCGCGGTCATTCCGCTTCCGCCTATGAAGCCCGGAAGGGTGCAAACAACGACGCATCGTCTGTGATTGGTCGGATGGCATATTCCCACCTTGCAGCACTCATGATTTCCGTGTTCCCGGGTCGGAATGATGACCAACTCCGACAGTCGAGCCGAAAAGGGGAGCCGGGCTTATGAAGCCTTTGTGCTTGAGAAGCATGTATGATTCCTGCGACACACAGAACTCTCGATTCGCCAGGAATGCTGGGGAATACGATGTTCCGCGCCTAAAAAACCCGGACCGCGGTCCGGGTTTTCCGGTGGCGGAGGATACGAGATTCGAACTCGTGAGGGCGTGAACCCAACACGCTTTCCAAGCGTGCGCCATAGACCACTAGGCGAATCCTCCAGGCGATTCCTGGCCATGCGCTCAGGGAGCAGGGACGGCTGCGAATCGCAACTTTGCCATAATAACACGAGGGGCGGAAGGGGGCCAGTCAGCGCGGCGTGAAGTCGACGCCTGTCAAGTCCCCGTCCGGTGCGGCCCGGCAATTACCGGATCTGGTCCATGGGGAGACCCAGGGCCTCGGCCACGCGCTGACCGTAGTCAGGGTCGGCCAGGTAGAACTGCCTGGTCTCCAGGACCTTGATCTCCTGGTCATCAACGGAACCCAGGGCCCCCTTGATGGTCTCGATCAGACGGTCCTTCTCCTCCGGGCTCATCAGCCTGTAGAGGCGGCCGGCTGCGGAGTAGTAGTCCGTGTCATAGGGGCGGGAGTACTCGGTCTGCCCCTGGACGGCATCCCCATGCATGCGCGCATCATGGTCCTCCACGGGGCCACCCTTGCTGTTGGGTTCGTAGTTGACCGAACCGTCCTGACCCTGGGCCATGAAACCGTCGCGCTCGTAGTTGTGGACCTCGTTGACGGGGCGGTTGATGGGCAGCTGCTCGTAGTTGGCGCCCAGACGGTAGCGTTCGGCATCCTTGTAGCCGAAGAGGCGACCCTGGAGGAGCTTGTCGGGCGAGGGTTCGATGCCGGGCACGAAGTTTGCGGGCGAGAAGGCCGCCTCCTCCACGTCATCGAAGTAGTTGGCGGGGTTGGTGTCCAGGACGAACTCGCCGATTTCGATGCGGGGGTAATCCTTCTTGGAGACCACCTTGGTCACGTCGAAGATGTCGTCCTTGTAGTCCAGGCCCTCCTGGTAGGGCAGGATCTGCACGCAGACCTTCCACTTGGGGTAGTCGCCCCGGTCGATGGCGTCGTAGAGGTCGTGCAGGAGGTAGTCCGTGTCCTCGGAGGCGGCCTTGGCGGCGGTCTCGTTGGTCATGTTCTCCACGCCCTGCTCGCTCAGGAAGTGGTACTTGACCCAGAACTGCCCACCCTGGGCGTTCACCCACTTGAAGGTGTGGCTCCCGTAGCCGTTCATGGTCCGGTAGCTGGCCGGGTTGCCCCGGTCGCCCATCAGATAGGTCACCTGGTGGACCGTCTCGGGGGAGTGGGACCAGAAGTCCCACTGCATCTCCTGGCTGCGCAGGTGGGTGGCCGGGTCGCGCTTCTGGGAGTGGATGAAGTCGGGGAACTTCAGGGGGTCGTTGACGAAGAAGACGGGGGTGTTGTTGCCCACCACGTCATAGTTGCCCTCCTGGGTGTAGAAGCGCAGGGCGAAGCCGCGCACGTCGCGCAGGGTGTCGGGGTAGCCCGATTCGCCGGCCACCTGGGAGAAGCGCAGGAGGATGGGGGTGGTCTTGCCCGCCCCGTTGAATACGTCGGCCTTGGTGTAGGCGCTCATGTCCTTGGTCAGGGTGAAGGTCCCCTTGGCCCCGGCCCCCTTGGCGTGGACCACCCGCTCGGGTATGCGCTCGCGGTTGAAGTGGGCCAGCTTCTCCAGGAGCTGGTAGTCCTGCAGAAGAACCGGCCCGCGGGTGCCGGCCGTCTGGCTGTGGTTGTTGTCGCCCCAGGGTTGCCCCTCATTGGTGGTGAGTCTATCGTTCATACCTGCTCGATTCCCTTGACGTCCTTGGACGTGGACGATCGATGGATCCCCTCACGGACCGGGTCTGCGACCCCGCTCCAGGTCGACTCGTCGGTCGCTGATGCGGGACTCTTGTGACGTCCCGATGCCATCCACACTATCCGTCAGGGAAAAGGAAATGATGGATATGCACGCTATATAACCGTCGGATATGTCACGATTCGAATAGGTCACATATGAGGATGCGGTTTATCGGGGAACTGGTCGCCTGAAAGTCGCCGGGGCACTGCCTCCATCCGTCAGGGAAGGACGGCAGGCCATTTCAGGGTATCTGCATCATTCAGAGCATCTGCATCAGTTCGCCCACGTCCTGGATGACCAGCTGGAGATTCAGCCCGGTCAGGACCGCCACGATGATCCAGGCGAGGAAGGCCATCCATCGTGGGTTGGCGTACTTCCCCATGATCTTCCGGGAGGAGGTGAACCAGACCAGGGGGACCATGGAGATGGGCAGGGCCACGCAGAGGAAGACCTGGGAATAGACCAGGAGGCTGTCCAGGGCGGATTCCTTTCCACCAAAGGCCATGGTGCAGATAAGGACGGGGATGATGGAGATCACGCGGGTGACCAGGCGGCGCAGCCAGAGGGGGATCCGCATGCGGATGAAGCCCTCCATGACGATCTGCCCGGTCAGGGTGCCGGTGATGGTCGAGTTCTGTCCGGAGGCCAGGAGGGCCACCGCGAACAGGGTGGAGAGGAGGCCGGATGCCACCGGTCCGGCGATGGTCTTGTCGCCCAGGGCGTTGTAGAGGGAGGTGAAGGTGTCCAGCCCCTCGCCGTGGCCGAAGAACATGGCGGCTCCCAGGACCAGGAGGAGGCAGTTGACGATGAAGGCGGCGGTGAGCTGGATGTTGGAATCCCAGGTGGCGAACCGGACCGCCTTGGAGACCTGACTGTCGTCATTCCGGTCGAAATCGCGGGTCTGGACGATGGAGGAATGGAGGTAGAGATTGTGGGGCATGACCGTGGCGCCGACGATGCCCAGGGCCATGGTCAGCTGCCCCCTGCCCAGGATTGCCGGATTGGGGACGAATCCCTCGAACATGGCCGGGACGTTGGGCCGGGCCAGAACCACCTCGTAGACGAAGACCGCCATGATGACCAGGATCAGGGTGGCCACGATGGCTTCGATCCGTCGGAATCCGATTCTGGTCAGCAGGAGGAGGATCAGGACGTCCAGGACGGTCAGGGCCACACCCAGGACCAGAGGGATGCCGAAGAGGAGCTTCAGGGCTATGGCCCCGCCGATCACCTCGGCGATATCGGTGGCCATGACGGCCAGCTCGGTACAGATCCAGAGGAGGAAGCTGAGTTTGCGCCCGGTGTGCAGCCGAGTGGCCTGGGCCAGGTCCAGGCCGGTCACGATGCCCAGCTTGGCCGACATGTATTGGAGCATCATGGCAATCAGACTGGAAATCAGGATGACGCTCATGAGGAGGTAGCCGTACTGGGCCCCTCCGCCTATGGATGTGATCCAGTTGCCTGGGTCCATGTAGCCCACGGCCACCAGGGCTCCGGGGCCTGAGAAGGCGGCCAGATTCCTCCAGAAGGAGGCGCCGGACTTGGGCACCGCCACCGTGGCGTTGATCTCCTCCAGGGAGCGTCCGTTGGCGGTCTCGACGATGGAGTGACCCCGATTGTGGTCGGCCTGCCCGGTGCTTTTATGGGGCAGGGACTCCACTGCCTGTCTTGCCTCTGATTTCAGCATGGCGCCTTCCTTGAGTCTGACCTGTTTACCGATCGACGTAAAACTTCGACCCTTAGAAGTTTAATGCTGTCACATGAATATTTCCATACCTTTGAAGTGACCAAGCTGTGACCCTGCCGACATCGTGGCAGGCCGCCAGCGTTGCCCGGACCGCTTACCTTCCCAAGATTGGTTGCAACCCCATGTGTGTGCATTCCCGGAAGTGGGGTCAGTCCCGCTCGGGCACGCAGACGAAAGGCCATGAATCACCTTGATATACACTATGCAACATGGATGTCACGCAGCTTTCCGCCAATGCCCAGGACTATCTGAAGGTCATCTGGGACCTGCAGGAGTGGGACGACGGCCCGGTCCAGCCAACCGCCGTGGCGGAGCGGACGGGGATGAAGCAGTCGACCGTCTCCGGCGCGCTCTCCCGCCTGGTCGATGCCGGTCTGGTGGAGCACAAGCCATACAGGAAGGTGGGACTGACCCCGGCCGGAAGGCGCTCGGCCGTCACCATGGTCCGCCGACACCGCCTTCTGGAGACCTTCCTGGTGGAGGTGCTTGATTACAGCTGGGACGAGGTGCACGAGGAGGCCGATGCCCTGGAGCACGCCGTCTCCGACAAGATGATCGAGAAGATCGACCGATACCTGCATCATCCCACCCAGGATCCGCACGGCGATGCCATACCGACCGAAGCGGGGACCATCCCCGACATTCCCCGGACGAAACCACTCTCCCAGGTGGAGGAGGGCCGCACCGTCCGGGTCCACCGGGTCAGCGACGAGGATTCCGGGATGCTCAGATACCTGAGTGACCACGGAATCGGGCCGGGGAGCCTGCTCCAGGTGGTCTGCAAGAGGCGCGAGGAGGATCCGGTCATCCTGCGGTTGGTGACCGACTCAGAAGATCGTCCAGATCGAACTGCTCCGGACGGGAGAGACGAATTGAGGTTGGGGTTGGCCCAGGCGGCCTTGATCCAGGTCGGTTCACCTGGCACAGGTCGGGCCTGAATCCCCTTTCGCGGGGCCGGATGCGCCAAGCAGGTAGGGTGTGGGCCTCCTAGGCCTCCACCCGTTCCGGACCGGAATCGAGCTCCGCCTCCTTCTTGGCCACCCGCTTGGAATCGATCCGGTAGTGGGCGTTGAAGATGCCGCCAGCGGTCAGGACGATCACCAGGCCGGCCAGGATCCAGACGTTTTCGACCTCGTACTGCTCCAGGAGCTCGTAGGCGGAGGTAATCATCTTCAGCCAGCCGGCCAGGGCCACGAAGTACCAGGCCGTGGCCTTATCCAGGAAATTGACGGCCTGGCGGCGCTCGTGTTTGGTATCGGCCGCCTCACGGAGGATATTGTTGCCGCGCATACGCTCCTTATGGACCTTGAGGGGCGGAATCAGCCACCACCAGGGGGAGACCGGCTTCCAGCGCTTGCTGATCTGCTCGAATTCCTCCAGCAGTGCCTTGAACTCCCTGAGCTCCATCAGTCCCTGATAGAGCGGGAAGGAAAAGAGCAGCCAGTCGCCGATCAGGGAGATAACCGCAATGAAATTCGACATGCCCATGAACCTTTCAGGTGTGGTTTGTCATTATTCGGTAATCGTATCTCCCCGGATTGCAGGCGCGGTCCTGTCCGGGCGGAGGGTGCCGGGGGGGGGGCGACCTGCGTGTAGTCTCATATGCAGTTGTGGCCCTACAGGAGGATGGATATGACGTCTCGGACAGTCGACGCGGCAGACTCGGCCAAGCCGGTCGGGTTGGGCCTTCCTTCTGATGCCGCTCTCTCCCGCACGACCCGGCCCGGATTCTCCAGGTCCACCTGGATGGTCCCCATGGCCTCTTTGGCCGGGGTGGTCATGGCCCTTGGGCTGGTCATCGCCTGGTTTCCCAAGACCTGGGAGATGTGGAACCTTCCCATCCAGGCGATCGATGCCCCCTCCCACTACTACTTCATCCGCAAACTCCTCAGGGACGGGCTCTCGGTCGCCTTCGAGCTGAACCCCAACGATTCCTTCTATCCACCCCTCTTCCACCTCCTGGTCTGTGGCCTCATCAAGGTGGCCGGTCTTTTTGGTATCTCCGTCAACATCTTCACCGGCCTCAACCTGGTTTGGATCATCACCTCGGGTCTGGTCTTCCCGGCGGGGATGCTGCTCTGGTGCTCCTACTTCTTCTCCGATCTGCCCAGGCCGCAGGTTGCGGGGATGTGCCTCACGGTGCCGATCCTTTCGGTTACATCGGCCGCCTTCCCGTTCTGGTTCTTCGACGCGGGGCCGCTCTTCGCCTATGGGTTGGCCACTTCCCTCCTGCCCTTCTCCCTCTATGCCGGGCTGAGGCTGATCGATGCGATCGCGGATCGGGGGAAGCGGGATCGCGGGGACAGGGGTCTGGGCTTCCGGGTGCCGGTCAACCTGGTGCTGGTCATCCTGATCCTGCTGGCCCACCCGCGGATCGCCTTCACCTATGTGGTGTTGATGGTCTTCTTCATCCTCTTCAGGCTCTCCTGGAAGTTCATCGCCTGTACGGCAGGATGCGGCTGCCTGGCTGCGGCCCTGTTCGCCGCCTATGTCATGTACCGGGATCACGGGAAGAACTACCTGCACCCGTCCACCTGGTTCCATACCTTCCAACCGACCAGGAGCCTGCCGGGTGCCCTGGGTGTCCTCTTCACGGGGAACCTGTCAGGGCCGGCCGGTCTGATCATGGCGGTGTGCGTCTGCCTGGCTCTGGCCGCCTCGCTCCTGCTGAGCGGTCGGCGTTTCCGGGAGGGGCTGTCGCTGGTCCTCTCCTTCCTTCTGGTCGGAGTGATTTATGTGTGCAGCGCTGCGGTTTCCGGCCCCTTGGCCAATATTCTGACCGCCGCCTGGTATCGGGGGGAGACCAGACCCCTGGCCATGCTGCCCCTGGCGATCGTTCCCCTTCTGGTCTTTGGGGCCCGATGCCTTCTGGATCCGCACCCGGTGAGGTGGAGGCGCGCGGAGGGGGCCCAGCCGACGGACGAATCGGCCGTGGCATCGGATGATTCCGGTGAAGCGAATCTGGTTGCAGGGTGGTCCTCTGGCCTGGTCCGGGACCGGCCTTCGAGGGTGCTCGGGGTCGCCGCGCTCTCCCTTGCCCTGGTTGTGGCCGGGAACGTGTCCAACCCCATCAGGGTGGACCTGGCCCGACAGGCCGAGGCCAATGCCGTCCTGGACAGGGACGACCCGCACGCGCAATTGACCAGGGCCAAGTTCAGGGTGCTGACCACCATCAGGGATCGGGTCGGCCAGGATGATGCGGTGATCATTTCCGACCCCATGAACGGGTCCATGTATGGAATGACCCTGTATGGCCTCAACATGCTCTATCCGGTCTACAACCCCATGGACACCAAGAACGGCAAGGTCTTCGGGGAGGTCGAGCTCTCCTTCGACTCCGGCGACTCGGACCGCCTCCTGGCCACGGTCTGCCCGGTGGACCCCAGCTATACCCGGCACGGTCCCGGTGGTGCCGGCAGGGCCCCGAAGTACTTCCTGACCATGGGGCCCCAGGCGCCCGACCTGCAGATGTTCACCTACAAGGCCCAGTACGACCCCTTCCACAAGCAGGAACTGATCGACGGCTATGTCCGCTCGGGGGCCATGCAGAAGGTGGAGGACTTCGGCACACCCGCCGGTGACGGAGAGCCTTGGGCCCTCTACCGGTTCGCCTGCAGGTAAGAGGGCACCGGTCCTCTCCCCGGTCCGCCTGCACAGGGAATACTTGGTGTCCCTGGACCCTTTTTGCAGATAAGACTGGCTACGCCAAGGTGCCGGCCCCTCTGCATGGGGGATGGGAGGGAGCGCAGGCGGATCATGGCGGCCCCCTCTGCCTGGAGGTATGGGTGACATGGTTTGCGAATCTTTCGTTCTCTTCCTTGCTGGGTCGTGGCTTCATGAGGAAGCGCGACTATTCTGAGAACCTGATGAGACGCGACCTGTGAAGGTTTTCGATGGTGGGGTTGCCTCGCCTCATGGGGGCCGATTGGTCGCCGGAACAAGGAGTGTGACTGGTGTCAGAGTCGGGGATGCGGTGGGAAAGGCATCTGGGCAGGGCCTGCGCGGTCGGAACCGCCATGGCCCTCTTGGTCTTCGTACCGTTCACGGGCGTGCATCGGGCCCAGGCGGCCGGGCTGGAAGGCCGGTCGGGTGATCAGACCTATGCCGCCTCATCCGAGACAGGGGACGCCATTCCCCAGGACATGCTCCCCGACTCCATTGATGATTCCATCCCTGAAAACGCCACAGTGGTGGCCAAGAATGTGGCCGTGACCGACCAGGGTGACGTCAAGGACATCAGCACCGGCGAGCCCGTGACCGATAAGACGGTGGTCGGCACCCCGGACCGTCCGGCCGACCCTCTGGCCAAGACCGGGGGGAGGAGCTTCATCCCGGTTCCCGTCAAGGAGGTCAAGGAGCAGCTGGACCAGTCCGCCCGGACCCGGTCAGCCAAACCGGCCGCCGCCCATGAGCAGACCGGCGGGGATCAATCCGCAGCGGTGCACGATGGTGTCTATCACCCGCAGGGCAGGTCCGGGGCCGTGGCGAAGCCCATGGCCTTGGGCAACAACGGATATGGGGCGCACTGGGGTACCTATCAGGGCACCCAGGCCTTCTTTGAAGGCAACGGCACCCTCTTCGCCCAGCAGGCCAAGGGTGTCGTCGACGTGTCACAGTGGCAGGGACGAATCGACTGGACGGCCGCCCGCAATTCAGGTGTCGAGGGGGCCATCATCCGCATCGGATACGGATGGGGGAACGGCTACGACAATACGGCCCTGTACAACATCAAAGAGTGCAAGCGTTTGGGCATCCCCTTTGGCATCTACCTCTACTCCTACGCCTACGACGGCAATACCGGCTGGGCTGAAGGCGATGGCACGGTGGACCTCCTGCGCCGCGCAGGTGTGAGTCCCGGCGATCTGGCCTACCCGGTCTATTACGACCTGGAGAACTGGGTCTGGGCCGGTCATGCGCCGCCGACCTCCCCGGCCGTGTATGACGGCATCGTCAACGCCTGGTACAACCGGCTCCAGTCCGCGGGTTACAACAAGCTCTCGGTCTACTCCTACACCTTTTATCTGAACTCGGCCCTGAACAGCGGCAACATCCGTTCCAAGACCCACTGGGTGGCCAGTTACGGTTCGCGTACGGGTTTCAACTTCCCCGCCAACCAGCGCTGCTGGCAGTACGCGGATGATGGCAGGGTCGGCGGCATCTCCGGAAGGGTGGACCTGAACGCCTGTGGCAACAAGGATGCCGTTACGGGTGGGGTGGTCCTCTCGCCCTCTGACAGGCTGACCGACATCACCGAGGGCGACTACTACATCGGGTCTGCCTTTGCCGACAGGTATCTGGATATCGAAGGCGGCAGCTTGAATGACGGAGCCCAGGCGGTCATCTGGCTGCCAACGAATGGGGCCAACCAGCTGTATCATGTCAAGCCGGTCGGAAACGGTACATACACCATCATCTCCAAGAACTCGGGCAAGTCCCTGGACATCAGGGGCGGATCCATGCAGCGGGGGACCTCAATCATCCAGTATTCCCTGAATTCCGGGGCCAACCAGCGATGGTCCTTCTACAAGACGGCTGATGGGTATGTCTATATCGTCTCCGCCCTGGGCAACGGGAGGAGCCTGGTTCTCGATATCACCTGCGGGAGTTCGTCTCCCGGCTCCAAGCTCGAGATATGGTCTCCGAACGGGGGGAGAAACCAGCGTTTCAGGCTCATGCAGGCAGCCAATATGCCTTCGGGCAAGGCACAGATCTCCAGCACCTTCGCCCGCGGCAACACCATGGATGTGCCGGGGCAGAGCAGGAGACCCGAGACCGCCATGCAGACATGGAGGCCCAACGGTTGCGATAATCAGCGCTTCATCTTGGAGTACCGGGGGAATGGCCGTTATGCCATCAAGAACGTCCTCTCGCAAATGTACGTGGACATTCAGTACGGATACCAGGGTGACGGGGGCAGAATCATCCAGTACCCACGGACGAACGGAGCGAATCAGCTCTGGTACCTGCAGAAGTATCCCCAGGGATATGCCTTGCTCAGCGTCTCCAACAACAAGGCCATCGATATATCGGGTATGAACAACAATCCCGGTGCTCCCCTCATAACCTATACCTTCCTGGGGCAGGGCAACCAGAAGTGGACCATCAGATAAGTCGGTGACCGTAACCATGGAGGCGAAGAATCCCGCGGCTGTGCCATTCATCCGGCTTGTTGTTCCGGCTATCAGAGGAAACAGACGTGTACGGTATGATTTGAACGTGGTGCTGACGGTTCTTGCCGGTCCCTTCCTTCAGGGGCGTTATGGCAGTGGGCAGGGCATGAAAAGGAGTAACGGGCAATGATAAACGAGTCGACGATTTCCTTGGTCATGCCTTGCCGGAATGAAGCAAGGCATCTGGCTGGAATGGTTGCCGATATACCTGATTTCTATGATGAAATAATCTGCGTCAGTAACAAGTCCAGTGATGATACCGTCAAGCTTGGCCGGGAGCTCGAGAAGAAGTATCCGCGTTTTACCATGCTGATTGATGATCGTTCGGCTTCGGGGATCGGTTATGGATACGCCCATATGACCGGTATCGAGCACTCCAAGAGCGATATCGTGGTGTGCGCTGATTCGGATTGCACCTATCCGGTCGAAGATGTTCCGCAGATTCTTCAGACCATGGAGAAGCGCGGCCTGCAATTCGCCTCATGCACCAGATACCCCGACTCGGCCATTCCATTTACCTTGCAGATGGGTGTGAAGGTGCTGAACTTCGAGATGTTCCTCCTGTACGGGGTGACTATTCATGACTCCCTCTCGGGAATGTGGGTTTTCGAGCGAAAAGTGGTCCCCTCCCTCCATCTGACCGAGGGGGATTGGAATCTGTCTCCCCAGATCAAGCTCAACGCCCATAAGTACCTGGGTCGGTGCTTCGGTGAGGTCAAAATCACCCAGAAGATCAGGCAGGGCGAAACCAAGCAGAGTTATCTGAAGACGGGGTTCGGGCACCTGATGTGGATCGCCAAGAATCGTTTTGTGCAGCGGAAGGGTATCCAGCCCGCCGACTGAGACCATCTCAGGCCTTTCTCCTGGACCGTCTTGGCGGAAGCCATGAAGATGCGCTTCACCTGGTGCCTATGAATCCCTGTCTCGATATACTGGAATCGTGCTCGTCGGCATCCGCTTTCGAGGCGCTATGCAGAAGCGTGTGGGCACGTACCCGGGCCGTTCAGATGGGATAGCGATGAAAGATAGAGCCAAGCATAAATCGGTCATGGACTCTGTGCTGAGACCCGAATGGGTCTTCCTTGTCCTTTTCCTCGTGTTTTCGACGGCTGCCACCCTCCTGGTGCCCATGGGAGCGGGCCCGGACGAACCTAGCCATATCGCCAGGGTCGAGCAGATCGCTGATGGGGTTATGGTGACGCCGACCATCGAGGCCTCCCAGGTTGACCGCGACCTTGCGAAAGTGGCGGACACCTCCCAACCGGTTTATGGCGGTTTCCAGGATTACGGTCTGATACATACGGCTGTGCAGAACATGAGGTCCTATCAGGGGCTGATGAGTCTCTATTCCTTCCCGGCCTGGTCGGCGTCCAACCTTGTTACGGGGGATCGGTTCGGTGAACAGCGGGTTGGTTTCGCTTTTTCCAACAGTGCTGTCAATTCGCCACTGGTCTACCTGCCCCAGGTACTGTTCTTCCGCCTGGCGGGGCTCTTCACCCACAGCGCCTGGTGGCTCATCTTTGCGATGCGGATGGGGGGGATTCTGACCCTGGCCCTGGCCATATTCCTTTGCATACGGGCCATCCCGGTCGGCAAGTGGTTCATGGCCGTCTTCGGCATTCTGCCCAGCACGATTCTGACCAACACGGCCTTGACCGCGGATACGATCACCACGGTCTGTTGCCTGGCCCTGATCACCGCCTTCATGGTTGCATGGATGCGTGAAGGACCGGTATCACGGTTGACCTGGGGCGTATTGGCCGTCTCGTCAGTGAGCATGGGGATGGTCAAACTCAGTTACCTGCCCTTGGTGTTCCTGCTTCTCCTCCTCCCTATGGTGCGTCCCGAGCTCAGAACAAGACGAACCTGGACATGGGTGGGTGGCATCGTCCTGGCCTCCCTGGTCATCTTCCTGGTCTGGTATATGCAGATCGGCGGTGTCAATACGGGCGTCCTGTTCGATTCAGCCGTCAAGCCCGCCCAGCAAAAGAAATTCATCCTTGGCCACCCCCTCTTCTATGCCAAGAACGAACTCAGCCTCTTCCTGATGATGGACTTTTTCCAGGTATCCAACTTCGGCATTCTCTCCATGCGAGGGACTTCCCTGGAATGTGGTTGGATCTATCTCATCTTGATGGCCATCGCCCTGTTCGTGCCTGATCCTCGAGAACGGCCTCTGAACGAGGGGAGGAGTGGCATCTGGTGGGTGATTTCTGCTTTCATACTCGAGTACCTGGTCATGTTCGTGCTCATTTCCACGGCGCTCTACCTTCAGTTCACCCCGGTCGGGGCACCCTACATCGCCGGGGTGCAGAATCGTTACTTCATACCAATCATGCCCCTGCTCCTGTTGAGTGTCCTCCTCATGGCCAGGTGGATCCTCGCTCCGCGGATCGACCCTGAACCAGGTGAAGTGCGGCTTGCGGCGGCCGAGAGCCGGGACCGGGTCCTCATCCGGATCCTCTCCTCTGGGATGGCCATATCGATTCTTGTCATGATGCTGAATCTGCTCAGGGTCGTCTATGACAAGGGGATCATCATCCGATGACCATGCGGTGTTTTGGCCCGCGCTCCCTACAAGTGTGAAGACGTCGACTTGCAGTAGCATGGGATGATATGACAGAGAAACTTGCCTTGAAGAACATTATCGTCACTGGTGGCTGTGGTTTCATCGGTTCCAATTTCGTGCGGTACGTGGTCAGGAACCATCCCGAGGTTCACGTCACGGTTATCGATGCCTTGACTTATGCAGGCAACATCGAGAACATCGCAGGGCTTCCAGAGGATCGGGTGGAATTCGTACACGGGAATATCTGTGATGAGGAACTGCTGAACCGGGTGGTTCCCGGGCATGACGCCATCGTGCACTATGCGGCGGAATCTCATAATGACAACTCGATAGCGAATCCGGAACCCTTTGTCCAGACCAATGTGGTCGGGACCTTCCGCCTGATTCAGGCCGCCAGGAAGTTCGACATCCGTTACCATCACGTCAGTACCGACGAGGTATACGGCGACCTGGCCCTGGATGATCCTGCAAGGTTCACGGAGGAGACCCCCTACCACCCCTCCTCCCCTTACTCCTCGACCAAGGCCTCCTCCGATATGCTGGTCAGGGCCTGGTTCAGGACCTTTGGTCTCAAGATGACCATTTCGAACTGCTCCAACAATTATGGTCCATATCAGCATGTTGAGAAGTTCATTCCCCGTCAGATCACCAATATCCTGGAGGGTATCCGACCCAAGCTGTACGGTGACGGACTCAATGTCAGGGACTGGATCAACACCGAGGATCACTCGTCGGCCGTATGGACCATCCTCACCCAGGGCAGGTTGGGTGAGACCTACCTGATCGGTGCCGATGGTGAGCGCGACAACATCACGGTCTTGCGCGACATCCTGCGGGTGATGGGCAAGGACGAGAACGATTTCGACCACGTCAAGGACCGGCCGGGCCATGATCGCCGCTATGCCATCGACTCCTCCAAGCTCCGCAGGGAGCTGGGTTGGACTCCGGCCCACACGGACTTCGAGTCAGGTCTGAGGGAAACAATCGATTGGTATCGCAGTAATCGGCAGTGGTGGGAGCCTGTCAAGGCCGCCACTGAGGCCCGGTACAGCCAGCAGGGGCAGTGAGACTGAACCCCCGGGGCGGTAGAACAGGATGCTGGGAGGGGTCTATGCTCCTACCTGGCTTTCTGATTCACGAGGAAAGGTAATGACGTACATATGCCTATGGAATTCGAAAAGGAACTGAAGGCGCAAACCACCAATATTCCCGGTCTTCTGGTTTTCGACCTGCCGGTGCACGGCGACAACCGAGGGTGGTTCAAGGAAAACTGGCAGCGAGCCAAGATGACCTCCCTGGGTCTGCCTGATTTCGGCCCTGTGCAGAACAACATCAGTTTCAACGCCAAGAAGGGTGTTACCAGAGGGATTCATGCCGAGCCCTGGGACAAGTTCATTTCCATCGGTGCCGGGGAGATTTTCGGAGCCTGGGTGGATCTGCGACCCGGACGGACCTTCGGGCAGGTCTTCACCACCCGCCTGGATCCTTCCAAGGCCATCTACGTGCCCAGGGGTGTGGGCAACAGCTTCCAATCCCTTGTGGACGGCACCGTGTACACCTACCTGGTCAACGCCCACTGGTCCCTGGAGCAGAAGAAGACCTATACTTTTGTCAATCTCGCCGATCCCGACCTGGACATCGACTGGCCCATTCCGCTGGAGCAGAGTGAACGCAGCGAGGCCGACATGAACCACCCCATGCTCAGGGATGTCAGCCCGATGAAGCCCAAGCGCACCCTGGTCACCGGATCCAGGGGTCAGCTCGGTTCAGCCATACAGCGGTACGTCACTGAGCATAATCTGACTGAATTCGAGTTTACCGACATCGACGGGTTCGATTTCTCCGATTCACGGGCCTACGACCGTTTCGACTGGGACCTGTACGGCACCATCATCAACGCCGGCGCCTACACTGCCGTCGACAAGGCTGAGACCGCAGAGGGCAGGAAGGTGGCCTGGAAGGCGAATGCCCTCGGTCCCTCCCTGCTGGCCCAGGTGGCCCAGCGTCATCAGATCACCCTGGTCCATGTGTCCAGTGACTACGTCTTTGACGGAACCCGGGAGGAGCACGGGGAGGACGAGGACTTCTCCCCACTGAATGTCTACGGGCAGACCAAGGCCGCCGGAGACATAGCCGTGGCCGCCGTACCGCGCCACTACATCATCCGTTCAAGCTGGGTGATCGGTCAGGGGAACAACTTTGTCAGGACCATGATGCGGTTGTCCGACAAGGTGGCTGACCCGGATGACACCCTGGACCAGGTCACCGTCGTCAATGACCAGTATGGTCGATTGACTTTCACCGATGACATGGCCGAGGCCATCTTCCACCTCCTGGATGGACAGGCGCCCTATGGCGCCTACAATCTGACAGGGTCCGGCAGGATCCGCTCCTGGGCCGATATCGCCAAGGAGGTCTTCAGACAGACCAATGGAAATGATGACAAGGTGCGGCCGGTGACCACCGAGGAGTACTACGCCGGTGCCGATGCCCCGATCGCCCCCCGGCCCGTTCACAGCGCCCTGAAACTGGACAAGATCAAGCAAACCGGGTTCCGTGTTCCCGACTGGGAAGACTCCATGCAGAGGTACATCGGCCAGGTCAAGTCCTGAGCATAACTGAATGCGGGGGAACGGCAGAGATACATCCCGACCCTTTCCGGTGCCAAGGGTCGGGTACTAGGCTGTTCCCTATTGTGCCTAGTGTCTGTATGAAGTTCGCAAAGGAAGGCAGCAGTCGATGAAAGGCATCATTCTTGCAGGTGGTTCGGGTACCAGGCTTTATCCGCTCACCACCGTCACATCCAAACAGTTGCTACCTGTATACGACAAGCCGATGATCTACTACCCGCTCAGCGTCTTGATGATGGCGGGCATCAAGGACATCCTGCTTATCTCCACACCACAGGACCTGCCCAACTTCAAGCGCCTGCTCGGCTCCGGGAAACAGTTCGGCATCAACCTCTCCTACACTGTGCAGCCCAGTCCTGACGGGCTGGCCCAGGCCTTCATCCTCGGTGAGGACTTCATCGATGGTGAACCCTGCGCCCTGGTTCTGGGCGATAACATCTTCTACGGCAACGGTCTGGGGAATATCCTCAGACAGGCATCCAGAACCATCGATGGTGCTGTGGTCTTCGGCTACTATGTCGATGACCCCCAGCGGTATGGTGTCGTCGAATTCGATGAGCAGAAGAAGGCCGTCTCCATCGTGGAGAAGCCGGAGAACCCTGCCTCCAACTATGCCGTGACCGGTCTGTACTTCTATGACAGCCGGGTCACTGAGCTGGCCAAGCAGGTCAGGCCGTCGGCACGCGGCGAGTTGGAGATCACCGACCTGAACAGGATGTATCTGGAGATGGGCCTCCTGAATGTGATGACCCTGGGGCGCGGATACGCCTGGCTGGATACGGGTACCATGGACTCGCTCTATGAGGCAGGTGAGTTTGTCCGGACCGTTGAAAGGGCCCAGGGTCTGCCGATTTCCTCCTTGGAGGAGATTGCCTTTGAGAACCGTTGGATTTCCCGAGACCAGCTTTTGGAGTCCGCCAAACGTTATGCCAAGTCACCCTACGGCCAGCATCTCATACAGGTTGCGGAAAACAGGGTGATTTCACGGCCGGATGACTGAGATGGAGACCATGCCCAAGTTTTCAGTGGTGATTGCCGCCTGCAATGTCGAACCCTATATTGGTCAGTGCCTGAGAAGCCTGCAGGCCCAGACCTTCGCGGATTTCCAGGCCATAGTAATCAATGATGCCAGCACGGATGGCACCAGGGACGTCATTGAGGGAATCATATCCGACGACTCGCGGTTCGTTCTCGTCGACAAGACGGAACGGGAAGGGTCGCACCTGGCCAGGAAAACCGGAACGGGCTTGGCCGAGGGGGCCTGGACGCTCTTCCTTGATGGTGATGACGAGCTGAAGGAAGACGCCCTGTCCGTCCTTGAGGCCCATCTTTCCTCCCTGCCTGAGAATCAGCAGCCTGACATGCTTCGCTTCGCCCGGTCCGTCCTGCCCGAGAACCCCGAGTTGGTCGAGGAGGCCAAGACCGTTGAGGCCAGCTTCAACGTGCGCACGGATGGCCTGCTCAGGGGTGGGGAGATACTCAAGTCCGTATTCTCGGATGGCGACGGCCACCAGCGGGGTTCCTGGTCGATTATCTCCATGGCCGTCAAGACGGATGTGCTCCAGAAGGCCTTCGGCGCGACGACGCAAGCGAATCTGGGCAGGATCGAAGACGCCTACGAATTCTTCATCCTGGCCGATACCGCCGAAACCTACGCCTACTTTGATTCGGCTCCCCTATATCTGTATCACTGGGGAAGGGGCGTCACCGGTACCGAAAAAATCACACTTGACTGTTTCGAGCACAACCTCAAGGGGATTGCGGCCACGCTCCATGAGATGGAACAGTACTGCCAGCGTTCCGATTCTCAGGACGTGCAGGATTGCTGGACCTGGCTCTGCCGCAACTTCCCCAGGCACATATCCACCGATATGGTCCTGAGGGTCAGCGTCAAGGATGAGCATGATGCTGCGATTGCCTTCGCCAGGACCTGGGGTAGCCAGGTTGCCTGTGGTGAGTTGGCGCGTCTGATCGGCGACAGGGCCAGGCAGGTGCTGAAGGACGGCAAGGCCATCGGCGTCAAGGATGAGTTGTGGAGATTGCTCGGCTTCTATCAGGAGATCGAGGAGGGTCTTACCTGGTCCAGCCTCAATGATGCCCTCTACGGGGAGTACTATGCCGAGATGATTCACGAGGCATCCGACCTGGTGGATCAGGTGCGCAGCACAGCCGGGGTTTCCCCAGCGCTGACCAAGGCCGCTGTCAAGCGGTTGGCCATCTTCTGCTTCTACGATCCCAAGGGCCACGCGTCCTCCTACATCGAAACCCTGTTGACCGATCTGATGCGTAACGTCACGGATCTGATTGTCGTCGCCAACGGGAGCATGGACCAACCCTCACGCGAGCTCTTCCAACGGTTCACCGACAGGATCATCGTTCGGGAGAACATCGGTCTGGATGCCGCCGCATACAAGGAGGTCATGCTGGGCCTGGGCTGGGATGTCCTGACTCAATATGATGAGGTCATCTGCATGAACGACACGGTTCTGGGGCCTGTCTATCCTTTCGCCGAGATGTTCGCCGAGATGGATGCCCGTGATGTGGACTTTTGGGGGATTACCGCCTACCACAGCGAAACCGTCAACAACGAGTTCATCCCCACCCACCTTCAGGCTTACTGGCATGTCTACCGGAAGTCCTTCATCCAGACCCGCGACTTTCAGGAGTACTGGGAGAACCTGCCGGTGTGGCGCACATACGCCGATGTGACCCATAAGCACGAGATTCCCTTCACCGCCCACTTCGTCGATCTGGGGTATTCCTGGTCGGCCTATGTGGACGAGGAGAAGTATAGGGCTGTTTCCTCTTACCCCCTCCTGTATTCTCCCGTGAATCTGGTCAGGGACGACCGGTGCCCGATCTTCAAGAAGCGTTCCTTCTTCGTGGATTATGACACCATTTTCGACCAGACCGCAGGGCAGCCCGCCATGGATCTGTATGACTACCTGCGCGACCATACCACCTACCCGACCGATCAGATCTGGGATGCCATCCTCCCCAATTACAACATTGAGGACATTCGCAAGGCCCTTCATCTGACTTACATCCTGGCCAACGAGTCGAATGGCGCCGTAACCGATTCGGTCATGAAATCGGCCTTCATCTACCATATCTACTTTCTGGATCTGCTTGATGAGACCTACCGGTACATCAGCAGGATTCCTGAAGAGACCGACATCTACGTCACCACGACCAGCGACAAGATCGACAAGGTCGACCAGTATCTCAAGTCCCGTGGCTTCAGGCGGCCGGTGCATTTCATTCCCGTCCAGAACCGCGGTCGGGATGTTTCCGCCCTCCTTGTGGGAGCCAAGTCGGTCATCCTGGACGGGGGGTATGAGGTCGTGGGTTTCGCTCACGACAAGAAGTCCAGCCAGAACCAGGAAACCGGACATCATGGCACCGAAACCCAGGGGTTTGCCTATAAACTCATGGAGAACACCCTGGGTAGCACCCCCTTCATCCGTCGTGTGCTGAACCTCTTTGAACAGAATCCTCGGTTGGGTATGCTCTCGCCCCTGCCGCCGTATCATGCCCTCTATTTTGCGCATACCCTGCCCGCCGATTGGGGGCCCAACTTCCTGAACACCAAGAACCTGCTTGAGCAGCGACTGCACCTGAGTGCCCCCATGGATGAGTCCAAGGCCACCATGTCGGCCATCGGGTCCTGCTACTGGTTCCGGGTGGCTGCCCTGAAGCCGCTGTTCGCGGCCAACTGGCAGTATGAGGACTTCCTTGCCGAGGGTGAGATGGGTGTGGACGGGTCCATATCGCACGCCATCGAACGCGTCAATGGCTACGTGGCTCAATCCCAGGGGTACTACCCCGCCTGGGTGCTGAATGACCGATACGCCAGGTTGGAGGTCGACTCCCTCCTCTACACGACCAATTCCCTGATCCGGGCTATGGGGCCGGCTCGCAACGGCGAGACCCTGCTGGCCAACTGTGATTCACTCAGGCGGAGCATCAAGCCGTCCCGTCGATACTCTCGGGCTTTGAGAAGGAAGGTGCATCGGGGGCTCCGGATTGTGGCCAAGTACACCGTCAGACCCCTGCCTGAGCCGGTCCAGTCGGTCATCTACCGGACGGCATGGTTTCCGCTGATAACCTACCGTCGTCTACGTGACGGTCTGCGCAGGAGGCTTCGGGGCTGACTTATTGGCGGCCCCGGTCAGGGGCGTTGCTGATAGTAGGAACAGGGCTTGTCCAAATCCACCAGGGCGTTGGCGATATGGTGTGAATCGGCCTCGGCCTCATACCTGACCTGGGTCTGCGCATTGGGAACAAAGCCGTACTGGCTGGTCAGGATGTTATCATACCCGATGGGGAGCCGGATGGTGGTGTCCTCGAAGGGCACGGCGGTATAGGAATCCCAGCTTGATTTCAGCGTCTTCCAGAAGTTCCTGCTGCGGTACATGCCGTACCGGGGGAAGGTGACATAGGTCGAATCATCGAAATCGTGCGATTGACGCATGGTCGCCAGCCGGGATGCGTACTGCTTGGCGTAATACTTCAGCGGGTGCATCTGGATCCAGGCATAGGCCAGGGCACGACGGATGCGATTGGGGTACAGCCAGGCTATGGTGTCGGGGTAGAGATAGGTCTTGCCGAACTTCCGTACGAGGTCGTAGCAGTAGAGCTTTTCGACCGTCTTGTACCAGGATCGGCGCTGCTCCAGGGCATCCGGGGCGCCGTCGATCGGTTCTATGTCGATGAAGACCCCGGTATAGCACTCGGGGAAGCGCAGGAGGATGTTCGAAACATAGGTTGTGCGCTTGTCGTGGAGCTTGATGAAATGGTAATCGGCGTGGTCGCTCTCCAGTCCATCCATGATTCCCAACCAGGAGGGCAGGATGGCGGGCGCCTCACGCTTGAATCGCTCGTAATCCGGCCGGGGCATGTTGATGTCCAGATCGTCGTCCCAGGGGATGAATCCCTGGTAAAGCAACGCACCGACTGTGGTGCCGCCCGAGGAGTAGTATCGCAGACCCAGGCTGTCGCAGGCCTTGACGAACTCCTTGTATACGTTCAGAGCAAGGTCTTGTATGCGCTTGATCTCTTCAATGTCAGATTCCATGGGGTCCATCGTGCTTCATGTCGACTGCCGCATATTTCAGCAGGGCGTAATCGGTGCCCTTGGCATCCTCGCGGATGGAGAAGGAGCAGGAATTCTCCTCGTTGGTGAAGGCCACCATGTTGGTGTGGTCCTCATCGGCCGGGTCCTTGACGCGGAGTGAGGCCGTTATCTGGTAGTTCCCGTTGTTGAACATATGCAGGGGGAGGCTGAAGTGCATTTTCTGTCGCCCCTGGCCTCCCACGCCCATCTTCATGGTACCTGAATCGTAGGGGATCCCGCCCCGCCTCGCGTCGAGCATGGACAGGGCCATGAAGAAGGGCTCCTGCTTGGTGAATTCGTACTCCACGTCGAACTCGAATGATTCCTGGCTGGTCAAGACGACCTTGGATTGTGGTACGCACCTGAGCAGGGGAACCGTGTCGTTGAGACCCTTGGGGTGTCCGTTGGTGCCGATCTTCCCCTGCTTGCCGGACTTGCTGTTCAGGCTTTCCAGATTCTCCTGGGTGTAGAGGTTGGCGGCCTCGTCCTTGTCCCCGTTGACGATGATGCGACCGTCACGGATCAGAATCGCCTTGTTGCAGTATTTCTTGACCGACTCCATCGAATGGGTAACCAGGATGACGGTCTTGCTGCGGTCCTTCTTGATTTCATTGAAGAAGTTGTTGCACTTGGTCTGGAAGGCTTCATCGCCGACCGCCAGAACCTCGTCCAGGACCAGGATGTCGCCCTGGGCCTTGATGGCGACCGAAAAGGCCAGCCGGACCTGCATGCCGCTGGAGTAGTTCTTCAACTTTTGGTCCATGAAGTCTTCAAGCTCGGCGAATTCGACGATGTCGTCATACATGGCCTCGACTTCCTTTTCGGAGAAGCCCAGGAGGGCACCATTGAGGAAGACGTTCTCCCGTCCGGTGAGTTCGGGATTGAACCCGACGCCCAACTCGATGAAGGGAACCAGCTTGCCGTGTACCTGGATGCTGCCCGAATTGGGTGTGTAGATGCCGGAGATGAGCTTGAGCAGGGTGGACTTCCCGCTCCCGTTTCTGCCGACGATGCCCAGGAAGTCGCCCTTGTGCACCGTGAAGCTGATGTCCTTGAGGACTTCCTGGTCGCGGTAGCCCTTGATGCCACGGGTCCAGTTGATAACGGCCTGCTTCAGACCGCTGGCCTGCTCGGTCGGAAGTCTGAAGGACTTGCTGACATGATCTACACGAAGGGCGATATCGGAATCTTGATGAGTCATGGTTAGAGAATCTCTGCAAACTTGTAGTTGTACCGACGGAAGAGCGAGAAGCCGATGCCGAAGATGACCACGGTGATCAGAATCGGGATGATCTGGATATACCAGCTGTTGACCATGGTCCAGACGGTGGGCACGTTCTCCGGGGAGATCAGGTTATGACGCACGTCCATGATGGACTGGGCGGCGGGGTTCATCAGCATCAGCTTGGCGATGGTCTTGCCGTGTTCCGGGCTCATCTGCTCGATCATGGTGATGGGGTAGATGATGGGCACCGCATAGAAGAGGGCCTGCAGGACCACCTCCCAGATATGTTGCATATCCCGGAACCATACGTATAGGGTGGCCAGGATCATGGATACGCCAAGCGCCAGCACATAGAGTTCCCCGATGTTCAGGAATACGAAGACGATGCGCCAGGTGAAGTGTGCGTGGGAAAAGAGACCGAAGATGATGACGACGACCATGTTGATGGCCAGGCTGATCAGGGAACCCACGGTTGCCGCCACGACGGTGATGTACTTGGGGAAGTTGATCTTGCGGAGGATATCTCCCTTGGTGACAACCGACTGCATACCCATGGTGGTCGCCTCCGAGAAGAAGTTCCAGAGGCTGATGCCGCACAGCAGGACGATGGGGTAGGTGGGGGTTCCATCGCTGAACTTCAGGAAGCGCACAAAGACCACGTACATGACGGCAAAGAGCATGAGCGGCTTCAGGACCGACCATGCGACACCCAGCCAGGACCCCTCGTATCGCAGCTTGAAGTCCGTCTTTACCAGTTCTTTGAGCAGGATCCAGGAATACCGGTACCTGCTCACCAGTCGTTCTTTTATTTGCTCCACAAAGAGACCAGTGTATCAGCGGTACAGGTTCTGTGGACCGTACGAGAACCCTTGCACAAGACCCCCATCGAAACACATCCCGGTTCAAGGTCCTTGATAGATTGGGAGCTCATCTTGTGTTGGTAATGGAATTCAATTCAAAGGCGGACCGCAAGGGTCTGTCATGAGTTGCGGCGGGAGTACTGTGATGACCGAGATCCGAATGGGCAGGCGGTTCGACAGGCTGTTCCTCGCGGTGGGGCTGGTTGCCTCGTCGCTGGTGGCCGCCCTTTACCTGGAGATGTTCCATGAGGTGGTCAGGACCGAACATACCTCGGTGGGGACAGGTCTCTTCTACAACCAAATCACTTCACGTGTGGTGTTCAGGGTCCTTATCCTCTTCCTGCTGTGCCTTCTGGTGCTTGGTCTGCTCCTCTTTCCAGGCAGGCGTCTGCTGAGGCTGGCCCATCGGTACAGGTGGCCCCTGGCCATCGCGCTGATCGCCCTTCTGACGGTATGCAGGATAAGCGGTTCCTCAGTGGCCTACATGGCCAACTATGTGGGCGGCGAGACCTTCCGTGGCACCCTCTTCGGCATTCCCCGAGCCATCCGGAGTGATGAGTGGAATGTGTTCACCCCCCTCGCTTTTTCCCAGGCCTACAGCGGTTATGCCGCCACCTCGCCCCTCCCGAGGGCCATGCCTACGAATGTGACCATGGTCTACGCCCAGCCGGCATGGGCCTTGGCTACGATTTTCCGGCCCTTCCTCTGGGGTTTCATCGTGCTGGGCAGCGAGATGGGTCTGGCCTTCTTCTGGAGCGCCCGTCTGGTCCTGCTCCTTCTGGTCTCCTATGAATTCGGGCGCTGGTTCACCCATGATGACCGCTGGCTCTCGGCCGCCTACGGCCTGCTCATGGGATTCGCCCCCATCGTTCAGTGGTGGTTCGCCGTCAATGGCATGGCCGACCTCTTCATTTTCGGACAGGGTGCCGTTCTTCTCTTCGCCAGGTACCTGACGACACCCTCCACCCCGATGCGGTGGTTGGTGGGCTTCCTGGCCGCATACTGCCTGGGGGGATTCATCATGGTTCTCTACCCGGCCTCGCAGGTTCCACTTGTCTACGCCTTTGGCGCTATCTGCCTGTGGACACTCATCCACTACTGTCTTGGACAGCGTGCTGCCAAAATCACCGGTAGTGCCGACGGCAGGTCTTTCGTCGCTCAGGCAGCGCCTCTGGTCACCGCCTGCATCGTGGTTGTCGTTTGCGTGCTTGGGGCCCTTTATCAGGCGCGCGATGCCATTCGTTCAGAGAGCTCCACGGTCTATCCGGGCAATCGCCTGAGTACGGGAGGAGGCATCCTTCCTGCCCTGATGGGGTATGGCGCCAGCATATTCTCCCCCCTGGAGGCCCAGAACGTACATCCGAACGCCCCGGAGCAGGCCCTCTTCTTCAGCCTCTTCCCGGTCGGATTGCTTTTGGGCATATACGCGGTCTGGAAGACCAGGGACGGCCTGTTGGCCGCTCTTCTTGCAGCTGATGCCTTCATCTATATCTATGGAATATGTGGCCTGCCCGAGTGGCTCTGCCGCTTGACCCTGATGAGCAGGGCGACCACGGGCAGGATGAAGCTGGCTGTCGGCATGATTGAACTGATTCTCATCTTCCGGTCAGTCACGGAATTGAGATTGGCCAGAGCCAGACGCCAGAGGGAAACCGTGGTGGCTGAGGCGGGGATGAACGCCCCTGCCGAGCACGGGTCGCCGAAGAGGACGTCACTGCTCAGCAGGCCGGTTCCCGCCATGCTCGCCTGCCTGGCCGGCTCCCTCCTGATCGCAATGGGTGCCGGGTTCTCATCCACCTACCATCTCCGGATGCTCTATCTGGTCATGCTCGTCCTGGTCGTCTTCTTCATGTTGGCCGGTCTCTGGGGAGTCGTGTTCGGCCGCGCCTACGCCAGGCAGGTTCTGGTCTCCTCCCTGGTGGTCGTCGTTCTGGCCGGCGGGTGCGTGAACCCCGTCCAGCAGGGCGCCCGAACCCTGGCCAGCAGCCCGGTCATATCGATGGTGCAGAGCAAGACCATCCATCAGGACTCCGGGGAGGGCGGTAAGGTGGCCGTCCTGGCCGATGATTCCGTGATGGGCCAGGCGCTTATCGCCAATGGCGTTCCGGCTCTCAATTCCCTCAACGCCTTCCCCGCACTGGACCGCTGGCACAAAATCGATCCCAACGCCCGAAAGGAACACATCTACAACAGGTATGCCTACGTTGATGCAGAGGTGACCGGGAAGAAGACTTCCACCTTCTGGTATATCGGCGCGGATCACTTCGGCGTCCGTCTGGCCGTCGATGACCTTCCCAAGGTGGGCGTCACCCACATCCTCACCAAGAAGAATCTGGATACACTGGGTTCAGCCAAGGTTCATTTGGAGAAGATGGGCAAAACCGATGAGTGGAACCTCTACAAGGTTGAACAGGCCAATGGGGTGGACTGAGCAGAAGATGGCCGCAGAAGGGGAAGTGGATGCCTCGACCATGTCGGTGGCGGCGGGGATGGTGACCTACAACCCTGATCTTTCAGACTTGGAGACCAACATTCCGTCCATCCTGGATCAGTGCGGCCACCTGGTGATTGTGGACAATGGTTCGGAACGAATCGAAGCGATGGAAGCCTTGTGTGCACGGTATTCCAACCTTGTCCTGATCAGGAACGGGAGGAACCTGGGAATAGCCGCTGCCTTGAACCAGGTCTTTGCCTGGGCCGGGAACCGGGGCTTCCGGTGGGTACTGACCCTGGATGACGATTCTTGTCCGCCCGGTACGATGCTGCAGGAATATCGCGAGTATCTCGCCCACACCACCGGTAAGCGGGTGGGCATCGTGTGTCCTCTTCTGGAAAATCGCCGGGATGGGACGGTCTTTCACAGTAAACGTTCAGAGGATGAGTGCATCACTTCGGGAAGCCTGACCAGTGTTGAGGCTTGGCGGTCATTGGGTGGCTTTGACGAGTGGCTCTTCATCGACGGAGTCGATTTCGACTTCTCCAGGCGCCTGGTCTCCGCAGGGTATTCGATTGAGGAATGTCGGTCCGTGCTCATGCCCCACCAGATAGGTCAGAGTCGCACCATCCACATCCTGGGGAGAAATCCAATCATCTGGAACCACTCGGCCTTCCGCCAGTTTTATATCCAGCGCAATGCCATCTATATCGACTACAAGCTCGGGACCTATTCCCTGGCCTCGTCTCTGCGGAGGTTCCTCAAAGACCTGGTCTTCGTTCTGATCTGGGAAGATGACAAGCGGGCCAAGGTGTCATCCATGGTTCGCGGGTGGAGGGCCGGGATGGCCAAGATTCGCAGGATGAAGCACCCCTCCTGAGGGTGGGTGGAACAGCGGTCAGGCCATGTTCTTGACGCGTTTGTCGTAGACGGCCTTCTCCAGGGTTCTGATTCCTCGCAGGAGCTGGCAGCGAAGTCGTTGAGCGGGGCTGAGTCCCCGCAGGGCCTCTGCTGTTCTTTCCCTGTCCTGGTTCAGTCTCTCCACTGCCACCTGATCCCCTGATTCGGCGATGGCCCACTGTTCGTACCGCAGGTTTCCCATGAGGGTGTAGTAACTGCGTGCCGGTGTCACTCCCGCCCTGCGGCAGATGGCCATGTTTTCCAGGGCGGCCTGGACATGATCGCTGTAGAAGCCGGCATTTTGCCGCCGATGGGTGACGGAATCCGGCCGTTGCAGCCAGTTGTACAGGTTCACATCGATATCGGCAACCCTGTCCATGCGGCTGTAGAGCTGCCCCGCCACGGCGGTGTCCTGGGCAAACCGTCCCTCGGGGAAGCGGATACCCTCCCAGACCCGGGCGCGATACAGCCGGCACCAGTTGGCTTCATTCAGGTATCGTGCCTCCTCATGTCTGCCGACCAGGTCGCCCAGTATTCTCAGACTCCTGCAAAACACATTCTGGTAGGCGGCCAGTGGGTTGCAGAAGACCGTGACCGATGTGGGGTCGGGAGCCCCTGCCCCCGCACTCTGCCTTATCTGATCCATGCGGGACGGACCGAACTGCTGCCATCGCGCCTTGCTCATATCGGCATCCGTGCTCCTCAGGGCGTGGAGGAGGAGCTCGAGATTGCGGCGGTCCAGAATGTCATCATTGTCGACGAAGGCTATGTATTCGCCCCGAGCCAGGTCCAGGCCGGTGTTCTGTGCCCGGGCTATGCCCCCGTTGGGCTGATGCACCACCCTGACCCTTGGGTCCCTGGCAGCATACTCGTCACAGATTGCGGGCGAGGAGTCCTTCGACCCGTCGTCGATCAGGATTGCCTCCAGATTCCCATTGGACTGGGCCAGTACCGAGTCGAGGCAGGCGGGCAGGTAGTCCTCGGCCATGTAGACCGGAATGATTACCGAAACCAGGGCATTCGGTTCATGAATCATGGTGTCTATTCTACGGAGAAACCCTGATGAGGGCGATTGTACCGGTCCCGCCGATGGTGTAGATTGATGAGTTGTCTGTCCGGTACATGCCCATGCGCGTGGGTGCATTACGGACCAGGTGCTACACCCTCCTGTCACGGAAAGTCCGTGACCGTTAGGTCCAAAGGAGGTGGGTGATGTCTGCGCACAAGTACGAAATGATGTTCATCGCTGATCCGAGTCTGGATGAGCGATCCCTGAAGAAGCTGACTGATCAGTATCTCGAGGTGGTCACCAAGGAAGGCGGGTCCGTCGACAATATCGACGTTTGGGGCCGTCGCAAACTGGCCTACGAGATCGACAAGAACAACGAGGGCAACTACGTGGTCGTCGAGTACAGCTGCGAGCCGGCCGTCAGCTCCGAGCTCGACCGTGTCCTCAACCTGAACGAATCCATCATTCGCACAAAGATCCTTCGTAAGGATGCCAAGTAAAGACAGCCATCGGGCGTTGACGGTTCCTGCGGGGCAACCGTCCGTCACGGGCACGGGAACTGCGCGATGGGAGACCATCCAGGATTCCCGGCAAGAGGAAAGGTCGTGATATGGCAGGAGATACAATCGTCACCGTGGTGGGCAACCTCACTGCGGACCCGGAGGTGCGCACCACCTCCAACGGCGGTACGGTGGCCAACATCACCATCGCCTCGACGCCCAGGCAGTTCAACAGGAACTCGGGACAGTGGGAGGATGGCGAGGCGCTCTTCATGCGTTGCTCGGCATGGGACTCCAACTTCAACCCCATGGCCTCCAACATCCAGGCCAGTCTGACCAAGGGCATGCGGGTCATCGCCCAGGGGCGGCTGGTCCAGCGTTCCTACCAGGACCGTGAGGGCAACAACCGCACGGTTGTGGAGATGCGTCTGGATGAGATTGGCCCGGCCCTGTCGAGGAACACCGCACAGGTGACCAGGAATGCCAACACCGGAGCCCCCAACGGGGGCGGCCGCGGTGGGTTCGCGGGTGCCGGCAATGGCGGTTACCAGGGCGGTTCCTCATATCAGGGTGGAGCCGGTGCGGCAGGTGCCGCTCCCATGGCCCAGCCCCAGCAGGCGCCCCAGGCCCCTGCCCGGGATCCTTGGTCATCCACCGGTTCCGGCGATTCCTTCGGATCCTTCGGGTCCTCGGGGGAGTTCGGCGGCGCTGGGGACGAGCCCGAGTTCTGATACCGATAGCCCAAGGCAAGATTTCATCAGTGTAATAAGGAGAATATATGTCACGCAAGAGGCCGCAACCACCGGTCAAGCCCTTCAAGAAGAAGCCGAATCCGCTCAGGGCCGCCAAGATTCACACCATCGATTACAAGGACGTCGCCCTGCTGCGCAAGTTCATTTCGGACCGCGGCAAGATTCGTTCCCGTCGCATCACCGGCGTCACCGTCCAGGAACAGCGCGAGATTTCCACGGCCATCAAGAACGCCCGTGAAATGGCCCTGCTGCCCTACGCCACCACCGGTCGCTGAGGGAGGATACTGACATGGCAAAGGAAACCAAGGTTATTCTCACCGACACCGTGACCGACCTGGGCCACAAGGGCGACGTTGTCGCCGTCAAGCCCGGATACGCCCGCAACTTCCTGATTCCCCAGGGCCTGGCCTTCGCCTGGTCCAAGGGTGCAGCGGCCCAGATCGAGGCCATGCAGCGGGCCCGCCGCGCCAAGTCGCTGGCCACCCGTGAGGATGCGGTCGCAGCCAAGAACGCCATCGAGGGCCAGAGCGTTGAGATCAGCGCCCGCGTCTCCGAGTCCGGCAAGCTCTTCGGCGGTATCTCCAACGAGGCCATCGCCCAGGCCCTCCGGCCCATGGCCGATGTGGACCCCCGGACCATCTCCGTTGAGTCCATCAAGGCCACCGGCGAGTTCCCGGCAACCGTGGCCCTCCATCCGGAAATCACCGCCAGCTTCACCGTCAAGGTGGTTGCCGGCGAGTGAGCCCATCCCGTGATGAGTCCCGGATGAGCATGAAGATGCCCGGACCCAAGGCCGGTACCACCGGCTCCGGCATCAGGGCTTGAGCAGTATGAAAGGGGTCCCAGACACCTGGTAGGTGCCTGGGACCCCTTTGTTTTCCCGCTCCTTACCCTTGCCTGGGTTTTCTGGACCCTGTCTGGGCTATCTGAACCATTAACCCGGCTTTCTGGAACGGATTGGAATTGCCGGACAGCCCACGCTCAGGACAACCCTTGTGCGGGACAAACCCTCGTGCGGGACAAACTCGCGTACGGACCCCACGTTCAGGACAGTCCATGTTTCAGGACAGTCCCGCCCAGGTCAGGCTGGATCAGCTTGGTCCGCCTTTGTGCAGGTTCCGGTGGGGCTGATCAGAAGTTGCTGCCGTTCCAGCCCCAGTCCGTGGTGGCCGTGTAACGGATGTAGATCCGATCCTCGGGGATGGACAGCTCGGTGTCCAGAGCCTCCATGATGGACCTGGTCAGGCTCTCCCAGGCCGACCTGGGAACGTCCGTGCCGAAGACGTTGACCTCCACGTAGGCGGCGGGCTTGGAGTCGTCGCCGGCGAAGTAGATGGGCATGTCGGACTCGAAGGGGCACATAAGCCACCCCTCGGACTTGCCGGGGACGGCGGTGATGGCCTTGCCGTAGGCGGTCTTGATCCGCTCACGCTGCTCTGCGTTGATCGGGGTGCTGACATGGGTGTGAATGACGGGCATGGTGGTTCCTTCCTGACTGGATTCTCGGCGACCACTGAAGGTGGCTGCCGATACCCCCAATACTAGACGGTGCCGGTCAGCCCCGGGCCTCATCCGAGCAGGTCCGCCAGTCATGGGAACAAGGACCATGGCAAGGAACGGGCTTGCCCTCGGAGCGGTTCAGTCCCATCCGAAAGGACGATGTGTCAGGGACCAGGCGCCCAGCCGGTGGGCCATCGAGGTCTCCTTGACCGGCTTCCCGGGGGCCGGGGCGTCCAGGAGCCACTTGCGGATGATGAAGTTCCAGATGGCCACGACCACGGTGGCCACGATCTTGGCCGCGTTGGAATAGAGGACGTACCTGCCGTGCATGGTGTGGATGGCGTCTGCCGGCAGCATGGCCGTTCCCATCCAGAGGATGATCTCGTTGATGCCCAGGCCGATGACCGAGGAGATGAGGAAGACGACCACCTCCATCCACCGCGCCATGTCATCGCGGTGTTTGAAGACGAACTTCATGCTGGCCAGGTAATTGAAGGCCAGGGAGATCAGGAAGGATATGGCCCCGGCCAGCACATTGTTGAAATGGGCCAGGATGATCAGCAGGTTCATGATGCCGATGTCGATGATGAAGGCGATGGCACCCACGATGCCGAATTTGAAAAGCTGCTCGATCAGTCTGCGCATAAGACACCATTGAACCATCCCCCGGCAACCAGGTGGAACCTGCCGGTGAATTGCACGCAGAAACCTTACGACGTCCGTGCCCGGCCAGGTCGCAGCCAGGTCAGGCGGGACTCAGGCCCTGAGCTCCGTCAGGATGGGCTTCTCGGTGCTGTCCCTGATCTGCCTGAACCCGACGAAGGCGATGGCCAGGGAGGTCAGGGCCAGGGCCGTGACCACCCCGAATCCACCCTGGGAGCCGTACCGGTCGATGAACTGGCCGGCGATGGCGGATCCGGCCGAGGACCCGATGGAGTTCATGGCGCTCAGCCAGGCCATTCCCTCGGTGAACCTGACCGGGGGGACCAGATGGAGCATGAGCTGGTTCCCGTTGATCCAGGTCGGTGCCTGGCAGATTCCGATGACCAGGTAGATGAGCATGATGGTCCAGAGGTCCCGGGCGAACAGGAAGGTGCCGATGCCCAGGTTGACCACCAGGAGGCAGAAGTAGAAGCGCTTCCAGAGGGGGATGGTCCAGCTCTTGGCCCCGTAGAGGAGGGCGCCGATCAGGGAGCTGAAGGAGAAGCAGGCGAAGACGAACCCGGTCATCTGCTTCATGCCCTGCTCGGTGGCGAAGGAGATGATTGAAATCGAGGCGGCACTCTGGAAGGCGCCCAGACCGAACCAGGTGACGCAGACGGCGATCATACCGGAACTCCAGAAGGCGCTCTGTCCATCCTGTCCCTGCAACTCGGCCGCCCTGGCGGCCTGCCTGGCCCGGTACTCCTTGCGGGTGATGCCATGGGCCTTGGCCAGACCGGTCTGGGAGGGAGGCTCCGTGGTGGTGACCGAGAGGAACATCCAGGCACCGACCAGGACGCAGACCCCGGTGAAGGAGAAGGCCAGGACCCCGGAAATGACGGCCAGGATGGAGGCCAGGGGGTTCCCGATGACCCACATGGCCTCGTCAAAGACCCCGGAGAGGGAGAGGGCCTGGTCGGTGGCCTTCCTGTTTCCTTTGAGGAGGTTGGTCCACCGGCTACGGCTCATGGCCCCCCAGGGCGGTATGGCCGCCATGAATGGGGTGATGCAGAAGAGCAGCCAGGCCGGTGCGTGCGAGGTGATCGAGGTGATCAGTGCGGCGGCGGCGATCATCCAGACCACCACGGTCGGGATGGAGACCTGGCGCTGGCCGAACTTGTCGACCATCTTGCCCAGAATCGGACTGACCAGGGCCAGGGATATGGCCTGGACTGCGGTCAGGGCCCCCGCCAGGGAGTAACTGCCGTAGTAGTGCTGGACCGAGATGGTGATGGTCATTCCGACCATGGGGAAAGGCATGGAGGCGATGACCGAGCCGACGGCGAAGCGGGCCGTGTGGGGCATACGCAGGAGTTCCGCGTAGCCTCCGAAAATACGATGGCCGACCTGGCTCAGCGCGGCCTTTACCTGTTGTGGCATTGCTGTTCCTACCCTCTTCCCCTGCTTGTATGCCTCATCTATCCAGCCTCGGTCAAGCATGTCATCGGGCGGCATCGATCCAACCCGGACCTGCACGGATGGCGCTGGTCACCTAGGCGAATCCCCGCATGAATCGGCAGGGAGGGGTTGGATTGACGACTGTAGAAGACTGTTAGACTGGTACCGTCCCGGACCGCTGCAACAGGTCTCGGAACTGGTACCAGTCTATCCCGAGCTCTTGTCCTGGAGGACGTCCCGGGGAGTCACCGGGAGGAGGTCACTTGCCTGCAACGACCATTCATTTCGTCCGCCATGGTCAGGTATTCAACCCCGACCACATTCTCTACGAGCGTCTTCCGGGCTTCCATCTGTCCGAGCGTGGGCGGGGAATGGTCCGGGCCACAGGCAGGTTCATGGCTGAGGCACCCGGGTTCAGGGATATCGCAGCCGTCTATTCCTCCCCCCTGGACCGGACCAGGGAGACCACTGCCATCCTCCTGGAGGAGATCAACCCCTCCAGGAAAGCGTGCGGGCTGGAACCCTTGGAACCGAACTACGACAAACGTCTGATCGAGGCCGGCAACGACTTCCGTGGCAAGCGGATCGGCAGGGGGTCGGGGGCGTTCTGGTATCCGTCGAACCTGAAGCTGGTCCTCGACCTGTCCAAACCGAGCTGGGGTGAGAGCTACCGGCAGATAGCACGCCGTGTTTCGGACTTCGTCTACGAAAAAGTGGGGGAGTACCCCGACGCGCAGATCGTGGCCGTCTCCCACGAGTCGCCCATCTGGACCTTCCGCCACCTCCTGGAGACGGGTCGACCCGAGCACAACATGCTACGTCGCGGCACGGCCCTGGCTTCGGTCACCTCCATCACCCTGGACTGCAGGTCCGGGAAGGTGCTGGGTATCACATATGCGGATCCGGCTGCTGGTGTGTAGCGCCTTTCCCGGTGGCATAGGATGGCAGAAGAACCACAGCGCGGATTGGACCGCGACTCAGGTAAAGGAGCGTGATGATTGTGGTCTACGAGCAGGATCTGGTCGAGGAGCTGGCATCCAGACCGTCAATGGGGGAGGCCGTCCAGGCCGGTGTCGATCTGATTGACCTGTGGCCCCTGACCGATGCTTCCCGGCTCAGGAACGACGCCAGGTATGCCGAGACCCTCCAGGTGCGGATCACCAGGATTCTGGCCCGGATCATGACCGGGCAGGATGTGACCATCCCTGATGCCGAATACGTCTATGAGGGGGCGGAGGATATTCCCGGCCGCCCCCAGGATCTGGTTGATGCCCTCTTGGCCGCGAATGATGCATACGAAGGCATGGTCGGCGGGGCCGCCCAGGGGCAGTCGGGCAAACTGGTCCAGGCCGCCCGGACCCTTCAGGCGGGCTGGAGCCAGGAGGAGACCAAGGCCACCTGTGACCTGGTCGATCGGTTTGGCCGGGAGGTCACTCCGGAGGGGGAGGCCCTGGAATCCTCGTCCGAGCAGGCTGAGGTGGGCCGCCGCCTGGCCACCTCCATGGTGGCCCTGGCCCGGTTGGCCAAGGCCCTGCATGCCGATGCCGATCAGGCGGTCAAAATCCTCCCGGTCCTGCTCTACCTGAATGAGCTCAACGAGCGGATGGGCATCCCCAGGGTCTTCCTGACCGATGACCAGATTCGTCGACTCCTGGGTGAGGCTGTGTCCAAGTCGGTTCAAGACCTGGCGGATACCCTGGCCCCCCTGGTGACCGCCGAGTGGAAGAAGCACCTGGATGAGGTGGTCTGGGACCCGGAGGAGGCCAAGCGCAAGGCCAAGGAGGATGACGAGCGTAAGAGCCGCGAGGCCCTCCAGGCCAAGTTCGCCCATGTTCCCGAGGATCCCGACAAGCCTCCGGTGGAGCTCTGAATTCCAGCCCTGCAAGCGCTGCTTACAGGTAAACCCGCCGAGCCCGCAGATTCCCCTGGCCTGTCGATGACCTGTTTGGTATCGGGGGGTCGTATGGCTGGCAGCTGTTGGCCGGGTAGCCATGCTCCTTTCGGTTCCGGGGCATCAGCATGACCGGTCGAACCTGGCGCCTTTCGGGTTGCTGGGCCGGAGCATGAGGATGATCACGGCAACGAGTCCGCCCAGGCCGATGATGCCTCCCGAGAGGAGGAAGGGGGCATAGGGCATGGATGAGCCGAACAGGGTTGAGGCGAAAGCCACGGCTCCCAGAGTCAGAAGTGTGGTGCCTACAAAGGTGGTGCCCAGAAGCAGGAGGCACCAGAAGCCGGACATGTTGCTGTCATGCAGTCTACGTACGGTGACTGCAATATTGGGAACGATGAGGGCCAGCAGGGCCAGGGTCATCAGTGACGAACCGAAGCCACCGAGAAGTGGGGCCAAGGCGCCGATGGCGACAATGACCAGGAACTCCATCAGAAAGGCCCACCAGTATTCCCCTCGGGATGCGCGCCCGGAGAAGGTCGCATACTTGAGGAAGAACCGCTTGCAGGCATTGACGAAGTCGACACCATACCAGGGTGCGTTGATCGGTGGTTCGCCCGTGTAGGCGTACCCGGCCCCGACGGGGTAGGCAGGGGTCTGCGGAATCTGTGGCCTCGCACCGGGCTGGGGGTAAAGGGGTTCCTGATACGCGTTCTGGGGGTATCCCGCCGGCCGACCATAGGGTTGGCCTTGGTAGGCGGGCTGTACAGGAGTCGGTTGGTATGTCGGCCATGCCGCACCGGATTGAGGCGCTCCCGGGATCTGTTGTCCCCGGTAGGCGGGCTGTACAGGGTCCGGCAGCACGGGCGAGGGCTGCTCCAGGCATCCCGATTCGTTCGGATATGACGGGTAGGTGCCGGGCTCTTCCTGGTGTCCCTGGTTGTCCGTCGGGGTCTGTCCTGCCCCGTACGGTTCCTGGGATGCGGGGTCGGGGGTGCTGCCCGCGGACTGGATGGGTTGGCCCTGATCGGACTGCCACCCGGAAATGGGTTGACCACCCTCGTAGGAGTTGTCTGGTTGGTTCATCGATGCTTCCCTTGCATGTTGAGTACGGTATCCCCTCGAATTGTTTTATATAAAAGGTATACAGACACTATCACATGAGCCTTTTGGCTCCTGCATGCCCTTGTACCCTTCGCCGACGATTGACGGTTTTTCCGCTCCGCTCAATCCTCGCCGGGGCCACCCAGGAGGAGGCGCTCCACCAGGGTGATGAGGGCCAGGAGGATGGCCGTCAGGATGATGATGACCAGGGTGGCCGAGAAGATCAGGGATGTCCTGAAGGAGTTGAAGGCCGACTGGAGCCAGATTCCCAGACCGTTCCGGGCACCCAGGTACTCCGATGTGGCTGCGGTGGCGAAGGCGTAGGCGGCGCTGATCCTCAATCCGCCGAAGACCTGGCGGGCCGCCACCCTCAGTTTCACGTGCCAGAGGGCCCAAGCCTTGGTCGCCCCGCAGTTCAGGGCCACGTCCTGGTAGAAAGGCGGCACCGCATCCAGACCTCGGCAGGTCTGTACGACGATGGGAAAGAGGGCGAATACGGCCACGATGATCACCTTGCCCAGGGGTTCGAATCCGAACCAGATCACGAAAAGGGGGGCGATGGTGATCAGGGGGATCATCTGGGCCCCGGCGATCAGGGGGTAGATGGCATCGTGGAGGGTTCGCCAGGCGTGGATGGCCAGGCCGGTCACCAACCCCAGGACGGAGGCCAGGAGGAAACCCAGGAACCCCTCCATCCCGGTGATGGCCGTGGCCGGAGTCAGGTCGTCAAGGTTATCGAAGGTGGCCTGGACGATCTGGCTGGGGGAGGGAAGGACCTGGTCGGGCACCCTGCCCAGACGCACGGCCGCCTCCCAGATGGCCAGGAGGGCCACCAGGGTCAGGGTCGGTGCCAGAAATCGGGTCCACCCCCGCCTTGGTCCGGTCTCCCTCACTGCTTCGCCGCCTCCTTGACGAACCGGTCGGTCCACAGGTCGGCGGCCTGGGGCGCCTTCCTGGGATTCCCCCGCCTGGCGTCCTTGTAGGTGCCCGCCTTGAACTGGAAGTCCAGATAGCTTTGGGCGTCATTCATGTCGATCATGCCGCTGATGGCCTTCTGACCCGGCTGTTCCAGCCAGTACCCCTCCTTGACGATGCTCTCCATGGATTTCCTGGCCAGCTCCGGGTCGATGTTCGATCCCTTGGTCTCCTGGACCAGGATTCTTGCTGCCTCGTCCGGGTGGGCCAGGGCGTAGTTGTAGCCCTTCATGCTGGCGGTGACGAATTTCTGCAGGGCCTTCCGGTGCCCGGGCTGGTCCAGCCAGGAGCTCCTGACCACGAATCCCAGCTGGTCGGGATTGCCCGGCACTCCCCATTCCGACTGGGTGAAGCAGTGCAGGGCCGGGCCCTTCAGCTGGCTCTCCACCCCCTCCCAGTTGGCGTAGAAGCCGGCGAAGTCGCCCTTGCCGCTGGTCAGGGTGGCGAAGGTGTTGGTCCCGCTGGTCACCCGCTTGAAGTCGCCCCTGCCACCCGCGTACCGGATCATCTGTTTGACCACCGCCGTCTGCTCGGCGGACCCGAAGCTGACGAAGGTCTTGCCGTCGAAATCCCTGGGGGTCTGGATGTCGGTCCGGGAGGCCAGGGAGCACCAGCGTGCCACCGAGTGCTGGCCCAGGTTGAAGACCTGTTTCAGGCTGGACCCCTGGGAGTTGAAGGTGGCCAGGTTGCTCAGCTTGGAGAAACCCACATCGGCCACCTTGTTCTGAACCGAGGTCTCGGCCCCGGCCTGGGCGGTGGGCAGGATCCTGACCTCGACCCCGGCCTCCTTGAAGTAGCCCAGGTGCCGGGCCGTGTAGATGCCCACGTGGTTGGTGTTGGGGGTCCAGTCCAGCATGAAGGAGATGTGGGAGTCGTCATCCGCCTCGGCGTTCCTTCCCGCCCCGCAGCCTGCCAGTGACAGCCCCATGACCGTTGCGCTCGCCAGGGCCGTCAGCCTGAAGACCGGTCCCCGGGGCCCTTTTGCCCGGTCCATGCTTGCCTTGGATTCCCTCATTCCTGTCACCTTGCCTTCCCGGCACTCCCTGGTGCCCATGACCGGTGTGCTGTCTTGACGGGAAGGTGAGGAGCCCGCGCGACGTTCACGACCGGTGCTGCCGATCCATATACGAAACGTGTTGTGACACGGTTGCTGCCACCAACCGCGCGAACAAGACCATTGTAGAACCTACCATAAATGCGCAGCGGGGAAAGCCCGCCGTTGCGGATTGCGGGGGAAGGTCCGTGTGCGATCTCAGGTGAAAGGTTTTATCAACTCACCGTATACTGGTGATGCAAGAGGGAGCCTCTGACCCGGAGACATAGGGGGATGGAGGTGGCGAATGATGAGGTCGCTACGGGACCGACCATATCCGGCCGGGCCGAACCTGTGATTCGCGTGGAAGCATCGAGGGCGGTACAAAGGGGTTGGCGGTCATGGCACGTATAACAATCACCGATGTGGCCAGGCGGTCGGGCATGTCCATATCCACGGTCTCCCAGGCCCTGAACGGGACGGGGCGGATCTCCAAGCCGACCAAGCTCCTGGTCAGGAAGGCGGCTGATGAATTGGGGTACATACCCGACAGCCGCGCACGCTCCATGCGTTCCTCCCGATCCAGGGCGGTCGGACTCCTGGTCCCCGACATTCGCAACGCCTACTTCTCCGAACTGGTCTACGCCGTTCAGGACCAGCTCTACCGGAAGGGGTACGCCCCCCTGATCGGGGTCTCCTCCTGCGAGGAGTCACGGGCGGAGGACTTCTACCGGATCCTCCTGTCCAGGCATATGGACGGGGTCATCGTGGTCCCCGACGGGCCGACCTCGCCCATGCTGACCACCCTCCTCGCAAGTGACTTCCCCGTGGTCTTCGCCGACAGGCCGGAGACGAGCGCCCCCGATGCCCCCCTGGTCGATTCCGATCCGACCCTGGGGCTGGTCGGCGCCCTGAATACCTTGGTAGCCAAGGGGTTCGACCGGGTCGTCTTCGTGCCGGGGCCGGAGGAACGCTCCGCCACCTTCAGGGAACGTGAGCAGGCCTTCCTTGATCAGGCGGCCATCCACCCCTCCCTGCAGGGCCGGGTGGCGACTGACGGGTTCGGCTCCCAGGATCAGGCCAGGACCACCATGCTCTCCCTGGTTGATCAGGGGGTCCAGGCCTTCATCTTCGGATACTCGGGCGACGCCATCAGGGCCATCGCCGTCGGCAATGAGATTCGCGCCGACCACGAAGATATCTGTCTGATCTCCTTCGATGACCTGAAGCTCTTCCGTCTGGTTACCCCCCAGGTCTCCGTCATCTCCCAGCAGGTCGATGCCATGGGGAGGTTGAGTGTGGACATCCTTCTCTCCATCATCGACGGGGGTTCGGGTTCGGACCGGTCTCAGGACGGGCCGGCCATACGGAACCTTCGTACCCGCACCGAGACCAGGTTCATTCCCAGGGGGCTCCTGGCCTGACGGGGAGGGGTGCGCTGGCCTTTGCCCGAGCCCGGAAAACAGCGGAATCCGTCCCCGATCCATCTTCTCCGTGTCGGGGGAGGGGGGTAGCTTTTAGCCATGTGGTGCCAGGCGTTCATCATTGGCGAAAAGGAGTGAGTGAAACAAGCACCTGAAGGCGTTTGCTTGGAATGCAACCGGGTATCACACTTCATCAGTGCAATGCAGCATTGAGGTTTTACCTCATTCAAGGAGGTCGTCCAATGAAGTGGCTGTTGAATTATCTAGGTATGTCGCGAAAGAGTTTCGGCATCTTCCTCGTCATCACGCTTTCGACATGTATTTATTGGTTTTCCAGCATTAAGAGTGTTATTTACGAGCCTTTCCGTCAGGCTCTCGGTGTCAGTAACGCCCAGCTGGGCTTCCTGCTTGGTCTCATCGGTTTTGTGCAGATTTTCGGATATGCCCTTCTGGGGTGGCTCCAGGATCTGCTCCCCATCCGTAAGTTGATTGCGGTTGATCTGTGGGGATACGGTACTTTCGCCCTTATCCTGGGTCTGGTTCCCCATTTGCCCTATTGGTTCCTGGTTCTTGCCTTCGTCGCCTTCGGTTTCTTCGGTGATGCCATCTACTGGCCCACCATCCAGAAGTCGACCAAGGGTTTGGCCACAGAGAGGACCCAGGCGGCTGCGTTCAGCACCCAGGAGTGCATACGGTCGGCCATCGGGCTTGTGCTCAACGCCTGCACCCTTGGACTGTTCACCCTGGGTGGTTCGAAGATCTTCGGCGCCCGCATCGCCATGTGCGCCTACCCCATCTTCATGATGCTCTTCTCCTTCGTGGTTCTCCGGTTCATACCGAAGGATTTCCTCCATGAGCAGGGCAGGAGCGAGGGCAGGGCCAAAAACGAGAACGGCTTCAAGATGGTGCTTCAGGCCATGAAGCTCCCGATCGTCTGGACCACAGGGTTCGGCGCTGCAGCCACCTACCTGATCTATGTGGCAGCCAACACGTATTTCCTGCCGTTCGTCCAGGCATCCTTCAAACTGTCGGATGCCGCCGCGGGTCTGTTCGGCATCGTGAATTCCGGTCTGATGGGTCTGATCGCCGCCGCCCTGTCCGGCGTGCTTGCCACCAAGCGTTTCAGCACCACCCCGCAGTGGATGGCCCTGCTGTATGTCATCGTCGGCCTGGTCTGTGTCCTGGTCCTGGTCACTCCGCGCAGTTCCGGATGGATGATACCTGTCGTGGTCCTGTGCTGCCTGGTCACCTTCGTCTGCGTCGCCTTGAGGGCCGTTTATTATGCCCCCATCGGTGAGTACGGTGTGGATTCGGAGATTTCCGCGACAGCCATGTCGATCGCATCCTTCATCGGCTACTGTCCCTCCTTCTTCGCCTACATGCTCTTCGGCGCCATCATCGATGGTTTCGACACCCAAAAGGCCTATAACATCATCTTCGGTATGCTGGCGGCCTTCAGCGTTTTGGGCATTGTTGTCTGCCTCTTGGGCAACAGGGTCATTCTGAACAAGCGCAGGCTTGAGCAGGCCGCCTCTCCGGTCGTATCATGAGGGGCTTTCCAGACGGGATTTTCCAGCAAAGGAGCAAAGAATGAAATTTCAACACTTGGGAACCGCTGCCGCAGAACGTATCCCCGGAATCTTCTGCAAGTGTGACCTCTGCAAGTATGCCCGGAAGGTGGGTGGCAAAGAGATCAGGACCCAATCCCAGGCCCTGGTCGACGATGCCGTCCTTCTGGACTTCCCGGGCGATACCTATTTCCACTTCATCAAGGAGGACTTCGATCTTCCCTCCATTACCCAGCTTTTCATAACCCACTGGCATTCCGACCATTTCTATGGCGAGGATCTGGCATACCGAATGGATTCCTATGCCGATGACAATCCCACCCATATGGATGTCTACGGTTCCGAAACCGTCAAGGGGTTCTATGAGCGGGCCTTCTTCCTGGAGGAGCACTACGACTACAGCAAGCTGACCTACCATGCGCTCCATCCCGGTGACGCGGTCACCGTCACCGCCGGGAACGGGAAGGAGTACACCGTCCATGCCTTTGAGGCCCGGCATGGTCACCACTTCGGCGATTGTCTCTTCTACGGACTGACCGATGGGCGCTCCAGCCTGCTCTATGCGCATGACACGGCCTATTTCTATGACTCGACCTGGAAGGACATGGAGGAGGCGGGGCTCAAGTATGATTATGTGTCCCTGGACTGCACCCACGGCCTGACCGCGATGAATTCCGACGTGCATATGAACTTCGCCGACAATCTCCGTGTCCGTGACCGGATGGTCGGGAAGGGGCTGGCGGACTCGGACACCATATTCGTGTCCAACCATTTCTCCCATCACGGTGATGCCAGCTATGAGCAGATGCAGGCGGCCGCCGTCAAGGAGGGGTTCATCAGTTCCTATGACGGTATGGTGACCGAAATCTAGGTCCGTCGGGGGTATCGGAATCGGTCGTGCCATGGCTGGTGCGACCGATTTCCTTTGCCGCCGACAGAGGGGTGGGATGGACAAAAACCTGGGCGTGTTGTTGGGTGGCATGACATCAAGTGAGGGGTGCCCCTCGATTTTTCCCGATATGCCGCGGCTTTGTGCCTGGACGGGTTTTCCAGGATATGTGATTCAAGTCACAATCTTCATTGTTACACTATATCTAGTGCTCCTTTTTCGGTTCTCCACTAGATATTGGGGCACGAGGTGGTAGAGTGGTCTTGTCATCGCAGATGACAAGGATGTAGTTCGCGCCCTTGAAGGGTTGTGCGGACGTCGGTTTTTTAGCAATGCGAGGAGTGGCGATGAATACGCAGGTGGTGGCAAGCCGTGCAGAGGAGGAGGGCATCTCCGAGCATGACTCGGTCAATGGCATTCTGGTCGAGAAGCGTGACGGCCGAATCGTCGATTTCGACCCCGTCAACATCATGAATGCCATCGAGGCCGCCTTCAAGGACGTCATGGATGAGGTCGGTCCCGACGACCGCCAGGGGATCCGCAGGATGGCCCTGACCGTCCAGTCGGAGATCCACGACCGGTACACCAACCCGGTCAAGATCGAGGACATCCAGACCCTGGTCGAGCATGCCCTGGTCAATGCCCATCTCTACGAGATCGCCCGTTCCTACACCTCCTACCGCCTGGACCGCGACATCCAGCGCGCCAAGGCCACCGACGTGAACGAGGCCGTCCACCGCCTGACCAGCAAGGACGAGACCCTGGTCCGGGAGAACGCCAACAAGGACGCCAACGTCTACGCCACCCAGCGTGACCTCCTGGCAGGGGCCGTCTCCAAGGCTTCGGCCTTCAGCATGCTGCCCAAGGATGTCTCCAACGCCCACATGAAGGGCGACATCCACTTCCATGACGCCGATTATTCGCCCTTTACGGCCGAGACCAACTGCTCCCTGCCCGATTTCGGCGACATGCTGGAGCACGGGTTCGAGCTGGGCAACGCCATGATGGACTCGCCCAAGTCCATCGGCACGGCCGCCACCCAGATCACCCAGATCATCAAGGACATCGCGGGATCCCAGTACGGCGGCCAGACCGTCAACCGCTGCGACGAGATGCTCGACCGCTACGCCCGCCTGGACTACAAGAAGAACTATGCGATGGCCGAGGCCGTCCTGCCCGACGAGGAGCCCATCGAGGTGGCCAAGGAGGTCGTCCGCGGGCTCAAGGCCCGCGAGGCCGACTGGCTCCACCTGGATGACCGAACCCCCATCGGTGAGGATTCCCCCTTCGACCTGGATGCCCCCGAGATGATCCGCCTGCGTCAGGTCTATGCCAAGATCCTGACCCGGAAGAACATCTACGATGCCATGCAGACCATGGAGTACCAGATCAACTCCAACCGCGTCTCCAACGGGCAGACCCCCTTCGTCACCGTGGGCTTCGGCCTGGGCACCTCCTGGTTCGCCCGCGAGATCCAGCGTTCCATCTTCCTGATCCGCATCCGGGGCCTGGGCAAGGACCGCCACACGGCCATCTTCCCCAAGCTGGTCTTCACCATCAAGCACGGCCTGAACGCCGACGAGGGTGACCCCAACTACGACATGAAGCAGCTGGCCCTGGAGTGCTCCACCAAGCGTATGTACCCCGATGTGGTCTTCTATGAGAACCTGGTCAAGATCACCGGTTCCTTCAAGGCCCCCATGGGCTGCCGCTCCTTCCTCCAGGCCTGGACCAACCCGGAGACCGGCGAGGATGAAGAGGACGGACGCATGAACCTGGGCGTCGTCACCGTCAACATCCCCCGTATCGCCCTGGAGTCCCGCGGCGACAGGGACCGGTTCTGGAAGATCTTCGACCAGCGCATGGAGGTGGCCCACCACGCCCTGCAGTTCCGCATCATGCGCTGCAAGCAGGCCACGCCCATCAACGCCCCGACCCTCTATCAGTTCGGCGCCTTCGGCAGGTTGAAGCCCACCGACAGCGTCGACACCCTCTTCCGCAACAGCCGCTCCACGGTTTCGCTGGGATACATCGGTCTCTACGAGGCCACCAGCGTCTTCTACGGCAAGGATTGGATGCAGGACCACACCTGGGATCCGGAGGGCAAGGAGTTCGCCCTGAGCATCGTGCGCCGGATGAACCAGCTCTGCAAGCAGTGGGAGAAGGCCGAGGGCTATCACTATTCGGTCTATTCCACCCCGGCCGAGTCCCTGACCGATCGCTTCTGCCGCATGGACAAGGAGAAGTTCGGTTCCGTCGAGGGCGTGACCGATCACGACTTCTATACCAACAGCTTCCACTACCCGGTATGGCTGCGCCCCACCCCCATGGAGAAGCTCACCTACGAGCGTGACTTCCCCTATCTGGCCTCGGGCGGGTTCATCAACTACTGCGAGTTCCCCTCCATGCAGCAGAATCCCAAGGCCCTGGAGGCGGTCTGGGATTATGCCTATCAGATCGGCATCGGCTACCTGGGCACCAACACCCCGATCGACCACTGCTTCGTCTGTGGCTACGAGGGTGACTTCGAACCCACCGAGGAGGGTTTCAAGTGCCCCGAGTGCGGCAACGACGATCCCGAGAAGTGCAACGTGACCAAGCGCACCTGCGGTTACCTGGGCAATCCTGTTCAGCGGCCCATGGTTCACGGACGCCATGAGGAGATCGCCCATAGGGTCAAGCACATGGAGGGCGAGACCGGCCATGTGGTCCTGAAGGACGGCACCACCAAGGAGTGGTTCGACGACAAGGCCGAATAGGCCTTGATCAAGCAGTTCAAGAATCAGTACTGATGGCGGGCCATGCAGTGATGGCCCGCCATTTCCGTGTCCGGTGACCAGGCCGGACGGATTACGGAGGACGGCAATGGGCAAGCAGGGTGTCATGAGAAAGACCGGTGCCGCGGGTCATCGTGATTTCGCAGCCGACGAGCGGGGTCGGGGCCCGGGAATCCCCTCCCTGCTGACCAACAACCCCAAGGCGGGTCAGTGGGATGGGCGTCAGCTGAGCCGGGGCATCATCGCCGATTACAAGCGGTTGGTCATGACCGACGGGGAGGGCATACGGTGCTCCCTCTACGTCAGTGGCTGCCCCTTCCGCTGCCGGGGGTGTTACAACTCCTCCATCTGGGACTTCCGGGCGGGCCACCCCTACACCCAGAAGCTGGAGGACCAGATCATCAAGGACCTCTCCCTCTCCTATGTGCAGGGCATCACCTACCTGGGCGGGGAGCCCCTCCTCAACACCCCCATCCTGCTCAGGCTCTCCAAGCGGATTCGCCGGGAGTTCGGCCATGACAAGGACATCTGGTGCTGGACGGGCTACACCTGGGAGGAACTGAACCGGCCCGGGGAGACCCCGGACAAGGCCGAGCTGATCTCCTACCTGGACATCCTGGTCGACGGCCGTTATCTGGAGGACCAGAAGAACACCCTCCTCCAGTTCCGCGGGTCGTCCAATCAGCGCATCATCGACGTGCCGAGGTCCCTTGAGGAGGGGCATCTGGTTCCCTGGGCCAAGATTCACGACCAGACCAGGTTCATCCCGGAGACCTACAGCAGGAACAGGGACCAGGAACAGAAGCGGGGCTGACCGGGGGCGATGCTGGCCCTGCCCTGCCGGGATCGTCCGCGGCCTGTCCCTGAACGTCGCCTTGCCGGGGCACAATGGTGGCTATGACTGATGAGCATGATCACGACTCGAAACCCGAACTGCCCAAGGACCTGAGGGTACGGTTCTGCCCCTCTCCCACGGGCACCCCCCATGTGGGCATGGTCCGCACTGCCCTTTTCAACTGGGCCCAGGCCCGTCATTCCAAGGGAACCTTCGTCTTCCGCATCGAAGACACCGATGCCCAGCGCGACAGCGAGGAAAGTTACCAGCAGATCCTGGATGCTCTGAGGTGGCTGGGTCTGGATTGGGACGAGGGTGTTGAAGTGGGTGGCCCCGACGGCCCCTACCGCCAGTCCCAGCGTGGCGACATCTACCGCAAGGTGGCCCAGCGGCTCCTGGATGCGGGGTACGCCTACGAGTCCTATTCCACCGCTGACGAGATCAGGGAGAGGAACGTGGCCGCCGGCCGCCCCGAGGCCTTCGGGTATGACGGGTATGACCGCAATCTGAGCGAGGAGGAGCGCCTGGCCTTCCGCGACCAGGGTCGCAAGCCCGCCCTGCGCATCCGCATGCCCGATGAGGACGTGGCCTTCGACGACCTGATTCGCGGCCGCATCGAGTTCAAGGCCGGGTCCGTCCCCGACTATGTGATCGTCCGTCCCAACGGGGACCCCCTCTATACCCTTACCAACCCGGTTGATGACGCCATGATGCGGATCAACGTGGTTCTGCGTGGGGAGGACCTCCTCAGCTCCACCCCCAGGCAGATCGTCCTCTACCGGTACCTGATCGAGCTGGGCGTGGCCCAGGCCATGCCCCTCTTCGGCCACATGCCCTACGTCATGGGTCAGGGCAATAAGAAGCTCTCCAAGCGCGACCCCGAGTCCAACCTCTTCCTGCACCGGGAGCATGGGTTCATCCGTGAGGGGCTCCTGAACTACCTGGCCCTCCTGGGCTGGTCGATCGGCCCCGACCGGGACGTCTTCTCCATGGAGGAGATGGTCGAGCACTTCGACATCCGCGACGTCAAGGCCAACCCGGCCCACTTCGACATCGACAAGGCCATCGCCATCAACGCCGAGCACATCCGCATGCTGGAGCCCCAGGACTTCCTGAACCGTTCCCTGCCCTACCTGAAGAGGGACGGACTGGTCTCCGCCGAGACCTGGGACGACCTGACCGATCATGAGCGCCGGATCCTGGCTGCCGCTGCCCCACTGGTCCAGCCCAGGGTCCGTCTCCTGGGCGAGGTCTCCGGGATGATGGGGAGCCTGCTCAGCGATGCCGACTACATCGAGCCCGACCCGGATGCCCGCAAGCAGCTCAAGGACTCTGCCGGAGCCGTTCTCGACCTGGCCCTGCGGACCCTCCAGGAGGTGCCCGAGCAGGATTGGATCACCGACCACCTCCATGATCTTCTGACCCAGGCCCTGGTGGACCAGGGTGGCTACAAGCCCCGGCTGGCCTTCGGTCCCGTCAGGGTGGCCGTCTCCGGTCGTCGGGTTTCGCCGCCCCTCTTCGAATCACTGGAGATCATTGGCAAGAGCACAACACTCCAGCGTTTGACCAACTTGCGTCGGCACCTCTGAGCGGGTATATTGTCTTTTTGTTGTGCTGCTGACCTGTTGAACCGGGTCGGTGCGCTGCGGAAAAGTGAAAGCCCCCGTCGTCTAGCGGTCTAGGACTACGCCCTCTCACGGCGCCAACACCGGTCCAAATCCGGTCGGGGGTACGATATGCGGTAACCGTCCAAGCGGGTATTGCATAGCCAATTGGGGTATGGTGTAATTGGCAACACAGGTGATTCTGGTTCATCCATTCTTGGTTCGAGTCCAGGTACCCCAGCGAGCATTCAGCCGCGGTCTTTTCTATGAGGCTGCGGCTTTTCCGTCCTTGAGACCTTCTTCTGCCAGTGCCGGATGATAGACTTGGTTTTCTGACGGGCTTGCGCTGTCCGATTGTCATAAAGGTCACATAATTGGCTTTTTGTTTGGCCTGCAAGTCCAGCCTTTCGGGGCACCCGCACCGATACCATGGAGGTACCGGGTTGGCGGGGAGTCAGTAGGATGGAGATTTTCCCGGTTGTCCCAGAAACCAGCTGTATTGGACCGACTGCACAAAGGTTGTGGAAGATTATGAAAACTATCGCCGTGTTGGGCGCAGGATATGCCGGCATGCGCGCCGCAAAGAAGCTGGCGCATGCAAATCTCGATGCCCGCATCATCCTGGTCAATCGGAACCCCTATCACTATGAGGCGACCCAGCTCCATCAGGTTGCCGCCGGCACCAAGGAACCGGCCGATGTGACCTTCGATATCCGTAAAGCCGTCTCCCCCAGAATCGAGGTGCTCATCGACACGGTGACCGGCATCGATCAGGACAAGCGGCAGGTCGGCCTGGGGAAGCATGAGCCCCTCCGGTACGACTACCTGATCAACGCCCTGGGCTTCGAATCCGAGACCTTCGGCATCAAGGGGGCCGAGGAGAACGGCTGGCCCCTGGTCGACATCGACACGGCCCTGGCCGCCAGGCGCCGCCTGGAGAACACGCTGGCCAATTACAGGAACAGCCACGACCCCAACGACCTCCATGTGGTGGTCTGCGGTGCCGGCTTCACCAGCATCGAGTACCTGGGGGAGCTGGTCTACAGGATGCCCAAGCTGGTCGCCAAGTACGACCTGCCGGCCGACCAGGTCAAGATCATCTGCGTCGAGGCCTCGCCCAAGATCCTCCCCATGTTCTCGCAGAACCTGGTCGACTGGGCGGTCAACTACCTGAAGAAGAAGGGCGTCGAGTTCCATACCTCGACGGCCATCACCGAGGTCAGGCCCGGAGCCGTGGTCAGCAACGACCAGGAGTTCAGGGCCAACACGATCATCTGGACCACAGGGGTGCGTGGTAGCCACATCATTGCCGATTCCGGCTATAATCAGAAGCGTAACCGTGTTGTGGTGGAGGATGACCTCTCGCTCACGGACCATCCCGAGGAATTCCTCATCGGCGATGTCAGCGCAGTCCCTGATCCTGAATCGGGCAGGCTCTTCCCCACCACGGCACAGATTTCGATTGCACAGGCTGATACGGCTGCCGCCAATGTCATCGCTAGGGTGCAGGGGCGTCAGACGCAACGGTTCAGGTTCAAGAGCATCGGCACCGTCTGCTCCCTGGGCCCCCAGGTCGGCGTGGCCGAGATCGACATGATGGGCAAGTGGAAGTTGAAGGGGGCGGTGGTCGGTATCGTCAAGAAGATCGTCAACGACCGTTCCGTTCTGGAACTCGCCAACGTCAAGACCATGTTGGAGAGCAACTGATTCGGCCTGTTCATCTGAACAAGAGAAAGTATTCGGAAGGCGAGGAAGATGCTTAACGTTCTGGGGTTGTCGCGATTCCAATTCGCGATGACGACCGTATTCCACTTCTTCTACGTGCCCCTTTCCATTGGCCTTGCCCTGTGTGTGGCCATCATGGAAACCCTGTACGTGGTCAAAAAGAAGGAAATCTACAAGAAGATGACCAAGTTCTGGGGGAAGATCTTCCTTCTGAGCTTTGCTGTCGGTGTGGTGACCGGCATCATCCAGGAGTTCCAGTTCGGCATGAACTGGTCCAACTATTCCAGGTTCATGGGCGACATCTTCGGCGCCCCCCTGGCCATCGAGGCCCTTCTGGCCTTCTTCATGGAGTCGACCTTCATCGGTGTCTGGGTCTTCACCTGGAACCGCTTCAAGCCGGCCGTCCATGCGGTCTTCATCTGGCTGACCTTCCTGGGTTCCTCGGTGTCGGCCATCTGGATCCTGGCCGCCAACAGCTTCATGCAGCACCCCACCGGCTTCGAGATCAACAAGGCCACGGGCCGGGTCCGCATGACCAGCTTCTGGGATGTTCTGGGCAACCCGCAGCTCTGGCGCGAGTTCCCGCACGTCTTCTTCGGAGCGGTGCTGACCGGTGGCATGGTCCTGGTCGGCATGAGCGCCTGGGGTCTCCTGCGCGCCCACAAGCAGGAGCAGGCCGGTAAGGCGGAAGCCGCTCCCGCCGTTGAGGGGGGCGGGTCCGAGCAGGTCAGTCAGCGTGTCTTCTACACCCGTTCGATCAGGCTCAGCGCCATCATCGCCCTGATCGGTTCGATCCTGGTCATCATTGCAGGCGATCTTCAGACCTCCTTCATCATCGACGACCAGCCCATGAAGTTCGCTGCCACTGAGGGCATCTACGAGGACACCAAGGATCCCGCCCCCTGGGCGGTGGTCTCCCTGATCAACGAAAAGGACAAGACCTCCAAGGGCATCGAGATTCCCGAGATGCTCTCCCTCCTGTCTTACCACAGCACCTCCGGCTCGGTGAAGGGCATGAATTCCGTCAACGAGCAGCTCCACCAGCAGTATGACGGCAAGTTTGGCAAGGACATGAACTACTACGTGCCGGTCACGACGCTCTTCTGGAGCTTCAGGTTCATGGCCGCGGTGGGCTTCGGCGTCCTGCTCCTGTCCATCCTGGTGCTCTGGTTCACCAGAAAGTCCAAGGACACCCTATGGTCCAGCAACTGGAAGCTGTGGATCCTGGGCATCTGCACCTATCTGCCCTTCGTGGGCAACACGGGTGGATGGCTGATCACGGAGCTGGGACGTTACCCCTGGCTGGTCTACGGTTTGCAGACCATCGCCGACGGGGTCTCGCCCACGGCCACGGTCCCCAACCTCCTGTTCACCAACATCGTTTACTTCCTGCTCTTCCTCTTCCTGGGAGGGGTCATGATCTTCTACTCGCGCAGGGTGCTCCACCAGGGCCCTGACTACCAGGGTGAAGGCCTCAGCCTACCTGTGCAGGCCAGCAGGAACGAGAGGAGAGTGGCATTAGCATGAGTATCCTACAAGGTTTATGGTTCTTCGTCATTGGCCTGTTGTTCGCCGGATTCCTCCTGCTTGAGGGATTCGACTTCGGTGTGGGCATGGCAACCCGGCTGGTCGCCCGCGACGGTGACGAGCGCGCCACCTTCATGAGGGCCATCGGCCCCCACTGGGACGGCAACGAGGTCTGGCTGATCACCGCCGGAGGCGCCATGTTCGCAGCCTTCCCGCTCTGGTATGCCTCCCTCTTCTCCGGGTACTACATTCTCCTCTTCCTGGTCCTGGTCGGCCTGATCCTGCGTGGCGTCTCCTTCGAGTTCGCCAACCACGCCCTGACCTCGCGTGAGCGTGGGGTCTGGCAGTGGGCCAACTTCATCGGCTCCGTCTTCGCGCCCTTCTTCCTGGGCATGATGCTGACCAGCCTGATCCAGGGCATCCCCTTGGACAAGAACGGTGACGCCTGGCCCGGGTTCTTCGGTGTGGTCAACTGGCTCTCCGTCGTGGGTGGCGTGGCCGTCGTCTTCTTCAGCTTCGTCCACGGTCTGCACTTCCTCAGCCTGAAGCTGGGCCCCATGGATTCGCGCCGGATGCTCAACATCAGCGAGAAGGTCTACTGGATCGCCTACCCGGCCCTGGTCGTCTTCGTCCTTCTGGCCATCTTCAGGACCGACTTCTACACGGCACGGCCCATCTCCACCTGGCTGATCACCGTGATCATTCTGGCGGCGACCATCTGTGGCCACGTGGCTGTGACCAGGAAGCGTGGCGGGTTCGCCTTCACGGCCTCCGGCATCACCCTGATGGCCATCATCGCCTTCATCTTCAACGGGCTCTTCCCGCGGGTGATGATCGGGACGGATCCGGCCACGAGCATCATGATCCAGGACGCCTCGGCATCCCCCTACACCTTGAAGATCATGACCGTGGTCCTCTGCATCTTCCTGCCCATCATGCTGGCCTACTTCATCTGGAGCTACTTCATACAGCGCAAGCGCCTGGCCACCGATGGCGCCCATCTGTCCGTGGCCGGTCCTGCCGCGGTCAGCGCGACCGTGGTCCGGTAGGGGGCATCGGCACAGTTCACGGAACCGGCTTCGATTCAGGGTTGAGGTGTCTCAGTGATTGACAAGAGTCTCTTCCGGTTCGCCGGAATCAGACGGATCATGGGCCTCCTGGCCACGCTTTCCCTGGTGCAGGGACTCAGCGTGGTCGGTCAGGCCTATGGCCTCACCCTGGCACTGGTGCAGATCTGGCACCTGCATGGCCTCCACACCCTGGTCAGGCCGGTTCTGATCTTCTTCACGGCCTTCGCCATCCGCCAGCTGTGCGACGTGGCCAAGCAGCGGGTGGCCACGGACTACGCCGACTATGTCGTCGGCGAGCTCAGGCCGCAGATCCAGCGCAAGGTCTTCCGTCTGGGGCCCGCGGCCCTGGCGCAGCGGGGGACGGGCTCGGCCGTGACCATGCTGATCGACGGGCTGGATGAGGTCAGGACCTACGTTTTCACGGTCCTCCCCAAGATGATGGACATGGTCTTTATCCCCCTGATGATTCTGGTGGTGGTCTGGATCCAGGACACGGTCAGCGGCATCGTCCTCCTTCTCATGCTCCCCCTCCTCTTCTTCTTCATGGCCATCCTGGGCATGGCCGCCCGTGACAGGTCCAACAAGCAATACGCCCAGTTCCGCAAGCTGAACACCCGGTTCATGGATACGGTCCTGGGCCTGCCCACCCTGAAGATGCTGGGGATCAGCGAGGAGTACGAGGACGAGATCTACTCGGTCTCCGACAGGTTCCGCAAGCGGACCATGAGCGTGATCCGCGTGGCCATGACCTCCACCTTCGCCCTGGACTTCTTCGCCACCCTGGCCATCGCCATCATGGCCGTCTTCCTGGGCAACAACCTGATCGACGGAACGGTGGCCCTCTTCCCGGCCCTGCTGGCCCTGATCCTGGCCCCCGAGTATTTCATGCCCATCCGGCAGTTCGGCGACGACTACCATGCCACCCTGAACGGGAAGAACGCCCTGAACGACATCGTGACCATGCTGGACACCCCCGAGCCCGACCACCTGGACGACCTGGACTGGCAGGGGTGGGACAGCGACAGCCACCTGACCGTCGAGGGCATGGACTTCGCCTACCCGGGGCCCAAGCCCGAGGAGGGGCAGGCATCCGGCGGCTCGCAGATGGACGCCATCGCCAAGTCCAGCGGCAAGAAGAAGCGAAAGGGCCGCAAGAAGTCCGCAATCGACGCCACACCCGTTCCCGCGCCGGGCCGGGACCTGGATTCGACCCGGACCTGTGGGGACGGGGCCGAGGAGGGCGCCCGTCAGCCCGATGCCCTTCACCATGTCTCCTTCAGCCTGAGCGGGCTGACCAAGGTGGCCGTGGTCGGGAGGTCCGGGGCCGGAAAGTCCACCCTGATGAACCTCCTGGCAGGCTTCAACATTCCCCAGGCAGGCAGGATCGACCTGGACGGACGGCTCCTGGAGCACTTCAACGCCCGCGCCTGGCAGGGCCACATCAGCTACATCCCGCAGAACCCCTACATCTTCAGCGGCACCGTGGCCGACAACATCCGCTTCTATGATCCGGATGCCGACCAGGCCGCCGTGGCCCGGGCGGCCGACCAGGCGGGTCTGACCGACTGGGTGGAGACCCTTGCCGAGGGTCTGGAGACCAGGATCGGCGAGGGGAACCGCGGCATCAGCGGCGGCCAGGCCCAGCGCATCGCCCTGGCCCGGGTCCTCCTGGACAGGACCCGTGAGATCCTCCTCTTCGACGAGCCCACGGCCCACCTGGACATCGAGACCGAGTACGAGCTGAAGAAGACCCTCCTGCCCATCATGGAGGGGCACCTGGTCATCTTCGCCACCCACCGCCTGCACTGGCTGGCCGACGTGGACCAGGTCATCATGCTGGACGGTGGCCGGGTCGTGGCCCAGGGCAGGCCGGAGGAACTGATGGGGGAGGGCGGTCCGCTGGATGCCCTGATCGAGGAGATGGGGGGTAACCAGATTGCCGACTACCAGCAGGACTGAGGGCGGCCAGGCGGCCTCCACCAGGGCCGGGCGCCGCACCAACTATCTGAACATCTGGCACAGGGACCACTGGTTCTGGCCCTACCTGCGCCAGAACAGGGGCCGGCTCGCCCTGATCTTCCTCCTGGGCACCATCACCTTCGTCTGCGCCGCGGGGCTCATGTTCACCTCCGGCTTCCTGATCAGCCGGTCGGCCCGGCACCCCTACAACATCTTCGCGGTCTATGTGCCCGTGGTCCTGACCAGGGCCTTCGGCATCGGTCGCCCGACCTTCAAGTACCTGGAGCGGATCAAGAGCCACGACTGGGTGCTCCGGGTGGTCTCCAAGCTGCGGGTCCAGCTCTACCGGACCCTCTCCAAGGACGCCGCCTTCCTCAACGAGCACGAGCGGACCGGCACCGTTCTGAGCATGCTCTCCGACGACCTGGACCACCTGGAGAACTTCTACCTGCGCACCATCTTCCCCACCGTCGTGGCCTACCTGATGTGGCTGGTGGTCACCATCGCGGTCGGGGTCTTCTCCTGGATCACCTCCCTCCTCCTCTTCCTCCTCTTCGCCCTGATCCTGATCCTGGTCCCACTGGTTTCCCTGGCCTACTCGGACAGCCGGTATGCCGAGGAGAAGTCCATGCAGCAGGACCAGTACACCAGGGTCGCTGAGAACTACATGGGGCTGGGCGACTGGGTCATCACGCACCGCCAGGACCGGTTCGTCGACACGGCAGCCGATGACTTCCGGGGAATCGCCCGTGAGCGGCACGATCAGAAGCGCTTCGAGCGGTGGAGGAACCTCTGCATCCAGATGATCTTCGCCCTCATGGTGGTGGCCCTGATCATCGGTGGCGACATCCTCATGACCGGCTCGACCTCGGTGGCCGACTTCGCCGCAGCCGTGGTCCTCTCGGTCTTTCCCCTGGTCGACTGCTTCATCGTGGTCTCCCAGGCCGTGGCCGAGGTTCCCCTCTACACGGATTCCCTGAACCACCTGAACGATCTGACCAACCGGGTCGAATCCCGCCAGCGGCCCCGGACGGACCAGACCAGGCTGGACGGCCCGGTCCGCACCATCGACTTCGACCATGTCAGCTTCTCCTACGGGCCGGATGACCCCCTTCTCCTGGACGACTTCTCCCTCCACATCGAGGCCGGGCAGAAGGTGGCCCTTCTCGGGCCCAGCGGTGAGGGCAAGACCACGGTCCTCCAGCTCCTCCTGGGCGACCTCCGGCCCTCCAAGGGCAGGATCCTGGTCAACGGTACCCCGGTGGACGCCCTCCAGGACCAACGCCCCGAACTCTTCGGCTACCTGAACCAGCAGGCCTTCCTCTTCAACACGACCATCGCCTCCAACGTCCGTCTGGGCGCCCCCGAGGCCACTGACGACCAGGTCCGGCAGGCTCTGAAGGCGGTGCAGCTGGACCAGTACGTGGAGTCCCTGCCCGAGGGGATCGACACCCCGGTCGACGAGGCCGGCAACCGGCTCTCCGGTGGGCAGCGGCAGCGCCTGGCCCTGGCCAGGATCGTGCTCAAGCGCACCCCGATCGTCCTCCTGGACGAGCCCACCATCGGGCTGGACCCCATCACCGAGCGGCGGCTGATGGAGATGATCTTCCGGGTGAGCCAGGGCCGCACCCTCTTCTGGGTCACCCACCACCTCCAGGGTCTGGAGGACGCCGACCAGGTCATCTTCATGGAGGACGGGCACATCGCCATGCAGGGTTCCCCGGTCGAGCTCTACCGGACCAACCCCCGATTCAGTGAGTTATATCGCATGGACGTTGGTGACTTGGACAAGGGTGGCTCGCGAGCGATATACCCGGAGAAATAGTCAGATTCGGATGCAACGGACTCCTGGAGAAAGAACATCAGGGTGTTCTCCGAGTTAAGGCAACGGTCAGGAATACGGATCTCCGCCGGCTTCGGCCTTGAAACTGGTTGTTCGCCCACCCATCGGTACCGGTCGACCTGCCCGGCGGAAACCCGCCTCGGAATCGGGGGTGGGCCGCCGCCAGGCGGATCTTGAATCAGGGTTCGGATCTGCCTGGATGCGCACCGCTCATCCCATCCGATGGATTCTCCGGAAAGGGAGGACCATGTTCACCGTTCCGGGCTTATCCAGATTCCAGTTCGCCATGACGACGATATTTCATTTATCCCATGCCCCTAGTCCATCGGTCTGGCCCTGGCGGTCGCCATCATGGAGACCATCTATGCGGTGACCGGGAAAGAGGTCCGCACGACCATGACCGAGTTTCGGCAGGGGGCATCTGTGTCATCGCCCATGGCGACCTGCAGGGCGAGTTCATCGTTACCGACCAGCCAATGAAGCTGGCGGCCACCGAGGCCATCCACGAGGACACCGGCGATCCGGCCCCCCCCCCCCCGGCAGGCCGCGGCCCTGATCAATGAGAAGGACAACAAGGTCGAGTGGTCGGTCGGGATTCCGGGTGCCATGCCACAGTTGGCCCAAGGAAAGAAGACCGGTGCCGTCGAGGGCGTGAACACGGTCAACGAGGAGCTGCACGAGAAGTACGATGCCAAGTACGGCAAGGACATGAACCACTACGTGCCCGTCACCACCCTCTTCCGGGTATTCGGGCTCATGGTGGCCCCAGGGTTCGCCTTCGCCCCTGGAGCCATTTACGATGAACCCGGCGGCTCAGACCTGGCTGGTCAGAGCCTGGACCAGCTCGTCCAGCAGGGTGCGGACGTCCCTGTTCACCGGGGAATCTTCCATGGCCTGGGCGGCCCTGCCCAGGTAGTCTCGGGCCGTCTGCCTGCTCTCCTCCGCCAGTTCCGGGTGGCCCTGCAGATAATCGAGCACATCCTTGGGGCTGTCCGATTCGATGACGGCCCTGAAGTCCTTGTCCCGCTTGAGCCCCAGGAGGACGGGGAGGGTGTAGATGCCGTCACGGATGTCTTCCAGCTTGGGCTTGCCGGTGTCCTTGTCCAGGTCGAAGTCGTTGATATCGTCAATGATCTGGAAGGCCATGCCCAGGTTCCCGCCGAAGGTCCGGGCGGTCTCCTCCATAGCCTGGCCTGGCCGGAGGCAGGCCAGGCGGATGCCGGTCAGGCAGGCCAGGCGGAAGAGGGCCGCGGTCTTGCCGGAGATGGTCTTGTCGTAGTAGTCCACGGTGATGTCGGTGTGGTGGCGTCCGGACTCCTGGTAGAGCTCGCCGCCCACGATTTCGCAGACGGTTCCGGCCTGCTCGCGGATGAAGTCGGTGTTCGGGGCGATCTCCGCCATGATCTCCATGTACCGGGAGAGGATCAGGTCGCCCAGATAGATGGCCGCCTTGTTGCCCCGAATGGTATGGACCGTAGGCTGTTTGCGCCGGATGGGGGCATCGTCCAGCACATCGTCATGGACCAGGGTGGCCAGGTGGAGCATTTCGATGGCGGCGGCCCCGGTGATGACCCGTTCGTCCACGGGTTCCCGGGTGGGCCTGCAGGCCCTGGCGAAGAGGATGACCATGGCGGCCCGGATCATCTTGCCATGGTTGTCCAGCAGCCTTCGGTAGTCGTCCCGATAGGGCTCGACGTGCGTCTGCTCCTCATGAAGACGGGCCACAACCCGCTTCATGTCCTCACGCAATAGGAGCTCTTGCCCTTCTGCCATGGAGAACCGCTCCCTCATACTCATCGATGAATGCACCGTGCTCAATATATCAAGCCATTCCGTCATAACCAGCATGATTTGCAGGCCGAATCTACCTGATGGCCCCGAATGTGGGGAAAATAACATCCTTGTGGCCGAAGCGGGAGGTATGCCTCCTGTGGCTATGGGCTCACGAACAAGTGAAGTAGTCTGGATGGTATGAGTCAGCACAACCACTCCGCCCGGGTCTCCCGTGTGGAATCCGGGGAGGACGATGGCCGTCCCCTGTCGGTATCCGCCCGGCTGGGGCGTCTGCAGTTCCACCACTCCGGCAAGTTCAGGCTCCTGCAACTGGCCGATGTTCAGGAGGGGCCCAAGGTCTCCCAGGATACGGTCAGGCTGATCGCCGCCGCCTGCGATGCCGCCCGGCCCGACCTGGTCATCTTCACCGGCAACCAGGTGGCCGGGTATGACACGGCCTACGAACGGACCTTCCGGAAGCGGCGCTGGAGCACCCCGCTGGATGGGGTCTACTCGGCCGGTCTGAGCATGGGGGGAGCGCTCGGTCTGGGCGGCGCCTCCCTGGGCAGGCCCAACGGTGCGGGCACGGGTGCCGGGTCAGCCGCCCCGTACGGCGCGGCATCCCGGGGTGCCGGGGCGAACGGTGACGACAGGGATGCCGAACAGGTCCGCCATCGGGAGCTCAAGCACACTGAAGACCTGGTCCGCAGGACCGCCGAACTGATCACCGGCCCCCTGGTGGAGCGGGGGATTCCCTTTGCCGTGACCTACGGAAATCATGATTTTCAGTGCGGGCTGGATACCGACCAGATGGATGCCATCTACCGTGAGTTCCCCGGCTGTCTGAATCCGGAAGCCACCGCGGCCCGGCCCGACCGCCCCTACGCCCTGCGCGGTTCCGTCCTTCCTGATCAGGAGGCCTTCGTCTGCCAGCCGGGCACCTTCGCCCTGCCCGTGGCCGACATGGAGGGGAAGGGCAGCGTCATGGGGCTGGTTCTGCTTGATTCCGGCGACTACGCCCAGTCCGGCGGGTACGGGTCTCCCTCCCGTCAGGCCCTGGAATTCCTGGGATCCGTCCCCCGTCTGGTGGGCAACCGGTCCATGGTCTTCCAGCATATGCCCCTGCCCCAGTTCTATGATCTGCTCAAGCCGGTCTCATCCACTACGGCCTACGCCGTCCAGGGGTATCGGCGTTTCGACTCCCAGTGCTACATCCTTGATGAGTCGCGCACCTATGCCGGTTCCTACCTGGGGGAGGGGGTGTCCTGCCCCGATGAGGACAGCGGCGAGTTCGACATCCTGACCAGGGACCGCGGCTTCTTCGCCCTCTTCGCCGGCCACGACCACCGCAACGGGTTCGTGGGGCAGACCGGGGGGATTGTTCTGGGGGCCACGCCGACCTGCGGATTCGGGGCCTACGGCCCGGTGCCGCGCAAGCGGGCGGCCAGGCTCTTCGAGTTCGACATTCGCCACCCCCATCATCCGCGCACCCAGCTCCTGGAGTTCGGTGACCTGGTGGGCAGGCCCAGCTCCCATAAGGTCTATACCTTTGCCATGAGCCATGTGCCCACATCCACCGGAGACGCGGTCAACCTCCTGCGCAGGCCCGGCTTCCTGGCCGGTGGGCTGACGGCCCTGGCGGGACTGGTGGCCTCCTGGGGGTCATCAAGGCACAAGTAACGGTGCCCGGGCCGGTGGGTCGGTAGGCCAATGAGCCGGCGGATGGGCGGGTCGGCCGCTGATGGGTCCGGGAGCCTCGCCTTGATGCCGTCAGGCCCGGTGGCCGGGACCGGAGGATGCCCGTTGCAGGGCCTCGGTCAGGTACTTGCCGGCGGCCATGACCAGCGGCGCATAGTGGCGCCCCGGGGTGGTGGACATCCGGTTGACGGGTCCAGAGATGGAGATGGCGGCCATGACCTGCCCGGACCCGTTGCGGATCGGGGCGGAGATGGAGCAGACGCCCTCCTCGCGCTCGTTGATGGACTCGGCCCAGCCTCGCTTGCGGACGGCTGCCAGCTTGGCCGCATTGAACTTGGCGTGGCGCAGGCCCTGGTGGAGGCGCTCGGAGTCCTCCCAGGCCAGAAGGATCTGTGCGGCGGATCCCGCCTCCATGGAGAGGAGGGCGCCGACCGGGATGGAGTCGCGCAGGCCCGAGGCCCGTTCCACGGCGGCGATGCAGACGCGCATGTCGCCCTGGCGACGGAAGATCTGGGCCGATTCACCGGAGCGGTCGAGCAGGGTCCGCAGGATGGGCCCGGCGGCCGTCAGGAGACGGTCCTCACCGGCGGCGGCTGCCAGCTCGGCGAAGCGGGAACCCAGGATGAACCGGCCGTGGGCGTCACGCAGCACGAAACGGTGGCGTTCCAAGGCGATGGCCAGGCGGTGGGCCGTGGGGCGTGCCAGGCCGGTGGTGTTGACCAGCTGGCCCAGGGTCATGGGCCCTGATTCCAGGGTGTCAAGAATCTTGACTGTCTTGTCCAGAACGCCGACGCCCGAATGGATCTCACCATCATGGGACTCCTGCGAACCCATGGTCTGATGATTGAGATCGGGTGTCGTTTCCTGGGGCCAATCCTGTACCCCTCTTACGTTCTTGGCTGGTTCGGTCATGGTTGCATTATGGCATCTCAGTATGTGAAATGCAAAAGTTCATAAGGGCAGCGGAGTTTCATACTCGGGGTAGATGCCGGATGGGGACCTGTTCAGGGCTTGGATCCGGCTTATGGGCATTGGTCCGAGGAGGCGTTATGGGACAGACACTGGCGGAAAAGGTCTGGGCCGATCATTTGGTCAGCAAGGGACAGGGGAGTGAACCCGACCTGATCTACATCGACCTGCAGCTCATGCACGAGGTGACCAGCCCCCAGGCCTTCGAGGGGCTGCGTCTGGCCGGCCGTGGAATCCGTCACGTCGACCAGGTCATCGCCACCGAGGACCACAACACCCCCACCGTCGACATCGACCGGCCCATCGCCGACAAGATCTCGGCCCTCCAGATTTCGACCCTGGAGAAGAACTGCAAGGAGTTCGGGGTCCGCCTCCACCCCTTGGGCGACGCGGACCAGGGCATCGTCCACGCCTTCGCTCCCATGCTGGGCCTGACCCAGCCTGGCATGACCATCGTCTGCGGGGATTCCCACACCTCCACCCACGGTGCCTTCGGGGCGCTCGCCTTCGGTATCGGCACCTCCGAGGTGGAGCATGTCCTGGCCACCCAGACCTTGAGCCTCAAGCCCTTCAAGACCATGGCCGTCAATGTGGAGGGGAAGCTCCCCGAGGGGGTCAGCGCCAAGGACATCATCCTGGCCATCATCGCCAAGATCGGCACGGGCGGCGGCCAGGGGCACGTACTGGAATACCGGGGCCGGGCCATCCGCGACCTCTCCATGGACGCCCGTATGACCATCTGCAACATGTCCATCGAGGCCGGGGCCAGGGCCGGCATGATCGCCCCCGATCAGACCACCTTCGACTATCTCAGGGGACGCCCCCATGCACCCGAGGGTGAGATGTGGGAGAAGGCCATGGAGTATTGGAAGACCCTGAAGACCGATGACGATGCGGTCTTCGACAAGGAGGTCAATCTGAACGCGGCCGATCTCTCGCCCTACGTGACCTGGGGGACCAACCCAGGTCAGGGTCTGCCCATCAACTCCCAGGTGCCCGTGCCCGAGGACATATCGGACGCGGCCAAGCGCCAGGCCACCCAGGAGGCCATCGACTACATGGGCCTCAGGCCCGGCATGTCCATCAAGGACATCGCCGTCGACACGGTCTTCATCGGGTCATGCACCAACGGGCGCATCGAGGACCTGCGGGCTGCGGCCTCCATCATGAAGGGGAACCACAAGGCCAAGAACCTCCACCGGGTGCTGGTGGTGCCGGCCTCATCCAGGGTGCGGCTCCAGGCCGAGGCCGAGGGGCTCGACAAGATCTTCAAGGACTTCGGGGCCGAGTGGCGCAACGCCGGCTGCTCCATGTGCCTGGGCATGAACCCCGACCAGCTCACCCCGGGCGAGCGGTCCATATCGACCTCCAACAGGAACTTCCAGGGGCGCCAGGGCAAGGGAGGGCGCACCCACCTGGCCTCACCCCAGGTGGCAGCGGCAACGGCCATCAAGGGCACCATCTCAAGTCCGGCCGACCTCTAGGCCCAGGGCTCCGGCAGTCAGGTATTTCGAGGCAGGAAATTCGAGGTAATCATGGAAAAACTCACCGTCATCACGGGGGTCGGGGTGCCCCTTCGTCGCTCCAATGTGGACACGGACCAGATCATCCCGGCCGTCTTCCTGAAGCGCGTCAAGAAGACCGGTTTCGAGGATGCCCTCTTCTACGCCTGGCGTAGGGATCCGAACTTCCTCCTCAACCGGCCCGAGTACGCCAAGGGGCAGATCCTGGTGACCGGGCCCGACTTCGGCATCGGGTCGTCTCGCGAACACGCGGTCTGGGCCCTGCGCGACTACGGGTTCAGGGTGGTCATCGCCCCCCGCTTCGCCGACATCTTCTACGGGAACACCGCCAAGAACGGTGTCCTGGCCGCCATCATGTCCCAGGAGTCGGTCGAACTGCTCTGGAAGCTCCTGGAGCAGGAGCCCGGCATGGAGATGACCGTCGACCTGGATTCACGGACGGTCATCTGCGCCGACGTGGTCCTGCCCTTCCAGGTGGACGACTACGTGCGCTGGCGCCTGATGAACGGGTACGACGACATCGACCTGACCCTGCACCACGAGGATGACATCGTGGCCTACGAGAAGATGCGGGCCGAGCGCTTCCCCTTCAAGCCCACCACCCTGCCTGCCAAGCACCTGCCCGAGCAGCCCATCGCATCCGCCAGGGAGCAGGACGTCGACTGGGACGGTCCCCTGGCCAAGAAGGGCATCATCTGATTCCGGACCCTCCTGCCCCCCCCCCCCCCGACGCGGTAGCCCAGGGCGCCGGCGCCACCATGCGCTGACGAGTGAAGGTCGTATGGTCACCCCTGTCCGTGGTGTGATTTCCAGTGTCGTGCTGCGGTTTTTGGCCTTGTTGACCCCTAGTATGGACGTAGAGGCGTGTTCCATCGCAACAGGGGAGGTGCCATGCGGCACGGTGCCATCGGCAACAGCAGGGATCAGGTCTGGTACAGGGTCAACGGCCTCAGCGCCTTCGCCCTGATATACGTGTCGATCGAGACCCTGATCGACCTGATCGGCGCCAAGGTGGTGCTGCCCGGAATCTTCCCCGACATGACCGCTGCCCGGCTGGATGCGCGGTACGGCGACGGGCTCCTCCTCTTCTCCGTTGTGGTGGCGCTGATCGTAGCCCTGATCAGCCAAAGGAAGGTCATATTCGGGTCTGCCCAGGCAGACGAGGGCAGGGTCCAATGGCTGACCGTGCGGCGAATAAACCTCCTGGTACTGGTCATCAGCCTCACTCTTCTCTTCGCGGCCCAGCTGGTGGCCACGGCGGCCCAGTCGGGCTTGGGCGCCCTCATATCGTCCACGAATCTGCACTCGCCCGGCCAGGCCGGTGACACCTCGGATCCCTCGACCTCGGCGATCATGCTCTTCTACGCCTTCCTCTTCGGGCCCCTGGCCGAGGAGGTGGTTTTCCGTGGGGTGATCATGAACGGACTGCGCCCCTATGGCAAAATCTTCGCCATCGTCACCTCGGCCCTCCTCTTCGGCTTCATGCACGGCAGTCTGGTCCAGGGGCTCTTCGGCTTCCTGACGGGGCTGGTCCTTGGATACGTGGCCATGGAGTACGGCCTGGTCTGGTCCCTGGTGCTTCACATCTTCAACAACGGGGTCTATTCCGGCCTCCTGCCCCGGGTCATGCAGTCGGTCCCTGAAGGGGTCCGAATCGGTGTCGGGGTGGCCATCCTGGTGGTGCTTCTGGCCGGAGTCATCGGCATGGTGGCCAAGGTCCGCCCGCTGGTTGGTTACTGCCGCAGGAACAGGGCCCCCAAGGGAATCTACGCATCCTGGCTTGCCCCCTGGTGCCTGATATTCCTGATCCTCTGCCTGGGCATGGCCGTGGGTGAGCTGATCCCCGGCTGGCTCTGACGGGGCAGCCTACCGGGTTTCGGCCCTGTCCGTCTTCCTCGTGTCATTCTCCCCGTGTGTCATCTGTGCCGACGCCGGGTTAGTCTTGGAACAGTGGGTTGACTGTTGGGGAGGAATGCCGGCCAATGAGACATGCGTATGAGCAGGGTTCGAGCAGCCATACAGAGGCTCAGCGGACCGCAGGCGCAGACCGGAAGGGGCGGGGTCCCTCCCGGAGTTCATGGACCGAACGTGAATTCGCAGAGAAGAACCACGCCAAGCACTGGGAACAAGGTGACGATGCCGATCTGGAATTGGAACGGCAGGGTCGTTCCGTAGCCTGGATTCCCGATGACAGGTTTCCTGATGACAGGGTCTCCGAGGGCGGGGACCGTACTGGGGACGTTGCGGAGAATCGCGGCTCCCGGGCGACGGGCCTCCCATCCGTCGGCAGGACTGCCGGGAGGGTGCGGTCGGTTTCCTGGTCGGGAAGGGACGGGAGGCATGATGGTGGGTCGACGAAGGCGAAACCGGTAAGGGGCAAGGCGGCGAAGACCAGAGCCGTCAAAGCCGCATCAGTCAAGGCCAAGCCCGCCAAGGCCACACCGGCGAAAAAGAAGTCCCCGAAGGCGCAATCAGCAGCGCTCCCCGTCGAGAGGAAAGGCACACCCACGAAAAATACATCAGCCAAGGGCAAGGATGCGAAGAGGAAATCCGCGAAGGGCAAGGCTGGCAAGAAGAATTCCACCAAGGGCAAGTCCGTGAAGGGAAAAAACGCGAACGAAAAGGCCCTGAAGACGGAAGCAGAACAGGCGCAACGGTCGGGGTGGAAGACGGCTCCCGCAACGGGCCGGCCTTTCGATTCCGGAAGGACCGGGGCCGATCCCTTCAAGGGTGATGTCGGTTCCTTGGACTCCGGAATTCCCCTTCCGCTTCGATCCAATCCCGAGGAGATCCTTCCCCTGGCCGATGATCCGGTCGGCACCGGTGATTCCTCACCGATCCTTCCCCCGGCCGATGATCCTATGGATGTGGGGGATACGGGCTCGGAATCAAACCTCGGCCTTCCCCTTCCCGATGAGCCTGCGGGTTCGGGAACCGCTGTCCCAGGATCGGCTCCGCTGGATTCGTGGCGTCCGGACCATGTCGAATCCGAACCGGCATCCAACCAGGCATCCGCACCGGAACCCGCTGTTGAACCCAGGCGGACCTTCGGACCCGAGTCGGCATCCGGATCAGTGCCGGCCTTCGAGTCCGGGCCCCCGCCTGTATCCCGGCATGAATACAAGCCCTTGGATGGCTCCGATCTCCAGGGCCCGTCAGAATCCGCAACCAAGGCCACGGTTCAGTCCGTGGCCCAGTCCGCAGCCGCATTCCAGCCAACAACCAAGCCATCAACCACGGTAGGACCCCAAACCAAGACCGGGGCGAAGGACGATGAGGCCGGGGCCAGGGCTGGCATCGAGTCCGGGAATGTCGCTGGCGAGCCGGAAAAGGCCAGTGACGAATCGAAGAAGGGTGGCGGCAAACCGAAGTCGGGGAGGAGGCCCCACCGGTCAAAGCCGAAGAGGTCCCGGTTCGCCTTCGGTGCTCGCGGAGCGGCCGCCAGGGCAGGTCATGGCAATGGCGGGTTCTCCGGTGAAGCGGACATAACCAGTCCCCGGAAGGTGGTCGGCGAGTCTGGCACGGCTGCCGAGCCCGACAAGGTTGATGGGTCCGACAGGATTGTTCAGCCCGGCTGGATGGGTGAGCCTGATAAGACCACCGAGTCCGGCAAACCTGCCGTTTCGGATGTGGCAGGCAAGTCCACCGATGCCGGGGGGACGCACGGGGCCAGACCCAGGGTGACCGTCAACGAGGCCGTCAACGCTGTTGTCGGTCAGAGCGCCTTCGCCTTCGTGTACCTGGCCATCACCATCATGGTGGTCATCCTGGGCGACAGCGTGGTGGTGACATACCTGCGCGGCAAGATAAGCGACCAGGCACAGAGCTTCCTCCTGGGTGGAGGGCTCTACCTGCTCTCCTGCCTGGTGGTCCTCGTCTACGTCTTCTTCAGCGAGCGTCGGACCCTGACCGGTCATGAGCTCCACGGCGACGACCAGGTACGTTGGATTACCGGGCGCGGGATCCGGCTCTGGCCCCTCATCCTCGCCCTGGCCCTCCTGCTGGTCGGCCAGGCCCTGGCCGATGGCCTGAATCTGTGCTTGCAGGCCTTGGTGCCCATGTTCCATATCTCTCCCGCCATCCTCATGAGCCCCCTGACGAGCCTGTCCGGGTCGTCGCCCATGCAGGCGTACGCCCTCCTGGTTCTGCCCCTGACCGAAGAGATCATTTTCAGGGGCGTCATCATGAACGGGCTGAGGCGGTTCGGTCGGGTCTTTGCCATCGTCACCTCGGCCTTCCTCTGCGCCTTCATGCAGGGCCAGCCGACACAGATGATCTGGGCCTTCCTGCTCGGTCTGGTGCTGGGTGCCCTGGCCATGGAATACGGGCTGGTCTGGTCCATTGGCGCCCACATCCTGGCAAGCGTCGGGTATTCGGGTTTGGTGGTGCCCTGGCTCTCCAGGGCTCCCGTACAGGTTCGGGGTGTGGTGGCCCTGGTGGCCGGTCTGGTCGTCCTGGCCGGATTGGTCATCCTGATCAGGAAGTTCTCCTCGCTCCTGGCCTACGCCCGCCGGTACCGGGCCCCCAAGGGGATCTATGCCTCCTGGCGGCAGTCCTGGTTCGTCCTCTACTGCCTGTGCAGTCTGGCCGTGGCGGTCCTCCAGTACTTGTAGGGGTGCTGCACCGGGTTTGGGCCGCAAGGAGGGTCGTTCGCGGTAGGATTGAGACATTTGGTCGGGAAACACGGGGGTGGAACGCCCCTCGGTGGCCCGGAAGGGTGTGTGGCATGCAGCAGGCAGGGATGAATGCAGGGACCGGGGCCGCCGGGAGCCCGAATCAGGGGCAGGCTGCCGTTCCCGTGGCAGGTCGCCGTGGCGTGTCGGGCTGGGCCGACCCCGGCTGGTTGCACTCGGCGCGCCATGTGCTCGGCAATCAGGCCGGCTTCCTCATCCTCTACCTGGTGGTCATCCAGGTCGGGGGGTTTCTTGCCGGACTCGTGGCCCAGTGGGAGTGGAATCTGCTGACGGACCCCGTCCCCCCGCACAGGGACATGGAGTATATCTACCAGCAGACCGACGTCAGGTATGCCGGAATGGTCAACATGATGGCGGGCCTGTGCGGTCTGGCCTTCCTGGTGCTGGTGCGCCGCCGCCAGATCACCGACGGGGGGCCGGACGGGATCTTCCACCGTTCGGTGAACCGGATGACCTGGCCGGTATTCCTGGGTTGCTTCCTCCTGCTTTTCGCGGCCCAGACCATCGCCTCGATCTACGGGATCGGCCTGGACTGGACCACCAAGACCATGGGTCTGACCTCCATCAGCACCACCAGCGAAGCCATTGAGGCGGCCAGCGGCTCCATCCCCATGTTCCTCTACACCTGCTTCGTGGCGCCCGTGGTCGAGGAGGTCGTCTTCAGGGGGGCGATCCTGAACTCACTCAAGCCCTATGGCAGGGTCTTCGCCATCGTCACCACGGCCACCATGTTCGGCTTCTTCCATGGCGACCTGACCCAGGGGCTGTTCGCCTTCGCCGTCGGCCTCCTCCTGGGGTACCTGTCATGCGAGTACTCCATTTTCTGGTCCATCCTCCTGCACATCGGCAACAACCTGGTCATCAGCCAGATCGGGGATGCGTTGGTCTCCCACATGAGCCAGAACCTGGCCAACTATGTCGGCCTGCTTGAGCTGATCGTCGGTGGACTCTCCATGGTCGTGGTCATCTACCTGGGCAGGCATCGGATTCGGGCCTTCATCACGGCCAACCGCACCTATTCGAATGCCTACGCCGCCTGGGCCAACCCCTTCTTCGTCATCCTGCTGGTGCTGGAGGGGCTGAGCATGGTCTGGTTGCTCGTGGCCTGAGCCTGTTCTACGCCTTGGGGCGACAATTCACGTTGCCCCCACACCCCGTATGGCAAACTGACAATGTACGTGGTCTGACCAGGTGGAGGTGCCCCCGGTCCGGAGCCGATAGGATAAGGAAGCCGAAATGTCCAAGGTGAATTCCGAGAATGATCTACTGCACGTGGTCGGCGGCAGGCCGCTCCATGGCAGCATCCAGGTGCGTGGGGCCAAGAACTTCGTCAGCAAGGCCATGGTCGCCGCCCTCCTGGCCCCCGGTGTCTCCGTCCTGAAGAACGTGCCCGAGATACGCGACGTCCAGGTGGTCTCCGACCTGCTGCGTCTGCACGGGGTCGGGGTCGACGTCAAGCCCTGCGAGGGCATCGTCACCATCGACGCCAAGCATGTGGAGCTGGCGGACGTGGCCGATGTGGACACCCTGTCGGGCTCCTCCCGCATTCCGATCCTCTTCTCCGGGCCCCTCCTGCACAGGCTGGGGGAGGCCTTCATCCCGGCCCTGGGCGGATGCCGCATCGGCAGCAGGCCAATCGACTTCCACCTGGAGACCCTGCGCAGGCTGGGGGCCAAGGTCGACAAGGAGCACGAGGCGGGCATCCACATCACGGCCCCCGACGGCCTGCACGGGGCCAAGATCCATCTGCCCTACCCCTCGGTCGGCGCCACCGAGCAGACCCTTCTGGCGGCCGTCCTGGCCAAGGGGAAGACCGAGCTCTCCGGGGCCGCCACGGAGCCGGAGATCATGGACCTGGTCGCAGTCCTGCAGAAGATGGGTGCCCAGATCTCGGTGGACGTGGACCGGACCATCCGCATCGAGGGGGTCGAGTCCCTGAAGGGCTACACCCACACCTCCCTGCCCGACAGGATCGAGGCCGCCTCCTGGGCCTCGGCGGCCCTGGCCACCCACGGCGACATCATGGTCAGGGGCGCCCAGCAGCCCGACATGATGACCTACCTGAACGTCTTCCGCAAGATCGGCGGAGAGTTCGACGTGCGTGACGACGGCATCCGCTTCTGGCACCCGGGCGGCGACCTGAAGCCCGTGGCCATCGAGACCGACGTCCACCCCGGGTTCATGACCGACTGGCAGCAGCCCCTGGTGGTGGCCCTGACCCAGGCCAAGGGCCTCTCGATCGTCCATGAGACCGTCTACGAGAACCGGTTCGGCTTCACCCGGCCCCTGATCCAGATGGGCGCCACCATCCAGCTTTACCGGGAGTGCCTGGGGTCCCTGCCCTGCCGTTTCCAGCAGCAGAACTTCGAGCATTCGGCCGTCATCTTCGGGCCCACCCCCCTGACCGGCCAGGACATCGACGTGCCGGATCTGCGCGGCGGTTTCAGCCACCTGATTGCAGCCCTGGCGGCATCCGGCCCTTCCACGGTCCGCGGCATCTCCCTGATCGACCGCGGCTATGAGGACTTCCGCGACAAGCTGACCGCCCTGGACGCCCAGATCGACTAACCCCCCCCCCCCTGCTCGTAATGGAATCATGGTTATTCCCGGCCCCGCCGGCGTGGTTCCGCTGCCCAGGGGGCACAATGATGACATGGCTTCCAAAGGCAAACCGTCACCGCGTTCAGCGGTCAAGCCCCTGTCGGACCGGCAGGTGGCCCTCCTGGGCGAACGGCACCATCTGGTGGACCCGACCCGGTACTATCCCACCGGTCACCGGGCTCCTGACCTTGATGAGATAGACGGGCAGCATCCCACCGGCACCACCCGTCTCCTGCGCGGGGTCTCCGACGTGATGCGCGGATCCTGCAAGCTCTATGCCTGGGGTCTGGAACAGGTGCCCGAGAAGGGGCCCTTCATCACGGCGGCCACCCATGTGACCCAATTCGATGTTTTTGTCCCCATGATGTCCCTCTTCCACCTGGGCCGCCGCCCCCGGTACATGGCCAAGGCGGAGATGGCCCACTGGCCCCTGATCGGCAACTGGTTCAGAATGGCGGGCATGCAGCCGGTGGAACGCAGGTCCGGCAAGGCCCGCCCCATCGAGGAGGAGTCGATCAGGATCATCACCTCGGGCAGGCCACTGACCATCTGGCCTGAGGGGACCGTGACCCGTGACCCCCTGAAGTGGCCCATGTCGCTCAAGCCCGGTGTCGCCTTCATCGCCCTGGAGTCCTCGCGGCAGCTGGGCAGGATGGTTCCGCTCTATCCAAGCATCACCTGGGGGGCGGCCTCGATCAACCACAAGTGGCCCTGGCCCCGGAAGAACGTGGTCATGTGTTACGACCGGCTCTTCGACTACTCCGACCTCCTGGAGGGCATGGACCAGTGGGGTCCGGAGCCCCCCGGGGAGGCCATGCACACCCTCTGCGTCCGTCTGCGCGATCGGATGGAGGAGGTCATGGCCGAGATCCGCGGCGAGGAGCCCCCGGCCGAGGGGTACTTCGATTACGTGACCATGACCCGTCGGCCCAGAAGCGAGCAATAGGGCCGAAACCCACCTTCAATTCCGCCTCCCCGGCCCAGGTGTCATAGGATGGTGGAGACAAGAGATGAGGCATCTGGTCGGCGTTCCTGTGCGCACGGCATTATGCAAAGGAGAATGATGGCGAAGATCACGGTATTGGGAGCGGGTGCCTGGGGTACCGCCTTCGCCCAGGTACTGGCCGACGCAGGCAACCAGGTGGTCATGTGGGACATCGACCCGGATGTGGTGGACGAAATCACCCTGAAGCACTCGAATGCACGCCGCCTGCCGACCGTGCAGAGGCTGCCCGACGCCGTCAGAGCCGAGGGCGACCGTGCCCGGGCCGTGGCCGGTGCCGATATGGTCGTGGTCTCCATAGCCGCCCAGCACGCCCGTGAGGCCCTGGAGGGGTTCAAGGGACTCCTGGGGCCCGATGCCATCGTCATCTCCCTGATGAAGGGGATCGAACGGGGGAGCGACCGGCGGATGGACCAGGTGGTCTGCCAGACCCTGGACCTGGACCCGGCCCGGTTCGCCGCCGTTTCGGGGCCCAACCTGAGCAAGGAGGTGGCCGCCCGCGAACCGGGCGCCACGGTGGTGGCCAGCGCCGATGCCGACACCGCCATGAGGGTGGCCCGGGCCTGCACCACCGACTACTTCAAGGCCTTTGTGTCGGATGACGTGATCGGTCTGGAGATGTGCGGATCCCTGAAGAACGTCACCGCCCTGGCCGTGGGAATGTCGCGGGGGGCGGGATTCGGGGAGAACTCGGCCGCCATGATCCAGGCCAGGGGACTGGCCGAACTGACCGCCCTGGGAACCGCCTGCGGGGCCAAGGCCAAGACCTTCGCCGGCCTGGCCGGAGTGGGCGACCTGGTGGCCACCTGCGGGTCGCCCCTGAGCAGGAACTACACCTTCGGCTTCAACCTGGGCCAGGGCAAGAGCATCGAGGAGGCCACCCGGGTCAGCAAGGGCGTCGCCGAGGGCGTACCCACCACCGATGCCGTCGTGGCCCTGGGCAGGCGCTACCAGGTGGCCACGCCGCTGGCCACGGCCATGAGTCACGTGCTGGACCAGGGCCTGAGCTGCCGGGGCATGATCGAAGAGCTGTTCGGCGGGGAGATCACTCCGGAGTAGGTTCCTTCTCCCTGGTGCATCAGGGCATCCACGTAGGCGCGGGGCCGCTGGGCCACAAAGCCGCGGAGTCACGAGACCACGAGATCATGGTCCGGTTCGTGCCAAGCTTGTGGATGAGCTGCACCGGTGGCCCACTGGGGCCCTCTCAGGGGATATCCTGCTGTGTGAATGATGTATCCGCCCGGGATGCCTGCGTCGGGTTCCTTCCAGCCGCACCGGAACCGGGTAGTGGTACATGCCCAGCATGAGGAAAGCCGAGGAATGATGGCCAGGAAACGTGTAGTGGTGCTGTATGGGGGCCGTGCCGACGAGCATTCCATATCGTGTGTATCGGCGGCCGGTGTGCTCAATGCCATCGACACCGACCGGTACGAACCCATCCCGGTCGGCATCACCAAGGACGGCCGGTGGACCGTGGGCGGCGAGGACCCCAGGCAGTGGAGTCTGCATGGCTCCGGACTGCCCACCGTGGAGGTGGGCGAGGGAAGCCGGCCGGTCATCCTCGACATGGCCCGTGGCAGGGACGGCCTCATGATCGGCGACCATGCCGACCTGGTCCCGGGCGCCGACCTCTCCAAGCCCTCGGGAGCCCTGGAGCCCCTGGGCCATGTCGACGTGGTCTTCCCGGTCCTTCACGGCCCCTACGGGGAGGACGGCACCGTCCAGGGCCTCCTGGAGATGATGGGGCTGCCCTACGTGGGGTGCGGGGTCCTGGCCTCGGCCGTCTGCATGGACAAGCACTACACGAAGATCCTCCTCAGCCAGGCCGGCATCCCCGTGGCCCCCGGCATCACCATCGACTCCCGTGCCCACCGCTCCGGCGCCGACCTCCTGACGGCCGTGGAGGAGGCGGGGCTCCACTACCCCCTCTTCGTCAAGCCCTCCCGTGCCGGTTCCAGCTTCGGGGTGGTCAAGGTCGATCAGGCCGGTGCCGATGCCCTGGCCGCCGCGGTCGAGGAGGCCTCCAGGCACGACTGGCGGGTCCTGATCGAGGAGGGTGTCGAGGGGCGCGAAATCGAGTGCGCCGTGCTCGCCCCCGACGGGGAGGCAGAACCCCGCACCGCCTGGCCCGGCGAGGTGGTGCTGGACAGGGCCGACCAGGATGACGCCTTCTACGACTTCGACAGCAAGTACATGGACTCCACCGCCTCCCACGTGGAGGTGCCCGCCGACCTGCCCGCCGAAACCCTGCAACAGGTCCGCGACCTGGCCTCCAAGGCCTTCAGGACCGTGGACGGGACCGGCCTGAGCCGTGTCGATTCCTTCGTGACCCCCGACGGCAGGGTTGTGGTCAACGAGATCAACACCCTGCCCGGTTTCACCCCCATCTCCATGTATGCCAAGGCCTGGGAGGCCACCGGCATCACCTACACCGACCTGATCACCGACCTGATCGAGGGCGTCTCGGCCTGACCGGTCGCCTCAGGGCGTCGGCTGTGTGAATGGTGGCCGCGTAGGGGTCATTCACTCCCTGGTGTCAGGGTGTCCGCATCGTCCGGTTCGCTAAGCGTCTCGGCCTCCTGGACCAGGTAGTCCTGGCCGGCCAGGGCGCGGGTGGCGGCATCCTGCATGTCGGAGGCCATGACGCCCTGCCGGGCGAACATGACCACCTGGCCTTTGATTCCATAGGGGGTGAATCCCTGGAACTGGACGATGGGCGGGTTGGCGGGCATGGCCATGCCCTGGGTGGCCTTGGATACGGTTTGGGCGATGGAACGGGAGGCCCGGGTCATGTCGGCGTCGCCGCGCAGGGTGAGGGGGACCGTGGTGGCCGCCTCGCCCGCCTCGGGGATCTTCTCCAGGGCCGTGGTGTTGAGGATGGAGTTGGGGATCAGCATCTGGCCGCCGGCCCGGTCCACGATGATGGTGTGGCGCCAGGTCACGTCGCGGACCGTGCCCGTGGTGCCCTGGATGGTGATGATGTCGCCGGGCTGGATGACCTTGCTGACCATGAGCCCGAAGCCCCCGACGATGTTGGCGATCGTGTCCTTGAGCCCGAAGGAGAGGGCCAGTCCGCTGACGCCCAGGGCGGCGACCACGGTCGAGGGGTTGATGCCGAAGACCGGTTGGAGGACCGTGGCCGCGGCGAAGATCCAGATCAGGGCCCGGACGATGTTGATGAAGATGGATGCGCTGGGAAGGTTGGTCCGCTCCAGGGCGCGCCGCATGGCCGCAGCCACGATCCTGGAGACCAGGGTGGCACAGGCCGCCACGATGACCAGAAGGACGATCTTGCCGAGGTTCTGGCGGAACCAGTCGACGACGGCATCGCCGAAGCCGGAGATGGCCTGCTCGGACCGCCCCATGGGGTTCCTGTCCGGTTCGGTGGGCCCCGCCAGGGAAAGGGTGCCGAGGGCCTTGCCGGCCATGGGCGGAAGTCCACCCGCAATAAGGGTCATCAGGTTCATCGCGCCCCGTCCTTCTCCGTGCTCCCGGCGGCATCCGTCAGGGACTTGTCCATCCACATGTGCGGGCATCCCTCGTCCAGATCGTGGATGCCCGTGTCCTTGTACCCGAGGGATCTATAGAAGTCTGCCACACGTTCCTGGGCGTGAAGTGTGAGTCGGTCGGCCCCGTGGCTCCGGGCGGTATCCTCAGCCTTGCCCACCAGACCGGCCCCCAGATGCCGGCCGCGGTAGGGTTTCAGGACGGCCAGGCGCCCCAGGGTCCAGGTGTTCCCCCGGTCGGGGAAGATACGGCAGACTCCGGCGGGGTCATCGTCTTCATAGGCCACGATATGGAGACTGACATCGTCGGTGCGATCGAATTCGTGATGGAAGCCCTGCTCATCCATGAAGACCGCCCTGCGGATGGACCTGGCGTCTTCGGGAATGCGCTCGCTCACCTCATACCGCATGCTTCCTCCTTGTCGGGGCCCTTGATCATCTCCAATCTACCAAGGTGGCCTGCCAGCGGAAACCGAACCGTCCCTGTCCAACAGGTTGAGTGGTGGGGGTGGGTGTGGGGTGGAGGCGGCCCGCCGTGGGGTGTGTTGGTGGCGGGTCGTCTCCTGGGCCGGGATGGGGAGATCCCTTTGGTGTGGCCCCTTACTCGTGTGAAGTGTTGGTGGTGTGT
>NZ_BTXM01000003.1:0-151547 GCF_036987015.1 Bifidobacterium indicum
AACCCCGACACCCATTCAGCACCCTCGTGCACCCGGCAACACCGGGCGGGCATCGGACTGGCAATCAAAAAAGCTATAAAGTAGCACAAACACGCTCTTGAGTTCTCAAACCACCACCACACCAACAAGCGAATCAACTCATCCTGAGAAGAGGAAACGCCGTGTTGAGCAGCAAGAGATAAATCTACCACGACCTGGCAATTGCGCAAATCGATGTCGCAGGATTGACATCAGAATCAAGTGATTCCAACATTGTGGTCGGCGTGTCGCTTTTTCTCTCATCTCGCTCACGCGTGATCGATGAGTTCTGACACCTTCGATACCGATGCAAACGGTCGGCTTGAGCAGGGCCACCCATCAGGAAGCTCGGATTCCAAGTGCTCCTGACCATGAGACGTTCTGTATCCCGTCCGACTCGCAACCGCATCGAGGATGTACATCCTCGAACAGGTCTGGATGCGAAGCCGGAAAGAGCAACCGGACAGGGACGAGGTGCGAACAATGACGACACGGACCAAGGATAACCTGGCCAGGCGCATCGACCGGTTGCGCGGGCGGATAAGGCGCGCAGGAAACGGAGCAGGTAGCCGGACGACCGGCACATTATCAGGGCCGCTAAGGCGGTCAAGAGAAGCCGGAATCGGGGCGGAGAGGGATGATGGCGGAGCTCAAGAAAATGGCCGGCCAGGCCCCTCGGAAAGTGGAGGAGGAACAGTCCCGCCGGGAACCTCGCTCTTCATCGAATCCGGAGCCCCCATACCTCGAGGCTCAGGTACATGCAAAGCCGCCCCAGAGGCGACAGGGTTCTGAGGCAGCAAAAATGAACGGTCCGGCGCACTGATGAACCTGTGCGATCCGGGCCGTTGCCATTCTGTGTTTCAGCAATCTGAAGTGATATCAGGATGCATGACGCATGCATAATGATGCGCCATATTGTTGCCCTCTTGTGCGAGCTCATGATGGGGTGCAGTGGTGCAGCCGCCATTAGCGCCGCCATTGCCACCTGCAGGAGGTGTGTAGCCGGGTGGGGATCCGCAACCGGAGGTCCGCGGTTCCCGCCGCCCGAATACCTGCCGCCGGTGCAGCCGCCTGTTGGCGCCTGGGCGGCGGCAGGGACGCGGCTTCGGATCCTTGGCGTTCTTGGAGCCGTTGACGGCCTTGATGTTGTTGGTCCGGTCGGCACTGGTGATGGTCTGGTCCAGGTGGGCCTCGACGGTCCTGCACTCGTCGGCGGTCAGTGCGGCCGAGGCGGTCTTGATGTTCCCGTCGGCCCCGGACGTGTCCCGGGCGGTCCGGTCGGCCTCGGCCCGGCTTCTTCCAGGTCGCCCCTGGAAGCCTCGGCGGGGCAGGACGGCAGGGTGACCGGCTTTACGTCCCTGGTCGGCTTCGTCGCCGCGTTGATGACCCTGACGTCGCAGACGTCGCCCTGGGGACCGACTTGGCCTGGCGCTCCGCCTCCCCCGGGTGCTTCCTGCAGGAGGCGATGGATGACTGTCCGCCTTGTCGACTGTTGGCAGTCCTCCAAGGCGGAGGCATGGGCCCGCCATGTACACACCCATCCGCCTCCCAGACAGCCGGCCACGATGATGATGATTGCTCTACGGGTGAAGCGGCCCGCGCTTCTCACTGTTTTCCGGTGCTCCTGTCGGACCCGTCATGACTCTCACAACGGCCCGGAGCCTGACCGGTTTGGGCAATGTACGACTCCGGGCAGAAGTGCGGTCGCAGCCTTCCTGGGTTTCGTCAAAAACAAGTGGCCAGAACAGTGTCGGAAACGGAAAACCCGACTTCTGCATGGTGGATTATCATGGCTCAGGGTATTGAACCTGAGGGCCAAAGCAGTAGAGAGCTCAGACATAACCGCGTACTGTATGGCAGGTCCAACGGTATCGACTCAGCCCATTCTTCGGACAACGGTTCCGGATATGCACGATATTTGACCCTGCTTACCGAGGCCAATTCGCACCCTGGGAACGGACAGGGCCCAGGCCTGAGCCTGCACAGGACGACCACCCAGGGTAAGCCCCTCAGGTATGGATCGTCGAGGATGCCCAGGCACACAGTGGGACGCGTACACATCCGCATGGTAAGACAGGGGTATGAGCAAGAAGATCGCAGTACTGACCGGCGCGGGTATTTCAACCTCGGCAGGGATTCCGGACTTCCGTGGACCTGACGGTGTCTGGACCAAGCATCCCGATCAGACCAGCGTGTACGACCTGGACCTCTTCATGAGCGACAAGCAGGCCCGGGAATACTCCTGGCATTGGCAGAAGGAGTCGCCGGTCTGGAGGGCCCAGCCCGGAGTGGCCCACAAGGCGCTGGCCAGGCTGGAGAAAGCCGGGCTGCTGGTCCTCCTGGCCACCCAGAATTTTGATGCCCTCCATGAAAAGGCTGGCAACTCCGACCAGGTGATCGTGAACCTTCACGGGACCATCGGCACCTCGCACTGTATGAAGTGCGGCCAGGAATACCAGACGGCCGACATTATGGACAGGTTGGACGAGGAGCCGGATCCGCACTGCCACAAACGTATGCCTTACCAGGGGAACATGCCCTGCGACGGCATCATCAAAACTGATGTTGTCTATTTCGGCCAGGCCCTGCCCGAGGGGGCCATGGAAAAGAGCATGCGACTGGTCACTGGCGCCGACGAATTCTGGGTGATCGGCTCAACCCTGGAGGTCTTCCCTGCTGCCTCCTTGGTGCCGGTGGCGTCGCAGGCGGGCGTGCCCATCACCATCATGAATCTGGGGCGGACCCAGTATGATTCCCTGGCCACCCGACTGATTCATGAGCCGATAGAGACGGCCCTGCCGCAGTTGGTGGACGAGACCATCTCAGCGAATCAGGAGGCCGCATAGGGCACCATTGCTTCTTTCTCCAAGGGAACCATAGGCAGGTGCATACAGTGCCGCAAGAAATCCGAACATCCGATTCGCGGAGGAACGATAACAGGCACACAAAGGTTCACAGGCATGGGAACCCCTTCCCCGTGAACCTGAAAGGGCCTCAGTAATTCTGGTGGACCTGGAATCCCTGGCTACGCAGGGTGTCCAGGATCTGGGTGATGTGGTCGGTGCCGTTGGTTTCGACGGTCACCTCCAGGAGGACGCCGTTCTCGTAGTGGCCGGAGGACTTGAACTGGTCATGGTTGAGCTCGATCACGTTGGCACGCAGGTTGGCCAGAACCGTGGCGACCTGGACCAGCTGGCCGGGCGTATCGGGAAGCTCGACACCGAACTGCATGATACGGCCACGGGAAATCATCCCCCGTTGGATAACGGCACCTATGGTGACCGTGTCAATGTTGCCGCCCGAGATGATGGGGACCACCACATGGGGTCCGGCGGCGGAACGGAAGACATCCGACTGGAGTTCCAACTGGCCCAGGGCAGCCAAGGAAACGGCCCCTGCGGCCTCGACCACCAGCTTGTGCTTTTCCAGCATGAAGAGGATCATCTCGGATATGTCGCTCTCGGTGACCTGGACCAGGTCATCCATGTACCGACTCAGAAGGGCATAATCCAGGTCGCCGGGCCGTTTGACGGCAACGCCCTCGGCTGCCGTGCTGACCTGGTCAGCCGCCACCACCCTGCCGGCGGTCAGGGACTCACGCCAGGCCGGTGACCCGACCGGCGTGGCTCCGATGACCCTGACATCAGGCCTGAAGGTCTTGACCGCGAGCGCGACCCCGGCACCCAGGCCGCCACCGCCAAGGGGGACCACGATGTCCGTCACGTCAGGAACATCATCCAGGATCTCCATGGCGATGGTGCCCTGCCCGCAAAGGACCTGGTAGTCGTCGAAGGGGTGAACGAAGGTCATCCCCCTCTCGTCGGCCAGCTTGCGGGCATAGTCGAAGCTCTCATCGAAAACGTTCCCCTCAAGGACCACCTCGGCGCCCAGGGACCTGGTGGCATCCACTTTGAGGGGCGGGGTTATCTGGGGCATGACGATGGTGGCGCGGGCCCCGCGGTGCCTGGAGGCGAAGGCCACACCCTGGGCGTGGTTGCCGGCCGAGGCGGTGATGATTCCCCGGTCCAGGTCCTCCTGAGGGAGGGAGGCGATCTTGTTGTAGGCACCGCGAACCTTGAAGGAACCGGTCAGCTGGAGGTTCTCGGGTTTGAGCATGACCCTGTACCCCACCCGGTCGCTGAGCTCCTGCGAATGTTCGATTCGGGTGCGCCTGGCCACACCTTCCAGCCGTTTGGCGGCCTCGTGCAGGTCGGCGGCATGATCCGCCTTCAGGTCAAGATCGACTTCGTTCGTATCCATGTTCCATCATTATTCCCGTGCCGTCCCCTCCTGACGAGCCGGTGTCAACATGCTGGACATGGTCGAACCTGGAGGACGGGGAGATACACGAAATCCTCGGCTGGCCACGTCGGCAACCTGGTCGACGCAGCCCACCGGGGATTCCTGGCGAGATGAGACGCTCAGCCCCTCTTCCGGGCAGAGGGTCGGGCGGCCGCATCGTCGACGATGGTATGGTCATCGGCAAAGCGGGCGGAGGTGGGTCCGCCATCGGCAGGGTCCCGGGCCACACCTGCGGCCAGGTCGGCCAGAAGGAGATTGACGGCCACCGGGTCCTCGACCCGCAGCCTCGCCTTGGTCTGACCGGGGCCGATCTTGAGGGTCCATCCCGACTCCGGCATGACGGCGAACATGGTCTCATCGGTGTCATCATCGCCCAGCGCCATCATGAAGTCATAGTCCCCGCTGGAAATCAGGGGGAGAACGGCCTGGCCCTTGCTGGTGGCGACCGGGGTCACCTCGACGACCTTGGAGTTCTCCATGATCATCAGCCCCAGCCCGACGACCACACGGCGCAACCGCTGCAGGAGATCCTCGCGCTCCTTGTCGGCCACCTTGGCATCGCTCATCCGGTAATGCCAGGCTACGGCATCCGACTTGCTCTCGACGAAAGAGCCCGGCACCCGTTCCGTCGACAGGTCCATGATGGGCCTGATGACCTTCTGCCAGGTGTCCGAATCCGGCAGACCCTTGGCACGCTCCCAGACCCCCTTGTCCTGTCCGGGGCAGTTCTTGCACCAGGCACCGTGCTCGGCGATCAGGCCTACCGGAAGCTGGCTGAACCAGTCCTCCATGATCTGATGGCTCCTCCCGGAGACCAGGATCAGGTCGACGTTGGGGTCGGAACCGACCTGGGTCAGGAGCCTGCAAAGGGCCCTGGTGGGCTTGGCCCGCTCGGGCTTGCGCACCAGAGGGGTCAGGGTTCCGTCATAGTCGCACAGGATCAGGCGACGGCTGGCCTTGTCCCACTGCCTGACGATTTCGTTATGGTGGTCCATCCTGAACCTCTTGTCGGTCATACCTGGCGTGGAGACCTGCTTGAGGGTCTCCAGGAAGGAAGTGCACCAGTTGGCAGCTGTGCGAACCTTCAGCCTGGCCTGCATACGGATATTACGGCGGCGGGATTCCTCGGGGGAGATCTCCAGAGCGTTGTGGAGGGCCTCACAGACCATATCGATGTCGTAGGGGTTGACGACGAAGGCATCGGTCAGCTCGTCCGCGGCTCCGCACATGTCCGACAGGACCAGGGCGCCGTCACGACCGTCATGGCAGGCCAGGTACTCCTTGGCCACCAGGTTCATCCCGTCCCTCAGGGGGGTGACCAGGGCCACGTCACCTGCGGTGTAGATGCCGCAAACCGGCTTGATCGAGAGGGAGCGGGTGATGTAGTGGATGGGGGTCCAGGCCAGAAGGGAGTACTTTCCGTTGATTTCGCCCACCAGCTGATCCACCTGGTCCTTGAGGCGCTGGTAGGACTTGACGTTCTCACGCGAAGGGGTGGCCAGGAGGTAGTAGGTCACGTGGCCTATCCACTCGGGATACTTGTCGAGCATGCAGCCAAAGGCCTGGAGGCGTTCGGGCAACCCCTTGGTGTAGTCCAGCCTGTCCACGGAGACGATGACCTTGTTGGACCTGCTCTCGATGGAAGAGGCCGCCTGCTTGGCCAGGGTGGTCTCGGGGATGTCCTCGTTGATGTAGTGGCTCCACCAGTTGCTGTCGGAGATGCCTGCCTCCGTGGCCGCCACCCCTTCGGCGGTGACCGAGGTCCGATACCGGTGACGTGGCGACTTGCCGCAGGCCTCATCGATTCCCCGGCGCATCGCCCTGGCCAGGCTGGACCGGGCCGTCCTGCTGTAGAGGTTGTAGTCGATACCGATCGGGAAGGCGTCGATGGCGGCTCGGTGCCCATCGGGCATCTCGACCACCCCGTCCATATTGACCGGAAGCTCCGGCAGAAGGCGGTGGAGGGAGGCCAGGAAGCTGGCCGAGAAGTCCACGGTGTGGAAGCCGATCAGGTTGGCCCCCAGGACCCCCTCCAGGATCTCACGGCTCCAGGGCAGGGAGCGGAAAATCTCGGCACTGGGGAAGGGGACGTGGAGGAACCAGCCGATCGAGGCGTCGGGGTAACGCTCACGAAGCATCTTGGGCAGGAGCATCAGATGGTAGTCCTGGACCCAGATCGTGTCGCCCTTGCGCATCAGTGGCTCCACCACCTGGGCGAAGCGCATGTTGACCTTGCGATACATGTCCCAGTCCTGCTGCCTGAAGACGGCCTCATGGGAGAAATCATGGAAGAGGGGCCAGAGAGTGTTGTTGGAGAAGCCCGCATAGTACCCCTTGAGCTCCTCCTTGCTCAGAAAGATGGGAATACACCTGCTTTCGCTGTAGGCCTTGCGTATGTCCTGCAGCTCATGGTCCGAGTACTGCCCGGGGTCAATCCCGCTCCAGCCGATCCAGAGACAGTCCTTGTGGGAGCGGTGGTAGGGGCCGATGGCGGTGGCCAGGCCACCCACATTCTGCCGCAGCGTGTAGGAGCCGTCCTCAGCGGCCTCCAAGGACATGGGAAGACGGTTGGAAACGATAATCAAACGAGACATATACAGCCCCACCCTCCTATACGGGCCTGCCGGACCAATGCCGGCCTGCTGGTCGTGCCTCTTTTGTCCGGCCCAGCCATCAGGGGCCGGCTGGCGAAAGGACACGACATATATTTCCACTGTAGCCGCAAGGGCGGGTGGCCGCCACAGGATGGTCCATTCAGGGTTGGGCAGCCAGGCCTTAGAGGAGGTAGACGAAGCCTTCCCAGGGAGCCAGTCGGCCGGTCAGGAGGGAACCGACGGTCTGCTCGGGCTGGTAGGTGGAGATCAGGATCCGATCCACGTCGACGGCCCCAAGGGATATGGAGGTCGAAGCGGACTGGTCCACACCCAGGAGAGTGGCGGTCTGCGGAGGCAGAGCCGCCGGTTGGCTGCTCAGGTTGACCACGACCAGAAGGCGTTTGCAGGGCATGGCATCCAGAGCACTCCTGGCCTCGGGGCCGGATTTGGACTCCGGCGCCTGGTCTAGGGCCCGGGTGAAGGAATAGATCTGTTCAGCTTGCGGATCCAGGAGGGAGAAGTCTCCGGCGGCGACCACCAGGTTGGTGTGGCGCAGGTGGATCAGTTCCCGGTAGAAGGCCAGGACCGAGTCCCGGTCCCGCAGCTCGACTTTGGCATTGATCCTGTCATGGTTGGGATTGACCGCCAGCCAGGGTTCCTCGGGGGCGTAGGAGGCGGTGAACCCGGCAAACTTGGTGGAATCCCACTGCATGGGGGTTCGGGCGTTGTCGCGGCTCATATAGGCCAGGGCCGCCATCATGGATTCCGGACTCTGCTCGTGGGCCTGGTCAACCCGCTGGTGGTAGAGGTTGATGGATTCGAGGTCCCGGTACTGGTCCAGCCTGGTGAAGCCGGCGTTGGTCATACCCAGTTCCTCGCCCTGGTAGATATAGGGGGTGCCCCTATGCATGTGCAGAAGGAGACCGAGGGCCTTGGCGGATCGGACCCGTAGCTCCTCGGTTGAGGTGTCACCCCAGCGGGAGACGATGCGGGGTTGGTCATGGTTGTCGAAGTACAGGCTGGCCCAGCCCGCCTTGGCCACGGCCGCCTGTTGCCGGCCCATGGCCTCCTTAAGCCTGCCGACCTGGAATGGACGGATCTCCCACTTGCTCCCATCGGTATCGATACTGGTCTGGGTAAAGAGGAAAAGCATATCCAGTTCGCGATTGGCCGGGTCGGTGATGACCCCGCTTCGCCGGGGTGAAAGATCCGGGGCCTCCCCCACGGTCAGGTATCCCTGACGGCCCTCGAAGACCTCGCGACGCATCTCCTTGAGGTACTCCTCCAGCCTGGGACCGTCCACACAGAAGGGCACGGGCGAGGAATACCCCTCCGGTCCGACCGGACCGTCCCGGAGGGTCGACCCCTCTTCCCCTGGTAGACGCCCCTGGTCATCGACCGTCTTGGAAATCATGACGATCACGTCCATGCGGAAACCGTCGATGCCCCGATTCATCCACCAGTTCATCATCCGGTAGACGGCCTGCCGGACCTGAGGGTTCTCCCAGTTCAGATCAGGCTGTTTCTTCGAGAACTGATGAAGATAGTATTCTCCGCGTCGGGAATCGTATTCCCAGGCGGAGCCACCGAAGTATGACCCCCACCGATTGGGTTCGGCACCAGGGGTTCCCGCCTCATGACCGGCCCGGGCGGGACGCCACCAGTACCAGTCGGCATGGGGATCGTCGGGATTGCGGGAGGCCTGGAACCATACATGCTCGTCAGAGGTGTGGTTGACCACCAGGTCCATGACCACCTTGATCCCGCGCCGGTGAGCCTCCTCTACAAGTTCATCCATGTCGTCCATGGTGCCGAAGATCGGATCGATGTCCTGGTAGTCGGAGATGTCATACCCGTTGTCGTCCTGGGGTGATCGGTAGACCGGGCTGAGCCAGATCACATCCACACCCAGATCGGCCAGGTAATCCAGGCGTTGAGTGATGCCAGGCAGGTCGCCGTAACCGTCCCCATTGGTGTCCTGAAAGGATCGCGGGTAGATCTGGTAGACCACGGCATTGGTCCACCAGGGGTTGGGGGTGGCTCCGTTGGTCCGTATCGAATCGGGCAGCTGGGCACGCTCTTCCTGGGTCATGGTCTTCCTTCCATACGCTGGATTCAAGGAACTTCTTTGTACGGTGGTTCCCACTATAAGGGAAGTTTCGGCTCGGCTTGGAATGATCAGACAGGTCGGTGTGCAAGCATCGGCACCGGACCGGCAGACCCGATAAGACCCCGACCGCTCCGAATGGATGGAGGGCCGGGGCATCAGTCGGCAATCGATTACTTCACGGCACCCCGCATGACGCCGCTGATCACCCACTTCTGCGCGAAGAGGTAGACGATCAGGATCGGGGCCAGTGCCATCAGATAGCTGGAGAAGGCCATCGGGTAATTGGTGGCGAACTGCGAGCTGAACACGTACTGGGCCAGGGGGATGGTCTGACTGGACTGGTCGGTCAGGACGATCAGGGGCAGGAGGAAATCGTTCCAGGCCCAGAGAGCCGTGGTGATGGCGATGGTGGCGTTGATCGGTCCCATCAGGGGGAAGATGATGGTCCAGAAGATCCGCCAGGTCCCGGCTCCGTCAAGTCTGGCCGCCTCCTCCAGGGCCGTCGGGATGGACCTGATGAATCCGGTGGCGATGAAAAGGTTGGTGCCCAGACCCAGCACCACGTACAGGAGGATCAGACCGATGACGTTGTCCATGTGCCAGCTGCCGAACTGCTTGGCGATGGGGAGCATGACCACCGGGAAGGGGACGAACATGGCCGCGATGAAGAAGTAGTAGAGGAAACGGAAGAAGCGCTTGTCCATGTTCCTGGCCACCGCGTAGGCCACGAAGGTGTTGGTCAGCAGGGTGATGACCACCGCGCAGACCGTGACGATGCCCGAATTCAGAGCCGCCTTGGGGTAGTTGACCTTGTTCCAGGCATCAACGAAATTGTGCCACTGCCAGGATGTGGGCAGACTGAAGGTGCCGGCCTCGGCCGGGGTCTTCAGGGCCGTGACCACCGTGAAGTAGAGTGGCACCAGAATGGTCAGGGAAAGGACGGCCACGACGGCCGTCAGCCACCAATTGATGTTGTGCAGCCTGATCTCGAAAGCGCTCCTATGCGGGAGTGGCCCGGATGAGGATCGTGACATGTCCGGTGATCCGATCTGTTTTGTCTGGCTCATCTCAGACCTTCTCTCCTCTTCTGGAAATACCCAACTGGATGAATGCGATGACGGCCAGGACGATGAAGAACATGACGGCGTTGGCCGTCTGGTATGCATACTCGCCGCCGGTCAGACCCCCCTTGTAGATCAGATAGGTGACCGTTTCGGTCTTGGAATCCGGCCCGCCCGCCGTCAGGGCCACCACCTGGTCGAAGGTGTTGAAGGCGTTCTTCAGGGTCAGGACCAGATTGATCGTGAAGAAGGCGCCAATCAGGGGGAAGGTGATCTTCCAGAAGGACTGCCAGGCGTTCGCCCCGTCGATGGCGGCGGCCTCATAGACCTCGGTGTCAATGGTCTGCAGACCGGCCAGATAGATCAGTGTGGAATAGGCCACGGCCTGCCAGACCGAGAGGAAGACGATCGGTATCCATGCGTACCGCTCGCTGGTCAGGAGTGACTGAGAAAGCCAGCCGATGTGCAGAGCCTGGCCCAAAGCCGGCAGAGGCGTCATGAAGATGTACTTGAAAACATACCCGATCACCAGCACCGAAAGGGTGTACGGAATGAAGTAGATGGCCCTGAACCCCTTCTTGAAGGCGATTTTCCCGTTCAGGGCAACGGAGATGAAGAGCGCTATGAAGTTCACCAGGACGGTGATCACAACGGCAATCAGGAAGGTGAAGATGTATGCATGTCCCACACGCCCGTCCCGGAAGAGGGCCCAGTAGTTCTTAAAACCGATCCATGCGAACTTGCCATACCCCTGGGAGTTGGTGAAGGAGTATGCCACGCCCTGGATGAAGGGCACGTAGAGGAAGAGGGTGAAGATCAGGGCGGCGGGGACGGCCATCCAGTAGAAGGCCCTATCGACCTTCCGATCAGAGAAGCCCCCCTTGCCCGGCTTGGACTGTTTCATGTCTGAATTCTGGCCTTTCATTGGAAGTTCCTTGCCTGTACCTTGTCCCACTCGGCCTGCATGGAATCGATGAACCCATTGATGTCACCCTTGGTCACCATGGTCTGCAGGTATCCGCCGATGTTGATGGATGAGGGAATGTAGTGATCACAGAAATCCGCCAGCCTGTTCGCACGGAAGAAGGGCAGGACCCCGTTCAGCGCCGGATCTCCGGCCTCTACATTCCTGGTGGGCACGAAGGCGGTCTGCGCCTTGGCATAGGTGCGCAGCTGTTCAGGCTGCATCAGGTAACGGATCAGCCTCATGGCCTCCTTGGGATGGCTGGTGGTGGCACCCATGGTCAGCATCACATCGTCGCCTGCCGTGAGGATCTGATCGGAGGGGGAGTCGTTGGCCGGCATCTGCGCGAATCCCAGATCGGCGTTGGGATTGATCATCCTGATCTGGGGAATGGCATATGTACCCAAGGGCAGGACCGCCACCCTGCCGTTGGCCATGTTCTGGGTGCCCTGCTGATAGGTCACGCCCTTGTCACCGGTGGAATGACTGAAGAGCTCCACCTCCCTTTCGGCAGGGTCGGACCAGATGGCCCTGAAATCGGTCTTTCCGGTCAGCAGTTCCGCATACCTGTTTTCCGGGACCATGGTTCCTGCCAGGGATGCCAAGGGGGCCTGGGTGGTCCAGGAATCCGAGAGGGTGGCCTGGACGGGTTCGATGCCCTGGTCCTTGAACCTGTCGAGCATGGCCGTGAACTCCGACCAGGTGCGGGGCGGGTTCTCGGGGTCCACACCGGCCCGGCGCCAAAGGGCCTTGTTGTAGATATAGCCGCTGGCGTTGCCGACGAAGGGGAGACCATAGAGGCGCTTGGCCTTGGGATCCTTGGTCTGAACCAGGTTCCTGGCTATGGAGACCATGCCGGGGTTGAGGTCCTTGACCAGAGGGTCATCGGTGAAGTCATGGAAGACACCTGAAGCTGCGAACATGCCGAAGCTGATGTCACCATTGAAGGTGACCACGTCGGGTACCCTGTTCTTGACCAGACGGGTGCGCAGGTCGGTCTGGGAGTCGGCCGAGTTGTTGATTTTGACCCTGATGTCAGGATTCTCCCTTTCGAACTGGGCAACCATGGCCTTGAACTGGTCGGCGGCCTCGAACTTGAACTGGAAGAAATCCAGCGTGACCACTCCGGTCCCGGTGGATCCGCAACCGGCCGTGGCCGCAACCGTCACGGCGGCCAGAACGGCGGCCAGGACGGCTTTCAACCAGGTCAGCATCCGCTTGGTGAGCGTGGGGGGATCCCAGGGGTCAACCCCGGATCGTCCGCCACCGTGTGCATAAGACATATACGGCTCCTTTACCATTCATATGGGCATCAGCGACCTCGAAATCCTGCGGCCCAGCATAGGGACGGCGGCATTTAATTCCCACCTCCGGCGAGTTCCTTTCATTCGGAAAGTAATCAGGTCTACCATGAATGGAAAGCGGCAGGACAGGCGAAAAGAGGATCCATGAATACCTCGGTCGATCAATCGCTCAACCCGGATGGGACCGGGACGCACCGGCCCTTCCCCACATGGTTCAACGCCTCCACCTTTACGCACAGGATAGCAATCGACGTCTTGAAACACGGGCCCATCTCACGAGTGGCGCTGGCGCGACGCTTCAATCTGACACAGGGTGCGGTGTCGCGCATCACCAACGATCTGACGCACCGTGGGGTCATAGAGGCCAAGGGGCTTCTTCCGGCCACGAAGGTGGACCGGAGGGAAACCGGAGAGGAATCCGACGGCGTCACGCCGAGCAGACCTCGACCACGGGCGGGAAGACCACAGGAGGCCCTGGTCATCCGGCATGATGCCAGGACCTTCATCGGCATCAACCTGCATGGCGGCACGGCACTGGCCATTGCCGTCGACCTGGCCTGTCGACCGGTAGGGAAGCCGCATCGGGAGGAGATCCATCACCGGGAGCCCGGCCCGGTGACGGCAGTCCTGACCAGGCTGGTGCGGAGTTGCATGGCCGAAATCGGGAAGGCGGGCCTACCGGAACCGTCAGGGCTTGGCATCTCCCTGGGAGGAAGGGCAGTGGGGAACCGGGTGATCACCTACGCACCCTTCCTGCAATGGAGCGAGCATGTGGATCTGGCCTCGTCAATGGAGGAGGCCTGCGGCCTGCCCTGCCTGGTCTTCAACGACCTTGATGCCCTGGCACTCTATGAGGGTTGGTTCGGTGCCGGAATCGGGCTGGACAGGTTCGTCCTGGTCACCATCGGTTCAGGAGTCGGATATTCCCTGACCGAGCATGGCATGCCCGTTTCCTCCCCGGACGAGGGATACGGACTGATCGGTCATCAACTGGTGGATCCTGACGGTCCCACCTGCTATCTGGGTCACCGGGGCTGCGCACAGTGCCTGACCACGGGTTCCCTGGTCGAACAGTACTCACGCAGGATAGGCCGAGCGGCAACCATCGACCAGTTCATCTGCGACCTGGACCAGGATATGCCTCAGGCTAACACCCTCCTCAATCTGACCGGGTTCCGCCTGGGGGTCCTGGTCGCCGCAGTGGCGAATGTGGCCGTTCCGGAGAAGATCCTGATCGGCGGTGAGACTTCCTACCTGATGAAACGGTGTGGTGAATCCATCCGCAAGGGAATCGACTCCTATCGTCACAGCCAGATGGCCGAAGTCCGTCTTCAGATAATCGACGATGACTGGAACCAGTGGGCACAGGCACCGGCTGCCAGGGCCATTGCCGCCTACCTGATGGCCCCTGCCGGGGTCTGATGACTCCCCGTCCGGATATGTCCGGAAAACGTAGGCGGATGCCGGCGGAGCATGACGAATGACGCCGAGGCAAAGACACCACCGAAGCGAAAAGCGCCATTGAGGCCTTGAACCGGGTGCATCGAGCGGAAAGCGGGAACCGACGAGCCGAAAACAGCCGGTCCGAGAAAACGGTCAGACGCGCTCCACTCGGAAAACCACGGCCTCGGCGGGATGAATCATCGGAGGCCGCAGACCCTGGTCCAGAAGGACGGCACCGGGCAGCACGGCACCCTCACCCTCCCACCAGGTCAGCGGACTCTGCCCATTACCGACAGCGGCCAGGGATTTGCATACCTCCAGAGGCCTGACCCTGTAGTTCGCCTCGGAAACCAGACCGGGCAGGGCCACGGTCTGGGCCGGATAGTTGACCGAACTGGTCAGCTGAGTGAAACGGTAGACGGCCCTGGAACCGTCGACCGCAACCACCCCGTCGAGCCTGACGGCCGGATCGAAGTCATCCCCATGCACCACGCGCCCGGTCCTGAAAAGATCGCGTAGTTCCTTATGGGCAGCAATCCAATGACCGAGTTCATCGATCTGCTCCTGAGGGACCTTCAGCAGGTCCCATTCAACACCCATGTGCCCAAAGAACGCCATGGCCGCACGCAGCTGAAGGGAGGTGGCCCTGCCTGTCGAGTGGGCCGGAGAATCACCCACGTGCTCCCCCATCATCTCCGGGGGGACCAGGAGTGAGGTGTAACGCTGAATATCAGCCCTCTCAACCGGGTCCACACAGTCAGAGACCCAGACCCGGTCGGCATATTCCAGGATCCCCAGGTCGATACGCCCCCCGCCAGAACTGCAGGACTCGATCTCCAGGTCCTTATGCCGCCTTTTCAGGTCGCGCATGATACGGTAAACGGCCTCGGTCTGCTCATGGACCGCCGGTCTGCCGGAGTAAGGTGAGCGCGCCTCGATGACGTAACGATTATGGTCCCATTTAATGTAGTCGATGCCCAGGAGGGAGACCAGGGAATCCATGGCACGGAAAACGTGGTCGTAGGCCTGTGGATTGGTCAGATCCATGACCTGTTGGCTGCGACCCTGTACAGGCAGACGTGAATCCAGCGGCTTCAGAACCCAGTCCGGATGGTCTTGGAAAACGCTCGAGTCGGGACTGATCATCTCCGGCTCGAACCAGAGGCCGAACTCCATTCCCAGCCGGTGGACCCGGGCGGCCAGGGCCTCGAGTCCACGCGGCCCCCGAGGCCATACCTGGGCATCGATGGACCAGTCCCCGAGGCCCGACTCATCCGAGCGCCTGCCGGTGAACCAGCCATCATCGACCACGAAACGCTCCACTCCGGCCCGGGCCGCCTTGTCCGCCAGAGCCGCAAGCTTTTCGTAGGAGTGGTCGAAGTAGACCGCCTCCCAGGTGTTGAGGGTGACCGGACGGGGATGGGTTGCGAACCTCGGATGAAGGGAACGCAGGTGGGCATGGAAACGCTGGGCTACCTGGTTCAGCCCCTGGCCCCAGGAACCATAAAGCCAGGGCGAGGTGTACGCAGAGGGTTCCTGACCGGTACCCGACGTAGGAGGGATGGTCATTTCGCCGGCCATGAGAATCTCCCTGCCTCCAATCAGGACCGGGGCTGACGGGATACGTTCGGCGCTCATTTCGCCGTTGCCACTCCAACCCAGGTGGACGGGCCCATACGCGCCCACCTTCGAAGCTGAAACCGGGTGTCCCCGCACAGAACAGGAGGGAAGAATCGAAATCGGGCCGACCAACCAGGGTGGCCCGTTCCACGCGGCCAATATTCAGAGGCTGTCTTTGCGGACTACGCTCACGTAAGTGGTGGCCAGTGGTGGTCAGGATTTCCCTGGCACGCGGCGGCAGAGGAAAGCACTGCTCCAGGCGATTGACGACCAGGGGCCGGCCGGTATCGAGATTGGTCAGGCCCAGCCGCTGACGGACCAGCCCTGATGCCAGAAGCTGGCAGCGCCAGATCAGCCCTACCCGCTGCTCGGTATCGACGGCCTTGACGGTCAGGGTGGAAGCCTGCAGATCGGCAGAATCCGAGTCACCATCGTCATCGGCCCCCTGCTTGACGAAGGGGCTGAGGACTTCCTGATCCAGATCGGTCGATTCAACCTGGAAGCGGCAGAAGATCTCCACCCCTTCACGGCTGATGCCAAGCCTGGGAACACCGGTCCAGGCTTCCGACTGCGTAGGCATGATGCTGGGCCAAGCGGTCCGATCGAGGCCGCCGGAGACCCGCTGAGGAGCCAGTGCATCCTGGGAGCCGAGAAGGGCGGACGGATCCGCCACAGGTCCGCCCCAGTGCACGATCCTCGGCAGCTCCGGACCTGGTAGGAGTATCCCCAGACCGGTACCGGCCCGCTCCATATATACCAGGGTCAGGGGCACCCCCTCTGCCGATTCCCCCTGATAGGACTCCTCCCCGGCCCTGTCCTGCTGAACGTCCATGACACCTCCGTCACAAGCCAGTGGTCCGACCGACCCTCATGGACTGATCGGGAGCACACTGACAATCAGGGACCATGCTATGGACTCGCGGCTAACTTGTCTCCACTGGCGTGTTTTCCTGTTCAAGGAAAGTAATTCGCAAGAAAACCAGCGCGCCAACACCCACGACTTCGGATCCGCCACGGCTTTGCGGCAACGGGGACTTGACCGGCGCTACCTGGCAGCCTCCTTGTGGTGGACCTGGAAGGCCAATTCGGCCAGGTGGACGCCGTGCGTCAGGAACTCCTGGGTCCGGCAGACATAGTCGTTCTCGCGTCCGAGCCTGGCGATGTAACCGTTGATGTAGTCCACCTCGGTCCGGCGCCCGCGCGACATGTCCTGGTACATGGAAGGGTAATGGAGAGGGTTGCTCACACGGCTGACATAGTCCACCTCGTCCAGGGTGGCCTGCCGGGTCTGTATCAGCTGCTTGCCGGCACGCTCACAGGCGTCATAGGCCTCGTCAACCAGCTGCCTGGCCATGTCCATGGCACCGGGATAGGAGATGAACTGGCCCATGGTGATCTGGTACATGGTGCAGATCGTGTTGACCACGGAGTTGAAGATGATCTTGGCCAGACAGGTCCCCTCGAAGTTCTCGGTGAGCATGGGGTTCAGGTTGGCGGCCTTGAAGTCAGCAGCCATCCGCCGCTCCAAATCGGTGATCTTCTCGGTCATGGCGCAGACATGCATGGAGCCGGCACCGGGTTTGCCGATGAAGTCCACATCGCCGGGGCCATTCAGGACCGTACCGATCATGGCAGTTCCCCCGTAGATTCTCTCCTTGGGAAAGTACTTGAGGATCCTGTCGAAATGACCCCAGCCATTCATGGCCGAGAAGACGACCTGGTGATCCCGGAAAAGGTGGGCGCATCTATCCAGCACCTCCCCCAACTGCATCTGCTTGAGCATGATGATCCAGACATCGGGTTCACCCCGATAATCCTCGGGCGTGCTGATATCGATAGGAACCAGGTGTCGGTTGTCGTGATCCCTCGATACGTAGACACCCCCCTGATCATGAACCTTGTCGACGTTGGGCATCCATGTGTCGACAAAATCCACCTGCTGTCCAGCCTGTTCCTGGAGGAGCACGCCAAGCCTGTATCCCATGGCTCCGGCACCTATCACCGCATATTTCATCCTGTACACCAAACCTTTCCGGCTGGCCGCTGATTGTGTTAAATCCCGAAACCCGATCCGCGGTCATTACGGCACCTACTATCGGTGGACGTACAGGAAAGTATGCAGAGGTCCAACCACCTGATGCATATCGGGACCATATAGTGGACGAGGTCGGAACTCCTGGGTATGGAAACGCCGGTAGGGGGGGGGGGATCAGTGACCGCCAACCTCCGGGATGACGGCCACAAGGACGAGGCTCCGTCCGCTCATCTTCACGGTGCCACCAACACCTGTCGCTGGACGGATGCGTAACAGGTCCTCAGGTCATCGTAGCGAGCGGAAGAAGGACTGCAGTTGTTCCGTACAGGCTCGCTCCTCAACGCCGCCGAAGACCTCTGGCCTCGCACCGACATGGGGATCCCGAAGGAGATCCCAGACCGAGCCGCAGGCACCCACCTTCTGATCCCAGGAGCCGAATACCACACGACCGATATGACAGGCGAGCACGGCACCGGCGCACATGGGACACGGCTCGAGCGTCACAACGAGAGTGCACCCTTGCAGATTCCATGATCGTTCCCCGTGCGAACCGAACCGCTCAGCCGCACAGGAGCGTCCACCCGTCCTCTCATGGTCGGCCGGACCGGACCACGACTCCGACAAGAGACTTACCCCTGCTGCGACGGATGCCGCCTGGCTCATCGCCTCCAGCTCTGCGTGGGCGAACGGATGTCCAAGCATCTGTCGCTGGTTGAATCCCTCCCCGACCACACGGTCATCGGGTCCGATCACCACCGCCCCGACGGGCACATCACCATGCTTCCCGGCTATCCGAGCCAACTCCAGTGCTCTATCCATAGGGGCATTCCAGCGGCTATTCACAGCTTTAGTCTGACAGCGCAGGACGACATGAGTCGTACTGGGACCCGGCCACAACAACTTCCTCAGGAGGGCGTGCTTCAATGCAGGACGGGTCCCCGAAGGGACCCGTGCAGGACATCACACCATTGGTGGAATCTCCGTTCGCAGAACCATCGCTCAGCGCCGACGGGACACGAGAGCCAAGGTTGTTCCCGTAAGAACCAACATGGCGGCCACAGCCAGGAACGCCACGACGGCACCCGCACCGGTCGAGGAGAGATGCCCGCCCCGACCCGCGGGGGGCACTCCATGCTGATCCCCGGAATCCGACGAATGCGGCCCGGCGGTAAACCTATTGACGAACGTCGGAGGATTTGCGCCCATGCCGTCATAATCGACCTGGGGGGTCAACATACCGGTTGATGAATCAAGGGACACAGTCACGGTCACATCATGAACCCTACCGTCGTAGGAAATTCCCTCGGCCTTCGTATTGCGTTCGGCGATCTCGTACCGCCGCGTGCCCGCCGAACCGAACTCCAGCGACTTGAACGAGACCGAACCATCCGCCCCGTTCGACACCGTATCCACAACGGAACCGCTGGCCTTGTCCGTCAACGTGAACGAGAACTCCCCCGCACGCAGGTCACGACCATGCAGGACCTTCCTCGCACCCAACGAGACCCGCGCCTTGTCGGGCGTGAACGTATTCGTGAAGACCGGAGCCGCATGATCGGCCGTCCCATACACCACACGGGACGACAACCCCCCGGACGCACGATCGGCGGAGACCTCCACAACCGCCTCGACCCTGGCCGAATCATACGCCACATGACCATCCGAACCGGCCACCTCGGCGATCTCGTACCGCCGCGTGCCCGCCGAACCGAACTCCAGCGACTTGAACGAGACCGAACCATCCGCCCCGTTCGACACCGTATCCACAACGGAACCGCTGGCCTTGTCCGTCAACGTGAACGAGAACTCCCCCGCACGCAGGTCACGACCATGCAGGACCTTCCTCGCACCCAACGAGACCGACACGGGATCAGGCGTGAACACATTACGGAAGACAACATGGTTGTCACCGTTGATTTCACCTCCGTTATCGGATATCAGCCGGATGCCTACGTTCCTGACCAGAGCGGTGAAATTGTCATCAACACTCACCTCAACCGTATATGTGTGCGTATCATAGGTCATCTTGTCGGCACTGCCCGCATGTTCAGCGAGCTGATACCGGTAGGTTGTGATGCCCGGCTTCATGGGGAAAGCCGAAGCAGAAGACGCCAACCTCTGCTCTTTGCTGCCAGCCGTCAGAGTGATCCTGGCGGGGAAGGCCGAAGCCGGGGCACCATTCAAGGGGGTTACATCAACCACGAAGGAATCCGAACCACGCCAATCGCGGCCCTGAAGTTCCTTACCCACGGTAAATCCCGCACCCGAATCGGCTATGCGCAAATCTCCCGTGAGACCGTGGTCCTCGTTTGCATCCTCATACACGACCGTCCTCATCTGGCTCGCCAGGGGAAAGTCCGCAAGCGCGATATCCGCTGCGGACAACGAACCATCAGGACCATCAAGGACGGCATCGGAATCAGAATTCTTCGAGGCATCAATACCGGGGGCCTGCTTGCGGGTCACCCGGAGTTTTTCCCATGTTGTACCGTCCGCGGGAGTGAACCGGAGGTGGAACCCGCTGCCGGAAGGCACATTGGTAAAGGAATACCGACCATCGGCATCGGTGGTGGTACGCATATGCCGACCGCTCATATCCTTGAGGACGGTACCGGTTGAGTCGACCATATCAACATGGACATTTGCGAGGAGCCGGTCTTCGTCCGTCCTGCTTCCATCACCATTGAGATCAAACCAAGCCACGCCGCTAACCCGGCGATTCACTACCTGGGAGAAAGCAATCACGGTGTTGTGACCGTCGTGCCAGGATACGCAGTAGACATCTCCGGCCTGGTTCCCCTGTGGACTGATCGTGAAGCGGAAGTCGAACCTTCCGCCGACAGGAAGGGTCGATCCTGTGAACGCCCAAGCAGTCGGTGTCCCCAGATTGGCTGGAATCGCGACTTCACCGCCGGGGCCGACCGGCAATTCGATCATTCCGGGCAGTGAGGCTATGTCATCGCGCTTCAGCCTGGTGGTGTCCATGCCGCGAATGGCGGTGTCGGTGGTCACATAAATCTTGCTGCCGGAGAGATCGGTGCTGCCGGAAGGGACGACGGTCAGCTTGCTCAACCTGTAGGATCCGTGGAAGTTCGACTCGGAGTCAGCACCGTTATAGGGCATGATTCCCAAGGCGAAGTTCTCGATTCTCACGTCCTGCATCGGATTGCTGATCATCGAATTAAAGCCCAGGTCCGTCTCGACATCATTGATCACCGGATCGGCGCGCACCGCCAGGGCGGCCGAATGCGAGCGGTAGACCGAAATCGACAGGTTCGCCTTCATGCCGTTATTTGCGGTAGCCGAGTTCTTGTTGTTCTCGCTGAAGATTCTGACCTGGTTGTTCAGAGAGGCGCCGGATACCACATCCTTCGACGCATCGAATGAATCACCAATGGATGTCGAGTAATATAACGGTACATCGGGGCCGTCAAGGAACACCTGGTCCGAGTGGATTCTCCACCGCAGCTTGGTGGTCCCGTCACTGTTGACCGTGACCGTCGGCTCTATGGTCTCTCCGCCTGTCACATGACCCTGACGGGGCGTGCGCTCCTGGTAGGTCCCGCCGAGTATGCTTGAGCCCGCCAGATAGTTCAACCCTTTGGGGAGGGTGTCGTCCACGACGATAGACACCTTGCGATGCTGCGGACCGGAGTTGCCCTTGCCCTCGAACTGGGAATGCACACTGAGACCCAGTTGCCAATCAGCCGTACGCTGCTCGGAATCCAGGTCATACACCGATTTGGGTTTACCCGATGCCGAATGCTGCACGATGGATTTGCCGACCTTGGGGAATTCTCCCACGATGTACAGGGAATCACCATAATACTTGCCTGGAGTCGGGTCGCTGACCATATACCCGTCCTTGTCATACGTCGCAGTCCGGTAACCGGCCGTATTGGCATTGGGGTTGTTATGGTAGACGGGATTATTGGTCTTCCAGAGCCCATCGAGCTGCTGCTCGCTGAGGCCGTTCGCCCAGGATTCCCATTCGGCATCGGTGGATCTGTCCGGATCCAGGCCGGATACCGCAGCCAGCTGCTGACGATTGTACGCATGGATGGTCGAAGTCATCTGCGCTACACCGTTCATGCGCGCATCGCTCTTTATCCTGGCCGGAATAACCCCGAAGACATATAGGGATTGATGTCCGGCCTTGTTGGATGGGGCTGCCGTATGGCTTCGCAAAAGGATGGCGACAACGGTCTTTCCGGCGTTCTCAGCATCCGCCTTGCTCGGGTAATAGACAAGGTCATCAATATCGGCGGATTTCTGTTCCTGCTTGGAAGCCCACTTGGTGCCGTCCTTCTTGGCGGCATACAGAACCGTGATTTTGGGACCTTGTCCCTCCACGGAATTCGTAGCCCAATCGGTCCAGTACCCGTCGCCTTTCCAAGGCATGGCTATATCGTCACCGGAGTTGGGCAGATCGATGTAGTCCGGGTCTATCTTCACGAGACTCATCCCCAGGGCCGGCAGGCTTTTCCTGCTATTGACACTGAACGCTATGGATGCCGATAGACCGGTGCGGGAACCCCGTGCCCCCATATCGGTGCCATGGTCGTCATCTTCACCCATCCAACCCGCGCAGTCCATGCCATTCTGGTATTCGGCCAGATTGCTCGCACAGTTATAGGCGATTCTGTTCTTCAGATCTCCTCGGGGCCCCAAGTCAACCGAGGTATGCCTCTCATCATCATTGTTTTCACCATCGGCCTTGGTGACCGCCTGATTGGATGTGTCATCCTTGTCGCGGGGGTTGGCCAGCCTGTCCCCGGTAACCGACGTAGCCTGCAGACCACCGTCGCTGAGGGTGCTCTCCAAGGAAATCTCCTGATTGTAGATTTCGTTGACGCTTCGTCCATGGCTGTCCGTGGTGGGATTGAAGAGGTAGAGGTAGTTGGTGGAGATTTCGCCAACCTCGAGCTGCGAGCACCCGGCCGACATGAAGGCTGCGGAGCAACCGCTGTAGTCGTCGGAATGTGACAGTGCCAGGAAGGGGAAGGCATCGGAGACCTGATAATCCTTTAAGGTCACTGAAATGACAGTACCCTGCGATGAGCGGCTCTCACTGAGTAGATAGGTACCGTTGTTGTAGACGCGATCCTTACCGAGAACGCCTTCTTCGGACATGGCATAGTCCGCGTTTTCTCTGGAGGGGAACCAATCCTGTTTCCCGGGCGAACGGCTTTCATGGGCCGTCTTGGCTTTCCAGGCCACAGGGCCGTAATCCCACAGATACGGCTGCAAATCAGCATTGGGTTGCTGCTGATGGCCATCGTTGATCGTGTTGTATACATTCTTGGCCGTGAAGGAGAAGGTGATGGGGCCGGAAGGCGCTTCAAGACCACGCAGTCCCTTGGTTCGGTCCTTCCAGCGCAAATCAACGGCCCAATTGAAACGGGTCATAACGCCCTGGCGTTTGCCCAGACCATAGTTCGGGGCATTCTCGGCACCGGATTCGTCAAAGTTGAATACGGAATCGAGCGAGTTTTGCATTGACCCCTGAGTGACACGCACATTCAGGCTCAGCTTTGCGGAGACACGAACCTCCGGAACCGTGCGGGCAATGACACGGTTTCGCGTGGTGGCGTCAAAGGCCACCCATGATATGGCCTTGGGTGCAATCCGGGTATTGTTCGGAGCGGCCTTCACCTTGACGGCCAAAGAGATCGAACCAGTGCCAGGGACCACGGTCTGGCTCATTGAGGTCGCCGTCATGAGACGGTATGCCGTCAACACTTGGGTTTCCACACCATTGACCGTGTCGGTAGACAGGGTTGGTTGATATCCCGGGGTCTGGTCCATCCACCCCATGGCATCCGTGTTGAAGGTTGCGATATTCGCCGCGTAGGGCAGCTCGAATCTGAAACCGATTCGTGCTTGTCGGTAATAGTCGGTTCTGGAATCGGGCGTAACCGTGAAATCGTAGCCATAGGTAACCGAATCGAATGACCGGACTATGTCGTTGTCCGGGCCGGAATCGTTGCCGCGGTCATCATTATCGTCAAAGGGGGCCGTGCCTGTTTTTCGGCTGGTCAATTCCAGGGCCGAGACCGCTGCCACATCCTGGTCCAGCATATCGTGCTCGGTCTGCCCGGGAACACCGATATCGGACCCGGTAGTCTTGGTGGTGTGCTCACCTTTGGATGTGGAGATGTTCGGTTGCGCGGGCGTTGCGGCATCGCTCTTATCCGACTTCGGTGTCGGAGCTGGTGTGGTTGGGGAGACGTTCGGTTTATCGGAGGATTCTATATGGCTCTGGGGGGGGGGGGTGAAGTTGGCTGCTCAGATGCACCCGTCTTCATAGCGGAGCCAGGTGTGCCCGACGGAACCGTACCCGTTTCGGAGGTTTCCGCGGTAGCGGTCGTCAAAGGGGTCAGCATCGCCATACTCAATACCACAGCGGCAATCGGCCGCCATCCACCAAATCGCATATGAGAACAACCCCCGTTCGGCTCTCTCACAGAACATGAGCCCATTGAAACAACACAAGAAATCGACAACACAGGACGGAAGATCCTCAAACACCGCGGAACTCCCAAACCGTCCAGCAATCCGCTATCACGTTCGGCACCGGACAATCGTTCAGCATACACAACCCCTCCGGTTACTACAACATGTTCGGGTGTCATCGGCGGGACAGCGGTCGGAATCCCCCTGCGCACAAGTCCGGCAAACCCCTCTAGACAGAATGTTTCTCGTCGTCACCGTCCTTCCCCGAGAATTCACTGTGGGCTTATTCCGTCTAATGGACGGACCGGCACCATGGTGGACCTACCCCCGTCCCAACGCCATTGCACAGGTAGAGTTGAACGGGAAAGGTCGGTATGACGAAACGGATTGACAGACCCGTGCTTGCGGATGTGGACCCTGTGCGAGGGGACGGCGCCGGCCATGCGTCCGGACGCAAATGCACCGGTATCGTCTTGCTCCTTGTAGGGGCCGTTGCCGGGTTGCTGTCCGGTCTCTTCGGTATCGGCGGCGGCGCAGTCATCGTTCCGGCACTGGTCTGGATCGGGCTGAGCCAACGCCATGCATCGGCCACATCCCTGGCATCGATGATTCCGACCTCGATCGCGGGAATGCTGACCTACGCCCTACAGGGCAATGTCGATTGGCTGTCCGCACTGCTCATGGCCGTCGGTGCAGTGGCAGGTGCACAACTCGGCACCAGGTTGCTGAAGATCCTACCCGAGATCGTGCTTCGGTGGACCTATGCAGGGTTCATGATCTGCATCGTTATCCAACAACTGACCTTCACCCCTCAACGGCACAGCACCATCCACATATCCGTGGGTTCGGCCTTTGCCATCATCATCCTGGGCATATGGATGGGGACCCTGTCGGGAATGCTCGGCGTGGGGGGAGGCGCCATCGCCACGCCAGGCCTTTCGATGCTCGGTGCCAGTGATTTGATCGCCCGGGGCACCTCGCTGCTGACCATCCTCCCCAGCACCCTTTCCGGAACGATCACAAACCTCAGAAACCACATGCTCCACTTACGTAATGGGTTGTTTCTGGGACTCGTCGCCGCAGCAACCGCTCCGATGGGGACCTGGCTGGCAGGGTTGCTCAGCCCACGATCCAACTCCAACCTGATGGCTCTCTATCTGTGCCTTATCGTGGTCAGATCAGTCTACTCCGCCCTGACCATCACTCCGATCTTTCAACGACACACCAGGCACAAGCGCACGAACCGCAGCCATGATGGAACGACGGGTCTCTGATGGCGTCCTGCCTACGGCCGACGGTCCCATCTCCCATCGGCCCCGGTCCCGGAAGCATGGGACCGGGGAGTTCATCGGACACCAGGCAATCCCAGGAGGGAGGGGGCTTCCCAGCGTCAGTCGTTCGGGCGTAGCATATCAGCGATGCTTCGCCTAACCCTGCGGAGCCGATCCGGGGCATGGCCACCGACACCGATTCCGTACCTGGCAAAAACCTGCCTGACCAGTTTGTCTCCCTCGCTGAAGACCAGGGCCGTAAGCCCGATCACCAGGCAGGAGAGCCACTGCGAACCGGATAGGGGTGCCATTCCCAACACCCCGGCCACGGCCGGCAGATACATGGCCCCCGCGTGAATTCCCAGCGCTGCGAACGATGCAACCAGAAGGAATTTGTTGTCAAGCGGATTCAGCTGGATGATCAGACGATTCTCCGACCGGGCAGACATGGCGATGAAGAAATTGAACAGGACGAGGAGAGTCAGGACCATGGTCCTTGCCAGAGTGAGATCCATACCCCTGTCCAGGCTGAAACGGAACATCACCAGCATGCATGTGGCCATCCACAAACCGCATACCGCCGTCCTGATCCACAGCGTCCCCGAAAGGAGACCCTCATTGGCTGGACGCGGCGGCGCCGACAGTTCATCTCCGGAGCCGGGCTCGAAGCCGAGTGCAATGTCCTGGACGCCGTTGGTCACGAAGTTGATCCATAGCATCTGCAGGGGGAGGAAGAGGAGAGGTTCCTCGGCAATCACGTTGACACCGACTGCGATCATGGCGGCGGCGGCCGTGGAAAGGAGGAAGTAGGCCGATCCGCGTATGGCCTTGAACGTGGCCCTACCTTGCCGTACGGCCTGGGTGATGGTGACGAAATTGTCATCGGTCAGGACCACGTCGCTGGCCTCCCTGGCGACATCGGTTCCGGATTCACCCATGGCGATACCTACCGAGGCGGCCTTGAGGGCCGGGGCATCGTTCACGCCATCACCGGTCACGGCCACCACATGGCCCTCATCCTGAAGGACTTCGACAATACGGAGCTTGTCCTGAGGCGAGACCCTGGCGGCAATCGAGGTTTCGCGAAGTCTGGCCCGCAGGACCTCATCACTCATCTCCAACATCTCACTGCCGGTCAGCGTGTGCTCGGTCTGTTCCAGACCCAGGCGCTGCCCAATGGCTGCCGCTGTTACCGGATGGTCGCCGGTGATCATGACCACCCTGATACCGGCCTTGGCGCAGTCGGCTATGGCCTCGCGAACCCCGGAACGTGGCGGATCCAGCATTCCTTCCAATCCAAGGAAGGTCATATCATGTGCCTGCTTGTGGTCACCGAGCTCGTCGTCCGGACCGATGGTTCGACTCGCCACGCCGATCACGCGCAGTCCCTGGGAGCCCATTGCCCGGTAGGAGGCATGTATCGCGTCGGCATCCAGATCGACCTGCCTCCCATCCGATCCGACCATGGTCGTGCTCATGGCCATGACTGCATCGGGGGCACCCTTGACATACTGGGTCAGGGTTCCATCCGAATCTCGCCGGATGGTCATGGAGTGGAGGAGCTCGGGCTCGTAGGGGGTTTGGGCGACGATCCGGGCATCCAGGTCCTCACGGGTTACGGCCCCGGTCTGATCCGCCACACGTGCCATGGCCATATCGACCGCGTCCCCACTGTAATGGATCACACCATCCTCGTCGGTCTGACGATGCGCCTCATTGGTCAAGGCGCCGCCACGCATAAGGGCCATGAAAGCCTCGGAGCGAATGCCGTCGGCACCCGAGGTGATCCGGTCAACCTGGACCGGGTCTCCCCCGCCCAGCGTGCACTGCTCAACGGTCATGCGATTCTGGGTCAAGGTGCCGGTCTTGTCGGAGCCAATCACGGTGATGGACCCCAAGGTCTCGACGGCCGGCAGGGAGCGCACGATGGCGTTGTAGTCGGCCATCCGGGAAACACCCAGGGCCATGGCCACGGTCAGGACGATTGGCAGGGCCTCGGGCATGGAGGCCACGACCAGGGAGACGGCGGAGAGGAAGGCCTCCGTGGCATTCCCGTTGATGATTGCACCACCGATGAACACGAAGATGGCCACGAGGATAACCGCCACGGCTATGCCGACCTCGGTGCGATGGATGATTCGCTGAAGGGGCGTGCGGCCCTTGGCCACGTGAACCAGGTCGTTGATCTCCCCCAGCTCGGTGTCCGAGCCGGTGGCGACGACGAGTCCTCTGCCACGGCCGCTGGTGACCATGGTGCCCGAGAAGGCTATGCAGCTGCGGTCACCCAGGGAGGCATCCTTATGAACGGCTTCCGTCCCCTTCTTGGCGTCATCGCTCTCACCGGTCAGCATGGCCTCGTCGATGCGGAGGTGAAGGGTCTCGATAAGCCTCAGATCGGCGGGGACCCGGTCTCCGCTCTCCAAAACCACCAGGTCACCGGGTACCAGGTCCGCCGAGTCGATGTCTTGCAGGCTTCCGCCACGCATGACCCGGGTGGTCGGCGTGGCCAGGGATGTCAGAGCCTCTACGGCCTTGTCGGCCTTCGACTCCTGATAATATCCGATGATGGCATTGAGGATGAGAACGATGAAGATCGCCGCAGCATCGACATAGTGCCTGAGAAAGATCGTAACGATGCCGCAGACAATCAGCACGGCGATCAGAGGACTGGTGAACTGCTCCAGGAGGAGACGCCATTTGGGCTTGGTCTCCGCCTCGGCCAGAGTGTTCCGTCCGAAGATTCCGAGTCGTCGCCGACTCTCCTGCTCGTTCAGACCCTGATCCGTCGCCTTGAGTGCAGCCATGGCCTCGCCGGTATCGAGGCTGTGCCAAATCGTATCCCCCAATTGGGGATTCCCTGTATATTCCGAATTCATGTTCTGTGTTTCGTTGATTGGCTGGTTGGTCGAATCTGCCATATCGGCCAAGCCTTTCCGTGTGGATCGGTCGTATTGTCCGTAATGCGCGGGGCGCCTGGTGGATGCCTCGGGAAGGGACCCGGGTTGTCCATCGTCATTCAGCTGACGTGCAAGGTCATGCGACCCTGCGCCCTGAGGACATATCTGTTGTCAATCGGTTCGGTTACTGCCGACCCGTCATATCGGGTTGTGGCGAAGGTGGAAATCTACGCGCTTGTTGCGAAAGACGCCATACGCCCTCTCAGGATCCGGCGCCCAACCGACTGAGAATCAGTATACCGACGCAGAGGTTCGCACAGACCTGGGGCGGTGAAGGCAGCCCACATCTTCACACATTTACGCCCAACGCGAGCTTTGGATGACCTGATCGGGCCAGGACGACAGGAAGCCGGGAGGGCAAGTTGTGGTTTTGGCGTTGAAATACGGAATTCCCCTCTGTGGATAATCGCATTCCGTATACTGAAATAGTTGAGGTACAGGAACAAGCTCCTCCTCCCCAGGGTTCGAATCCTATGCAGGTTTCAATCCTGACCCACGATGATTGTGGAAGGCCGACGGGCACCATGGGCGCGGACGGAGCTGCAGACGGAGAGGCAGCCGGTGGAAGTATTCGTCCTGATTCTGTGTGTGGTTGCCGCCGTTCTCATGTCCTCCTTCGTTTCGCGGTTCATCCCCAAGGTCTCGACGCCACTGGTCCAGATAGCATTGGGCGCGATCATGGCCTGTCTCCCCATCTTCCCCAAGATGCAGCTCGACCCGGAACTGTTCATGGTCCTTTTCATCGCTCCCCTGCTCTATTACGAGGCCCACACCATAAACAAAGCGGAACTCCTCAAGGACATCCGCTCATCCATTTCCCTCGCCATCGGTCTGGCTGCCCTGACCATGGTCATGGTGGGCGTCACCCTCCATGCGGCCTGGCCCATGTTTCCCCTGGCGGCGGCCGTGGCGCTCGGTGCCGCCCTGGGGCCAACCGATGCGGTGGCGGTCTCCTCACTGGGCAAGAGTGCCGACCTTACGGCCAGTCAACGATCCGTCCTGGCAGGCGAATCCCTCTTCAACGACGCCACGGGCGTTATCGGCTTCCAGTTCGCCATTCTGGCCACGGTCACCGGGTCCTTCTCCATGACCACTGCCCTTCTTGAATTCATAGTGGAATTTGTGGGTGGCATCGGATTCGGCATCATCATGGGCTTTTTGGTTAATTGGGTCTTCGAATCCGCCCGCCGTCTGGGTTGGGAAACCACGACCACCAGGATTCTCCTGGAACTCTTCCTGCCCTTCCTGATCTATCTGGTGGGGCAGAATGTCCTGCATGTCTCAGGGGTTCTGGCAGTCGTAGCCACCGGCCTTCTGGCCCGGTTCGACCACACGGGCGTAGGGCCCAACACGTCCAAGGCCAATATCGTTTCCACCAGTGTCTGGAAGGTCTTCTCCTTCAGCCTGAACGGGGCCGTCTTCATCATCCTGGGAATGCTTCTGCCGACGGCTCTGGGCACCAGCTGGCGTGACCGGAGGGTCAGCAACTGGATGCTGGTGGCCACCATCGTCGTGGTGTCGCTGACGGTCATCCTCCTACGCTTTCTCTGGGTCGCGGCCGTCCTGTTCTTCACCAGGGACGCAGAGACCGGGAAGCGACGCCCCATGACCGCACGGCGCTGGCGATCCGCCGCCATCATGACTTTCGGCGGCCCCAAGGGGACCATCACGCTCTCCCTGGCCCTGACCATCCCCTACACGGTTTCCAGCGGGGCCTCCTTCCCCATGCGCAATGAGCTGATCTTCGTGGCAGCGGGGGTCATCATCGTCACCCTGGTTCTGGCCAACTTCGCCCTGCCCCTCCTGGCCCCCTCCCATCAGATCGAGGTACCCGCCCAACAGGTGGAGAAGTCCATCGACATCCTGCGTGGAACCATTCGCGAACTTTCCACCAGGATCAATGACGAGAACCGACTGGCCATCCAGCATGTCATCAAGCAATACAACCACCGGATCGCCAAACTCAAATCGGAGATCGGTCAATACTCCCCCAAGGAATTCGAGAACCTGCAGATTCAGACCATGGAATGGGAGCAGGACTATATGGAGGAGCGGCTGAGCCGGATCGAGGATGCCGAAGACCTGATCGAGGCTCGACTGGACCATAAGCCGGATACCTCCAAGAGGGATTCGGGTGATAGCAGATCCTTGAAAAACAAGTCCGACAGGGATATCAACGCCATAGACCCGACCAGGTACGAAACCACCCCCAAGGTCGCTTCCGAAAGCATGCCCGATTCGGATGGAACGTTCACCGGACCTGGAGGTGTCGAAAGGAACGACGGGGAGTCAACCGCCTCCGTGCGCCCGTCCCCGGTACCAACGGGGCAGTTGCCGGCAGGGACCGCTGCCGACCGCGATGCCGATGCAGACATGATCCGCAGCAGGCGGTCGGCCGAGCCGACCAACCACGAAATGGATGACGGGAGCCCGGGACCTGATGAAATCAAGGCCGACCAGGACCGCCTGCTGGAACTGCGCTGCCAGGAACAGGCGGCCAGGAAGATCCTGTCCAACATCTCATCCTCCCTCTTCCACCTCGACAGGGGCGGTGAGATCCGCTGGCGGGCCTACACGTCACACAGGAGGGCACGAGGTCTCATCCGCAGCTTTGTGCACCGCCTGCGCCATAAGACCCTCAAGCTCAGCGACAACAAGGTATTCCTGGTAGGCCGCCATCTTCAGGCGGAAATGAACCACTTCCTCATAGAAAAGCTCTATGCCGAATTGGGTAAGGGGCGGTTCAAGACCGAGGACCTCCTCACGACCATCATCAATCATCAGATGATCGAATCCTCGGCCGAAGGCAGAACCGATTACTCCGGTATGCCGGCGGTCAGGGACAACGTCGAGGAGGCCAAGCGGGAAGGATATGCGATCGAGCTGGGCCAGATTCAGGACATGTATGAAGCGGGCGAGATCTCGCGCTCCCTGGCCAGGGAGATGCGTCGCAACGTCTATGTCATGCAGGTTGATACCGACTCGGCCCTCTGATCGCCGCCATACAGGCATACGACCATGCATAGGCGACCGTGCTCTTGGACGACGCTACATGAGACCGGAGCTGACATCGATGTCGGCCAGCCACTGACGCAGGTCGCCAAGCTCACGAATGTCGACACTGTGGTCCAAGTGATCGTACTCATACGTCCTCAGCCAGACATGTTCATCCAACCAGGCGGCCAGAGCCCTGAACTCGTATTTGGGAACGGTCGTGTCATCGGAGCCGAACCCGAAGAAGACCGGTTTTTCCATGGCTGCCAGGCGGTCATCGGCAGGGGCCGTGCCCTTCACCAGGCCAGGTGCCAGGAATCCTGAGAGACAGATCGCAGCCCGATACCGTTCCGGATTCACCCTCAGCAGATGAACGGCCAGCATCCCGCCCTGGGAGAAACCCATGACCACGATCTGCCTCTCGGCGGGAACATGCTCCCCCACCCAGTCGTCGATGGCCCTTGCCGCAGCGTATCCATCCCGGTCCAGATCCTCCTGCTCAGGCCGCATGTCATGGAACCAGGTGTATCCGGGACCGAACATTCCCTTCTCACTGCCCGGCACCACCATGGGGGCCCGCAGGGAGATCGAGTCATTATAGGGAGCCACGTAGCGCATCAGATCGGCCACGTCCTCCTCGTTGGAACCCCACCCGTGCATGAGCAGGAAAAGGGGACGACCCACGTTGGCGGCCGCATGACGGCGAGAGTAGAGGGCATGCTCCACCGTGAGCGGATCGCCGAACCGTCCGGGGACGGCCGTGGACTCCCTGCCGATCAGGCCCATCCGACCATCCTCGCCCCTGCCTGCGTCATCGATTCGTTCAACATTACCCATACCACTCACGATACCGTCCGCTGATTGCGAGTGCACGACAGATACGAGCAAAACCGCGGATATCCTCCGAATGTGACCAAACCGATGCCGGTCACAGCTCCGGAAAGCACCGGATCATAAGGCATCAGGAATCATTCGACACCGGATGATGGCGCAACCAACATCCATGGTTCGTTCCTTCAGACAGGTGCAACCATCGGGATGACATGTACTACCTGCGGGGTTCAAGGCGGTACCGGCCCTATCCGTTCCCCCTGAATGCCGACATATCCCCAAGTGCAGGATTCAGGGGATGAGGGGCATGTGACCGCCGGATTGTCGAGATCCCCAGGTCAGACCGAGGACCGAGACCCCGTGTCTCCTGATTCGTTTGACCTCACTTGTTCGATTGCAGGGAATCCATATGACCACCCCAGTCCGACCGGAGCCTGGCCATCTGGTCCGTATTGCCGATGACCACCCAGCGTTTGCCGGAAAGCAGCCGAATGTCAGATTCAGAAAGAACCTCACCGCCACCATACCTTTCGACCAGATTCACAGCCTGGGAACGGATGGGGCCCCTGGCCAGGGAAGCGGCGGAATCATTGCTGAAAACCATGTACCCGATCTTGTTGCTGGCACAGAATCTGAAATCGGAGACCCCGGCGAATCCGTCCGCCCCCGCCTCCTGCCAGCCTGAGGAACAGACACCCACGGCCCTGTCTATACCCTTGGACATGGCCTGTGCGGAACCAATCGGCGCGGCATCGACATCCTTGGCCTTGATCAGACCCTGAGGGTGCCCGTCGGCTATAACCAGGCCGGCAACCGTGCAGAGGACCCCGCAGAGGAGGAGGACTATTCCACCCGAACCCACGGAACGGCGCCCACCGTCGGAAGAGTCCGTCTGCCGGGCGATGATGACCAACACAACCGTTAGAAGCGCGAACCCCAGTGAGGCTCCAGCCCAGGCGGAAACGGCCACCTGGCCAATGACTCCCAACCGGGTCGGGGCGATGGCATGGGCAAGAAGGGCCAGCCCGGACAGAACAGAGACGACACCGGTTACCAAGGCGAACCTGGCCCAGACATTGGCATGCTGGAACTGAATCGGCCGTTCATCAGTGTCAGGCCTGGGAGGATAGGCGGCAGGCAGACCCTCGTCGTGTTCGCCGTCCATCAAACGCTGATCAAGCTGGTTGAATCCATCAGCCATACGACTCACCACGCTTCCACCCAGGCTTCATCGACCACCTCATTACTGCACAGTCTATGGGTGGCGCACATGGGGGGTCCTCATGGCGGACAATGATTCACCATCCTGACAATTCCGTTCACAGAGCAAGCATTGGCTCATCCTTTGGTGGACCGGGGATCCTTCTTGCCGATGGTCCTCTTGTCGCGCACCTGGTTGGCTGCCTTCTTGTGTACATTGACCTCGCCGCCACCGGAATTGTCTGCATAGACCTTGGCCTGCTTGGCGGCCTCGGCCTGGGTGGCAAAGGTCTTCGAGGCGCGTGATGCCCCGGCCCTCTTGACGCTCCAAACGCCACGGTCCTTTTCGAATTGCACGTGATAATCAGCCATGATGACCTTCCTTCCAGTACCTCGATGTACTTACTCATCATCCACTGCCGACCGAGACTCGTAGCGCTCCGACACACCTCCCACACCTGCCATGGACCCCCCTGCCGGGTTATCTCGATTCCCTACGCATCCTTTGCCGGACCACAGTGGGGCTACGGCCGAGGCGGGAATAGGATAACCGGAGATCACGGCCGGATCCTGCCTCTGGTATTTCCGTTGGGCGAAGCCGGAACCACTCCCGCGAAAAGCATAAGGAGGCAACAGTTCATCGTTCGGTCCCCGATCCGTACGGGAGCCATACAACTTCCCACGAAAAAGAACCACAAGAACGATGCCGACAATAAAAGCCACCGCGGAAACGGGAGCAAGGTCGGGGTATGCGGCACCTGCACCCTCCTTCCCCATCAAACTCATGTTCGACAATACAGGTTTCGCCATGAGGCTCCCGGAGATCGAGATGCCGATGGCGCCGGTCGTGTTCATGATCGGATCATCCAAACCGACACCACGACCGATCCTGTCGGTTCTGAATCAGGAGCAACAGCCCATGATGACAGCAGCCACAGGGCCCCAGACAATCAGTAATGACACCTTGGCTGAATTGATGGAGTACACATCACGCCCGATTGTTCTAAGTATGGGGGGGGGGGGGGGAAGGACCGGTTCGGCGTGAAATCGATGACGAAGACAGGAAGGCACCCCAGGAGCCAGGGGACATTGTGGAAGAATCCAGAAGTAATGAACGGCTCCGACACCTTGTGGATGTACACGCCCAGCGCCGCGCAAACCGCTCCAGTACTGATGCCCGAGCGTTCCTGATGGAGCGGGCGACGGGAATCGGACCCGCCTCTGAAGCTTGGGAAGCTTCCATTCTACCAATGAACTACGCCCGCGATATGCTGTCATGATACTTCAGATGAACAGCACACAGATTGTTATGATAGCAGTTCCTGAGGATGTACGCGAGTTCATGGGGAAGACGGCAGGACAAGGCCTGTGATCAGACCCCGGTATCCGGGTAGAGCTGGTCGGAGACCACTGTGGCGCAAGCGCCCAGGAGGGCTGCGTCATCGCCCAGGGCCGAGCGGTCGACCACCACCGGCCGGCGAAAGTCTGAGGCCACGGTTTGGTTGAGGGTCTCCTCCATGGCCGAGAGGAAAACCCTGTTGACAACACGTGAATCGCCCAGGACGGCAACACGGGGGATGTCCAGAAGACCGATGGGCATGGAGAGGACGCGGCCAAGAACGCCACCGGCCTCGGTCAGGATGGATGTCAGATCGTCAGGCTGACGGTCAATCAGAGCCGTCAGCTTAGGAACCGAGAGCACGGATTCCAGGCAACCACGCTTGCCGCACCTACAGACAGGCCCGTCGGCGTTCACGACCACATGACCGATCTCTCCGGCAGCATGGTTGCATCCTGTTACCAGCTTACCCGCCACCAGTAGTCCCACGCCAACCCCGTCGCCCAGGTGGACCAGGAGGATGTCCGACTGCCCGGACCCGAACTGCTGCTCGGCCAGAACCTCATTGTTGGCATCGTTGTTGACCGACACCCTGAGATCGGTCTGCCTGACCAGATACCCGGCAAGGTCGGTCTGCAGCCACCCAAGGTTGGTGGCGTCATCGACCACACCGTTGCTGCTGACGATGCCGGGGCTGGAAACCCCGATGCCTATGATCGGCCGGGTTGCCCGGCCAATCAGGGATTTGGCCAGCTCCCCGACCAGGCTCAGGGGCACCTTTTTGCCGGCGTTCAGGGGAATCTCCTCACGGGCGGTCACCTGGCCCAGGAGGTTGAGCACGGCCCCGCGGAAGACATATGGGGTGGAGAGGTCCAGGGCGATGACATTGCGGCCCTCTGGGTCGATCCGCAACAACATGCCGCGTTTGCCCGGACCCGAGGAATGACTGAATCCCGCCTCCATCAGCAGGTTCTCACACAGCAGTTCGGCGACGATATCGGAAACGGCCACCCTGGTCAACCCGGACGCACGGGCCAGATCGGCACGGGTCAGGCTTACATCCGGGTACAGCAACCTTAGAAGGACGGCCCTGTTATGACGCCTCACCGATTCCGGCAAGGCTTTGGAGAGGGCTGGATTATTGCTGGTCATGGCCGCCTACACGTTCGATGTTCGGGATGGGGATTCCGATGGATGGGAGGTGCCCGCAACTCGGTGCAGCGGACTACCTATGCCCTATCATGCATTCTAACCGCAGTCGGACCTTTGAAGTGGCGCAGCCGGGAGGGGAATTCGGCATGGTGCTTCGTTTGGAGGAGAGCGGATGCTCCGAATGAAGATGGAGGTAACTTGTCAAATACAGAATCCAGGGAAACCGAAAAGGCTGACCATCCTCTCAGAACGTGCGGAAAATCAATGTTCAGATGTCCTGACTCATATATGTTTAGTATCTTTACTAAATATGTGATATTCTAGCACCTGTGAGACTACGGGATTCACCTCCCGTTACGCGCAAAGGAGTGCCAGCCATGGTCCTGGAAGAGAAAGACGACCGGTCAGGCGGATCCACGATCATGCTTCCAAGCGAAGCCATCAACTGTCCGAATCAGGACCGGGGCAGGATCGAGAAACTCGGTCTGGGCATCGATATCGGCGGAACGAAAATCGAGGGTGTCGCCTTGGATCAGGCGGGGCATATCCTGGCCACCTACCGTATCCCCTCGCGACGGGGAAACCAGGCCATCCATGATGATACGGTCCAGGTGGTCCGGGAGCTGACCGGCCAGGTCTTCCGCAGGGGCACAGAAGTGCCGCGGAATCGAATCACGATAGGGCTGGGCATTCCCGGACGCATCGATTCCCGCGCCGGAACAGTCGATAATGCCGTCAACCTGGGAATCGACCACATGGACCTGGCACGAAGCGTTGAGGACACCCTGGAATTATCGGTGAGAGTGGAGAACGATGTCAACATCGCGGCACTGGGAGCGGCATCCCTGGCCGAAACCAACCCGACAGGCCGCTCCCCTTCGAGGACCGAAGCCGAGGCAGACGATCATTCGGTTCATGGAGACATCGCCGAGGGTCGGAGCCTCCCGCCCGAGGATGACCAGGTAACGGTCTTCATCAACCTGGGCACGGGTCTGGCAGCGGGAATCATACGGAACGGGACCATCGAGCACGGAGCCAACGGGGTTATCGGCGAAATCGGACATATTCCGGTTGACCCTCACGAGTTTCGATGCAAGTGCGGCCAGTCCGGATGCCTGGAGACCGTAGCGTCGGGTTCGGCTGTCCAGGCGCTCTGGCCCGGCATCAGACACCCCCTCCCCGACATGATCGACAAGGCGAGGCGGGGCGACCGGACCGCCGCCGAACGACTGCGCATAATCGGCAACGGCATCGCCCAGGCCATTCAGATCGTTGCCCTGACCATCGACCCGAACGTCATCATCCTTGGGGGTGGTCTAACCAAAACCGGCCAACCCCTCCTCGACCTGGTCAGAGAGCAGCTGGAAGCAAGAGCGCGGAAAAGCCACTTCATCGCCTCCCTGGACCTGCCGGAACGGGTTCGACTCTCGTCGACCGACAAACCCATCGCCGCCATCGGTGCCGCGCTCGCCGGAAGCAGGGCGGCTGGCCCCGGGATTCACCTAAGCGGAGAGTAATCAAACAGTCGGCCCCACGCTCGGGCTGGCAGGAAAGGAAACAGGCCATGACTGAAATCATCATCGTAAAGACCGAAGAAGAGGCTGGACAGATCTATGCCAGGCGGACCGCCGACCTGATCCGAAGGAATCCTGACACAGTGCTGGGCCTGGCCACCGGGTCCAGCCCCCTGGCCGCATACCGGGCTCTTACAGACCTGATCAAGAAGGATGGGATCGACGTTTCCCGGGTACGTGGCTTCGCCCTGGATGAGTATGCCGGACTGGACCCCGACCATCCCCAGTCCTACCGTTCCACCATCAACCGTACCGTGGTCGAGCCACTGGGTCTGGACCCGGCCAGGATACATGTGCCCAACGGCGATCTGGACACCATCAAGGATGCCGGTCGCCAATACGACCAGTCCATCGAGGATGCGGGCGGTGTGGATCTGCAGATTCTGGGCATCGGGACCGATGGGCACATCGGATTCAACGAGCCCGGGTCCTCTCTGGCTTCCGGTACGAGAATCAAGACCCTGACCGAGCAGACCAGGATCGACAACGCCCGCTTCTTCAACAACGACATCGACCAGGTGCCGACCCACTGCATCACCCAGGGCATCGGAACCATCCTCAAGGCCCGGCAACTGGTTCTGTTGGCCTTCGGAGAAGGAAAGGCCGAGGCCGTAGCCGAGAGCGTCGAAGGCGGAATCTCCTCCTTCTGCCCTGCTTCAGCCCTCCAGATGCACCCCCATGCCACTGTAATCGTGGACGAGGCCGCCGCCTCTCGCCTACGCAACCGCGATTATTACAAGTGGGCCTACGCCAACAAGCCGTCCTGGCAGTCCATCTGATTGGACGGGAAATCGAACCGGTCAGCCCTTACAGGGTCGGAACGAACCGAACCGCCGTTCCATCGATCCCTTTTCGTCCGGCCCACTAAGCCGGAAGAGGGGCAATCAGTGCCGCTGGATGATTCGACTGAATATATGGAAGAGGCAATCGTGTCCAAGCAATCCTACGAATCCGCAGGGCTCAAGGTAAGGTCCTCACTGGCCGGGGAAGGCCGTCCAACCGTTCTGGTTGGAGCCAGATTGATCGACGCACGCGGCATCAAGGACGATTCGTGGGCGCTGGCCGTCCGAGGCAGGATCGAGGCCACCGGCCAAGGGGACGACGACCTGAATACGGCCCTGCATTCACGTGGGTTGCCGACACGGCCCTCGGCGGATATGGGATCGGCGCCGGTCGGCCCCGGATCCTCGTCTGAGCCGCCGATGATCCGAACCATGGACGGGGTGGATTTCATCGAAGCCGGGGGACGCATCCTGACCCCGGGGTTCATCGACATCCACTCCCATGGGGGCTGGGTTCACTCCTTTGACGATGGCGACAAGGCCATCAGCACGGCCAGAGCCTGCCACATGGTCCACGGAACCACCCGGCAGGTGCTCAGCCTGATCACCAACCCGATAGATGTCATGTGCGCGAACCTATGTTCCGTCAGACGTGTCATGGACTCCAGACCCGATGTTCTGGGTGCCCATCTGGAAGGCCCTTTCATCGCCCCCTCGCGCAAGGGGGCACATGACCCCAACTGCTTGCGCGACCCGGAACCGGCCATCCTGGACAGCCTTCTTGAGGCAGCCGACGGGTGCATCCGCCAGGTCACCCTGGCTCCGGAACGGGAATATGGCTATCAGGCCATCGCCCGTCTTGCGGGCGCAGGGGTGGTGCCAGCGGTCGGCCACTGCGACGCGGACTACCAACAGACACGGAGGGCCTTTGACACGGGTGCCGGTCTCCTGACCCATATTTTCAATGCCATGAATGGGATCCACCATCGTCAGCCCGGTCCCATACCGGCTGCCATGGAGGATCCCCGGGTCACGGTTGAACTGATCAACGACGGATTCCATGTGCAGGATCCATGCGTGGACCTGGCCTTCAGGCTCTTCCCCCATCGGGTCGCCCTGATCACCGATGCCATGGAGGCCACCGGCTGCGCGGACGGTGCCTACAAGCTGGGATCCCTGGATGTGACGGTGCAGGGCGGCCATGCCCGTCTGGTCTCCAACGGAGCCATAGCCGGATCAACGTTGACCCTGGATGTAGCGGTGCGCAGAGCCGTCCAGGACATTGGCCTATATGCGCCGCAGGCGGTGGAGGCCGCCACCCTGACCCCAGCCCACGCCTTGGGTCTGGACCGACCCAACATGATCACCGACGCGCCATTGGGACTGGTGGCACCAGGCTATGCCGCCGATCTCCTGCTTTTGGACCCCGCCGATTGGTCCGTGAAGACCGTCATCTGCGATGGCCACAGAATCGAAGCCTGAAGGGGTCCCTCAGGCACCTCGGCGGTCAGGCTCAGTAACCGAGCTGACCACCCGCGCCGCCGATCGAATCCACCTGTGCCTGACCCATCTCCTGGCTCATCTTCATGAGACGGGCGATACGTTGCTCAGTCGGCGGATGGGTGGAGAAGAGTCTGCTGAACCCCTTCGCTGAAAAGGGGTTCTCGATCATCATGGCGGCCGCGCTCTGCGTACCGGAGGTCTGGGGCATGGGTTGGGCCTGCACTCCGTAGGAGATCTTATTCAGAGCAGAGGCCAGGGCAGCCGGGTCACCCGTCAGCCTGCTCCCGTCCTCGTCCGCATCATATTCACGCGTGCGGGAGATGGCCATCTGGATCAGGGAGGCACCCAGAGGTGCCAGGATGGAGCTGACCAGAACCCCCACAAGTCCCAGGGCTCCAGCGGAGCCGTCGCGGTCGCGGTCGTTGCCGCCGCCGAAATACATCAGGGAGTACCCAAGGTAGGTGATGACCGTCGCCATGGCCGAAGCAATGGCCGAGGTCAGGATATCGTGGTTGTAGACGTGCATAAGCTCGTGTCCGAGCACCCCTCGAATCTCCCGTTCGTTGAGTATACGGAGAATTCCCTGGGTGCAGCAGACGGCCGCGTGCCGCTCGTTGCGACCTGTGGCGAAGGCATTGGGCGACTCCGTCTGGGCAATGTAAATCCTGGGCATGGGCTTGCCCGCCCGCCCTGAAAGCTCGCGGACGATTCGATAGAGCTCCGGGGCCTCCTGTTCGCTGACCGGCCGAGCGCGCATGGATGCAATCGCCACCCTGTCCGAAAACCAATAGGATCCAAACGTGGTGACCAGGCCGATGATGATATATACACCAAGAGTCCCCTGCCGAGCCCCGGTCAGCCACCAGATCAGCATGATGACAGCCCACATGAGGGCGAACAACAGCGTCGTTTTGAGGCCGTTGAAATGTCCGTGAACCTTCAGCTTGCCATTCATGGATTTTATTCTAGACAGCGGCGCTGAACTTTGCCTGAATGGAATCTGTAAGCCAGGTCAATAAAAGGCAACCCATGTGCAGGAAATATCGATACGGCGCACGGTCCGTGGCGATCGCCCCGCTGGGGGTGGGGGCATCCCACGAGACCAAACCCACAACGCCCGCCGTTCGAGGCTATTTCTCCCCATCATGAATTCACCCGCGGGCACCGGTATCGGTACCGGGATGAACCCGCCACATCCATCGTGACCATGGATTGCCATCCTCGGGCACCGTGCAGGATCGCAACACAACCTTCCACACATACCCGACCAAGCCGCGGGCAGGGAGCCGCAACCAAGGAGAGCACCCGATCGGACGACCACCAAGGGGAGGACGGAAGACCACCAAGGAAAGGACGGAAGACCACTCACCACCCGATTGAAATCGAAATCGCATCGCTCCCCCAATGGGCGCCCTGCCTGGACCGTGGTTTCGCCCTCGACAGGTCATTCCCGAAGCAGCGCACCCGACCGGAGTCATCCACCTCCGTTTCACCGCGCATATGGCCACCGACCAACGGAGGGTGGAAAGCGGGCAGGCCAGGAGACCCACCACGGCCGACCTTCTGGCAATCCGGCAAGACAGGTCAGAGCATGCCCGGCATGGCAACCCGGCCTGCCAACGGAGCACCTTCCACAACAATCTCTGCGCCGACTCCACCAACGCCGGTGCCGCCATAGGTCCCAAACCACGGCGGCCCTATCACGGACTGTGTGATCCAGCCGGTCCAAACCGCTACAGGGCCGAACTCCTCACAAGCACACTGCGACCTTGAACCCCCATACGGAATGGTGTCGGCAAGGCCGCAGGAAATATCCCGTAAACCCTTACTTGCCGTGGGCCAGACTCCGGAGCCGATCGGGGTCGGTGACCTTGATGTGTTCGCGGCCCACCTTGGCACCCTCGGCGCGCTCGTGGGCATCAACCCGCTTCCAGCCGGCGAAGTCAATGGGGGCAATGCCCTTGGAGGCCAGAAGCCGGTCGATGGAGTCATCGGCACGGTCAGGGGCGAAACGGCCATGGGCATCGGTGGAGGCCAGGTCATCCAGCATATTGCCGATGGTCTCCAGGGCATCGGACTTGGTGGATCCGATCAAACCCACAGGACCACGCTTGGCCCAGCCGGTGGCATAGAGACGCTCGACCGGGTGACCCCCCTCGGCCTCGGGGGCGGAGTAGATCCGACCATGCTCATTGGCCAGGGTGTACCGGGAGAAGTCATAGGGAATACCGCTGACCTCGGCCGGTTTGTAGCCGATGGCGTGGTAGACGGCCTGGACCGGGTACTCCTCGTACTCGCCGACCTCGCCCATGGTGCCCTCTGGGGTCACCCTGGTCTTTTCCAGGCGAATGCCGCTCACCCTACCGTCATGCCCCATGATGGCTGCCGGCATCCGGTAGAAGTGAATGCAGAACCTTCGATCGGCGGGATTGCCTTCACAGTCGACACCGCCATCGGCCTCCATGTCCTCGGCCATGTCCTTGATGGCATAAAGCTCCTCCAACATCTGTCTGGTCAGCTTGTCCTGGCCGGCCAGCTCGATGGTCCTCTGATCCAGGTCGAAGTCCTCCTCATCCAGGACGATCTGGACCCCGGGCAGCTTCTCCAGCTCGCGCAGCTCCTGGACGGAGAACTTGGCCTGGGCCGGTCCACGGCGGATGAACATGTGAAGCTCACGGGCCTTGTTGCCCTTGATGCCCTGGTAGACATTGTCGGGAATGTCGGTGCCCAGGAGGTCATCGGCACGGCGCATCAGAATCCTGGCCACATCCATGGCCACGTTGCCGCCACCGATTACGGCCACCTTCTCGGCATCCAGGGGCCACTCCCGGTCTGCGGTCGGATACCCGTCGTACCACTCCACGAAGTGGGCTGCACCGTAGACATGGTCCAGGTCGTGCCCTGCAATCTCCAGGGGGCGATCGTCCACGGCCCCGGTGGCGAAGAGGACCACGTCGTAACGCTCCCTCAGGTCATCCAAGGAGATGTCGCGGCCGAATTCCACATCCGCGTAGAGATGGATATCAGGATTATCCAATGTCTTCTCCAAGGCCCCGGCTATGTACTTGATGCTGGGATGGTCGGGCGCCACCCCGTAGCGGACCAGGCCGAAGGGAACCGGCAGCTTCTCGAAGAGGTCGATGCGGGCATGGTCACCGAGCCCGAGCCGGTCTCCCTTTTCCTTGAGCTGGCGCAGGAGGATATCCGAGGCATAGACCCCTGCAGGACCGGCACCCACGACGGCAACGCGCAGCTGGCTTCCGGCCTCATCGCCGGCAGGGGATGCAGAAACAGTGGAATTGTTGACCTTATTATCATTCATGCCGACCAGCCTAACGCAAGGCGGCATCCGAAAACAGACCGGATCGTGGTCACTCCCCGGGACTTTCACCAAACCGGTGGCGGCCCCATCCCCTTCAGGAGATTCCCCGGAACGACCGATGCCGGGCAGGCAAGACGCCGACGCCAATCCCCGCAAGCGTGAATGTCGCCGGATAGTTCCGGCCATGGGCCGGAACATGGTACTCAGTCCCTGTCGAGAAGGGCGGTCAGGGCCCAGAGGATGGAGACCACGTCGATGGCCTCCTGCATGAAGGCGCCGACGACGACGGGAATCAGGTCGAAGGCGGCGCAGATCATACCCACCGTGGCCAGGAAGAGCCCGGCCAGGACCGCCTGGAGCATGACCCTCTTGGTCCGGCGGGCGATGGCGATCGACCGGGGCAGGCTGGCGATGTCGTCGTTCATGATGACAGCCTGAGCGGATTCGGAGGCCGCCGTGGTGGTCCCGTCGGTGATGGCCATTCCCACATCGGCCGCCGCCAGGACCGGGGCGTCGTTGACCCCGTCGCCCACCATCATCGTGATGGACTTGGTCACCGACTCGCCCACGAATTTCGAGAGCCACCAATCCCACCAGGGCTCTTGGTTGGGCTGCTCCGTGGAGGCCTTGACGATCAGATTCGCCTTGTCCTCGGGGAAGAGGCAGGCATGGACATCCTTGATGCCCACCTGGTCGGCGATGATCCTGGCCGACTCCTCCTTGTCGCCGGTAACCATGGAGAGACGCTCGATACCCAGCGAGCGCAGGTCGGCAATGGTCTGCGCAGCGTCATCCCGGGGCACGTCCCTCATGACGATCCTGGCTGTCAGGTCCCCATCGACGGATACATAGGCGGCCATCTCCTCAGGGGCCAGGTCGGAGAAGGTCTGGCCGGAGGCCGCGGAATCATCACCCGTCACATAGGCCAGGCGGCCCACGCGCACCACTCGCCCACCGATCAGGCCCCGAACCCCCTTGCCTGACTCCTCCTGGACGTCCTGAGCCTTGAACCGGGTGCCTCCTTGACGTGTACGCTCCTCCTCGGCCTGGTTGCCCGCCGCCGTGATGCCGTTGGCCAGGATGTGGACCGAGTAGGATTCGACTGCCCCGGCCATGGCCAGAACCTCCCTGGTCTCGGATTCGGAGCTCTGGCGGTCGACCATGTCGACATGGGTGACCCGGGGACGCTTGACGGTCAGGGTGCCTGTCTTGTCGAAGAAGATATGGGAGACCCTGCCCAGGTTTTCAATCACGTCCTGGGTCTTGATCAGGATCCCGGCCTTGGCAAGCCTGCCGGACCCGGCCATATAGGCCACCGGGGCGGCGATCAGAAGGGGGCAGGGGGTGGCCAGAACCAGGACCTGGGCGAAGCGGGTGGGCTCCCCGGAGATAATCCATGCCACACAGGCGATGATGAAGGCCAGGACCGTGAAAGGAACGGCCATCAGGTCGGCCGTCTTGACCACGGCCGCCCGGGAGGACTGGGCCGAGTGGACCAGGTTCAGGATCCGCTGGTACTGGGAATCCCTGGAAAGCTGTCGGGCCCGCATCAGGAAGGTCCCGGCCCCATTGACCGCTCCGGACATCACAAAGGAGCCCTCGTAGAACTGCCGCGGCATGGGTTCCCCATTGATGGTCGAGAGGTCCAGGGTGGCGGAGTGGCTGATCATCTCCCCGTCCACGGGAACGGTCTCCCCCGGCTTGACCACCAGGAGGTCATTCAGGGCCACCTGGCCCACAGGAACCGTCTTCCAATCCGACTCCTTGGGCAGGTTCCGCCCATCGACACGGGCTTTGCTTCCACCATCCACCACGTGGGCCACCTGGGGGGCCGCCTCGATCAGGAGGGTCAGGTTGCTCCGGGCCTTGTTGTTGGCGTACTGCTCTATGGCGTCACCCGAATACAGCATGAGGACCACGGCCCAGCTGGCCCAGTACTGCTTGACCGCCAGTGTGGAGAGGATGGCCACCACGGCCAGGATGTCCACACCCACATGGCCATGGCGAACATCGTCGATCATGCCACGGAGGGTATCAATCAGGGAGATGGCGACCAGGACCGTCACCACCCACTGGGCGATCACCGGGTAGGGATGCCAGAGCAACCCCATGGCCAGGCCGCAGGCCAAGACCAGCCAGAGCATGGGCACCTTTGTGGCACAGGACAGGATTCTCTTCATCACCGCTCCCGAGGTTGGCAGACTGTAGGGCACAGATGAGTGCATGATGCTTCATCGTCCACCTTATATGCAGCGGGGTCCACCAGGGCTGAGCGACATGTTGAAGGGCTCTATCAGGCTGAATCGCAGACCATGGTCAAGTCGTTTCGAACAGTTCAGAGGAGAGGCAAGGGCAAGATGAACGAGGGCCGTGGGCACCAACCTGTGGTGTCCACGGCCCTCATCTGTCGGAACAGCCAGGAACAGAGGGTAGGCGTCCGCGACCTCGACGAGGAGGCTGCCTTCACCAGGAAGGCAGCCCATCCTGAATCACTGGCCGAAGAAGAATCCGAAGGGATCCTGGGAGTTGCCGTTCCCGTTACCGCTGCCGTTACCATTGCCGTTGCCCGAATCATCCTGGTTTGAGCCATCGTTACCGGAGCTCCTCCTGTTGGACTTGGGCTTGCCCTGGACGGCCTGCTCCTCCTGATCGAGGGTGACGTTCACATCAACGGCCTTGTTGTCACGTACAACCGTGATCTTGGCCGAGCTGCCATAGGCCGCGGCCCGCACATACCCCAGGAGGGAGTAGTTGTTGTTGACCGCATTGCCATTGAAGGCCACGATGGTGTCACCGCTCTTGATGCCCGCCTTCTCGGCCGAGGACCCGGAGACCACCTTGTTGACCTTGGCACCGCCGCGGGTGACCCCATCGGCCTGAACCGTGCTGCTGGTGATGGTTACTCCCAGGGAAACATGCTTGGCCTTGCCGTTCTTGATGATCTCCTCGGAGATTCGCTTGACCAGGTTGGAGGGGATGGCGAAGCCAATGCCGATGGAGCCGGCCTCGGACTGGGAGCTGGCCATAGAGGCGATGGAGGAGTTGATGCCGACGACCTGGCCGGCGACGTTGAAGGTTGGGCCGCCCGAGTTGCCGGGGTTTATGGCCGCATCCAGCTGGATGGCATTGGTTACGACGGGATTGTTATTGCTCTCGTCCATGACCGAGACGGGTCGGTTCAAAGCGGAGACAATGCCCGTGGTGGCCGTGTTCTCGTAACCGAGCGGGTTGCCGATGGCCATGACGTCCTCACCGACGGCCAGCTTGTCGGAGTCGGCATACTGAATCGGTTTCAGGTCGTTGGGGGCATTGTTCAGAGCGATGACCGCCAGGTCGGCCGTGGTGTCGGTACCAACCACCTTGGCCGTGTAGATCTGACCGTTGGACAGGGTGACGTTGATCTCCTGGGCACCGTCGACCACGTGGTTGTTGGTGACCACATGGCCCTGGTTATCAATAACCGCGCCGGATCCTGCGCCAACGCCGTTCTTGACCTTGACCTGGATGGAGACGACGGAAGCGGAGGCATCCTTGCTGATGGCCTGCCAGTCGGGAGCCTTGCCCCCTTGAATCTTGGCCGTTCCCTGGCCGGAGGTGTTGGAGGAGACCCCAGTCAGGTTGGACGAACTGGGAAGACTGACCCACCCGTTGGAGAGGGCGGCCCAACCCAGACCCAGCATCAAGGCAGCGGCGACCAAGGCCGCCACGACGGCCGTAAAGACATATTTGCCGGTGCCGCTCAAGGACCCGCCGGCCATGGAACCATTGGGCGTTCTGCCCCCGTTCGGCGGGAAGGGGCCCTGACCTTGGGCCGGAGAACCATTAGCAGCAGGTCGGCCAAAAGCCGGGTACGGGGTTCCGGGCCGGTTGCCTGCAGGGGCGTTGCCCGTGACCGGCTGGCCGAACGCACCGGGCGTACCGGACTGATCCGAGGGGCCGGAAGCGGGCTGCTGGCCGGGTTGACCCTGCTGGGGTGCCGAAGGTTTGGGCGCGGACTGACCGGCAGGGGCATAGGCACCGTACAGTGGCGCAGGACGATAGTAAGTCTGCGCGGGCTGCTGCACATGCTGATCCGTCGACGCCTCGGACGAGGGCGCGTGCGTCGCCGCAGGGTCGGGGCTTGAAGCATCAGGGGTCCCGGGGGCATTATCGATGGAGCCGGCCGGTGCCTCATCCCCGGTCGCCTGCACGGGGTCCATGGGAGCGGTAGCCCGATCCGAGGTATCGGACCGCGGCCGGGAAATCGGCTCGGTCTGCCCGGTCGACTGGCTCCATTCCGGAGACTGGCCAACCTTCCCGGTCCCGTTCGGCCCTACAGACTCATGCTGTCCTGCGGACCCCGTCGGCCCGTTGGCTCCGGTCTGCGAATCGGCAGTCTCATTCCCGATATGACTGGGTTGCCATGACTGGTTCCCATCCGAACCCTTCCAGGGTTCGGGCCTGTTCTCTTCAGCCATTCCTGCTCCTTCGAATCAAATAGATGCTCACTGCCTATTCTGCCGACAACGCTTGATAATCCACCCCTTCAACCCATGGTGTCCGTCGATTATACGTGGGTCTCCAGGTTCCAGTCGTCATTCGAACCAGTATCAGCCTAAGACAAACAATCTGAATGATTTCTGAACGTTCTATAAAAGCGGATTGTGGGCTACCCGCCAATCCGCCGAAAGCCGATGTCAGGACCGCGAATCCCTAGGCAGACGTCTCGATACAGTGAACACATGACCTTCCTCACGAATCCCCTGGGGGCCGAACCAGGACGCCCCGGCGACCGTTCCGCATTCTCCTTCGAGACCGTCACCCAGCTACCCTCAGCCGCGGGTGGGTTGGGACGGGATGGACGGCGTTACGGACGTACCGGCATCATCCGCACCCCCCATGGCGACATCCGCACCCCGGCCTTCATCCCGGTGGCCACCCAGGCCGCCATGAAGGCGGTCCTGCCCGAACAGATGCATGAGATGGGGGCCCAGGTGCTCCTGTCAAACGCCTTCCACCTCTTTGAACGTCCCGGAGAGGATATTCTGGATCAGGCCGGCGGACTGGCCAGGTTCATGAACTGGGACGGTCCCACATACACGGATTCCGGTGGCTTCCAGGTCCTGTCCCTGGGTGCGGGATTCAAGAAAACCCTGGCCATGGATGTGGCCGGAATGCAGTCGGACCAGGTCATCGCCGAGGGAAAGGAACGCCTGGCTTTCGTGGACGAGGACGGGGTCACCTTCAAGTCCCCCCTGAACGGGGACCGGCATCGGTTCTCAGCCGAGATATCCATGGGGATCCAGCACAGGATCGGAGCCGATGTCATGTTCGCCTTCGACGAGTTGACCACGCTGATGAACACCCGCTCCTACCAGGAGAAATCAGTGGAGCGGACCTTCCGATGGGCAAAGCGGTGCGTCGCGGAACATGAGCGGCTGACCGCCGAGAGGACGGGGAAACCCTATCAGGCCCTGTTCGGTGTGGTGCAGGGGGCCAACTACGAGGACCTCCGCCGGAGGGCGGCCGGCCAGATCGCCTCCCTGGATTTCGACGGGGTCGGCATCGGCGGAGCCATCGAAAAGCGGCTCCTGGGCCAGACCTGCGCCTGGATCTGCGACGAGATGCCCGAACCCAGGCCCAGACATGTTCTGGGAATCGCGGCCGTGGATGACATCTTCGCCGGGGTGGAGAACGGGGGTGACACCTTCGACTGTGTGGCCCCGGCCAGGTGCGGACGCAACGGGGCCGTCTTCACCAGGGATGGCCGCTGGAACATCAGGCGCGCCCGGTTCAGGAACGACTTCCGCCCAATCGAGGAGGACTGCGACTGCTACACCTGCACCCACTACTCCAGGGCCTACGTCGACCATCTCCTGCGGGCACGGGAATTCAACGGGTTCACCCTGGCCACCATCCACAACGAGCACTTCTTCATTCGTCTCCTGGACGAGATTCGCGCCTCCATCGACGGTGGTTACTTCGATGACTACAAGCGGGAGACCCTGACCCGGTTCTACGCCAATGGCTCCAAGGGGTAGTACCAACACGCGCATAATTGTCTTGCCCGAGGACTCATGCTAACATAATTGTTTGTCTGCGAACGTGGCGGAATGGTAGACGCGCTGTCTTCAGGTGGCAGTGAGCTCATGCTCGTGAGGGTTCAACTCCCTCCGTTCGCACTTTTGAAGTGTTGTTGCACACTCTTTGTCTCGCAGTTTGTATGTTGGTTGCCTTATCATACAGTCGCATGGCTCCTACGGATGTACCTCCTGTGAGCTCCGCAAGCCCGTCATCCGGCTGACCGGACTTTTATGGCCGCAGTCGATGATTCGGCCCACGTGCCGCCGACGAGGACAGAGACCGGTCCCGGCACATATCCGGGCCCGGCCTTGATGAAATCGTCCAATTGAATGAGGCTGAAATCCAACTTCAGGAACCCTTATTGAGAAATTCCCTTTCGGGTAGGCGGCAATCAGAGGAGGGCGGTGATCATCTCCTTGATTTCGCCATCCTCGGCATTGTCCATGAAGTACTCCTTGAAGTGCTCACCTGCGATGGTCTCCTTCAGGAAGTCCTGGTCGATCTTCTCCAGGACTTCGGGCAGCGGACGGTAGACGACCTTCTTCACGTCACGCAGGATGCCCGCGTTGCGCTGCTCCGGAACGGCTCTCTCCTTGGGGTAGCCGCCACCCACAGGCTCTGCGAACAGACGCTCGAAGATCAGTTTGAGGTTCAACTCCGCCCCCCAGCCGAATCCCTTGGCAAAGGGGATGGAAAGAGCATTGCCCCCGTTGATCTGGCTGAACAGGTAGGCGTCAGTAGGCTCCACGGCCAAGCCGCAGACCACGCCGGGGAAGCTGTTCAGAGCCGTCATGGCCCCTTCACCGGTGCCGCAACCGCTGATGACGAAATCGGCGGCCCCGGAGTTGAGCAGAATGGAGGCCAGGAGCCCGTTCTGCACATAGGTCAGCTGGCTCTCCCCCTCCTTGCCATACATGCCGTAGTTGAAAGCCTGATAGCCTTTCTGGTCGCAGACCTCTTTCAGGGACTGGAAGATGATGCCGTTTTTCGAAGCCTGCGAGTTTTCGTTAATCAGGGCGACTTTCATGGTATTTGATACTCCTTGTCTGTTGACTGTTCTGAAACTGTCCGTTAGCCCAAATGCAGGCCTGGGACCGGAATGGGCGGAGAGAGCCGCTTACTGAGGCTGCTTGCCGATATATGCCAGAATGCCGCCGTCCACATACAGCACCTGCCCGTTGACAAAGTCCGAGGCGGACGAGGCGAGGAAAACGGCAGGCCCTTGCAGGTCGGCCGTGGTCCCCCACCGTGCAGCTGGGGTCTTGGCGATGATGAACTGGTCGAAGGGGTGGCGGGATCCATCCGGCTGGCGTTCACGCAGGGGGGCCGTCTGCGGAGTGGCGATGTAACCGGGCCCGATGGCGTTGCACTGGATGTTGGCCTCGCCGTACTCGGAGCAGATGTTCCGGGTCAGCATCTTCAGGCCTCCCTTGGCCGCAGCATAAGCGGAAACGGTTTCGCGGCCCAGCTCGCTCATCATGGAGCAGATGTTGATGATCTTGCCGTGTCCCTGCTTGATCATGCCCGGCAGGACCGCCTTGGAAACGATGAAGGGGCCGTTCAGGTCCACGTCCACCACCTTGCGGAAGTCATCGGCACTCATCTCCAGCATGGGAATGCGCTTGATGATTCCGGCGTTGTTGACCAGGATGTCGATGGTGCCGACCTCACGGTCAATCTGCTCAACCAACCGGGTCACGGACTGCTCGTCGGTCACGTCGCAGACGTAGCCACGGGCGGGTATGCCCGCCTCCTTGTATGCGTCCATCCCCCTGTCTACCGCGGCCTGGTTCTCGGCGTTGAATACGATCGCGGCACCAGCTTCATGCATGGCCGAGGCGATGGCGAAGCCGATACCGTAGACGGCACCGGTAACCAGGGCCACCTTGCCCTTCAGGGAAAACTGCGACATGGAAAAATCAGTCATAATGACCTCCTTATCAGTGGCCGGAGCACCGATGGGGCTCCGACCGAAATTCAATTTCCTCGGGGACCATTTCGGCCCCCTCAACCTGCCTCCAGGGCTGACGACTGCGCGGTCTGGTCCAGATCAGAAGTCAGCGTACCGCTGAACCACGCGGCCTATGGCATCCCCCCTGGTCTCCTCGAAGACCACAGCGACCATGGGCCGATACTCCTTGACCAGATCAAGCACCGATTCCACATCCATGATCCCCTCCCCGTTGTCACAGGGCTGAACCTGTTCCCTTCCGGGAAGAATCCGATAGTCACGCACATGCACAGCCAGAATCCGATCCGCGAAGGCATCAAACCCGGCCCGGGCGTAATCAATCTGGTGCCGGTAGTTTGAGGCAGAAACCAGGGACGTGGGATCGAAGACCACACCCAGATATGGGGAATCGATCTCGTCCAGCAGATGCTTGGTGCGCTCCACCGAGTAAATGGGATGATTGATACCTGGCTCGATACCGACCATGGTTCCCATGCGCTCCCCGTAAGCGACCAGTCTGGCGATCGAATCCCGTGCCCGGGCGTAGGCCTCAGGGGTGAAGTTCTCCTCGGTACGGGTGGTCGGTTCCGGCAGGACCGAACCTGTCTCGCTGGCCACCAGAGGGGCACCGAAGCTGTGGGCATGACGCAGATAGGCCTCGAACTGCCTGAGGAGGACCTCCCGCCTGGCAGGATCCGGATGAATCATATTGATATAACAACCCAGGACGGCCACGGATACGCTGTGCTCCTCCAAGACGCGACGGCAGTACTGACCCATGCCCGGATTGATCAGGTCGCCTCCGGCGATTCGAGGGAACTGCCTTGGAAGGGCCAACTGGACCGAATGAACACCGAACCCTTCCAGTCTGGTTCCAAGCGATGCAAAGCTATCCGCGCCCGGCACGTCATGGCCCCGTACCGCTATGTTAATCATGCCCTGCAACCTCCTCGCCCTTGACAGATACCGCTTTTACCGCTGATTGCATACTCAGCCTAACATCGCTCTGGCTTGCTCCCATATTTGTTTCAAGGCTTTGCCTTGCCCCACACCGAACTGGCCGGATAGGGTGAACGGGGCTGAGGTGAGACCGGTGAAAATCAGTCTCCTGCCCTCCACTGCATCGTCACCGTTCACGAAAGTGTAGCTCTCGCCAGGATCATAGGTCACAGGGGACCCGGTCGGCGCCCCGCCATATCGCAGGGTCAGGGCGACCGCCCCATCGACCGGTCCGGCACTTACCTCGACTCGGTCCGAACCGTTCACCAGCCAAGACCCGTCAGGACTTCTGTCCGCTCCGGAACCGATACGAAGGTCTTTGCCCGACAGACCCAAAAGACATGCATAGGAGGTGACCGGTCCATGGAAGTCAACCCGCAGGTCGAAACCGTCGGACCGTAAAGACAGCCTCAGATCGGATTCCAAGGTCATATCATCACGCCTCCGTCGATCGAAGGACATCCTGGCGAAGAACCGACCTTCGTCGGTCAGGTCGTACGAACCCTCCGGGCTCCGGAACTCGGGGTCCAGCGGCTGGTAATAGCCGCTTGTACGCCGATCATGCATGGTCCAGGTGGACTCGTGCTCCATTGCTTCCAGTTCCTGAGGACGCAGGGGGCCCAGATCGAAGAAGTTCGGGGATAACCTGAGGGCAGTCAACTGGATCAGAGGAGTGGTGAAGTCCATAATTGTCGAATTGTTGGCCAGCCCCGAAGCCACCCTCCCTGTTGTCGGGAAGTCTGAGCCGGCATATACGGAGGCGGTGGCCAGGGACCCAGGCCAGGAATCTCCTGAAAGCAAGACCCTGTCCATCCCGGTTTCCCTGTAGTGACGAACACGGACCGGACCGGCCTCCGGATCCTTCCGGGGACCTTCGGTGGCCCTGACCGGCAGGGGGCCGGCCAGTCGGGGGTCCACCAGGAGTTCGGCAAGGTGTCGGGTCGGGTCGGCCAGTTGCCGAGAGGAGAGGTCCAAAGCAAGGGAGACCACATCGGTATTGCCTTGGACCAGAGCAAGGAGCCGGGCCTGTGAGAGGAAGGGCTCCGGGTCGAAGGGCCTGTTCTGATCCTGTCGTCGTGACTGGATGGTCTCCATCAGCCCGTCGGGTCTCATCAGGGCGGCATCAGCCTCCAGGTTCGCTTCCACATAATCCAGGTAGCCGGAACGATTCAACCGCCGGGCCAGGGCTATCAGACATGGGTTTGACACATGGGCTGCGTAGTTGGGACTCCGTTCCGAATACAGGCCATCCGCCTGGATATCAATGCCTTCGGCGAGCCACTGCTCGGCCCTGGCCTTCAGATCGGTGTCCCCCAAGAAGAGATCAAGGCCAACCAGGGCACTGGCGATCTCCCACCGGTGGTTGGGAGTGTGGACCCCGCCGCGGACCATGGCCGGCGCCGTCTTGCGGGCAATGGAAAGGAGGGGTTCCCTCACCAGGGAGACAATCCTGTCCGGGCAGCCGCGCCGCTGCATAAGTTCCAGAGTCAGACACAGGTCGTTGATGGTGAAGGCGCTGTCCGGTGGGGAGACCAGATTGTCTCCGCCCGAAAAGAGACCACCTTCCAGTTGAAGGGAGACCAGGTGGTCCAGAAGACCGGACAGCACGGCAACCGTGGATTCGTCAGGTACGGTGCCCGCGGCAGCGGCCAAGGCCACAATCCCCTTGATCAGCTCCATGGTCGGTCTGTGAGTCATCCTCTCCAGGCTGGTCCGGTCCCGGTTGATCCGGTCCACCCTCCGGCGGATCAGGGCTCCGGACTGCTCGACAAGCCGATTACGATAGGAAGTATCCGACATCATTCACACCTTTCAGGTCGAGACTGGCCCGACCGCCAGCAATCAGCCCTTGAAAGCCGCATCCACATCCGAGCCGACGATGTACTTCTGGCAGAACATGAAGATCAGCACCAGAGGAATCATGGAGATGACCGATGCCGGCAGAAGGACGGACCAGTCAATCTTCTCAGCCCCAACCAGGGTGCGCAGGGCCACCTGCAGGGTGAACCGCTTGGAATCGTTCAGAATCAGCAGTGGCCAGATGTAATCGTTCCACCGCCACTGGAAGGAGAAGATGGCCAGGGTCACGATACAGGGCTTGGAGATGGGCAGCATGATCCTCAGAAAGATCTGCATCTCCGAACACCCATCCACCCGGGCCGCCTGCATCATCTCGTCCGGAACGGTCAGGAAATACTGGCGGAACATAAAAATTCCGGTAGCCGTGATGATCGAGGGGACGATGATACCGGCCAGGGAGTTGTAAAGACCTATGTCACGCACGACAATGAACGAGGGTGACATGATGACCTCGGTGGGAAGCATGGTGGTCAGAAGGATCCCGATGAAGAAGAGCCTGGTCCACCAGTAGTCGTACTTGGCGAGGGCATACCCGGTCATGGCGCTGACCATCACCGTAAGAACGGTGGTGATGATGGCCACCACGGCAGTGTTGCCGAAGTAACGGGCGAAATCAATCCTGCTCCATGCCTCGGCATATCCGGCTGTGGTCCACTTCCTAGGGAAAAAGCTCATAGGAACCGCGAACAGTTCATCTGCCCCCTTGAAGGAGGACAGAATCAGCCAGAAGACGGGGAAGGCGAAACAGATGACCAGGAACCAGAGCATGATCGTAGCCGGCCCATGGGCCTTGATCCTGGCCCAGACCGAGTTGGAGGACCTGACGGGTGCATCCTTGGCTTGACTGATGGCAGAACTCATATCAGCGGCCTCCGTTTCTCCTGTTGAGCCACATCTGAATCAGGGATACGATCACCAGGATCACCAGAAGCACCATCGAGGCCGCCGATGCGTAACCTATACGGGAGTTCGAGAATCCTGTCTCGTAGATGTACTGGACCACCAGCCTGTTGGAGGTGCCGGGACCACCGCCGTTCAGGGACTGGACCATTGCGAATTCCTTGATGCCGCCGATGGTGCCCAGCAGGACCACCATGAAAGTGGTCGGGGCAATCCCCGGCAGGGTGATGTGGACGAACCGCTGCCAGGCGTTGGCCCCATCCAACGAGGCCGCCTCGTAAAGGGACTGTTGGACGTTCTCCAGGGCCGTGATGAACAGGAGCATGTTGAAAGCCATCCCCGCCCAGACACCAGCCAGTACCAGGACCACGAAAGCCAGGTTGGAATCGGTGGCCCACCTGAGCGGGTGGCCACCGAACCCCTGAATGACCTGGTTGACGATGCCGAACCCCTCGCCGAACATCCACCTCCAGATCAGACCGGTGATGATGGGCGAGACCAACCAAGGAATGAAGAACAGGGTACGGGCCAGGGTCCGTCCGATCGCTTTCCGGTTGGTCACCAGAACCGCCGCCAGAAGGGAAAGACAGACGTTGAGGGGTACCGAGCAGATGATGTACTCAAAGGTCCTCAGGAGGGAAGACCAGAAGTCATGGTCGGCCAAGAGGGCCGAATAGTTGGACAGGCCCACAATCTTGTACTTCGACAGGCCCTTGTAGTTGGTGAATGAGTAGAAAAAGCCGATAGCGGCGGGCCAGATGAAGAAGATGAGATACAGGACAATCGCTGGTGCGATCAGGATCAGCGGGGCCGCTATCTGTCTTTTCAGCCTATTGGGATGTTGCTCCTTCGGTCTTCCTTTGGTCTTGGCCATCGCAGTTCATCGCCTCCATATTGTTCGGTCATCGAACCCGGCCCGCCAACGGGGGCCCGGCCTGGTCCGACGACCTTCAATCGTTCCGCCTCGGCGGACCGGTTACTTTTCGACCTTGTAGTACTTGGTGAAGAGCTTGTTCATGTTCTTAATGGTCGCGTCAACGTCCTGTTCGTCGGACAGATACTTGACCGTTTCCTCCTTCATGGGGTCCTGGCTGGGCAGGACCGAGCCCTTCAGAGCCAGGTCCAGCTGAGTCATGACCTGGTGGGAGAGGACAGCCTGGTCGGACTTCTTGATTTCGTCCATGTACAGCTGCATATCCTCCTGATGGTTGACATACTTCGGCGTGATTCCATTCAGGGCCGGGAGGTAGTTGCCCTGGACGCAGAAGGCCGTGTAGTTCTTCCTGGAGTAGAACCAGTCCAGGAACTTCTTGCCCGAACCACTCAGGGCCACCATGTAGTTGGTTCCCACGTTGGTGGCCCTGGTCGGGGAGGCCGGCATGATGACGCTCTTCCACTTGAAAGAGGTGATGGACTTGTTGAAGTCGGCAATCTGCCAATTGCCCGAATAGTAGGCCGCCACCTGTCCGGACTTGAACAGGGCAGAGGGGTCCTCGTTGGAGGCCCAGACGGACTTGGGCATGACCCTGTCGTCATCTATGCTCTTCAGGAACTCCAGTGCCGTCTTGGCCTTATCGTCCAGGGCCCAGGTCCCGTCCGACTTCTGCTGGACCCCCTTGGAGCCGAACTGGTATAGGAAGGAACGTTCACGGTGGCTTGAGGCATCCATCACCATGCCGTACTTGGCACCGGTGGCAGCCTGGACCTTCTTCACCGCATCGATGAACTCCTCCCAGGTCCAGGAACCGTTCGGGTCGGGGTAGGCGACACCGGCCTTGTCGAAGAGGGAGGTATTGAGGAAAAGCCCCACAGCTGTCATATCGGAGGCGATGGTCAGGATCTTCCCCTCGGGGTTCCTCTTGATCAGGTTCTTCATGGCGCCATGCTTTTCGGCTATCCCGGTCAGGTCTTCCAGCTGGTCGGTCCAGACCGGATTGACCTGAGGAACCCTTGCGACATCCGGCAGATCATTCGCCTTGGCCGCATTGGCGATCTTGGTGCTCAGATCGGCGTAAGGAACCTCCATGATGTTGACCTTGACCCCGGTGTCCTTGGTGTACTGCTTGGCTATGGTCTTGTAGGCATCGTTCTGGTCATCGGAAAATGTCAGGGTGATCTCCTTGGCGTCATCCCTGGACGCATCGCCTGAGCCGGAGCCGCCGCATGCCACCAGGGCAAAGGCAGAGACCAGAGCAAGGCCGGCGGCCGTGACCCGTTGCAGTTTCCTCGACATGGTTACCACTCCTTCGTGAATAGGGCCCCACTGCTATGTGAGGTATCAATCTGAGAATTACTATAGCATCCCAATTCGATGCCTCCGGCAGGAAGGGCGGAAATCCCTTATTTTCAAGTGTTATACCTGCGACACCGCCAAACCCATCGCAGGAGGACCCCCTCGTATATTCGTTCTGCGATTTCCTCCTCTTGTAACGGTTGACATGACCCGCAACTCTCTTTTAATATCATTCTGATAATAAATGTAGAAGTTTGGTGCCATAAACCCTGGAACCAGGTGGCAAGGTCCTACCATGAGAAAAAAACCATCATCCAAAGCATGCAGGCCATCGCACACATGAGCCGACCCGACTGAAAGGAACCTGCATGACCTCACCCTCCCGTAACGGCACATCCGTCACCACCAACCGAGCCGCCATTTTGAACCTCCTCTGCCAGGAGGATGGCATATCGCGGACCCGGATTGCAGAAATAACGGGCATCCCCCTGCCGACCGTCCACCGTCTCTGCGCCCAGCTCAAGCAGGACGGGATGCTGCTGGAGACTCGCGAGAACAAGGAGGGGCCGGGTCGCCCCGTCCACCTACTCCACTTCAATGCACGTTTCCGGGCGGTGCTGTCCATCAACGTCAGAGGAACCGTCATCGACGGGGCCGTCATGAGTCTGAATGATCGGATCCTCCATGAGGAACACCTCCCATACAACCCCGATCCGGGGGTAGGGGGGGAGACCGAAAGCTACATCCGCCACATCATCTCCATGGTGGAGGGACTCCGCAGATGGGCCAACGACCAGGGTATACCCTGCAATGGCATCGGGGTCGGAGTGCCCGGAATCGTCCAGGAAAACGGACTGGTGACCGCTGCCAGCGAACTCAAATGGAATGAGGTCCCCCTACAGGCCATACTGAACACCGCCTTCGAAGACGATGTCCTGATCGAGAACAACGCCAACGCCTCCGCCTACGGGGAGTCCCTGGCTGGTGCCGGGGCCGGGAAGAACCCCGTCGTGGGGTACACGATGCGGCACTTCGGAGTGGGCGCGGGCATCATCATGGACGGCCGGATCCTGCGTGGGCACCATGGCATGGCCGGTGAGATGGGGTACACCCTGACCGGCCGTGAATCCCTGAGCAGGTACTACACCTACGGAGGCGACCTGGAGTGGCGAATATCCCGAATCAGTGCTTTGGAAGGAAGGGCCGGCAGCGAAGAGAGGGAGTACCTGTATGATCTCATTGCCCTGTCCATCAGCAACATATGTCTGGTGGTAGACCCCGAAATCATCGTCATGGATATCCACAGTCCTCTGCCCGTCGAGGAACTTCTGCAGGGAGTAAACAAACGTCTGGTCGGGCGCATACCCCATCTGCCGGGCATCGTCACCACCGAGCTGGGGCATCGCGCTTCGGTGATCGGAATCGGCGAGCTAATCGGACAGAGGGTCCGCAGTAAGGTCTTCCATGATTGAAAGCGGGTCAACGCCACCGAAGCATACCGAAGAGTCGGCACCCCCCCGGGTCCCCGCCGGAGCTACCATCTTGGGGGTCGATGTTGGCGGCACCAAGACCCGTATCGACCTGGTCGGCCGAAACGGGCATCATTCCCGCCTTATCCCCTCCCAAGCCTGGCGGAAGGAGGCCGACACGGTCAGGTCGGCCGACATGATAAGTCTGGCGGACCAGATTCGCGGCTTTCTGTCGGACTGCGATGGCAGACCCGATACAGACCAAGGAACAACTGCCCTCTGTCTGGGTCTGCATGGGGCCGACTCCCCCAGACAACTCAGCCTGGCGGACAGAACCCTCGGTGCCAACCTGCCCGGCTGGCGTCTCAGGGTGGTCAACGACGCGGAGCTGCTGGGACCCGCAGCAGGCATCGACCGGGCCCTGAACCTGGTGGTGGGGACCGGAACCGTGGCAGTGGGCAGGTCCGCAGGCGACTCCCTCCTTCGGGCCGATGGGTACGGCTACGGCTGGTTGCTCAGCGATTTCGGCAGTGCACCTGCCCTTGTGCGCGAGGCCGTCAGGGAGATCATCCGGTACAGCACCGTCCATGGCGAGCAGGCCGCCATGGAGGACCCCTTCACCCAGGACCTGCTGACCCGACTGGAGGCCCATGACCTGTACCAGCTGACTGTGGCTTTCGGCTCCCTGGCCGGTGAAAAGGCGTGGGGTGACATGGCCCCCCTCTTTTTCTCCTCCCTGAAGTCCGGTTCAGCCATCGCCGACCGGACCCTCGACCAGGCCGTAGAGCGTCTCGGACAGTCCATATCCTCGATCGTCTCCAGGGGAGCCCAGGGTGATCAAGTGGTGGCGGCCGGGGGAGTCATCACCCACCAACCGGTTATGGCCGAACGTTTGTCCAATCTCCTGGACGAGTGCAGCCCCAGGCCGCTCCATCTGTGCCTTCTGAAGAACCCACCGGCTCTGGGGGCTCTTCGAATGGCCAGGGACCTTTTATTCGACGGGGCCTGACCCAGTCCGGGCGAGGCCGAATCCTGCGAATTATGATATATGCCATACAGGCCAATCAAAGAGGAAGGCATCATGAGTCAGAATCCATCGACCCCACTGGAATATGCCGAGGCGGCAGTCGACACCATGCGACGTCGATTCCCGGTGGCACGTGACCTACCGCCCACGCAGCATTTCCATTATCATCAGGGCGTGTTCCTGTCCGGCGTCTACCAGACCTACCTTTTGAACAGGAACGAGGAGTACCTACAGTACGTCAAGGACTGGGTAGATTCCAACATAGGCCCGCGGGGCGAAGTGTTGAACCACGACCAGATCTGCCTGGACGACATCCAGCCGGGCATACTCCTGTTCCCTCTCCTGGAACTGACCGACGACCCACGCTATAGGAACGCGCTGGACCAGTTGGCAGGAGAACTGCGCTTCTTCCCGAAGAACGACGAGGGCGGCTTCTGGCACAAGCAACGAGTGGCCGGCCAGATGTGGCTGGACGGGCTCTACATGGGTGGTCCCTTCATGACCGGATACGGAACCCGCTTCAACGATCCGGACCTAGTAAACAACGCCATCGGTCAGGCACTCCTCATGCAGGAGAAGACCCGGGTGCCGGAGGTCGGCCTCTGGCGACATGCCTACGACCCCTCCCACAAGGCCGACTGGGCCGACCCGGAGACCGGGCTCTCACCGGAATTCTGGGGCAGGTCAGTGGGATGGGTACCCGTGGCCATACTGGACGAGCTTGATGCCATTGACCGGGATCATCCGGCTCGCCCAGCTTTGGTGGACCTGGTCAGAAACCTCCTGACAGCGGTCTGCAACTACCAGGGACCCGATGGACGCTGGTGGCAGGTCCTGGACAAGGTCGGCCAGAAGGGCAACTGGCCCGAGAACTCCTGCACCTGCCTCTTTGTGACCGCCCTGGCCAGGGCGGTCAGGACCCGCATCTTGGACAAGACCTACCTCGAAGCCGCCAGAAAGGGCTATCAGGGGGTGATCCGTAGCCTGACCTGGAAAGGAGATGATCTGGAGGTTGGGCAGGTCTGCATCGGCACCGGTGTGGGCGATTACCGCCACTATTGCGAGCGCCCCACCAGCACTAATGACTTGCATGGCGTCGGGGCCTTCCTGCTCATGTGCACCCGAATGCAGCAGGTTCTGCCCGTGACAGGTCAATGAAAGATAATGCCCGAACTTGTCCGGCCCGATAAATTCATAGGTGAGGAATACACAGCCAGACCGGACAGACCCAGGCCGAGCGCCCCCGGGCGCCGACCAGCACAGGACCCAGGGAGGATCCATGGAAAAGACATCGTCGTCACCGTTGGAATACGCGCAGGCAGCTATCGACACTCTTCGAAGGAGGTATCCAGATCCTGCAGCCCTGCCGCCCATCCAGCATTTCCATTATCATCAGGGCGTTCTTCTGTCCGGGGTGCACCAGACCTTCCTGCTCAACAAGGATGAATCCTATCTGGACTACATCCGGACATGGGTCGAGTCCAACATGGACGAAGAGGGCCATGTGCTCAACCACGACCCGGTCAGCCTGGATGACATTCAGCCGGGCATCCTCCTCTTCCCTCTCTATGACCACTTCGGAGACCCCCGTTACAAGACCGGCCTGGACCAACTGGCCGGCGAGCTTGAGAACTACCCGAAGAACGATGAGGGCGGACTCTGGCACAATGACGGGGCACCGCGGCAGATGTGGCTGGACGGACTCTACATGGGCGGCCCCATCATGGTGGAATACGGAACCCGTTTCGGACAGCCGGACCTGGTCAACGAAGCAGTCACCCAGGCCCTCCTTATGCAGGAGAAGACCCGCATACCCGAGACCGGACTCTGGAGACACGCCTATGACCCCGACCGGACGGAACCCTGGGCCGACCCTGTGACCGGTCTCTCCCCCGAATACTGGGGACGGTCCGTCGGATGGGTGCCCATGGCGGTGACGAATGAGTTGGAACTGCTTCCCGATGACCACCCGGGCCGTGAAGACCTGCGGAAGCTGGTCCGTGATCTCCTGACCGCCGTCTGCCGACATCAAGGGCCAGACGGACGCTGGTGGCAGGTCCTGGACAAGGTCGGCCAGGAGGGCAACTGGCCCGAGAACTCCTGCACCTGCCTTTTCGTGGCCTCCATCTGCAAGGCCGTCGACCAGGGCATCCTGGACGAGACCTACCTGGAGGCGGCGCGCAAGGGGTATGGGGGAGTCATCAAGAGCCTCACCCGGCAGGGTGATGACCTCCTCATCAGCGACATCTGCGTTGGTACGGGCCCCGGCAGTTATGAGGAATACTGCCAGCGCCCCACCAGCATCAATGACATGCACGGGCTCGGGGCATTGCTGTTCATGTGTGCAGAAATGGAAGGCGTCCGGGGCTAGCAACATGCTCGCTCAGGAACATCTAGTCATCCAGGGAGGGGACGGTTGCCGAATCCAGGGCTTCCGGCTCCTCTTTCTGTATATCCTCCGTGTCTTCCTCGATGTCCTGATCGTCGAATACCTTGCGACCGTTGTAGAGGTCCAGGTCCAGTTCGTTTTCGGTCCTTGCCACGATGACGGCCGTGTTGGCGGCCCCGGCCACGTTGACCAGGGTACGGCCCATGTCGACCAGTTGGGAGATGGGCTGCATGATGGCGATGAAGGGAACCGGCAGACCCGCCGCCGTGAAGAGGGAGGTGGCGGTGATCGTGGCCGTGCCGGGTACGCCCACGGTCCCCACCGAAACCACCAGGGCGAAGACGATCAGGAGTGCGAAGCGCAGGAAGGAGTATGACCCTCCCTGGGCATTGATTGCGAAGACCGCCAGGAGGACGGGCCAGAGACCGGCGCATCCGGGCATGCCCAGGTTGGCTCCCAGACTGGCCACGAAGGAGGCCGTCTCCTCGGGAACGCCGGCGGAGCGCAACTGGCGAACCGTGACCGGGATGGTGCCGATGCTGCTCTCGGAGGTGAAGGCCACCACTCCCGCCGGCCAGAGGGAACGGAAGAAGGGCAGGGGGTTGATCCGGCCGACCAGGGCCAGGATCAGGGGCTGGGCCAGGAAGAGTTGTATGGCCAGACCCAGGTAGGCCACCAGGAGAACACTCAGGAGGGGCAGGAGACTCTTCGGGCTGCTGCGACCGATGGCGGCCGCAATCAGGGAGAGGACGGCGTAGGGGGTGAAGCCGACGACGATCTGGGTGGCCTTGGAGAGGACCACGTTGCCGGCCTCGACGAAGGCCTTGAAGGGTGCCACACTCTGCTCGCCGCGCGGGGTGGTGGCCGCCTTGTTCAAGGCGACCGCCAGGAGGATGGCGAAGATCACGACCGGGATGACCTGGTTGTGGGCCCAGTTGTCGGCCAGATTCGAGGGGAAGAGCCCGACCAGGGTATCGACCACGCCAGGCACCGCGTGGGGCTTGACCCCCGTGGGCAGGGCCTGGTCAAACCCCTTGCCCACCTGGAAGAGCAACCCCAGGACCAGGGCGATCACAGCGGCCGTGAAGGTGTTGACCAGAAGAAGGACGACGGTTCTCAGGCTGATGTTCCCCAGTCTGCCGGACCCGCCAATCCGACCGATGCCGGCGATGATGCTGAAGAGAAGGAGGGGCACCACAATGGCCGATATGGCCTTGGACCATACGCTACCGAAGGCCCCCACGTAGGTGGTATGGCCTGAGAAGCCCACCCCCACCAGGATCCCCGACACCGTTGCTATGATGACCCGCCAACTGAAGTTGACCCTGGTTTTCCTGCTCAGCAGGGCCAGCCCCGCAAAAAGGACGACGACCACTATCAGGGCCGCCCAATCCCAACTCGTCTCCGACATCGCGCCTCCTCCTCAACCTCTCCGTCCAGGGGCCGATCGACCCAAGGTCAGGGTTCAATCTAGCAGGGAAAGAGCGGGAAGTCACCGGTTTCCGTTGGAACGGATATATCGGTTGCTTATGGATCGCTATTGTGGCGCTATTGTGGGCCGATTTCGCCCACCAGCCGCGTCACCGACGACGGCCTACCACTAGGAACCAAATGGCTCATGAACGGTTCGAGGACTGTTCAGGAACGGACCAGACGGGCGATGGCCTCGGAGGCCTCCTCCATCTTCTCGTCGGCCTCCTCACCACCCTTGGCGGCGGCCTGGCGAACGCAGTGGTTCATGTGGTCGTCCAGCAGGGTGAGGGCCACCGACTTCAGAGCGCTGGTGGAGGCGGCGATCTGGGTGAGGATGTCGATGCAGTAGGTATCGGATTCGACCATCTGCTCGATGGCCCTGACCTGACCCTCGACACGCCGGAGTCGTGTGATGGTCCTCTTCTTGTCGCTGGCATATCCGGGCAATGTCCACTCCATTTCTGGTCGGCCCACGGCCTGTAAGGCGGGAACCGGGGGTTGGCCCGGGCCCCATCCGGCCCCTCCGAGGGGACGAATTCATGAAGCCATTGGTTGAAATCCACTTCCAGTATACCCCCCGGGGGTATGATGGAAACAAACCATTCCGAAAGGGTGATTCCATGAGCAGCATCCTGGTCCTCATCGCGGCCCTGGCCATCACAGCCGGCATCATCTGGTACTTCTTCGCGCCCAAGGAAGCCACCCGGGCCAAGGAGGAGGACGGAATCCAGACAGTCCGGATCACGGTCAAGGGCGGATACAGCCCCCAGTTGATCCAGGTCCGGGCCGGAAGTCCGGTCAGGCTGGTCTTCGACCGGCAGGAAAGCGGGGAGTGCTCCTCCCACGTGGTCTTCAACGATTTCAACATCGACAAGACCCTGCCCGCCTTCCAGACCTCGACCATCCAGCTGACCCCACCCAAGGCCGGGGACTACCCCTTCGCCTGCGGAATGAACATGCTCCACGGGATGCTCCGGGCGACCGATGGCCCGGAGACCTCCGGTGCCGGGAACACCGGCCAGGCCAAGGAGACCCAGGCAGAACCCGGGCAGGGGCAAACCAGCCGGTCGCAATCCGACCAGACCCTGACCATGCAACCACGAAACGAGCGAGGGACCGGCCCGAACAAGGGCGGCAGCGATCAGGATGAGGCGGACCAGGAGCGCACAGCCGAGATTCGTGATCTGACACGGCGGTTCATCGTGGCCCTGGTCTTCACCCTCCCGGTCTTCATCCCGGCCATGTTCGGCATGTTCATCCCCATGCCCCACATCCTGATGAACCCCTGGGTCCAGCTGATCCTGATCCTGCCCGTCATGTTCTATTCGGGATGGCCCATCCACCGCACCGGATGGCTGGCCCTGGCACACCGGACCCCCGAGATGAACTCCCTGGTGGCCCTGGGCACGGCCACGGCCTTTTTTTACTCCCTGGTGGTCACCGTGGCCCCCAACCTCCTCCCCGAGGGCAGCCGTGAGCCTTACTACGAGGCCGTGGGCACCATCATCACCCTGATGATCCTTGGACAGATCCTGGAGGCGCGCGCCCGGCGCGGCACCGGAGATGCCATCCGCGCCCTGATCGGGTTGAGACCCAAGACCGCCACCGTACTCAGGACGGACCAGGACGGCAGGGAGACCACCCAGGAAATCGCCGTCGACGATGTGGTCGTCGGGGACCTCATCCAGGTTCACCCGGGCGAAAAGCTGCCGGTGGACGGCCAGGTCATCTCGGGTTCCTCCTCGGTGGACGAGTCCATGGTGACCGGCGAACCCATGCCGGTCCTCAAGCAGGAGGGCGACTCTTTGGTCGGTGCCACGGTCAACGGAACGGGTTCCCTGCGCTACAGGGCCACCCAGGTCGGACAGGACACGGTCCTGGCCCAGATCATCCGCCTGGTCAAGACGGCCCAGACCTCCAAGGCCCCCATTCAGAAACTGGCAGACCGGATATCGTCCATCTTCATCCCCGGGGTCATCCTGGTGGCCATCTGGACCTTTGTGGCCTGGTGGATCTTCGGCCCCATGCCCCGGGGGGTCTATGGCATCGTGGCGGCGGTGTCCGTCCTGGTCATCGCCTGCCCCTGCGCCCTGGGCCTGGCGACCCCCCTCTCCGTGACGATAGGAACCGGACGCGGGGCCCGGGCCGGCGTACTCTACCGGTCCGCGGAGGCCCTCCAGGGGGCGCATGACGTCGACACCGTCGTTCTCGACAAGACCGGCACCATCACCCAGGGCAGGCCCGAACTGGCCGATGCCATGACCGTATCGGGATTGGACCGGAACCTCTTGATCAGGGCGGCCGCGAGCGCCGAAAGCGATTCCGAACACCCCCTGGCCCAGGCCATCGTCCAAGCCGCCCAGGACCGGAACCTGGAGCTGGTCCCGACGACCGGCTTCGACTCGGCGACCGGCGCGGGCATCGATGCGACCTTCCCCTCAGGCTCCTTCCGGGTGCAGAAACCGGCAGGCGGGGAAACCCAGCGGGGCGGGCAACATGTTCTGGTCGGCAACCGCAGACTCCTCGAAAGCAGGGAGATCGACCTGTCGGACCAGGAGTCCGGCCGGTCTGGCGCGGAATCCCTCCTGGGCACCGCCCGGGGATGGGAGGACCAGGGCCGCACGACCATCTTCGTGGCCATCGATGGCGGACCGGCCGGGGTCCTGGCCGTGACCGACCAGGTCAAGCCCGGTTCCAAGCAGGCCATCCATGACCTGAACGAGCGCAGGATCGAGACGATCATGCTGACCGGCGACAACCAGGGCACCGCCGAACAGGTGGGGGGCCAGGTGGGGGTCACCCGTGTGGTGGCGCAGATCCATCCCGAGGACAAGGCGAGCATCGTCAGGGCCCTCCAGGCCCAGGGGCACAAGGTGGCCATGATCGGTGACGGTATCAACGACGCCCCGGCCCTGGCCCAGGCCGACCTGGGCATGGCCATCGGCACCGGCACGGACGTGGCCATCGAGTCGGCCGACGTGACCCTGGTCTCGGGCGACCTGAACGCGGCGGTCAAGGCCATCGACCTCTCCGCGGCCACCATGCGCAACATCCACCAGAACCTCTGGTTCGCATTCGGGTACAACGGCCTGGGCATCCCCATCGCCGCCGGACTCCTCTACCCCTTCATCGGTCTCCTCCTCAATCCGATGATCGCCGGGGCTGCCATGGCCTTCTCCTCCCTGTCGGTGGTCCTCAACGCCAACCGGCTCCGTCACACCCCGCTCAGGGCCAGGCCGGTCAAGGACCCCAAACCCATCGACATGGACGCCCTGACCGCGGGCACCGGCACTTCCAACCATCAAGAACACAACCAAGGGAAAGGACAGAAGATGGGACTCTTCCATCATCACGACAAGCAGCAGGACCAGGCAGCCAAGGTGACCGACCCGGTCTGCGGAATGAGCATCGATCCGACCACGGCCGCAGCCAAGCGCGACTACCATGGCAAGACCTACTACTTCTGCTCGCAGAACTGCGTCGACACCTTCGACAAGGACCCGGAGCAGGTCCTGAACAAGTGAGCGGACCAAGATAGTCGAATCAGGGTCCAGCACACCTGCAACCAGGGTCCGCCCGCCCCTGAGACCTCCGTTGTTGGGTTTCGGGGGCGGGCGGACCCTGTTCGACCCGGGCCAGGGCAGGCTACCGCCGTATGGCGGACTACCCCTCCCTATCCAGCTGATAGGGCTCCTCCAGGAAGGTGAAGACGCGCTCCAGGTAGGGACCAAGAACCGCATTGGGCATCTGGTACAGCTCATGCATGCTGTTGGGGACCTTGACCAGATCGGCCTGGCAACCCCCATCGCGCACCTGGGCCACGAACCGGTCCTGGGGCGCAGACAGGACGAACCTGTCGTTCTGGGCCTGGAAGACCAGGACGGGAGACTCCACCCGGCTGCACTGGCCGGGCCGCAGGATGGCCCGACTCAGTTCCATGCTCTCCCTGACCCACCCGAAGGTGGCGGCGCTGGTCTGAAAGCGGACCTGGTCACGCCGTTGCCGCTGGGACCAAGCCACCCTTGCCCGGCTGCCATGGGGGTAGTTGTCCATGTTCACCTCCGGCCGGAAAGGGCCGAACCCGGGTGCCATCCTTTTCCCCTGCCCCAGCAGGCAGGCTCCGTCGACGGTGGTCCAGGCCACCAGGGGCATGAACCCGGTCCGGGGGGCGATCATCGGCGAGGAGAGGACGGCCTTGTCGATCAGGGTGGTGAAACGCTCCAGGAGCCGGGCCCCCACCCCGCCGCCCATGGAGTGGGCATAGAGGGCCAGGGGCCGGTCACCGGCATAGGACTGGCCCACCTGGAAGCAGAAGGACGCCAGGTCGGCCACATAGCGTTGCCAGTGGTCCACCCAGACCAGGCTCGGGTCGGACACTCCCCGTCCGGAGAACCCATGACCCCAGTGCTCAAGGATGCAGACCGAATAACCCTGCATGAGAAAGTACCAGGTCATCTCCTGATACTTGTCTGCGAATTCCGAGAACCCGAAGGAGATGACCACGGCCCCCCGACAACAGGCCTGGCAGGGCTCGGACGCCTTGTCCTGGAACTCGGTGCGGTCATAGCAGACATAATGGAGAAGGTCATTGGAATCGAAACGCTCCCTATCGGCATCATCCACCAGGACACCACCCTTGCCTCGGGCTCCGTGTGAGGTCATCCACCCCTCATGACGGCAGACGGCCAGATCGGGCAGGACGATGTCCTGCATGATCTGGTCGTACCGTTCCTCGTCAATCAGCTCAACGGTCATGACTCAACCCTATATCAGCTTGTCCGGTACGGAAGGGGCCACGTCCATGGGCGGAAAACATCGCCCGGGCGGGGTGCATCACCTTGTCCATGAAAAGTCCCCTCACATGAGTTTGGTGCTTTCCAGGTTCCGGACGATCCAGTCGTTGAAACGAATCACCGGCTTACGCAGGAGGAGGCCCAGCAGGAGGGAGGGGACCAGGAAGAGGGCCAGGGCACCCATCTCCCTCCAGAATTCCATCCCGTAGATGCCGGCCACGGCCGACTGCATGGCCCCGATGGCGTGGACGAAGGGGAGGAAGGGGTAGACCCCTTGGAAGAAACCTGGCAGGGTCTCCATGGGGAAGGTGCCGCCCGAGCCCGCCACCTGCATGACCAGAAGGACGACGGCGATGGCCTTGCCGATGTCGCCGAAGGAGACCACCAGGGTGTAGATCAGGTTCATGAAGACAAAGGAGGCGAAGACCGCCACGACGATGAACATCAGCGGATGCACACACTGGACCTTCAGGTAGAAGAGGTCACCCAGACCGATGAGGCACCCCTGGAGGATGGCCATGAGGGCAAAGACCATGAACCTGCCGAAGTACTCCTGGTAGAGCTTGAGACCGAAACGGCGGGCGTTGCCCGGGGACTCGGGGCGGAACCTTCCCCATGGATGGGGGTCGTCGGGGCCGCCCTGGTCGGCGTCCGCCCGGCCCCAGGCGGCCTGGAGGGAACCCAGGCGGAGGATGGAGGCCTTCTTCCTGTCGGAGATGGCCACCTTCATCATGGCGGCGAGAATCGTGGCACCCACCCAGATGGAGAGGATGGTATAGAAGGGCGTCATGGCCGACCCGTAGTTCATGACCGGGAAGACGGCGTGCCGGTTGATACCGACCGGGGAGGCGAGGAGGGTGGCCAGGGTGTCGGAATCACCGGCCAGGAGGGACTTGACGCTCTTGATGTCCTGGCCCTGGTAGGCCTCGGTCAGGTGTCCACTCAGGTCGGTCAGCTTCTTCGAGGCCTGGTCGAGCCGCCGGGAGATGCTCCCCAGCTGATCCTTGGTGTGGCTGATGTCGTCGGCCATGGAACCGGTCAGGCCCGGGGCCCCCCTGATGGTGCCGTCCAGGCCGGTCAGGAGCCGGTCGGTCGAGGCGACCACGGCATCGACCGACCCGGCCAGGTCGTCCAGACGCGGCTTCAGGTCACTCTTGTACTGGTCGCGCACCTGATCAACGGAGGTACGGGCCTGGTTGATCATATCCTTCAGGTCCTGATGGAGGCCATCCAGCTTGTCGTTGCCATCCTTGGCCGCCTGGGAGGCCTGGCTGATGTGGTCGGCCAGGTCGCGCTGGGCGGCCTGGGCGGTGCGCATGTTGGCTTGGGCCTGGTCGATGGCGTCCAGGAGGGCCTGTCGCTGGGCGGGCGTCAGGCTGGTGTCCGACTGGACGGAGGAGCGCAGGGCGTCCAGGCCGGCGATCATCTGGTCGTAGTTGGCGGCCGAGGCGTTGATCCGGCTGCTCAGGTCATCCAGCTGCTTGCTGACCGCATCACTCTGGTTCCCCACCTGGGTAAAGGCGACATCTACCTTGGAGGAGATGGTGTCGTAGGCCCCCGAGGCCTGGTCCAGGGCCGTGTTGACCGCATCGGCCGAACCGGAGAGGGACTTGCCCAGGTCCTTGGCCCCCTTGGCACCGCGGTTCAGGGACTCCCTGGTCTTGGAAAGGGTGGAGTCGGACTCTCCCAGGATCTTCCCGGTGGAGTCGATCATCTGCCCGGAGGAATCCAGGAGTCCCGCGTAGGCGTTCACCTGCTTCGAGGTGGTGGTCAGTCTCTCCGATATCTGAGTGATATGGCCGGTGGCCCTGTCCAGGTAGTCCTGGACCTGGGGACTCTGAGAGTAGGTGAATACCTGGCTGGCCAGATCGATCCCCACCTGACCCACGGTCTTGGCGAAGGTCTTGTCTATGGTCGTGGCCACAGTGTCGGCCCCCTGCTCGGTGACGTGGGGGGCGATGGCGTTCTTCTTTTCATTCAGGTAGTACTCGAGCTTGGCATGCTTCATGTCGGGCGAGAAGAGGGTCATCATGTCCGCGCTGAAATCCTTGGGAATGACTATGGCGGCATAGTATTCGCCGGAGCGCACCCCGTCCAAGGCCTGGTCGCGGTTGACGAACTTCCAGTCCAGCTGGTCGTTGGCCCGCAGGGTGCTGGTGACCGTCTCCCCCACGTTGATCCTGACCGGGATCAGGTCGGACTTGAACCCTTTGTCGGTGTTGGCCACGGCCACCTTGATGGCCGTGGTGTTCTTGTAGGGATCCCAACTGGCGGCTATGTTGAACCAGGCATAGAGGGCCGGAACGATGATCAGCCCCATCAGGACGATGATGGCGATGACGTTGCTGGTGGCATCGGTCAGATCCTTGCGGAAGATCCTCCAGATGTTCTTCATCGACGCTCACCACCCTCGGAACCCTCGGTCCGGTCGACCGCATCCCGCGATGCCGCCCAGGCGGTATCGCCCTCGTTCTCATCATCATGGTCCGTCTCGGTATGGTCACGCCCCGGGGCGGATTCGCGGACGGCCGCGGTCAGCCTGGTCACGGCTGGGGGGCCCGGATGTCGCACCCGTCCCGAGGGCAGGATCAGGGAACGGAAGTCCTCGTCGGGCCGCTCGGCTATGCCCAACTGCTGGACATAGCTGTCGCAGATGTATTCCACCACGATCAGGTAGGTGTCAATCAGGACGATGGAGGCGATGCAGGCGATCAGCATGACGATCTTGGCCTCGGTGCTGAAGAGGAGAATCAGGAAGAGGACCGGCAGGAGGACCAGGGCCAGACCCGCCCGGATCAGGGAGGGGTAGAGGGCCAGGAAGCGATGCGCCCGCCGTCGCAGGATGGCATGGTAGTCCCCCTCGCCGCCGAGGAAGGCCCGGACCAGACCGCCCAGGTTCAGACTGCGGTTGGCCGAGTGGTTCTGTTCGGTCAGCATCAGGTCGGTGGCACCCAGGCGCCGATCGAAGAGGGCATTCAGGTTGAGGAGGTACCGTCGCACCCCCAGACCTATCAGCAGTGCCGCCGGCAGGTACCAGAAGACATGGAGCATGTCCTGCCAGTAATGGGAGCCGTACATGCCGCCGATGGTCTCGCGCATGGCGTTGATCCCGTAGGTGAAGGGGAGCCAGGGGTTCAGGTTCCTGAAGAAGTCGGGCATCATCTCGATCGGGTACATGCCCGAGGAACCTGGAATCTGCAGGATGACCAGGACCACGGCCAGGGCCTTGCCGATATGCCGGAAGGAGGCGGCCAGGGCGTAGATGATGTTGATGTAGACGAAGGAGGCAAAAACCCCGGCCAGGACGAACAGGAAGGGCTGCTGGCACTGGATGCCCAGCGCCAGATCGCCCACCGTCGCAATCAGGGCCTGGAAGAAGCCCACGAAGACCAGGAGGAGCCAGCGACCCAGGTAGGCCTGGGTGGCGTTGCACTTGCCGATGCCCTCCTTGTCGACCTCCAGCTTGTAGATGGCGATCAGGATGAAGCCACCCACCCAAAGGGCCAGGTTGGTATAGAAGGGAGCCACCGAGGACCCGTAGTTGCTGACCGGATAGACCGTGTGGGTCGCCAGTTCCACCGGGGATGCCATGGCCTTGCCGAAGGATTCGGGGCTCAGACCCAGGGTCTGGGATATCCGATTCCAGGCGGCCGAGGACCCCAGGGCGGCCACGTCGGTGCGGACCCCGTCCAGGTCGGACCTGACCGAGATCAGGGAGGTCTTGGTCGTGGCCAGGGTGGACTGGGCCTGACCGATGGTGGCATCAAGTTGGTCCAGCAGGGTGGCGGTCTGGGCGGCCGTGGTCGACAGGCTGGTCAGGGCGCCCTGGAGGGACCCGTTGGAAGCATTAAGGTTATCCAGCCCTGTCAGGAGATTGGGCATGGTGGAGCCTGTCAGTCCCTGACTGGCCGTGGTCAGGGCCGCGATGCCCGTGCTGCCGGTGGCGGTCATGGCCGAGCTCAGGTCCGAGGTGGCCTGCTTGCCCGATTTCAGGGCAACCGATGAATTCTTCTTGAAGGCGTCCAGGGAGGTCTTCTGCTGCCTGTTGGTGGTCTCCAGACTGGTGATCTGCTGCTGGATGGTGTCATAGGCTGGGTCTCCCGGGCGCAGGCCGGAATGGTTCAGCCCGGATTGGAGCCCGTCTATAGCCCTCCCGTTGGCGTCAACCAGCTGCCCCAGGCTGGAGTCGACCCTATCCACCCTGTCCTGGGTGGCGTTCAGGCCCGAGGTGATCCCACCGGCCACCGTATTCACATCGGTTATACCCTTGGACAGGTGGGTGGTTCCATCTGCCAGGGCCTGGTTCAGGGCGGTCGAGAATCTCAGACTGTCGTCCCGGGTCTGGGTCATGGTGCCCTGGGACTTGCCCAGGGTGGACTGGGCGGAGGAGATCTGGTCCTGGAGGTTCTTGATGTTCTGCTTGGAGTCCGTTACGGTCTGCCGGGCCTGCCCCATGGTGGAGTCGATCCGGTCCAGCTGGTCGGTCATTTGGTCGATCTGGTCCATGGTCTGACCCAGGTCGACCACCACCTGGCTCCGGGTCTGATTGGCCGCCTCCTTGGCGTCACCAGCGGTCTCCAGGACCTTCCCGGCCAGGACGTCGCTGACAGCGGAGACGAAGACCGCGTTGATCTCCTGGTCAATCGTGGAGGCACCGGTATCGGTCACCTTGGGGGCGATGGCGTTTTTCTTTTCGTTGACGTAGTAGCTCAGGGCCGGCTTGCTCCCGGTCCCCTCGACGATGCCCACCAGGTCGGAGCTGAACCGTTCGGGAATGATGATGGCCGCGTAACACCGGCCCGAATGGACCTCGTCGATGGCCGTCTTGTCGTCGTCCATGAACTTCCATCCCAGGCTCTTGTTGGACCGCAGCTCCTGGATGACCGACCGCCCGGCGTTGAGTCTGCCGGTCTGGGGCGACTGGGTGCCCCGGTCCATGCTGACCACGGCCACGGGAAGATTCTTGGTGTTGCTGTATGGGTCCCAGAGGGCCATGATGTTGAACCAGGCATACAGGGAGGGAAGAACGGCCACACCTATCGTGACCACCAGGGCCACGGGGTTGCGCAATATCCGCCAGAGGTCACGCCTGAAGATGGCCAGTATGGTCCTCACCGCCAGGAACCTCCTTTTCACTCATCCGAACCGGATCCAGCCGGGCCCTTCCTGACGATATGGTATGCCCGCCAGTGGAATTCACCCGGCCCGAGTATAGCTACCCTTCCTTACCGTCCAATCGGGTCAGCTCTTCGTGAATCCTCTGAGGAATCCCACCGCTATCCTTGATTCTCGATGCTAGCTGACCGCCAGGCTGGCGGGGCGGTTTAAACATGAGATAATTGTTTTTCAATGCATGCAGTAGAAATTGCTTCAAACCGCTCGACCACACCGTCATGGGGACTACGAGTTTTTCAGAAGGAATGCATGAAACCGGCTGAGCTCTCACGCCGGAGTAGGATTTCGGCGTCCACGATCAAGTATCACCCCCGCGAGGGGATGCCACAACCGGGAAGGAAGGTGAGGGCTCGACTCAGCGAATACGACGAATCCCATCTGAGAAAATCGCACCTGATCGATGCCCTGATACACATCGCCGGACCGTCGATCAGCCAGGTCAAACGATTCCGGCGGCCGTGGATGACCCGGATACGAGCCTGGGCGACGTCCTGACCAGGGCTACTGTGGTCCTTCCTTCCTGCGGCGACAGGGTCATGCGGTACTCGGAGAACGAGAAGAAGGCCAGCAAGGACGAGGAGGGCGAGGCCGCCCGGGAGGAGCGTCCGAAGGAAATCAGGAAGGACCGGAAGCGATCGGGTTCGACGACCTGCCGGACCCCACTACGTTCACCACTGGAGGATGCCATCGATGCCACCCGCAATGCCGGCATGCCCTGGGGCAGGGATGAACTTCCCGTTTCGCCGACCAGGCACGTCAGATCGCCAGGGTCGGCTCTCCCCGGTGCCCTGGCCCAACCAGAAGGACGCCATCACGGTCTCGGTCCCGGGCATGGTCATGACCGAACCGATGCTGATGGGGCTGCATGGTCTGGCCCATCAGCAGCTGCCCAAGGACCTCCCGCCCGAACTGTCCCGAAACACCCCATACCAGGCCCAGAAGCTGAACGCACGTCGGTCCCTATGAGGAAGGATCGAAGCATGAAGCCAACCCATGCCCTGATCGTCCACTGCCACCCTTGGGATGGCAGTCCCACATTGCCATCCTCCGGTCCGTGATTCGTTCCCTGGATACTGATGGCATCGTCTATGACCTCATGGACCTCACATGGATAGGTTCAACCCCGTCTACGACGCTGTGGAGCTTTCGCTCTACCACGCCGGAGGAACCAAGGATCCCCTGGTCACCAAGTACCCGGGGTTGCTCGGAACCTGCGATGTGTTGATTCCCGTTACGCCGATCTGGTGAAATGAGATCCCGCGTATGCTGAAGGGCTTCTTCGACAAGGTCGTGAAAGAGGAAGAAGGGCTTTCACATGTGATCACGAAGACGGGGAAACGGAGGACACTGACCGGCATCCGCAAGGCCTGTGTCTTTCCCACGTCGACCTCACCAACCTGGCACCTCAGGCTGTTCATGGGCGATTACCTGAAACGAATGAATCTTCATCCGCAAGGCCCTGAAGCAGATCGGTGTCCGGAAGGGCACATGGACCAACCTCGGAAGCATGCCATCCACTGCTGCATGGCGTACCGCATCCCTGGACAAGTGCGCAACGATGCATTTCACCGTCCGACCGGCTGATTCCTCCGATCCAATCGTTCGGAAGCAGCTCCCGGAGGAATCACGACCATGACCCGGTCGATCATGACCTCCGACCGGTAAGCAACACGCGGGATACCGCCACCGACAGGACCACGGCAAGTCCCAGCGGCATGAAGGCCCCGACCGGGAGACGGCATACTTCCATCACCATGGCCATGGCCATCAGGGGGGCCTGCTGGGAGGCTGCCAGGAGGGCTGCGGCGCCCAGCACCGCACACTGCCAGAGGGGCAGACCCGGGAACCACCAGACGATTACCAGGCCCATGGCAGCACCAAGGCTGGAGCCCAGGGCAATGGAGGGGGTCAGTGTTCCCCCCGAGGCACCGGCCCCGATGGTGGCAGCCGTCAGGACGGCCTTGGCCAGGGCCATGACCAGGAGGGTGGCCACCGGGGCCAGGAGCGATGCCGGGGAGCCCGCCGAAACAATCTTCTGGCTCATGCCGGTCTGGGCGAGGGCCCGACCGTTCCCCATGACTTCGGGCATCCAGATGGCCGCCAGGCCAGTCAAGAGGGCCACTCCGGTCAGTTGCCAAAGGATGGCAGGCCCTGTGGTCCGGTGGTTTTGGGCCCAGGCGGTCAACCGGCGAAAGCCTGCGCCGGCCAGACCCATGACCGGTCCGGCCAGGAGGACGAAGGCCATGAACCAGGGGGAGAAGGAATCGTGACCCACCAGATAGTAGGGGTCGAAACCCTTGACGGATCCCCCCACCAGGGTGGCCAGGCATGACATGGCCAGGGTGACCATGACGGCCGTCATGTCGATTCGGGTCAGGAGCACCTCGATGCCGAAGAAGGTGCCGGTCAGGGGGGCTGTATAGATGCCGGCGAAGCCGGCACCGGCGGCCGCTGCCACCAGGAGGGACCTGTCGTCCCTGTGCAGACCAAGGCGGGGGGCCACCCTCCACCAGAGGCCACCCAGCATGGCACCGGCCTCACGGGGGGCCACCTCCCGGCCGATGGAACCACCGGCGGCCACCAGGAAGATCTGGGTCAGCACATGCAGGACCGTCTGCCAACAAGGCATATCGGCCCCCTTGACCGCCTGGTCCACCGAGGGCACCTTGCGGGTGTGGTTGCGCAGGAACCACCAGACCAGGGCGGCAACCAGGCCGCCAATAAGCACGGAGACGATACGTCTCGGAGCCGGCACCCGGAAGGGTGTGGAGACTCCCGGAGACTCGACGAATCCCAGGACGGTTCCTTGGGCCCACTCGAAGAAAAGGGCCAGGAGACCGGAAGACAGACCCACCAGGGATCCCAGGACCAGGACCGACAGGGCCAGCATCCAGGGTCTGGGCAGGGAACGACCGGCCGGGGAGGGAGTGGAATCCCCCTCCCGGTCAATGCCGGACTTTTCCGATCCCTGGGTCATGATCTCCAATCTAGCCCTAGGTCCACCTTTGCCAAACCCGCTGTCCAGACTGGTCATGCGGGCCGATCCAGTCAGCGGGGGGAACGGGGGCCAGGGCCTATTCGAAGCCCCTCCCCCGCTATGATTCCGGGACTTCCGTGGCCAGGGGAAGGGAACCTTCCTCCCACCCGCACGGGAGCCCCGGCTTTGTGAACCTCCTAGGCCAGGTCGGGAGGGACAGGGGCCGACGAGGGTTCCATGTGGTCCTCCATGCCCAGGGCCTTGTAGAGAAAATCCCGCTGGAGGATCAGCAGGTTCCTGGCCACGGTCTCATCGTTGGTCATGTGGGTGATCCCCGCCAGGGGGAGGACCGTATGCTCCCGCCCGGCAGCCATCAGGGCCCCGGAGAGACGCAGGGTGTTGGCCACACTCACGTTGTCGTCCGCGAACCCGTGAATCAGCATCAGGGGCCGGCGCAGGAGCGGGGCCTCATCGATGATGCTGTTGCGCCGGTAGACCTCGGGATCCATGCCCAGATAGCGCTCGGTGTAGTGGGTGTCGTAAAGGGTCCAGTCGGTGGGCGGGGCGCCTGCACAGGCCGCATGAACCCGATCGGGGGCCCGGAGGACGGACAGGGCCGACAGGAAGCCGCCATAGGACCATCCGATCATGGCCACGTGGTCCAGGTCGGCCTCGGGGGCGAAGTCAGGCAGCGCCTGGAGGGCTTCCAGCTGGTCATCCAGGGTCACCTGGGCCATGTCCTCAAAGATGGCCCTGTCCCAGGCGGGACCGCGGCCCGGAGTGCCACGCCCATCGGCGGTCAGGACCAGGAAGCCCTGGTCCGCCCACCACTGGGACTCCCAGTAATAGGCCTGGTTGAAGAGGACCTGCTGGGCACCCGGCCCCCCGTATGGTTTCAAGAGGACGGGAAGGTGCTCGGCCCCGGCATAGGGGCTGGCGGACGAGGGGTGAACAATGGCACCGAAGAGGCCGTGGGCACCCATACGGACGAAGTCGACATCGGGGATGAATCCTGGCTGGCTGCTCTGGTCCGCCAGGACTGCGCTCCAGGCCCCGAGACTGTTCAGGTGGCCGGGATCGACCTGGTCGCGGCCGACCGCCGCCGTCTGGGTGCTGGACCGGGAGGTGCCGGCCGACATTCCGCCAGCCATGGCCTCCGAGGTCGAGGCGGGACCATCGGCGACCTTCCGCCGGTCATCGGTGATCAGGCCCAGCCCGTCAACCCCCAACCGGTCAAGGCAGTCATCCTCTCCAAGATAGCAGTGCTTGATCTGCCCATGGGCCGAGGCCATGGTACGGCACCCGACCACAATCCCCCGTCCTGCCCGGGAGGCCGTCCAAAGACCCGGCAACCGGTTGAGTACGTGAACGCTGCCGTCGTAACCCAGCCGCATCAGGTCGAAACTGCGCGGGTCGGTCGAAACGATTGCCAGAATGTCATTGGAGCCGATCGAGATGACCTCTCTGATCTGGCATCCCGCCGGGGAGAAGGCCTTGCCGTCCACCTGCAGCCGTGTGGTGTCGCACCGGGTGTCGATCAGGGCGTCCACCAGGCCCCCGTCGGGGCGGTAGGCCGGCAGCCCTTCCACGATGTCGATCCACCGGTCATTCATGTGGGATCCCAGCTCACGGGTGGGTACCCGAGGTGCCCTGGCCGAATCGAGCAGGGGGGCTTCGCCATCCTCGCCCGCCGGACGGTTCTCGCTCCCGTCGTCAGAAGAACCCACAAGGGCCGATACCTCGACGCTCAAGATCCTGTCTTCGCTCTGCCGGCGGTTCTGCACCAGAAGAAGGGGCTGATGCCCGTCCTGCCAGCGGACCACAGCCAGGTACTCAAAGGCCTGGTGGTCCCAATCCACCTCACCCACCCGGAAGGGTCGGCCCTCCCTGTCAAGGCTGACCATGGCCAGCCCCACCCGGGCATTCCTGGTCAGTGCCTGCGGATAGCGCCTGGGCTTGGGGGCCACCTGTGGATTGGCCGGATCACTGATGTACCAGACCGGCTCATCCGAGGCATCGGCATGCTCCACCAGGAGGGCATCGGAGTCGGGGGACCACCAGAATCCCTGGTACCGATCCATCTCCTCACCGGCTACGAATTCGGCCAGTCCCAGACTCGTCTCCTGCCCGGCATCGGCACCCAGGGCGAGCAGGGGGAACTCACGGTCAAGACCGGCCTCCCGGCCGATCAGGACCATGAACATGGAGGAACCGGTGGAATAGGCCACCCTGAACCCGTCTGGCGAAATGGTCGGGTTGAGGATGGCCTGGCCTGCATAGTGGCGGCTCCCGTCGGCCTCCATCCGCCCCAGGGTCCGGGTCGAGGCGCTTAGGCCGTCCCGGGCTATCTGGACCAGCCAGAGCTGGCCGCCGAGCGTGAAGACCACCCGGCTGCCGGACCGGTCCACGCTGTAGGAGACGATTCCCTCCCCGCCTTCACGCGAGCGTTCACGCCGTGCCCGTTCGGCGGCGGGGACGTCCTCCTCGTCGGCATCGGCCAGGAGGTCCCTGGGGTCCGCCAGGAGAACCTCATGGTGGTGATCATCCGCATCGAAGGAGGAAAGCCAGAGGGAGGTCACCAGATCCTCCGGCCCATCAGAGCGCAGGAAGAGGGCACGGGAACCGTCCCCAATGGCCCTGGCGGACCGTGGGGCACCCAGGGTGAACCTGAGGGTGCGGGCCTTCATACGCGGAAAGTCCTCGATTGCCGAAACGGGACCGGACTCCCGTTTATTCGGGTTCTCCTCTTCGACCATGCTCTTCTCCTGCCAAGCGCTCCGGCATGGACCTTCCATCAGGCCATGCACCTGCACCGATGATAGGCTTCCGCTCTCCCAAAGGTGAATCCCCGTATCAAGGCACCTCGGCCGGTTCGACCCCGCATAGCCGCCCGAGCAACCCCCCAGAGGCGGATGACACCCATCTCCTTCCATAAGGCCTGCAGGGTCGAACTTCATTGAAGAAATTGCAAGTATCCTCAGGCTCATCCCCCACCCTGCCCCCGGTCACGTACTATGAAAGGGTTATATTAGAAAGGGATGACTATGAGCGTTCTCGACCGTTTCGAGAAGAGCGTGGAAGGTGCCGTCAACGGTGTCTTCTCGAAGTTCGGCTCCAAGGATCTGCAGCCTGTCGACCTGTCGAGCGCCCTTGAGCGCGAGATAGACTCGCAGGCCATGCCCGTCGGTCGCGACCGCACGGTGGCACCCAACGAGTACCGGTTCAGACTCTCCACCCCGGACTTCGACAGGATCGAGCAGTGGGGATCCGAAGCCCTGGCCAACGAGTTGGCCGATAATCTCACCAAGTATGCCGAAAGCCAGCATTACGCTTTTGTCGGCCCTGTCGTGGTCATCTTCGAAGAGGACCTTAACCTCAACAAGGGCGACTTCCACTTGAGCGCGGAGTCCGTCCAGGGCAACGCGGCTCCAGTCACCACCCCCAGCGAATCCAAGGACTGCCCCGTCCTTGAAATCAACGGTCGGCAGTACCTGTTGACCGCTCCCAAGACCACGATCGGCCGTGGGTCCTCCTGCGACATCGTCATCGACGATGCAGGAATCTCCCGCCGCCACCTCCAGATCGAAATCACCGACAAGGGCGTGGTCGCCCGCGATCTGGGATCCACCAACGGAACCTATGTGGAAGGACACCAGGTTCCCGCCGCCACCCTGCTTGACGGCAACACCATCACCATTGGCCGCACCCGCATCCTGTACTGGGCTTCTTCACAGGAACAGGATTCGTAAATAGCCAGACCTTGACGTAAGGTCGAAATCATTATGCTGACCGAACTGACATTCGCCATCCTCAAATATGGATTCCTGGCTCTGCTGTGGGTCTTTGTCTGGCTGGCAATCCAGTCCCTGCGCAAGGACATCGAGACCTTCTCGCCCCATACCTCACATACCCGCCGCCGCAGCGAACGCGCAGCCCGCCGCCGGGTACCTTCGACGGCCAGTTCCACCTCCCCCGTCCTCGTCAACCAGCCCTCATCGGGGCAGCAGGTAGGCCCCACCCTCCTGGTGGTCATCGACGGACCCCTGGCCGGGTCCTCCACCCCGCTTTCGGATCAGCCCATCACCCTGGGTCGTTCCTCCTCCAACACCCTTGTCCTGGATGACGAATTCGTCTCCGGACACCACGCCAGGGTCTATGAGGACCCGGCCACCGGCCAGTGGGCCATCGAAGACCTGGGCTCCACCAATGGCACCATCGTTTCGGGGCAGCGCATCACCGCGCCGACCATCCTGCCGGCCGAGGTGCCCGTCCGAATCGGTGCCACGACTTTTGAGTTGAGGTAGGCGCCCATGACCCAGACCGACCAATCACAACGCTTGTTCCTCTATTCCACGGCCGTTTCCGATGTGGGTTACGTGCGCAGCAACAACCAGGACTCCGCCTTCGCAGGCGAGCGCCTGGTGGCCATGTGCGACGGGATGGGTGGCCATGCCGGCGGCGACACGGCCTCGACCATCGCCATCAGGTCCCTGGCCCACATCGAGTGTGACGACCATCATCAGGACCCGCAATCCCTGGCCCTGATGATGGAGACCTCGGTCATCGCCGCCCATGATGCCATCGTGGGAAAGGCCAAGCGGGAGCACCGCCTCTCGGGCATGGGGACCACGGTCACCGCCCTGGCCCTGGCCGACGGCTCCTGGGTTCTGGCCCACATCGGCGACTCCCGGGCCTACCTCCTGCGCGAGGGCAAGCTGGTACGGATGACCCAGGACCACAGCTACGTCCAACATCTGATCAACACGGGCCGCATATCTCCGGCCGAGGCCAGGAGCCACCCCCAGCGCAACGTGGTCATGAGGGTCCTGGGCGATTTCGACATCGACCCCCGGCCCGACATCTCCATCAGCAAGGCCCGTCCGGCAGACCGGTGGTTGCTATGCTCCGATGGTCTCTGCGGGGTCCTGGAGGACTCGACCATCACCGAGGTCCTGGAATCGGTCTCCGACCAGGCCGAGTGCGCCCAGCAACTGGTCACCATGGCCCTGAAGGCCGGCAGCACCGACAACGTCACCGTTATCATCGCCGATGCCACCCTGGCCCTGGACGCCGATGCCTTCGACCTTCCCCACCAGACCCCCCTTGTCGGTGGGGCCGCCAGCTCAAACCTGGAGGCCCTGGCCGACATCCTCGACGAGCCGGTCGCGGCCACGCCCAGGCTCCGCGATGAATCCAACGAGTCACCCGCCAAGCGGGCCGCCGCACTGACCCAGGGCGGTGACCTGGACAAGGAAGAGGAGATCCAAGGGGTCATGGTTCAGCCTTCGTCCGCCCGTGAGGAGAGCGGCGAGCGCCACGTGCCCGATACGGGAGAGATTCCGGTCATCCTCAAGGAGGACGGCTCGCAGACGGACGATCCCTACGACCCTGATGTGGCCGACGCCATCCACAAGGAACACCTGGAACAACGCAGGCGCGACCGCTCGCACCGTCGTCGGCTCCGTCTCATTCTGGCCTCCATCGTGGCTCTGGTCCTGGTGGCCCTGGTCGGCGGAACGGCCGCCGCCTATTATTGGAGCCAGCAGCAGTACTATCTGGGTCAGGAGAACGATAGGGTCACCATTTACCAAGGGGTGCCCACCAAGGCCTTCGCCGTCCCCCTCTCCCACCCGGTCAAGTCGACCGACATCAAGATAAGCAGCCTGCCCCAGTCCTGGCGTGACCAGCTCGACGAGGGCATCACGGTCTCCAGCTTGACCGATGCCGAGGAGCATGCCGCCCTGATTAGGCGCGAGGCCAAAAACCTGAAGACGGAACAGGGAAGCGGAAGCAGCAAGACCAAGCCGGTCGCCTCCCCCTCGGCCTCGTCCTCGTCATCACCAGGCAAGTCAGAGGGCGGTCAGCACTCCTCATGATCTCCACACGCCTGCGACGCCTGCTGCTCTTGCTCTTTTCACTTTTGGTAGGGTTCATCGGGTTCTTCCAGATGTTCGCCCGGACCGGGGGGGGCATACCCGGCTCCTTCACCTCCATGCTCCTGGTGACGGCGGTCCTCTTCATCGCGCTCTGGGCCCTCCTGGAGGTCTTCCAGCCCTACGGGAGCCAGGTCATCCTGCCCAGCCTGGTCATCCTGAGTTCCCTGGGCATCACCCTGATCACCAGAATCGACCTGCACAACGCCAAGATTGGCAGTCCGACCAAGGTGGGCATGACCCAGCTGGTCTGGCTCTGCCTGGCCCTGGTCCTCTGCGGCATCCTGGTAGTGACCCTGAGGGACTACCGGGTGCTGCGCCGTTTCTCCTACGTCAGCATGGTCGTTGGCCTGGTCCTTCTCCTCTCCCCCATGCTCCCCGTCGTCGGTCGTGAGATCGGCGGGGCGCGCATCTGGGTGGGGGTGGGGTCCCACACCATCCAACCCGGCGAGTTCGCCAAACTCTTCCTGGCCTTCTTCTTCGCCGCCTATCTCTTCGACCACCGCGACCAGCTGGCCGTCGGCGGCCGGAAGGTCCTGGGCATGAGGATGCCCAGGATCAAGGACCTCGGCCCCATCATCATTGTCTGGATGATCTCCCTGGGGGTCCTGGTCGTCCAGCACGACCTGGGCACCTCGCTCATGTACTTCGCCATGTTCGTCTCCATGCTCTACGTGGCCACCGGCCGGACCAGCTGGATCGTCATCGGCGCGGTCTTCTTCGTCGCCGGAGCCGTCATGGCCTCCATGGTCTTTGCCCACGTCGGGGCCAGGGTCGATGCCTGGCTCCACCCCTTCAGCGATGCCGAGTACAGCAAGGCCTTCGGGGGCTCCGGCCAGTTGGTCAGAGGCATCTTCGGCCTGGCCGCCGGCGGACTGACCGGCACCGGCCTGGGTCAGGGCCGCCCCTGGATTACCCCTCTGGCCAATTCCGACTTCATCTACTCCTCTGTTGGCGAGGAGCTGGGTCTCTCCGGTCTCATGGTCGTCCTGGCCCTCTATCTGGTCATCGTGGCCTCGGGCATGATCACGGCCATGAGGATCAAGGACGGGTTCGGCAAGCTCCTGGCCTCGGGGTTGGTCTTCACCATGGCCTTCCAGGTCTTCACGGTCGTGGGCGGCATCACCCTGGTCATCCCCTTGACAGGTCTGACCATGCCCTACATGGCTGCAGGCGGTTCCAGCCTGGTGGCCAACTGCATCCTGGCCATCCTCCTGATCATCATCTCCAACGCGGCCAACAAGCCCGCCCCCGAGGTCTCCTCCGATACCTTCAAGTACGAGGCCCTGGCGGTCCTGCGCCAGCACGAGACCGAGGAAGGGATCGACAGGGAGGGCCACGGGTCCCCAGCAGGCCATGGCAGCCAATCCGGCAAGGCGGAAGGCCGTCACGCCCAGGGTGGGGCCGAGACCGAGAGCCGGGCAGACACCGTCGGTTCCCCGGTCCGACAGGTGAAGGGAGGGGCAGCATGAACAAGGCCTTGCGACAGCTCTTCAATGCGGTCATCGCCCTCTTCGTCATCCTGGGCATCTCCAGCACCATCATCATGGTGGTCCGGGCCAATTCCCTGAACGCCGATCCACGCAACATGCGGGCCCTCTACCACGAGTATGCCGCCCCCCGAGGGGCCATCCTGGCCTCGGACGGGACCGTCATAGCCCAGTCCGATCCCACCGATGATTCCTTCCAGTATCAGCGCAAATACAAGAACGGGGATATCTACTCTCCGGTGACCGGGTACTACTCGATCACCAGCCCGGCCGACCGGGGCATCGAGGCCTCCAGGGACCGCCTCCTGAGCGGGCAGTCCGACATCCTCTGGATGGACCGGGTCAAGTCACTCTTCACAGGCACCCAGAACAAGGGGGCCTCCATCGAGACCTCCATCAACCCCCGTATGCAGGAGACCGCCTACCGGATGCTTGGTAACCTGTCCGGATCGGTCGTGGCCATCGAGCCGTCCACCGGGCGGATCCTGGCCATGGTCAGCACCCCCAGCTACGACCCCGGCACCCTGACGGGCCATGACAGCGCCGGCGCCTCCAAGGCTTACCAGGACCTGGCCTCCCGCCCCGACAACCCCATGCTGAACAGGGCCACCTCCCAGCTCTACCCGCCAGGGTCCACCTTCAAGGTGGTCGTGGCCGCGGCTGCCTTGGAATCAGGCCAATACAAGCCTGACAGCGAGCTCCCGGCGGGGGCCTCGTACACCCTGCCCGGCACCTCCTACAACCTGACCAACGCCACGGCCACCGGCAATGGAACCAACGGCAAGATCAGCATGCAGGACGCCCTGGCCTACTCCTCCAACACCGCCTTCTCCCAGCTGGGCGTCTCCCTGGGCGGCAAGGCCATTTCAAACCAGGCCAAGAAGTTCGGTTACGGGTCCACGATCACCCTGGACGGGACCAACTCCACCGGTTCCCCCATGCGGGCCGTAGCCTCCAAGTTCCCCGGCGACCAGACCTCCGACAGGATAGCCCTGGCCTCCATTGGTCAGGGTGATACCCTGGCCACCCCCCTTCAGGACGCCATGACGGCCGCAGCCGTGGCCAACGAGGGCAGACTCATGCAGCCCACCCTGGTTGACCGGGTCCGTTCCAGCGACCTGAGCGTCATCAGCGAAACCACACCATCCGTCTACTCGCAGACCTTCTCGACGGACACCGCCAAGGCCCTGACCCAGATGATGGAGGGGGTGACCACCAAGAGCTACCCGGAACTGCAGATCCCCGGCATGCAGGTGGCCGCCAAGTCCGGCACCGCCCAGATCGGCGACGGCAACACCTCCAATGACGGGTGGATGATAGGATTCGCCCCGGCCGACAAGCCCAAGGTGGCGGTCGCCGTGGTGGTTCACGGCATCTCCTCCTATGGGATGGAAATCGCCGGCCCTATCATGAAGAGCGTGATGCAGGAGGCTGCCAAGTGAAACTGATACAGGGACAGCTCATCCATCGACGGTACCGTCTCGACCGGCGCCTGGCCCAGGGGGGCATGGGCGAGGTCTGGAAAGGCTATGACATCGAACTGGGACGTGTCGTGGCCATCAAGGCCCTGCGCGGCGACCTGACCAACGAGGAGTCCAAGCTCCTGCGGCTGCGGGCCGAGGCCCACAATTCGGCCAACCTGGCTCACCCCAACATCGCCGCTCTCTTCGAGTACTACGAACATGGCGGCATCGGCTTCCTGATCATGGAGTACGTGCCCAGCGACTCCCTGGCCGACATCTATCGGTCCCGGGGACCCCTGGACCCGATCGAGCTCCTGCCCATCCTGATCCAGACGGCCCGGGGTCTTTACGTGGCCCACTCACACGGGGTGATCCACCGCGATGTGAAGCCGGCCAATATCATGGTCTCCGACACAGGCGAGGTCAAGATCACCGACTTCGGTGTCTCCTACTCCACCAACCAGGGACAGATCACCCAGGACGGGATGGTGGTGGGCACGGCCCAGTACATCTCGCCGGAACAGGCCCAGGGTCTCCAGGCCACCCCTCAATCCGACATCTACTCCCTTGGCGTGGTCGCCTACGAGGGCCTGTGCGGTCACCGACCCTTCACCGGAGCCACCCCGGTCGACATCGCCGCCGCACACGTGAACGACCCGGTGCCGCCCCTGCCCGATACGGTAGACACCCAATTGATGAACTTCGTCATGTCCATGCTGGCCAAGGATCCGCGCGACCGCCCGGTGAACGCCCTGGTGGTCTCCCGTACCATGGCCAAGATCGAGCAGCGTCTGCTCGATCAACAGGTTGGACAGACGGAAACGATAGACCCCAATGCACCCCGTCCAAGGCGCATCATCAGCCAGCCCCACGTGGCGAAAAACCTATTCAGCCTTCCCTGGGCGCAAGATGGAAACAGCATTGCAGACGGTCCTGAAGCGATGAATCGAAGGGATACCCTATGAGCATCACCCTGCCTCCTTCCTTGGCGAACGGACGCTACCAGCTCGGGCAGTTGATCGGGCGCGGCGGCATGGCCGAGGTCCATACGGCCCTGGACACCCGCCTGGGCAGGACCGTTGCCGTCAAGATCATGCGGTCCGATCTCACCAACGACGAGATATTCCTTTCCCGTTTCAGACGCGAGGCCCACGCGGTAGCCCAGCTCAACAATCCCAACATCGTCTCCATCTACGACTCGGGCGAGGAGATGCTGACCGATGACCAGGGCAACCACGAGCGGGTGCCCTATCTGGTCATGGAGTATGTCAAGGGACAGACCCTGAGGGCCATTCTCAAGGAGAACGGCGCCCTGAGCCAGCGTGATGCCGAGCAGGTCATGCTGGGAGTCCTGACCGCCCTGGAGTACTCCCACCACATGGGGATCATTCACCGCGACATCAAACCCGGCAACATCATGATCTCCGAACAGGGCATCGTCAAGGTCATGGACTTCGGCATCGCCCGGGCCCTGGACGACTCGGCCGCCACCATGACCCAGTCCCAGGGTGTGGTGGGCACGGCCCAGTACCTGAGCCCCGAGCAGGCCAGGGGGGAGAGCGTCGACATGCGCTCCGACCTCTATTCGGCCGGATGCGTCCTCTATGAGATGCTGACCGGACGTCCCCCCTTCAATGGGGATTCGGCCGTGGCCATCGCCTACCAGCACGTCTCCGAGGTGGCCACCCCGCCAAGCACCATCGTGCCCGGACTGCCCCGGATGTGGGATTCCATCTGCGCCAAGGCCATGGCCAAGGACCGCCAGAACCGCTATGCCACGGCGACGGCTTTCAAGAACGACATCATGGCCTACATGAACGGTGGCACCCCGGTGGCCGCCGCCTTCAACCCCCTGACCGACCTCTCGAACATGAAGGCAAGGAAGGACGCCGAGCAGGAGGCCGCCACCGCCGCCCTCCCCCCGGCCGACGAGGCCACGGCAGCCACACAGGCCTTCAACCCCATCGAGGCCCCCGCCCGCAGTGAGGCCCCGATCGCCACCGCCCAGAAGACCTCCAGGGCGGCGCAGAACAAGGCCAAGCGCAGGAAGAGGATCATCATCAGCTCCATCCTGGGGGCCATCCTGGCCCTGGCCATCGGTCTGGGAGCCTGGGCCGTCCTCGGCAGGGACCATACGCAGACCGCCACGGTACCGACCATCAACAACCAGATGTCGAAGATCCTGGCCAGGGAGAAAATCACGGCCGCCGGCTTCAAGTACCAGGAGAAGGAGGACACCGATTCCTCCGAACCCAAGGGCACCTTCACCAAGCAGAGCCCCAAGGGCGGCAGCCAGGCCCCCAAGGGGTCCACGGTAACCGTCTGGTTCTCCGCAGGCCCCAAGGATTCCGCCATACCCGACGTCAAGGGACAGAGCCAGAGCCAGGCCCGGACGACCCTGGAAAAGGCGGGTTTCAAGGTATCTCCGGCGGCCTCCGTCGAAGACAGCCCCGACGTGCCGAAGGACCATGTGACCCGGACCGACCCGGCCAGCGGGCAGAGTATTCCCCAGGGGAGCAGCATCCTGCTCTACATCTCCTCGGGCATGACCAAGGTGCCAGACGTGGCCGGCAAGTCCAAGGATGAGGCCACCAACATCCTGCAGAGCCAGCATTTCAACATCACCATCCAGGAGGAAGCCTCCAATACGGTGCCCAAGAACACGGTCATCAGCTCCAACCCGACCTCTGGCTCCTCGATTCAGCAGGGCGCCATGATCACCCTGACCGTATCCAGCGGGATGAACATGCCATCCCTGATCGGCAAGACCCTGGCCCAGGCCAAGCAGGAGCTGGGTGACGGCGTCAAGATCAACGTCACCGGCCCGGGCGATGACAATGCCAAGGTGACCGCTCAGAATCCGGCGGCTGGAACCGCCATCGACAAGGCCAAGGACACCGTGAATCTGACCACTACCGGCGGCCCCATCCCCCCGTTCAATGGCGATACCCTCGGCAGTTACAAGCGCAGGCTCTCGGCCCTGGGCATCACCAACGTCTCCGTGTCCGGACCGAACTCGGACACCGCCAAGGTGACCGGCGTCAGCCCGGCACCGGGAACATCGGTCGATGGCACCCAGGCCGTGACCGTCACAACCAGCAACTGACCTGGGTCAGCTCCCAAAACCGCAGCACATGAACAGGCAGCCGCCCCACAACCTGCGTTGTGGGGCGGCTGCCTGTTACCCACCATCAGAAGAAAGGAAAGTGACCCGCGAACAGCAGACCGTCAAGTAGGGTTCCGTATCTCCGAGAGCGGAGGGGGCATCTCGAGTCGGCATGCGGCAAAGGAACGGACCCCAACAGCATCCATGCATGAGCCCGGGACCCCGGCTTCAACAGCCGGCGGGCCCCGGGCTCATACCGCGTCAGGATTCAGACTGCGTAGTTGGACATCTGCCTGAGGAAGGGCACATTGGTCGCCAGCCACGGGAAGCCCCATTCCAGCAGGGCACAGGCGACGACCAGGACGAGAAGGATCATCAGAATCCAACGAATCGGTGCTATGCCGGATTGGTGACGCAGGAGCCAACCATAGATGCTGGCCACCGGACGGGGCCTGGTGCCCTCCCTGATCTCACGAAGGACCGGATAGCGCCACGCGATCAGGGCCGCCAGGTAGATGACCAGGTAGGCCGCAACCAGTGCCAGGATCACGTTCTGTAGGGAGCCGACCTTGGCCAGGGGGGTCGAGGCCTGTTGGGCGAAGACCACATCGGCCCCCTTGTCGCCCATGAGCTCCTTGGGTACGCCATCGGAGACCTTGGCCCAATAGTCGAATTCCCCCCAGCTGATCCAGCGGTGGGTGGCCGTGGAATACTTGGGCTCGCAGGTGGTCAGGGTGATCATCCTCTTGGTGGCCGGACCGGTCGGGTTCTCGGGATTGGGGGCAATCACGTCGACCTGGTCGGGCAGGACGATCCTGTAGGAGGTGTAGTGATACACGTACCAGTAATCCTTGGTCCGCAGCACGATGGCGTCGCCGACCTTGAATTCATCCACATGGGCCAGCGGCTCACCATATCCGGCACGGTGACCGGCCAGGGCCACATTGCCGACCTCGCCCGGCATCTGCGTGTTGGGGTAATGTCCCAGGCCTGCGTAGGCCAGCTGGGAGGGTGAGGTGCCCTGGACCACGTTGCGCTCCCAGTGTTCGCCGAAACGCGGAATGTAGAGCTGGGCCATCAGGTCGCCTTCGGAGGCCGACCTGGGCTCGACCGGAGGCTCACCACCCTGGGGCGGGGCGACACGCTTGGTATCACCGGAGGCGGGCTTGCTCCATGCGGAGGATTCGCGGGTCTCGATTTGCCGGTGCTCCGACTGGACACCCGTCCACCAGAGCTGCCAGACCACATAGAGTGCACAGAGGACAGCCAGGGTTATCAGCAGCTCCCCCAGGACCTCCGCCGCCGAGACCAGCCTGCTACGGCCCCTTTCGGGCTCCCGACCGGTTTCCCGACCCGGGTCAACGGCGTCCTTGTTTTCTGGCTCTTCTGATGTCATTGCTGCGCTTTCTCATCCACCGATGCGTATTGGAGGGGCTGGAGCACTGCCGTAGCCTCGGCAAATCTGAGGTTGTCGGAATTCTCCACCTTCCATCCCAGGCCCAGCGTATTCACATACTCCTTATAGACCTTGATCGATGGTGAATCATTGAGGGCCTTGTTCATTCTGTCGGTCGGACCTATGGCAGCGATTTTATATGGCGGCGAGTACTTCCTGCCATGCAGGAGGAGCACATTGCCTACGCAGCGCACGGCCGAGGTGGGCAGTACCCGCTGGTCCTGGATCTGCATGGATTCGGCCCCACCGGCCCAGAGGGCGTTAACAACACTCTCCACGTCCTGTTGGTGAATCACGTAATCGTTGATATTGGCCGCCGAACCGTCCTGTCCCACCTTCTGCTGCCAGAGGGGGGAATCATTCAGGGTCACCGTCAGCCCGGGACCCTGGACGGCCTTGAGGACCGTACCCGCCCCGGCATCCTCACCGGAATTGGACCCGTCCCTGTCGTCCGTCAGACTCTTCAGGGCGTTGATCTGGTTGCTCATGGAGTTGATGTCCTGGCGCAGGTCCGCGACCTTGCTCTCGCGTTCCTCGACCAGGCCCGCCGTATCGGAGGTGACGGTCACGGTCCGGTTGACACGGATGTTCACAACCAGCATGTACCCGACCAATGCCAGGATGACAGCCACCGACAAGGTACCTATCAGGGACCTTCGAGCACCGTGCCTGCCCGTCCTCCTGGCCATTGCACCCCTCATTCCCATCTGCGATAGTATTACGTTCGAGTCTAACCGCTACTATGTCTTAGTAGACCAAATGAAGGAGAATATTCTCATGGCAGAGCATCAGCTCCATGACAAGGACGAGGCGGTGGACGAGGAACCTGTCAAGGCCGGGGAGGCCGTTGAGACCGAGGAGCCCACGTCCAAGTCTGCATCCGACAAGTCGGAGGAAACCAGAGACGCCACGGCTGATGAGTCCAAGGATTCCGAGGCCCAGGGGACCGGGAAGTCCCGCGAGTCCAAGAAGCAGGAATCTGTTGAGTCCAGGGAAAATGACTCCAGGACGTCTGAGAATAGAGATTCCGATGAGGATATGGACGAGGATGAGTTCGGCCTGTCCATGGACAAGGTCGAGGCCGTCCTCAACCAGAGCGTCGACAAGAAGCACATGACCCCCCAGATGCGTCGCATCGTCCAGCGCCAGGAGGAGAACACCAAGCGCGTGGAGGACACCATCAAGGGCACCAAGGCCAACCCGCGCTGGTTCGTCCCCCTCTTCGTGACCCTGATGCTGCTGGGCCTGATCTGGATTGTGGTCTACTACATCTCCTCCACCCGTGGCAACGTCTATCCGATCCCCAGGATCGGCAACTGGAACCTGGCGGTGGGCTTCGGCATCCTCCTGGTCGGCTTCCTGATGACCATGTGGTGGCACTGAGTCAAGTCATCCTTCCGAAACCCCGGAACCGCTGTCATGTGGATAGGCGGTCCGGGGTTTTCTGTACCCAGGTGCCGATGCGGGAATCCATATCCACGCTCTGGACGTCCGACTTATCCACATTTTTCCTTTCGGTGATCGCACATAGATGGATAAGCCTAGGAAACCGCTCTATATAGGCAAAACCCAAAGGACTTATCCACATTTCCACCTGGCATATGCACCAGATTCCGATACTTATACGCAGCTTATCCACACTTTTATCAACAATTGTGGATAGCTTACACGCTTGTTATTTACAGGTGGAGAACCACACCGATGCCGTACACCCTCCTCCTGCATCACTCACCGCCTGCACAGCAACCATGACATCCACCACAGGGACAGCCTCGACAGTCGGCGGGGATACACCTCACATGGGAGGCATGGGGTTGGTCGCATTGCAGAGCAGCACCAGGGCGGTGATGACCACCAGGAAGACCACCGTGATGCCGACCCACCGGATTGTGAAGGACCTCGCGCTCCTGGCCCGACCGGCGATGCGGTCGAGGGCCACCATACAGAGGAGACCGATAAGGAAGCCGCCCACATGATCCTGCCAGGCGATCCCCGGCACGACAAGGGGCATGCAGAAGTTGATGACCATCCAGACCACCATGGACCGGATGTCCATCCCCATGCGTCGGTAGATCACCAGGATGGCACCGAAGAGTCCGAAGAGGGCCCCGGATGCGCCGATGGCCGAGATGTTCCACCCGTTCGGCACCAGGAAGGCGTAGACCATCATGCCCAGATCGCCGCCGAGCCCGCTCAGGAGGTAGAGGGCCAGGAAGCGCCACCGCCCCAGGGAACGCTCCAGCACGGGCCCCACCACCCATAGGGTGATCATGTTGAAGAGGATGTGCGTCACGTTGGTGGAGTGCATGAACATGGAAGTGACGAAGGTCCACGGGTGCCGCAGGGCCAGGGCCGGGGCGAATGCCAGCTGGTTGACCAGGACGAACAGGTAGTTCTGCGACCTGAATAGGTAGGCGGCCATCTGCACCAGCCAAACCAGGACGCAGATCAGGGTGATCCATATGGTCACCAAGGGCAGGTCATCGCCCCACCGCCTGCGCATGTAGGCCAGGGGTCCGCCGGACCCCCTGCCTGAGCCTCCCGGATTGGTGTAGTTGCCGTTGACCATGTGCCCACTCTACCCCGGCTCCCGCCCCCCATCCGCCGACACCGAGATCGGGGTGGCAACCCATTCCCCTCCTCATCAGGCAGGCTGGAGGATCGGCCATCTGAACGGCCTGGCGCCGCCTCCCGTGTGCTCTTTCCGTGCTTCAATCGGCCCGTCGCCACAACCGTTCTCCTCCATCCACTAGAATGGTGAGCAAGTCGGCCAATCTGGGCAAGACCGACATATCGTCGTCGAAAGGAGCCAAACATGGAGAATAAATCTTCAAACGGCTGGAAGTTCTTTGCACTGCTCTTCGGCACGCTGCTGGCCGGCGTTGTCGCTCTGTTCGTATACAAGCAGCAGAACCCGGATTACGATCCCTGGGAGGAGCCCTGGGAGAACAGCTCATCGCCGGTTGACCTGGGCCTGGCCAAGGATGAGGGTGAGGAGTCCACGGACACCGATTCCCCTCTCCAAGAGGGAACCGAGGCCTGAACCGTTCCGGTCGGAAGGGAGCCTGACCCAACGCCATGCACGTCCACCCATTCATCTCAATAGGATGATTGATGGCTTCGGCTGCATGCGCGAGGGCAACAGGTTCCCTTTTTCATACCCTCTGCCAGGGCGCATGAAACCTGTCCTGCAGGAATCCACCATGCCGGGAGAAGCGGGATGACACGCCGGTTTCCTCATCGCGCCACAATAGAGGCATGAGCGCCATACGAAAAGAGGACGTGGTCGAGGGCCGTCGGGACTTCCTGTCCTGGCGAGATCTGGCCAAGGAGGCCGAGCAGGCCCTGGACGACCCCGATGATGCGACCGCACGGATGACCATCAATCCGAAGGTCCCCCGCCGTCAGGTTGCCATGGCCGTACGCTACTCGTTGCACATGCTGGAGATCAAGGCCCCGGGGCCGGGAGTAGAGGTCAGGGTGGCCCCCTGGGGAGCCGTCAAGATTTTGGATGGCCCGGCCTCGGACCCCCATAACCTGACCCCGCCAGATGTGATTGAACTGGACCCTGAAGTCTGGCTACGCCTGGCCGCAGGGGTGACCCGATGGAATGAGGAGCGGGAGGCCGGCCACATCAGTGCCGTCGGCGAACGCGATGACCTGCACGAGCTGCTCCCTCTGGTCTGATTCTCACCCACCGCTGTCCCCGAGTGAATCATCCGAAATCCGAAACGACTGAGGGTTTACGCCAGGAAAGACGTGGACCCTTGAAACCTTGGAGGCACTGGCTCATCTGGTCTTCTTGGAGCCGGTCTTCTTCGCACCGGATTCCCTGGCTGAGGCCGTCTTGGCGGGAGCCTTGACAGCCGTGACCTTCTTGCCCGCAGCAGACTTGGTTGCGGATGATGTACCGGTACCGGACTTGGTCGAAGCCTTGGAAACAGTCTTGGCGGCCGCCGATCTGGAACCGGATGCCCTGGAAGAGGCCTTGCCTGCGGTCGACTTGGATTCGGGTGTCTTGGGGGCCGCCGTGGCCACCTTTGACGCGGACTTGCCCGCGGACTTCGCAGCCTTGGACTTCGCAGCCGGGACATGCTTGGGGGCATGATGCCCCAGGATGCTGGGAACGGGAATGGGTATGCGCTTGTGGGGCTTGGGAGTCACCGGCATCTCGCCGGACGTCGCCTTGGCCGCCGCCTCGGCAGCCCAACGGGCATAATCATCCAGATCATCGTCCACAGGAGCGGGCTCTGCAACAGCCGTATCAGGCGAATCAGGGGTATCGGCCGGATCGGATTCCTTGGAGGTGTTCTTGGATGAACCCGCACGGCCGTATTCAGCCTCGACCATCGTAAATGGGTCGGTGTGCTCTTCGCCGGGTTCCTTGCCGCTCAATTCCTTGGCCAGCTCGTCATAATCCGTATCAGTTGTCAGATATTTGAGCTTACGGGCTATTTTCGTTTGCTTAGCCTTCTGACGTCCGCGGCCCATCCGACCCCCTTCGCCAGGTAACGTGCACTTAGGCACCATGAATGTAAGTTTGCATTACCTACGAGATTACCACCTGCACATCTTGTCTACTCGGACTTTTACGATAAAAGCAATTTCCAAGGGCATTTCGGCATTTCGACAAGGGCGGTTCCATGCAGAGCGAAGAGCAGGTCACAGCGGCGGGAAACGAAATCAGCGAGAGCTTCAGGACCGCCAAGAAACTGTCGGACCAGACCCTGTCCAAGCTGGAGGAGAGCCCCGGCCAATATACGATGCTGACCGGCGACAGGCCCACCGGCCGTCTCCATCTGGGCCATTACTTCGGCTCGATCAAGGAACGGGTCGAGATGCAGGACCGGGGGGTCCACACCAACATCGTCATAGCCGACTACCAGGTCATCACCGACCGCGACACCACCGAGCACATGAAGGACAATGTCCTCAACCTGGTTCTGGACTATCTGGCCGCAGGCATCGACCCCGCGAAGACGATGATCTTCACCCATTCGGCCACCCCGGCCGAGAACCAGCTCATGCTCCCCTTCCTCTCCCTGGTCACCGAGGCCGAACTCCACCGCAACCCCACGGTCAAGTCCGAGATGGAGGCCAGTGGCCATGCCCTGACTGGTCTTCTGCTGACCTACCCTGTCCATCAGGCCTGCGACATCCTTTTCTGCAAGGCCAATGTGGTTCCGATCGGCAAGGACAACCTGCCCCACGTGGAACTGACCCGGACCATCGCCCGCCGCTTCAATGAGCGCTACGCAGGCGGCAGGACCATCTTCCCCGAACCGGCCGCCATCCTCTCGGATGCCCCCGAGATTCCCGGCCTGGACGGACGCAAGATGAGCAAGTCGTATGGAAACTCCATCATGCTGGGCGCCACCGCCGAAGAGACCGCCAGGCTGATCAGGAAGTCCCCCACCGATTCCGAGCGGAGGATCACCTTCGACCCGATCAACCGCCCCCAGGTCTCCGCCCTGCTGACCACAGCCGGCCTGGTGACCGGTCGTGACCCCAAAGAGATCGCCGAGGAGATCGGTGATTCCGGAGCAGGCGCCCTCAAGGCCTATGTGACCGAGTCGGTCAACACCTTCCTGGCCCCCCACCGCGAGCGCAGGGCAGAGCTGGCCGAGGACATGGATTACATCCACGATGTACTGGCCGAGGGGAACAGCAAGGCCGACCAGGTCGCCGAGGAGACCCTGGACCAGGTCCGCTCGGCCATGGGAATGAAGTACTGAGCAGGCCGGTACCGAGAGCGACGCTCCAGGAATACCGCACCTCCTGAAACTCAGGGCCTACGAAGCCGGTTACAACCGGGGGTAGGCCCTGCCCTCATATGTCGTAACGCCAGGACCTGTCCGTCAGGACCCTGGCCATAACCAGACCAATCGGCAGGCAGATGATGACCATGAAGGCCCGGAAGGCCCAATCCAGCGCGTTCAGCGTATTGAACTGCCCCAGGTAGAACATGGCCCGGTACATATAGAGGCCCGGCACCATGATGACGATGGAGGGCACGGTCAGGCTGATCCGGGGGTAGCCCAAATCCGGCGGCAGGTAGCCATGACGGACCGATGACCGCCAGACCGTGGCCAGGATGCCGGCCATGAAGGCACCCAGGAAGGCGCCCATCTCGGGAGGCACGTTGAGCAGATCCTGCATCTCCAGGCGCATCGTGTCGGTCAGGGCCCCGATGATCGCCGCGACCAGGGCCATGCGTTGGGGCGAGTTGAAGAGAACCGAGAATCCCCAGACCCCACAGAAGGCTGCGACCAGGCGGAGCCCGGCCAGGACCCAGGCATTCAGCGCCATGGGTTCGAACCCCTGCGGGTTGAGCATGACCATCCTGGCCACGGCCCAGCCTCCCAGGGTGGCGACCAGGATGATCGAGAAGGCGTAGGTGATGCGTTGCACCCCCGAGGGGAAGTCGAGCTTGGCTATATCCAGCCCGCCGGTGACCAGGGGGAAGCCGGGAATGACATAGAGAATGGCCCCGATATAGGCGGTGTCGTGCTTCAGGGCCACCGGGTCGAAGAAACCGACCAGGCGCAGGGTGCCCACACAGGCCAGGGCTGCGATGATGACCGAGACACCAGTTGCGAAGAACTGGTTGATCCTGCGGCCAAGCATCTGGCGACGGACCCACTGGCCGACCCCTGCCCCGACAAAGGCACCCGCCATGTCGAAGGGGCCGCCCCCCAAGAGGAAGACGAAGGCCGAGCAGGCCACGGCTGCGGCGAATCCCGAGAACACGGCGGAATACAACGGTTTGCGGCGCTCTATCAGATTCAGGCGCTCATGAGCCTGGCGAACGGTGACCCCCCTGTTGTCGGCTTGAGAGTGCGGCGCGGACCGAGGGACCTGGTTCTTCCCGGCGCCGTCGGTTCCGGTCCGCTTCTTCCCGTCAACCTCGGTCCCTGCCTCCTTGGCCTTCCCGCCAGGCTCGGTCACAGCGTCCCTTTCGGATGACCCGGACTTCCCGGTCTGCTCCTGGCATCCTTCATCCGGGTCCGGCGCTTCGGTCTCGTTCCCACCGTGGTCATGGCTCCCATGGGTTCCGACGGCACCCAACCCGACGGCCGTCATGGTGTCCATCCGGGCGGCCTCGATGCGGCTCTGGCTTATCTGGTCCTGGTTTTCCACCGCTGTTGCCGCGGCCTCTTTCAGGGCCTTGGCCGCCTCGGCGTCATGGGCCAGGAGGTCCTTGATGGCCTTTCGGGCAGCCGCATAGACATGGGGGTCATCCAGGTTCTCGACCAGCTCCTTGGAAACCGCCGGCATGGCGTGATAGGTGCTGCTCTGCCCACAGTTGACGCTGAGCCAGTCGGCGAAGTGCTCCAGGAGCCAGATCCGCTCCGTGTTGACACCGGTGGTTGGCAGGTCGACCACCTCGGTGATCCGTGATGCACCATCCGTGCAGGAGGCCTCGATGTCCGTCAGGTTCACATCGGCCCGGACGTGGATTCCCATCGGGTAGGCGATCCGGTGCATCATCTGCCGCACCCGGAAGCTTCCGGTCCCCGCCCCCAGCTCCAGCATCCCCACCCGAACGATGAGGCTGGTCTTGGCCGCTATGCAGGCGTCGACGATGGGCTTGTCATAGTCCCGTTCGATGTCTTCCATATCCAAGGGGATGGAGTGGGTGTGGTACTTGCTGACCCTGTTGGCGCCCGCCGCCGTTCTGCCAGGGTTGCGGTCGGCCGATCTGCTGCTCTTGATTTTCACCCTTACATTCATACTCCACTCAGGCCACACAACCGCGTCATAACCGACCAGCCGTCCCATCATCCGCGGCACTTGCCCGCATGTCGGGCAGATCCGCTTTCACCATCCGTCCATGGACCTTGGGGCCCATTCCGTGCGGCCGAGGGGAGGGCACGGACCCCCTGACGGGATGCAACGGAAATGCCGAGTCGATGATGTAACGGAAATATGCCACAGGCGGCCTAGAATGAAGCCGAGCCGCTGACTCGAAGGCTGTGGGCCTGCAACGCCGACCACCAATAACCGCGGAGGTGCCGCGGAATGGTTGATGACCAGGCAACCGGAGATTCGGCAAGGAGGACTGATGACAGATAGTAATCAGCAAATCACGGCGGCGGATGCGACCCTGGTCACATCCGGCACCGGTACGAAGGGCCCGGAGGAACGTCACCTCCCCCGGTCATTGGGCGAGGACATGGCATTGTGCCTGCGACTGCTCCGGGATATTCTGGGGGAATTCGATCAGGACCTGCTCAAGAGGTTCGATTCGCTGCGCGAGGATGTCATGACCGCCAGCGCCGAACACTTCAACAGGCATCCCTCGGACCCCCTGCCCGACGAGGACGGGCTGGCCAAGGCGGTCGCCCTGATCGACGACACATCCATGAAGGACTCCCAGCTCCTGGCCCGGGCGCTGACCACATACTTCCATCTGGCCAACCTCTGCGAGGAGAACTACCGGGTGCGCGTCCTGCATGAGCGCGAGAGCAAGGTCGATCTGGAGGTCAAGGGCACCGACCCCATCAACGAGATGACCAGCGCCTACAGCCAGCTCCTCCAGGAGACGGGCCCGGCCAAGGCCTCGGAGCTGCTGGAGAAGCTGGAGTTCCATCCGGTCTTCACCGCACACCCCACCGAGGCGAGGCGCAAGGCCGTCGAGGGCAAGATCCGCCGCATCGCCAACCTGTTGGCCGTCCGCCGCGGTCTGGGCGGGTCCGAGCAGGAGGAGAACGAACGCCTGCTCCACAACGAGATCGACGCCCTCTTCCGCACCTCCCCCATCGCGGCCAAGAAACCCACCCCCGTGGAGGAGTCGGACACCATCCTCGACATCTTCGATGCCACGCTTTTCGATACCATTCCCCGGGTCTACCGCCGTTTCGACGACTGGATGCTGGGCAAGAAGGCCGGCACGGTCAAGCCCGTCTGCCCCGCCTTCTTCCACCCCGGCAGCTGGATCGGCTCCGACAGGGACGGCAACCCGAACGTGACGGCCAAGGTCTCACGCAAGGTGGCCCGGAAGTTCTCCGACCACATGCTCAAAGCCCTGCAGGAGGCCACCGCCACGGTCGGCCGCAACATGACCATGGAGGTGACCACCACCCCGCCCAGCAGCGAGCTGCGGAGCCTGTGGAGCCACCAGAAGGAGATGAGCGAGCGCCTGACCGATCGCGCCCAGGTCATCTCCCACAGGGAACTGCACCGGGCCGTGGTCCTGGTCATCGCCGACAGGCTGACCGCCACCATCCAGCGTGATGCCGACCTGATGTACCGCAGCTGCGACGACTTCATCGCCGATCTGAAGGTGGTTCAGGACTCCCTGGCCAAGGCCGGGGCCGTCCGCCAGGCCTATGGCCCCCTCCAGGACCTGATCTGGCAGGCCCAGACCTTCGGCTTCCACATGGTCGAGATGGAGTTCCGCCAGCACTCCCTGGTCCACGCCCGTGCCCTGGAGGACATCCGTGAGCACGGCCTGCACGGCGAGCGCGGCGAACTCCAACCCATGACCCACGAGGTCCTCGACACCTTCCGCGCCCTGGGCGCCATCCAGAAGCGCAACGGGCAGAAGGCCGCCCGCCGCTACATCATCTCCTTCACCAAGTCGGCCCAGAACGTCAAGGACGTCTACGAGCTGAACCGCCTGGCCTTCGAGCATGCCGAAGATGTTCCCGTCATCGACGTGATCCCCCTCTTCGAGCAGCTGGAGGACCTCCAGAACTCGGTGGACGTCCTGGAGGAGGTCATCAAGATCCCCGAGGTCCAGGCACGGCTCAAGGAGACCGGCGGCAAGATGGAGGTCATGCTGGGGTACTCCGACTCCTCCAAGGACGCCGGACCGGTCTCGGCCACCCTGGCCCTCCATTCCGCCCAGGAACGGATCGCCAAGTGGGCCCGGAGCCACGACATCGACCTGACCCTCTTCCACGGCCGCGGCGGCGCGGTGGGTCGAGGTGGCGGCCCCGCCAACAGGGCCGTCCTGGCCCAGCCGGTGGGCTCCGTGAACTGCCGTTTCAAGCTCACCGAGCAGGGCGAGGTCATCTTCGCCCGCTACGGCAACCCGGTACTGGCCATCCGCCACATCGAGTCCGTGGCCGCAGCCACCCTGCTCCAGTCGGCCCCCAGCGTCGAGGAACGCAACACGACCATGACCGAGAAGTATGCGGACATGGCCGCCAGGATGGATGATTCGGCCCACAAGCGCTTCCTGGATCTGCTCCACACCCCCGACTTCGCCCCCTGGTTCTCCATCGTGACCCCCCTGAACGAGATCGGTCTGCTCCCCATCGGCTCCCGCCCGGCCAAGCGAGGCCTGGGCGCCAAGTCCCTGGACGACCTGCGCACCATACCCTGGGTCTTCTCCTGGGCACAGGCCCGCATCAACCTGGCCGCCTGGTACGGCCTGGGTACGGCCTGCGAGGAGTTCGGCGACCTGGACACCCTGCGCCAGGCCTACGAGGAATGGCCCCTCTTCAGCACCTTCATCGACAACATCGAGATGAGCCTGGCCAAGACGGACGAGCGCATCGCCAAGATGTACCTGGCCCTGGGCGACCGCGACGACCTGAGCCAGAAGGTGCTGGGCGAGATGGAGCTGACCCGCAAGTGGGTCCTGCAGATCGTGGGCGACGAATGGCCCCTCCAGCACCGCCACGTGCTGGGTCAGGCCATCCGCATCCGCTCCCCCTATGTGGACGCCCTCTCGGTCACCCAGGTCCGTGCCCTGCGCGCCCTGCGCCGCCGCAACGACAAGGAGGAGCTCAGCTCCAGTCAGCAGGCGGACTTCATCTACCTGATCCTCTGCACCGTTTCGGGTGTCGCCGCCGGCCTCCAGAACACCGGCTGATGCCCCGATTCCCCGAAAGCCTGTGGCCCCGTCCCAAAGCTGATGCGCTGGGAGGGGGCCACAGGTCGTTCTGCGCGATTCCGAATCAGGTTTCCAAGTGAACTTGGGACCAGAAAGGCGAGAGAAGGTCGCTATGCGGTAGCCGCCTCCACGTGCGCCCTAGATGGCGGAGAGGTACCCGTCGTAGCGTTCCGGACGGTCCGTGAACTCCAGCCCGGCCGACTGGTACCAGGAGTAGCGGTGGGTACCGCTGTCATCAGACCAGATCTCGGGGCAGTCATTGGCCAGCCAGTCGGTCGGGATGGCATGGGTGCCACCGGATGAGGCCATGGCCAGAGCCTGCCTGAGCTGGTCCTCCTGGACCGGTGTCAGGCTGCCGGGGCGTGCCGAGAAGAAGAGTGGGGTGCCGGTCCGGGCCACCAGGTCCATCCACTGCCGGTTGAGCTCCCAGTCGATCGTGTCGGATATGCCCACACAGTCGGCGTCGGCGGCAAAGAAGGTCCCGTCCTGGGGCAGGCGGAAGGCCAGGGTGTTGACTCCGATCTGCCTGGTCCGCTCCCACTGCAGGCCACTGGTATCGTCGCCCGTGCGGTTGATCTGCATGAAGCCGGTACCCAGGTGGCCGACCACATTGCACCCCTGAACCAGCATCCCGGTCTTCGAAGCCTCCTCGAAGATGGCCCCGTAGAGCTTCTTGACCACCTGGGCGCTGGTCAGGCTCCGGTCGTGGAAGTGCCAGCCGTCCGGACTCGGCCAGGGGTTCATCTCAAAACCCCACCGGCCAAGAAGGTCGAAGGTGCTGAAATCATGCTTGACCAGCTGGTACCCCCACTCCCCCAGCGTGGCGATGTCCTGACGGATGTAGTCCAGCGCCTGCGGATGGGATGGGTCCAGACACCCGTTGTGGCAGAGCCTCCACTGGTCGGGAATCCCCTCATCCTCGTTCAGGAGGGGCCTGAACCAGATACCGGGTTTGACCCCCATGGCCTTGATTTCATCGGCCAGGTCGCCCATATCACCGAATGTATCGTTGCCGCGCCGCCAGGGCCCCCCGTTGTAGTCCTCAAGCCTGTGGTGATCCTGCCAGCCGTCGTCGATGACCATGGTCGGGCGGTTTGTGCTGCCCCGGGTCAGGGTGGCCAGGTATGAGGCATCGCCAAGGATCTGGGAGCGGCTGGAGTCCCCATAGGCGTAGTACCAGTTGTTGCTTCCGTAGACCGGCTCCGAAGGCATCAGGCCGTTCGGGCAGAGCCTTGAACAGAAGTCCCTGGCCACCGCGAAGACCTGATCGCCCTCACGCTCCTGGAGCGGATACCGCAGGCTGACGATGGTGGCGACTTCAAGCTCCCGCCCGTCCAGGACCAGGCCTGCGCCCCCATTGCGCAGGTCCAGGACGAGGGTGATCCCGGCGGTGTCGACCTGCCAGAAGCAGAAGGCATTGGCACCGGTGGCCACCCCATACCCGTCGGCGTCCTCCTCGCCCGCGGCCAGGAGGTACCAGGGCATGAACCGGTTGGCGCGCATGGTCTGGAAAGCCATGCGGCCGTAGCCACGCTCCCAGGCATCACCCAGGTAGAGGTCCTCGGCCGCCATGGCCCTGGTCCAGCGCAGGCTCAGGGACCGGACTGGCGTTGAGCCGGCAGTCAGGCAGACCGTTACGGAGGACGCATCGGCCTGCTCGGAGTGTGGTTTCAGACCGACCCTTGCATCGGGAGCCATGTGGAAGGGCCTGCCACCCGACACCGTTTCGCTGTCGGTGTCGGTCCTCAGGGTAATCCAGTCAGGCGCTCCCAGGATAAGGCTCATTGGGTTCATGGTTCAGTACTCCTTCACCTTTATCGAGAGGGTTGATGATGGCGGCTCAGACCCGGACAATGTCGATCAGACGGATGGTCTCGGGCTGGCAGCGAGGTATGCGGATGCCCACACGCTCCAGGTAGGTGCCGGTGACTTCGGATAAACCCAATGGACCTATCGGGTCCAGGGCCTCCAGGGAGGCCCGTGGTTTAGCTGGGCCGGTCCAGGCGAGCCGGTAACGGGCCTCAGGGTCCAAACCGGGGACGCGTAGGTAGATGCCACGGTTATGCAGGGATTCGTCCATCTGGACGTGGGCCAGTATGGCACGGCTGCGATCGGCGGCCACCACGCCGTGGGCCAGGACCGAGGGGTCGGCCAGGTCGAGACGGATTACGCGACCGGAATGGAGGAGACCACGATTGGCCTTGTACCAGGCGATCCATGCCTTGAGCCCTTCCAGATCCTCATCGCTGGCCTTACGGATGTCCCATTCGATGCCCATGGACCCAAAGGCGGCCGTTGCCGCCCGGAAGTCCAGGCTGTAGGTCCTGCCGGTCTGTTGTGAGGAGGGCTGGGAGATGTGTGCCCCGATATACTCAGGGGCCACGGTCTGCTCCGTCCAGCGCTGGATCATCTGCCTGCTCAGGGCATCGGTCATGTCGGATGTCCAGAAGCGCCTGATCTTCCCAATCACGTCCAGGTCGATGCGGCCGCCGCCCGAGGCACAGGACTCCCACTCCACCCGGGGGAAGCGTTGTCGGAGGGTATCCAGAAGGCGGTAGTAGGCCAGGGTCTGTCCATGGACGGCCGGGGCACCTCCCCTGGCCTGGGCACCGCCCTCGAGTAGGTCACGGTTATGATCCCACTTGACATAGTCGATCTGGTAGGTCTGCAGAACCTTGGTCATGGCTTCCAGCACATGGTCGAAGGCCTCAGGGTTGGTCAGATCCAGGACCAGTTGATTGCGTTGAAGTTCAGGGTTCCTGGAGGAGGCCCGCATGACCCATTCGGGATGGGCACGGTAGGCGTCGGAATCCGGGTTGATCATCTCAGGTTCGAACCAGAGGCCGAACTGCATCCCCAAATCATGGACATATTCAACTAATGGCCCCAGTCCCTTGGGCCACACCGCCGGGTCGACCCACCAGTCGCCAAGACCTGCCGTGTCATCGCGACGGAGGTGGAACCAGCCGTCGTCCAGCACCAGACGCTCCGCACCTATCCGGGCGGCACGGTCTGCCAGGTCGCGCAGGGTATCCAAATCATGATCGAAGGTGATGGCCTCCCATACGTTCAGAATGACCGGCTGCTCGCGGGGGTGCCCGGGCAGGGTACGCTCCCAGTCATGCAGGCTGTTCATCACCGGATCCATGCCATGATCGGAGGCCGTGACCACGATCCAGGGCGTACTGTATTCCTGCCCCTCGGTCAGGACCACCTCGCCGGGCAGGAGGAGTTCACCGGCGCTGACACCGGCCGGGGTGGCGCTGTTCCTGTCCACCCTGAGCACGGTGTTGCCGCTCCAGGCCGGCTGTACGCAGAGGACCCGCCCATGATGGAAATTGAATCCCGGAGTGCCGACCATGACCACGGGCCCCTCGAACCCGGTACGGCCCCAGCGGAACTCACGCACCCAGGCCCCGTCTGCCAGGTCATGACGCTGGGGACTGCGCTCCCGCTCATGCCGACCGGCGAAGTCCAGAATCTGGGTCTGCTCATCGTCCAGGGGTAGACGGACCTCCAGCCCCTCCACCAGGAAGGGGTCGACGCCCAGGTTACGCAGGGTGTGCCGAATCCGCAGGGATCCCCCGGCCATGGCCTCGACCCTGGTCTCAAGACCCAGCTGGGCATCCTCATCCCGGGCAAGGATGGTCAATGAATCAGCGGTTTGCTCGGGCCTGCCCTCGACCAGGAAGCGAGGTGACCAGGACAGCCCCGTCTGAATTCCCCCGGCCTTCGAGACGACTCGATGACCGGTCAGCCCTGGATGCAGGTAGGTATTCTGCGCATGTTCCAGGAGGAGGGGCGCATGGGTCGAGGTCCAGGAGGGTGTCCGTTCCAGACCATTCAGGTCGGGACCCGCATACAGCCCCCTGACATCAGGAATATCGGCACCCGGTGTAATCGGACCCAAAGCCATGCAAGTGAGCGGCTGATCTGAACGGGTCGACTGTGGAAAGAGCATGAAAAATCCTTTGATGACTAAGGCACTGGTGTGCGAAAGATTGACGAAAGATTGACGGTATTGCACGATTAGGAGACCGCCCGCGTTATGAACCAATCGGGCGGTTCCCGATTGTTGCCTACTTGACGGCTCCAGCAACCATGCCTGCGATGAAGTACCGCTGCAGGAACATGTATGCAATGACCATGGGTGCCGCCGCGATCAGGGACGCCGCAGCGGCGATGCCCAGGTTGTTGGTATTGGCCGAGAAGAAGGAAGCCACGCGCGGGGCTATGGTCTGGGCCGAGGGATCGGTCAGGATGTAGCTGGACAGGGCATAGTCGTTCCACACCGTTGAACCCGTCATGATGACCACGGTGGCCGTCACGGGTTTCAGCATGGGCAGGACCAGGCGCACAAAGACCTGGAGCTTGTTCGCCCCGTCCAGTTCCCCCGCCTCATCAATGGCCGGAGGTATGGCCTTGATGAAGGCCGTGTAGAGGAAGACGGCCAGGGGAAGGTTGGTCGCCGTCAGAACCACGATGATGCCCCAGTAGTTGTTGACCCCACCGATCTTCACCAGGAATGAGTAGAGGGGCACCAGGATGCTCAGGGGTGGAATCATCATCATGGAGAGGATGAAGGCCGAAACCAGCCTGTTGAATCTGGTAAGGCGACGAGCAAGCGGGTAGGCGGCAGCGGCCCCCAGTACGCAGACCAGGACCGTGGTTCCCACGGTGACCACCACACTGTTGAGAACAGAGGTGAGGATTCCGCCCTCGTTCACGGCCGCGGCCCAGTTCGACCAGGCCACATCGTGGGTACGCATGTTCAAGGCCGAGCTCATATCATCCGATGGCTTGAGCGATGTGGTGACAGCCAGGTAGAAGGGCAGAAGCTGGCAGAGGCAGACGATGATCAGGAAGAGGTAGATGGCCCAGCGCCCCCGCTGGTAGGACCTCTCCGACGCAGTCAATTCGGTATTGCTATCGCTACTCATTTCAGGCCTCCCAATCCAGCTTGGCCAGCCCCTTGTTGACCAGCCAGGTCACGATGGCAATCAGGACGAAGAGGAAGACCCCGATGGCCGAGGCATAGCCGGCCGCCTGATTGTCGAAGTAAATCGTGCCGATGTAGGTCGAGATGGAGTTGGTGGAGTACCCGGGCCCTCCGCCGGTCAGAACCTTGACCATGTCGTAGAGCTTGAGCCCGCCTATCAGGTTCAGGACCACGCTGGTCGTGAATGATGGGGCCAGCAGTGGCAGGGTGATGTTCCAGAACTTCTTCCAGCCTGAGGCTCCATCGACTTCGGCGGCCTCGACCACCTGCTGGTCCATGGTCTGCAGACCTGCCAGATAGATGATCATGGAGACACCAACGAACTGGATGGAATTCACCAGGACGATGATGCCCACCGAGAAGCCGGCATTGTTGAACCAGGCCACCTTCTGAAGCCCCATGGCCGACATGACGGCATTCAGGGCACCCTGCTGGTACTGGAAGACGAAGTAGTACATGATGCCCATGATGACTGGTGCCACCAGGGCGGGCAGGTAGATGATGGCACGGATCAGGGTACGGCCCTTGATCTTCGCGTTCAGCAGCAGCGCCAGGGCCAGACCGAGTATCTGCTGTAGGACAGTGCTACCGATGCCGTATATGAAGGTATTGATGACCACCTGTTTGAAGTTGCCGTCGGTCAGCATCTGCCTGTAATTCGCCAGGCCCACGAAGGACTTGACCTCGTTGTATCCGTCCCAGTTCGTCAGGGAGAGTTCAATCCCCGAAAGGAGCGGATAGATGATGAAGACCACCAGCAGGATGACAGCGGGGAGATAGAAGAGGTCAATCGAGGCACCTCTGAAAGGATGGCGTCGTGGTGCGGGCCCCCGGTTGCCATCAGTGGACGAATCCCTGCTACCCACATGTGATTGTGGTTCAGACTGGACGACGTGTTCCTTGCGCAGCAACCCGCCGTGTCCCTGTGGCACGGCGGACTGCGAAGGAATCGCCCCTGAGCGGCTATCTGTCATGACTCGACTCCTCTTTGCCGTCTACTCAGGAAGATTTTTGACCATAGAGGCTGTCGAAAGAGGTCTTGACCTGATCCGCAGCTGCCTGTGCGGTCAGCTGACCGGTCAGTAATCCGTCGGTCGACTTGGCCAGGGTGTTGTACATGCCGTTGGGCAGGTACTTCCGGTCGAAGAAGGGAACCATCTTGGTCTTCTTCTCCTTGACCCAGTAGTCGTAGGAAGGCTGGAACTGCCCCAGGGCGGACTTGACGCCGGTCAGGGCCGAGTCGTTCATGCTCACATCGACCAGCTTCTGAAGATTCTCCGGTTCGGCCATGAAGTCGATGAACTTCAGCGCGGCTTCCTTGTTCTTGCTGGTCTTGGAGACACCGAAGGTCAGCGTGTCCTCACCTGTGGAGAAGTATGGCCTGCCGACCTCGGCCGGAACAGGCATCATACCCAGTTTGACGTTGGGGTTGTAGGACTGGATCAGCTGGGAACTACCATTGGACCGGAAAGAGAACCCTGCTTTGTCCTGAGCCATCAGCCTGGAGATGTCGTCCTGGGATGCGGATGAGTAATCCACGTTGAACCATCCGTCCTTGGCCCACTTGGCCACCTTGGTGGTGTACTTCTCGTAGACCGTTGTATCGAACCTGCCATCGGAGATCTCTTTGAGCTGGCTTTCGTCATACATGCCCGGAAGCATATAGTCGGCGATGTCGCCGTTGGGACCCGCATCCTTGTTGGAGGAGATGAGCGGAGTGTACCCGGCGACCTTCAGCTTCGTGCATGCCTGTTCGAATGCATCCCATGTGTCGATGGACTTGGGGTCGATGCCTACCGCATCCATGACCGTCTGGTTGTACATGATGCCCGAAACCTGGATGTCGGCAGGAAGGGCAAAGAACTTGCCGTCCTTTGTCTTGAAGACATCATTGCCGATTGGCTTCAGTCTCTTGGCCCAGGGCCTGTTCTGCAAGGGCTCCAAAAAGTTGCTGTACCTGTCGCGGGACCAGCCGTGGGTGTTCCAGATGTCAGGGGGGTTGTGGCCCGCCAGGCGTACCTTGATGTCGTTCTCGTTGTTGTTGGTGCCGGGAACCATCTTGATGACAATGTCCGGATTCTTCTCCTCGAACTTCTTTCCGATGCCCTGCAGGGCTTTGAGCTGTGGGGTCCCCGTAGACTGCATGGTCATGAATTCCACGGTCTTCTTCCCGCCTGAGGAGGAGCCGCAGGCAGCCAATGAGGTGATTGCCATGGCACAGCAGATGCCAGCCGTTACTGTCTTGATTCTATTCATCAACCACTCCTTCGTAGGTTGCTAGTTTGCAAAACCCGCCCCGATCAAACAGGAGCGGATCTTGTGTATCTCAATATACACGTGTAGATAAATCTGTCAAACACCGTTTAAGGTTTCAATGAAAAGCATCACCAAAAGTTGGTATCGCTCTCGGCAACCTTGAACTTCGTAATATTTTAAGCCGTTTTTATATCCCCGGAAGTTCGAGACGGGAGGGTTGGATGGGGCGAAAGACAGGAGGCAAGAGGAATATCAATTCGAGTAGACCTTTTGTTTCGGGTAGCATTAGTTGAGACCAAATGTACGGGGACAGAATCGAGCTCTGAAGGCAATGAACAATGCTGATCGCAGGCAACGCAGGCGGGCCACGCGAACAGATGTGGCCAGATTGGCCAACGTCTCCACGGCCGTGGTCAGCTATGTTTTCAACAACGGACCCAGGGCTGTGGCACCGGCCACCTCCGAGCGCGTGCGTGAAGCGGCGAAACTGCTGAACTATCACCCCAACTCCACTGCACGGGCCCTACGCACAGGGTATTCCAAGATGCTGGGTGTCATCGTTCCCGACTCGTCCAACCCCTTCAGCGCCGGCATCTATGATGAGCTGCAGACAGTAGCCATGGAGCGTGGGTATTCGGTCCTCTTCATGAACGTACGCAGCGATCCCGACCTGGAGAACAAGGCCATCAAGCAGTTGCTTGAACGCAATGTCGATGCCATCTTCCTCTCATCATCGCGCAGCTATGCCCAACTCAGCATGGCCCATCTGGAGGAAAGCCGCTTCGTCTTCATGGACCAGCCTCACCGGGTGGCGAACGCCAAGAGTGTTTCAACCGATTTCTTCAATGCCGGCCTGACCGCCACCCGACACCTCATCGAGCACCGGCACAGCAGCGTCGACATGCTCTTCGGGGGCTCACCGGACGATAGGACCGATGCCCGGATCCAGGGCTGGTACGAGGCCCATCAGAATGCCAATCTCCCGGCAGGCAGGATTCGTCAAGCTTTCTTCACCAGGGAGGGCGGCTATCATGCCACCTTGGACCTTATCGATAGCGGCAGACCACCTCGGGCCATCTTTGCAGGCTCGGACATGGAGGCCTTGGGAGCCATGAGGGCCTTGCACGAGCGGGGACAGCGCATTCCCGAAGACGTAGCAATAGTCTCTTTTGACGGAACGGTGGACTCCCTCTATACCTGGCCTCAATTGACCACCATGCAGCAGAATACCAAGGAGATTGCAGGTTGCGCCATCAAGGCGGCTCTGACGCCAAACGAGGTGCCGGATGTCCAAATCATCAAGGCGGACCTGGTCATACGGGACTCCTGCGGGTGCTGATCAGCGGGCGGGCGTGTGACCCGATCCAAGGTCGAAACCCTGTCTGGAGTTAATCAGGTACCTCGAGAAGGACCATCCAAGGTGGTATTGCCGACTTAAAAATGAGGACACCGACCCGTCCTGACTCTTCTTGCTGCGACGAAGTCCCTGAGGGAAGAAGAGAACTTCGGTCGGAGCAAGTCATGATTCGCCAGGACAGGCCGGTTTCCTTTCTCGGCCGCGACCTGAATCAATCAAGATCAGCGCCCCGACCGGGAATACCACACACTCCAGCATCGCCACGAGAGGCAAGGGAGGGCGGCTGCGGGATAATGCATGTCGATGCGTTCCGGACGACCACGTCATCGACCAGGCGACCGAGCAGCGGATAAACAGCAGGTTCATGAGAAATCCTCATTGGCCAGCCGCCCCCACTCAGTTGATCCATGCACAATTCCAATAGTGAGCACCCGAATGGATGCACCACCATTATAAGAGAAACTTGACAAAGTCAACAGTAAAAATGGAATAAATGTAGAAATTCTCCATATTTTACTCAGCACAAAGCCAGTCAGCACGCCGACTATGCCCCAATCAAATCGAGCACTTCCGGTACGGATTTCTTGCCAAATTCAACGGTCTCCTGGTCGCCCTTCCGAATGACGATGCAAGGCACGCTCATGACCTGATACTGGTCCTTCAGGGTGGGGAAGTGCGAGAGGTCGTAGGCCTCGGCACGGACCTTCCCGTTCTGGGAGGCCACCCTCTGGGCGGAGAGAACCGTGGTGGGGCACATGGTGCAGGTGAGGGAGACCAGCATCATGATGTCGACGGGGTCGCTGATGGCGTCGATCCTGTCCGAGGTGGCCTGGTCCACCTGCTGACCCGGTCCGGCCGCATTGTAGAGGGCCAGGACGAAGGAGTTGAACTCATGGCCGCTGGGCACACCATGGAAGGCCAGGCCCGTCTCCTCGGCCTCACCGTCGGCACCCACCCTGCAGATGCGCACATTGGGGCGGGCATCAGGGAGGTCGCCGGCCGGGTCGAAGTCCTGACTGCCGGGAGCGGTGTCGACCCGGGTGGTCAGCAGGCCATCGGAAAGGCCGACCAGCTCGTCGATGAAGGTGTGCAGTTCCTGGGAGACCGGGCTGTCGTCCAGTTCCAGCTTCAGGATCAGCTTGGCCGCCATCCGGCCGAAGACCACATCAAGTTGTTTGCGGATATCCGGGCCGAAGAAGCCCGAGGTCTTGGCCGGGGCCTGCTCACCGGCCTGGGTCACCGGAGCGGGCGAGGTGCCCGAAGCGGCGGCCGACTCGGCGGCCTCTTTTTCGGACTTCTCGTAAGGGGAGTTCTCGGGGCGGGGCGGCACCAGACCGGTCTTGGCCGACACGTCGGAGGCGTAGCGCTCCAGTTCCACGGCCGCCACGGCGCCGTCAGAGGTGGCGGTGATGACCTGACGGAGGTTCTTCACCCGCAGGTCGCCCGCCGCATAGATGCCGGGAACCGAGGTCTCCAGGTAGCCGTGGGTGATGACGTACCCGTGGTCGTCCAGATCCACCACGCCCTTGACCAGGCCGGTCTGGGGCACATAACCCGCGAAGACGAAGACACCGAAGGTGCCCCGGTCGGCCGGCTTCCAGACCCTGGTCTCCCCGGTGGTCCTGTCCAGGAGGGTGGCTTCGACCAGGCCGCCCGAACCGGCGGAGACGCTCTGGAGCTCGGTGGAATAGTGAATCTTTATCTTGTCGTTCTTCCTGGCCTCGTCGGCCACGGCCGCGTCGCAGGTGAAGTCCTCCTCGCGCACCAGGAGGGTGACCTTGCTGGCGTACTTGGTCAGGAAGACGGACTCCTCGGCGGCGGCGAATCCACCGCCCACCACCAGGACCTCGCGCCCGGTGAAGAACTCCCCATCACAGGTGGCGCAGTAGGCTACCCCCCTGCCGGCGTACTCCTGCTCGCCCGCGAAGCCGATCTTCCGGGGGCTGGCACCGGTGGCGATCAGGATGCCGAAGGTCCGCAGGTCACCCCTGGAGGTGTGGACCACCTTGATGTCGCCATCCACATCGACCCCGGTGGCCTCGGCCGTCATGAATTCGGCACCGAAGTTCTGGGCCTGATGACGCATGGTCTCGGTCAGCTTGTGCCCGTCGGTACTGGCCACACCCGGGTAGTTGACCACGTCGGCGGTGATGGTGATCTGCCCGCCGAAGTCGTCCTTCTCCAGGATCAGGGTACGGTACCGGGCACGGGCCAGGTAGAGCCCGGCGCTCAGGCCGGCGGGGCCGCCACCGATGATGACCACATCGTAGAGATTCTTGTCTTCCGTCATGCTGTTCGTTTCCTTATCTATGCCGTACATACAGCAAGGGGAACCCCTCGATCGGAGCGACGACCCGACAACCGGGGAAACCGGTCCCCGAACGGGCGGACAGAATCCGCCATGCAGCGCCGTTCCGATGAGCAGGTTCCCGCAACTCAATGGAATGGTCCCTTCAGGACGCTTGGATCAGAGCTGACCCACCAGATCCAGGCTGGGCTCGATGGTGTCGTCGCCCGGCTCCCACTTGGCAGGGCAGACCTGATCGCCGTGCTCATAGACGAACTGCGAGGCCTGGACGCGGCGGAGGAGCTCGTCGGCATTGCGGCCCACGTTGGAGGAGATGACCTCATAGGCCACGACCTTGGCTTCGGGAGACAGGATGAAGTCGCCACGCTCGGCCTTGCCCTCGGCCTCGTTGTAAGTGTCCAGGTCCTTGGCCAGGGTTGCCGTGGGATCGGCCAGCATCGGGTACTGGATCTTGGCGATCTTCTCATTGGCCTCATGCCAGGCCTTGTGGACGAATTCGGTGTCGCAGGAGACGGAATAGATCTCGCAGCCCGCCTTCTTGAAGTCCTCGTATTTCAGGGCCAGGTCCTCAAGCTCGGTGGGGCAGACGAAGGTAAAGTCCGCAGGATAGAAGAAGAGGACGGACCAGTGACCCAGCAGGTCCTCCTTGGTCACCTCATGGAGGTCATCGTTCTGGAAGGCCTGGGTCTTGAAGTCGGTGAGTTCATGCTGTAGCAGTGTCATGGTTGGTTCCTTTCAGGAAACTATCGAATACCGTCAATCCAACTGACCCGGATGCTTATATATCCTCGGAATTCAGGGCCTCGTGCAAGGAGGCGGCGGGATCGGCGGGATACCTCTTTCATGCTAGTAGGCGGGGCCTGGCCGTGGAAGATAAGTATCATCCCCGCCTATGTGATATATGGCACAGAGCTCCCGCCAGCCCTGCCTATGATGGGATGGACATGCCAGAGCGGCCAGAAGGAGTCCCGGTCATGAACGAAGAGCACGAGGCGGCACCCGAGGGGGAATCACGGGCCAACGCCACCTGGAGCAGGATGCTGGCCGGCAATCGTCGGTTCTTCGAGGGGCAGGCGGAGCACCCCTGGCAGGATGCGGAAACCAGGCAGTCCCTGATCGACACGCAGTCCCCGGATGCGGTCATCCTCTCCTGCTCGGACTCCCGGGTGCCGCCTGAAATCATCTTCGACCAGGGGCTGGGCGACCTCTTCACGGTCCGCACGGCCGGGCAGACACTGGACCCGTCGGTCCTGGCATCCCTGGAATTCGCCATCACCGAGCTGAAGGTCTCCCTCCTGGTGGTGATGGGCCATGAGCACTGCGGGGCCGTGGCCGCCAGCGTCCGGGCCATCGAGAACCACCGTCTGGAGGAGAGGGCCATCCAGGCCGACCCCGGGCGTGAGGCCCTGGATGAGGCCTTCGTTCGCGACAATCCCTCGCCCATCATCAACCAGGTGGGCACCTCGATCCTGACGGCGCAGGAGGCCGGCCTGGAAACCACGGCCGATTATGAATCGGTCCATATAGCGGGGACCATAGAGGCCCTGGTCGACAGGTCGGAGGTAATCCGCCAGGCCGTTGCCGAGGGAAGGATCATGATGGTGGGCGCCCGCTACCTCCTGTCCAACGGCAAGGTCCAGGTGCTCTCCTTCTAACCAAGGGGAAACGGGCGCCCGCATTCGCGCAGACGGTGCTGGAACCCTGGTCCTCGCCGGTAAGCGAATCAGATATCTGACGGACCGTGTTCCTCGGAGGTCTCTGTGGGGCTTTCAGGAAGGCTGTCAGACGGGCTGGCGGCAGGACTCTCGGCCGGGCTCTCTGATTCCCGTGCCCTGATGTGACCGCCGTCAACCTTGTTCCTTGCCTCACCGCGCTTTCTGAGCCAGAGGAGGATGCCACCCAGCACCAGGAGCACGACCACCAGCACGACGATTCCCAGCACGGCAGCTCCCGTGACCGGCAGATTCTGTGACATGACACCTCCCGACTCAGGTGAATCGCGCAGAACCGACCGGACTTCCAGCCGGGTGACTCCGCCGATTCACCAGGACCGTTCCCATATGAACAGGTACAAGTATAAGAGCCGACCTGCCGCGCCGTCCGGGAATCGCCAGCCAGCCTTCGGCGCAAGACGCCCCTGCAGAGAAGACCATCCCGTACATTGGAGGTATGTCATTATGGCTCAACATCCTGCTTATCTTCGTCTTCCTCCTGATCGGGTCCGTCTTCTCGGGCACCGAGCTGGCACTGGTCTCCCTGCGCGGCTCGCAGCTGGAGCAGATGGAACAGCAGGACGCCCGTGGCGCCAGGGTTGCCCGGATTGCCCGTGACCCCAACACCTTCCTCTCGGCCGTCCAGATCGGGGTCACCCTTTCAGGGTTTCTCTCGGCCTCCTTCGGCGCCTCCTCCATTGCACCCTATGTGGTTCCCGTGGTGAGCAGCTGGGGGGTCCACCCCGGCCTGGCCTCGACCCTGACCACCATCGTCCTGACCCTGATCATCTCCTACTGCTCCATCGTCATCTCCGAGCTGGTGCCCAAACGCATCGCCATGCAGCGCACGGAGAAGATCGCCCGGGCCGTGGTGCCGGCCATCGATGTATTCTCGACCATCTGCAAGCCCCTGATCTGGCTGATCGCCAAGAACACCAACGGTATCGTCCGCCTCCTGGGCTTCGACCCCCAGCAGACCAACACCCAGGTCAGCGACGACGAACTGCGCGTCCTGGTCTCCTCCAACACCAACCTGAGCAAGGACGAGCGGATGATCCTGGGCGACGTCTTCGACGCCTCCGAGACCAGCGTAGCCGAGGTCATGCGCCCCAGGGCCGACGTGGTCTTCATCTCGGGCGACATGCCCCTGAAGGAGGCGGCCGACTTCGTCCGCAACGAGCCTTACTCCCGCTACCCGGTGACGGGCCGCGACTTCGATGACGTCCTGGGGTTCGTCCACGTGCGCGACCTCCTGGATGTGCGCAAGCGCAGTGCCCGGACCGTGGCCGACGTGACCAGGCCCGGCATCTCCCTGCCCGGCACGTCCAAACTCCTGCCCAGCCTTGAGCGCCTGCGCAAGCAGGGCATCCACCTGGCCGTGGTCATCGACGAGTATGGCGGCACCGACGGCATCGTCACCCTGGAAGACATGACCGAGGAGCTGGTGGGCGACATCCGCGACGAGTACGACCTCCCCGAGGAGAAGGGGCCGGCGCGGTCCGGACCCTCCGCCTTCGTGAACGGGGTGGCCAAGGTCGACGGCGGCATGACCCTCGAGGACTTCGCCGACCTGACCGGAATCGAGCTGGAGGACGGCCCCTACGAGACCCTGGCAGGCTACTTCCTGGCCAAGACCGGACGGATGGGCAGGGTGGGCGATGTGATCCACTCCGACGACGGGTACGACATGGTCGTGACCAGGGTGGACGGACGCCGGATCGAGACCATCGAGGTCAGGCATCGCGATGCCCTCCAGAACGGGGACTCCGGGAAGGACGAGGATGGTGAACGCCAGACCGCTGATTCGGATGACCCCGCCAAGAAGAAAGAATAGATTCACTATCCTGTACGGATGTGGGGGGGGGGGGGAGGGCCCGACAGGGTCTGAAAAGTCACACTAATCCCAGGGGAAATCCCTGAAACCTCCAGTCAATACGGCTAGGCTTGAGATAAGGGCCGGGCAGAGAACCGACCAGATGAAATCGTTGGTAATGAACCGACGAACGAAGGAGTAATCATGGCACTGAACTTTACCGTACCGGGACTTGACGAGGCCACCAGCGAGAAGGTCATCGCGATTCTGCAGGAGCGCCTGAGCCAGGAGCAGGAGACCGCCCTGGTCCTCAAGCACGCCCACTGGAACATGAAGGGCAAGGAGTTCATCGGCATCCACGAGATGATGGACCCCGAGGTCGATTCGGTCCTGAACATGGCCGACGAGACCGCCGAGCGCATTGCCACCCTGGGTGGTTCGCCCGCTGGCCGTCCCGACGACATCATGAAGAACCGCACCTGGGAGGGTATCGAGCTGACCGGTCGCCAGGATGCCCTGGACTACCTGAAGGTCCTCGACAAGTACTACACCACCTTCATCAAGCTGGACCGCGAGGCCATCACCAAGCTGGATGACCTGGACGTCATCAGCTCCAACATCATCCAGGACCACGTTCAGGAGCTGGAGCACTTCCAGTGGTTCATGAGGAGCCACCTCTTCTGATTCCCACGGAATCACCAAGGCCTGAACGGCTGATCACCCGTCCGATCGATAATCGACGGTAATCCGCCCGACGGCACCGGGGTCGGCTGATTGGCATCTACCAATCAGCCGACCCTTTGTCTTGGGAGTCGTCAGCTCTTGCGGTAGAGCTTGGTATAGGAACCTTCGGCCCGCGGGCGGACCACGATCTGGTCGATATCGACCGTGTCAGGCTGCTCCAGGGCCCAGGAGACGCAGCCGGCGATGTCGTCAGCCGTCAGCGGATCCGGCACCCCGGCATAGACGGCGTCGGCCTTGGAGGAGTCGCCGCCGAACCGCTTCAGGGAGAACTCGTCGGTGTGAACCAGACCGGGCGCGATGTCGACCACCCGGATGGGCTCCCCAATCAGTTCCAGGCGCAGGATACGGGCCATGACCCGTTCCGCCGCCTTGGATGCGCAGTACCCGCCACCACCCTCGTAAGGCTCGATACCGGCTGTCGAGGAGATGATCAGGACCGTGCCCTCGGACTCCTTCAGGGCCGGCAGGAGTTTCTGGATGACCCTCAGGGTGCCCAGAACGTTGAGCTCGTACATACCCCGCCAGTCATCCAGGTTCGAGGTGGCCACGGCATCCTTGCCGAAGGCGGCCCCCGCGCAGTTGACCAGGGCCTTGACCGGGCCATCCGCCAGCACGGCATCCACGGCCTTCCGGGTCGAATCCTCGTCAGTCACATCGCAGACCTGGTAGGTGAAGCCGTCACCCAGTTCCCTGGACAGGTCCTGCAACTTCTCCTCGCGGCGAGCCAGACCCACCACCTGCCAGCCCTTGCCCACCAGGGCCCTGACACTGGCCTGCCCGATGCCGCTGGATGCACCCGTGACCACCGCGCGCTTGATCGTATTCGTGGAACCCGTCATCATTGCTCCTTCGTCTGACCGTCCTTGAATCATCGTTCACTCCCACGCTAGCGCAGAAGCGCATGACATGGGCACATTCCTGTCTCGAAAGTGGTTGGATGCATCGCGGCAGGCATCCCGGTCGTTTACCGCCGTGGCTGAGCCGAAACTGTCGAAACCGATATCCGCCTAGGATATCCCGCCTGCTTGTTCCGGTATGTATGAAATGCGCCAAGTTCGTTGCCGAATGCCGGACCACGGTACCTCAGATGACCACGTACCGGTTCAACCGGCTCCTACGACGGCGCCAATCCGGCATATACCCGGTCATCAACTGTTGGAAGTAAGGACCATGACCGTGGGCGTGCAGATGGGTCAGCTCATGGACCAGCACGTATTCCAGGAGTTCAGGGTCCAGCCAGGCCAGCTCCGTATTGAGCCGGATCCTGCCCGTGGAAGGGGTGCAGGAACCCCAGCGGGTCTTCATATGACGCAGGGTGATGGCAGTCGGACGCTTGCCGATGATCGGTGCCCAGGTTTCCAGCAGCCGGGGCAGGCGATCCTTGATGACCCGCCTGGCCCTGGCTTCGGAACGATCCTGCCCTTGCGAACCGTCCCCGTATCCGTTTGCATCAGCCCCATTCTGGCCATTCCGGAAGTCGTCTGAATCATTGGCGATCTCCGAAATGGAATTGTCGATGCGCTGGCGAGTCCGCGCAATCCAGGTTCGCCTGGCATGCACAAACTCCTCGAGCTGCCGATCGGACAGGCGGGCCGGAGCCGTGACCTCGAGCCGCCCCTCAGGCGGTTTTACCCGCAGATAGACGTTCTTGATCCGCTTGCGGACAACCACAACCTCTTCACCATCCAACTCAAGCAGCCGGCGCTCGATCACCGTCCCATGGCCGCGGCCGCGTCTGCCCGCACCGTTCGCCTTGGTCATGCCCGAGTCTCCGTCATACCTGCATTCTCCCCCGACCCCGTGATTTGGCCCAGAATGGCGCGACTCTCGACGCGACCTGAATTGACTTAGTCTGCCCGTATGGTATGCTAACCATTTGTGTGATTCTTCGGTCACATGGAATGGGCCTGTAGCTCAGCTGGTTAGAGCGCATCCCTGATAAGGATGAGGTCGGAGGTTCAAGTCCTCCCAGGCCCACGCACTTCTGTTTTTTGAAGTTCATTCCAAGCTCGGGGCTATGGCGCAGCTGGTAGCGCATCTGCTTTGCAAGCAGAGGGTCGCCGGTTCGAACCCGGCTAGCTCCACAGGCAGTGTTTTCGGGTTTCCGCAAGGAAACCTTTTTTCATATGGTTTTCCTTGTGTTTCCAACGGTTGACGGGTACTCCGGCGGGTGCCGGTGTCTTGTCAGGATGGTCCAGGACCGTCCGGGATAACCCAGAGCTAGGTTACACGCCCGGGCTGAGGGGTTCAGATTCATATGGCCGCATGGCAATCGGAATTCGGCAGTCATCCATCTCGGATGGCCGGTCTGTCGGAACCAGAATCGTGCAAACCAGGCTCAGACTGGTGACACCTTAGCAAGGAAACTCTTCTTGCCATTCCTCTGCTACGTGCGTTTCTGCGATTCCATCTATCCGGTTACGGCTGCTCTCCTCGATCGCACTGGTCAATTGAGCAAGGTGGTTATCCGATAACAGCGATGGGTCCTGGACCATCTTTTTAAGCAACTGCTCTGGTTCTTTGGTCGGATATCGTGATACGAGCGCAGGAACCTCATCGACATCACCAACGTCAACAATGTCTGCGTTATTGATGACTCTGATCTGTCCGTCTCGATACACCTCAGCAGCTAATATCGCCAAATAGAGGGCTTGAGCTTCTTCACTCGACTTCTTCTGCCGCTTTATGCTCAATGCGGTACCAGTTCCTACCCCTGCCCACTATCTGTATCTTCATGCTCAGAAGAAGATAGGGACTGATGATCCCGCTGTTCATACGTGTGCGAAGTCGAGCCCATTTTGCACAAACGAACGGCTTCCCTTTGTCTCCCCACCGCTCCGTGAGACAAGGAAAAACGAGTCCCACAACAGCCGCGGCCGCCATTGCAGAGATTCCCGCAAAAGCGTCTGGTTTATAGACGATGTACGGCAATCTTCTGTCGAAATATACTGATCCGCAGTAGCATCGCTGACTCTGAACCATCCTCTTCATCAGACATAAACCCAGCACTCTCTTGCAAGCTCCCATCAGCGCCAAAAGAGTCGAATGTAAGTAAACCGACCTCGCGGTTAAATCCCGGTCTTAAAGACGAATCGCCCCATTCCATGGCACCATCAATTATCGGCATAGGGCAATATTGTTCTTGGGCTTCTCGCTTCCTCAGCTTTGCAAAACTCGTTACAACTATGGATTCCCCCTGATGTTCAAAATCATGTAAAGTGCACCAAATTACAGACCTCTACCAAACGCTGCAAGCAAACCCCACCCCAGAATTCACACAGCAGTTCTCAATCCAATGTTAGATTTTGTGAGGTATGTCATAGGGCAGTATGCTCTTAATCACACTAATTTCAACGGGTCGCTAGGCATCTCGGCAATATCATGAACATGTAAGCACACAAAACCGAACATGGGATGTGAAGATAGATGTCGAAGATAAATGCCGCCGACAAGATGGTCAAGGTCATGGAGGCCTGGGGAATTGACAACGTCTATGGGCTGCCAGGGGACTCGGTCGATACCACGGTCGAGGCGCTGTACCGCGAGCGCGACAAGGTCAAGTTCACCCAGGTCAGGCATGAGGAAGTGGCGGCCCTGTCTGCTGCGGCCCATGCCAAGCTGACCGGGAGGGTGGGCGTCTGCCTATCCATCGGTGGCCCCGGGGCCATCCATATGCTCAACGGACTCTACGATGCCAAGATGGACCATGTGCCCGTGGTGGCCATCCTCGGTCAGATCCAGTCCCACCTGCTCAACACCGGATACTTCCAAGAGGTCGATACACCCAAGCTCTTCGATGACGTGGCGGTCTACAACAAGCTGGTCACCAGCCCCGAAACCCTGCCCGCCATCATGGATGAGGCCATCCGCATGGCCTACCTCCACCAGGGTGTGGCTGTCCTGACCATCCCCGACGACGTGCCCGACCATAAGATCGAGGACTCCTTCAGGCCCACTGCCGACCAGTACCATCCCAGCCGGCCGCAGATCAACGATGCCGACATCGACAAGGCCCTGGCCATGATCGCCAAGGCCGAGAAGCCCGTCGTCTTCTTCGGGGTCGGTGCCAAGGGTGCCCGGACCGAGGCCAAGGAGTTCGTGGAGAAGTACTCCATCCCATTCATCCAGACCATGCCGGCCAAGGGAATCATCGACGACAGCCACCCCAACGCCTTGGGCCAGGTGGGCAAGTTGGGCACCAAGCCGGCCTATGAGGCCATGTTCGATGCCGACCTCCTGATCCTGGTGGGCACCGACTATCCCTACGCTCCTTATATCAACCACAGGATCCCGGCCATCCAGATAGACCTGGAGGCCACCAGGATCGGTCACCGCCACAACATCGACCTGGGCATCGTGGCCGATGCCAAGTCGGCCCTGGCCCTGCTGAACAAGCGCGGCCAGGCAGTGCCCGAACGCCCCTTCCTGGCCGCCTGCAGGAAGAACATGCAGACCTGGCGCAAGTGGATGGATGACGTGGTCACCAAGTCCCACACCGGGGTCCTGCCCTCGCGCACCTTCCGCAAGATGAGCGAGGTAGCCCCCGACAATACGGTCTGGTCCATCGACGTGGGCACCTCGACCTCCTTCGGCGCCCGGTTCATCGACGTCAAGGACACCCAGAAGTACATCATCTCGGCCTGGCTGGGCACCATGGGCTGCGCCCTGCCCGGGGCGATCGCCTCGAAAACCGATATGCCGGACCGGCCCGTCTACGCGGTCTGCGGGGACGGGGCCTTCGCCATGGTCATGCAGGACTTCGTCACTGCGGTCAAGTACCAGCTGCCCATGGTGGTCGTGGTTCTCAACAACCACCTCCTGGCCTTCATCGAGTACGAACAGCAGTCCGTGGGCCAGCAGAACTACGGCATCGACCTGGCCGACATCGATTTCGCCAAGTTCGCCGAGGCCTGCGGCGGCATCGGCGTCAACGTCTCGACCGACGAGGAATTCGACCAGGCCATCGAAAAGTACAGGAACCCCGACCGGCCGGTCCTGATCAACGTGGCCGCCTACGACGAGGCCCCCCTGCCCGGCAAGATCGTCTGGGACGAGGCCCAGGGCTACATGCGGTTCGGATTCGACTACTTCAAGGGGAGGTTCCAGATCCCCAAGATGCCACCGCTGCGCGAGATCATGCGCCAGTTCCTCTGATCAGTTCAGGTTCCATCCGATCAGGCCAAAGCCGAATCGATTGCGCCAGGCCCAACCAGGCCGGCCGGGACCTGTCGGAAGGACACCGCCGGCCTGGTTCAGTCGGAGAGCAGCCTGCCCTCCCCGAGGGTCATCAGTCTCCCCGTATGGGCCAGGACCGATGGTCGATGGGAGACGATCAGATAGGCCCGTTCTCCCTGCTGGTCTATCAGGGATCGCAGGACCTTTCCCTCCAGAAGGGCATCCATGTTGCTGGTGGGCTCATCCAGGAGCAGGAGGGATGCCTCACTGAGGAAGGCACGGGCCAGGGCCACCCGTTGCTTCTGCCCCTCGGACAGCTCCGAACCATGGCCGGTCAACACCTGATCGAGACCCTTGGGCAACTTGGCGATCAGGTCATCCAGACAGGCCTGACTGGCGGCCCGCTCTATCTCCTCCCTGGTGGCGGAGGGCCTGGCCAGGGCGATGTTGTCGGCCAGGGTCTCGCTGAAAACGTAGGCGTCCTGGCTGACCAGGGTCTGCCGGGCCCGCAGGTCCGCGGTTCGGATCCTCTCGATGGGCAGTTCCGAAACCGTCAGGTCCCCGGCATCCCTGTCACGGAAACGCATCAGCAGGTCGATCAGGGTGGTTTTACCTGCCCCGTTCTCCCCCTGTATTCCGATCAGGTCGCCCGGCCTGATGTCCAGGTTCAGATCGCGCAGCACCTGCACCGGACCCTGACCCGTCGATTCCTCACCGCGGTCAGGCTCATAGGCGAAGGAGAGACCCTGGGCGTGAGTACCCGTGTACTCCTCAAGGCTGAGTCCGTCGACCACCTCTTCGACCGCGGGTTCCTCGTCCATAATACCGAAGACCCGACGGGCGGCAGCCAGGGTGGGTTGAAGGCCGGCCCCCAGCCTGGCAACGGGAATCAATGGGCCGAATGAACTCAGGAAACCGACCAGGCCAATCAGGGCGGGGGTCATGCCGATTGTTCCCCGGCCACCCAGGAAGCAGACAAGCAGGGTGAAGACCGCCATGCAGACCAGGGTGGCCACCTGGGTGGCCAGATCGTTGTAGAGAGTGTTGCGCGAGGTTTTGCGACGCGCGTCCAGCATGGAATCGGTGGCCGAGTCCAGATTCCTCCTGACCTGGTCGGCCGCCCCGAGCCCCACCAGTTCCCGGCGCCCATCAAGGGTCTCCAGGAGGAGGGATCGCAACCGCCCCTGGGCGATGCGCTCCGCCATGGCCACCCGGAAGGTCGGGGAGGCGCTGGCCAGGGGGATGAGCAGACCGACAACCAGGTAGGAGACCAGGGCCGCCAACCCCATCCAGGGCGATAGGGCAGTCAGGAGGATCAGGTTGAGCAGGGAGGTCAGCAGGGCTATGACGATAGGTGAAAGGGTGTGGGCGTAGAAGATCTCCAGCAGCTCGATGTCGTCGGTCAGAACGGTGACCATGTCGCCCCGTCCGCGCCTGGCCAGTTTGGCGGGTGCCAGTGTGCGCATCTTGTCGAAGACCGTGGTCCGGATATCCCTGAGAACGCTGAAGGCCATCTCATGGTTGTAGTACTGCTCCCCATAGGCCATGACGCCCTTGAGCAGGGCGACCACCACGGCCACCGCAGCCCAAAGGCCCCAGGTTTCGGTCAGCCGTCCCTGCCCGCCGCTCAGCCCTATCAGGGCGGCGGTGGATGCCATGATGCACCAGACCGTGCACAGGTGCCCCAGGGAGCCACACCCTATGGCCCTGGCCTCCGTTCCGGCCAGAGGGCGCATCAGACCGGCCATCCGTCGCATGATGGCAAGACTGCTTCCCTCAGCCAGGGGACCCGCACCTTCGCACCCCGCCGAAGCATGGACCGCCTCATTGACCTGCTTCCCGTCCGCTGCCGTCACCGTTCGACCTCCGGGTCCTCGTATCGTTCCTGTTCTTCCCACTGGGCCGCAAACAGGCCCTTGGCGTTCATGAGCTCGTCGAAGGTTCCGCCTTCCACAAGCCGCCCCCCGTCCAGGAGCAGTATCCGATCGGCCTTGCGCACTCCGGCCAGCCGATGGGTGATGGTGATGACCAGGGCCTGCCGGCCGAGGCCATCCATCAGGTCGGCCAGGGCGGCATCATGCTCCCGATCGACAGCACTGGTGGCCTCATCGAAGATGTAGACCCCGGATCGCCTCAGGAGGCCCCGGGCGATGGACAGCCTCTGCCTCTGCCCGCCGGAGAGGTTGGCGCCGGCCTGGTCCACGGGTGCATCCAACCCACCCGGTCTGTCCAGAAGGTCTACCAGATCAACCTTCTCCAAGGCACTCCTGAGGTCTTCCTCGCCGTATCCGACTCCGGCCGGGTCCAGATTGCTCCTGATGGTCCCGGTGAAGATATGGTCGGTACCTCTGACCACGGTTCCGGAACCTATCATGGTCTCCGCAGACAGGTCCTCCAGTTCGCGGCCCCGGTAGGTAAGGCCCCCCTGATACCCCTGCAACTGTCCGCAGAGGATGGATGCCAGGGTGCTCTTGCCGGATCCTGAAGCTCCGACGATGCCGATATGCCCGCGTTCGGGCAGGTCGAAGGTCAGATCGGTCAGGGCCCTGTACCCATCGGGATAGGAGAACTCCAGGTCGCGGGCGGCCACTCCGCCCTGGGGATCCGGCCAGAGCCCGTCGGCCGGGGCCGGAAGCGAGGTCGCGGCCGGGGATGATGAACCATCCGCACCGTCCCGCCCCGACTCCTGCCGTTCCTGACGAACTGCGGCTATGGCCTTGCCCTGCCGGGCGGCGACCACGGCCGAATGGGCCAGGTAGGTCAGCCTGTGCTCGGCGGCGAAGAGCCTGGATCCAATCGCCACGACCAGGATGGCCGGCAGCAGCCGGGTACGGGGCTGGGACCCATGAACCAGAATCGTCAGGACAGCAGCCAGGATGACCGTGAGATGCACGACCATGTCGGCGTTGATCAGGCTGCGCAGCTGGCCACCCAGGACGGCCATGGTCTGCTTGCGGAATCCTTCGGAGTCCTCGGCCAGCCGATCGGCCTCGGCCTGGTCGGCGTGGAAGATCTTCAGGGTGTCCAGACCGCGCAGGGACTCTTCAAAATGGACCCCGACCTTGTCGTACTTACGCAGATGGGCCGTCTGGACCTTGGCATTGCGCTTGCTGCCGATCCGCATGGTCGCCGGCATGATCAACATCCCGCACAGGATGGTCATGGCTGCCACCGGGCTGACCGGAAGGAGCACCAACAGGGCAACCGGCATCATCAGAACCGCTTGGAAGAGCATGGGCAGGAAACCCGTGAAGTAGGAGGTCACCCGCTTGACACCCTCGGTGGAGAGCATGGCCAGGCTCTGATGGGACTCCTTGCCTTCGGTGTATCGGCGCCCCCCATCGAACATGGACAGGTAGAGATCCCGGGAGAGGGCCGTATCCATGGAGTTTGCCAGGGATGTGGACAGGCGGCTGGAAGCCAGCAGGCACAATCCCCTGACCATGATGAGGACCAGCAGGCTCAGCCCCAGACGGGTCGGGTCCGCCACGAAGGGAGACAAGAGCCCGGGGACAGGCAGACCCCACAGGGACCCCAGGGCGAAGACCGACACGGCCGCAACCAGTATCTCCGCCAAGGCGCCAAGGGTCTGGAGGAAACCCAACAGGAGGCTGCCGGTCAGACTCGCACCGGGCAGATGCAGGAGTTCCTTGTTGATCATGCTTCTTTCCGCCTACCGTTCTTCATTCCGTCGTTTGTGTGGTGAAGACTAGCAAATCGTCATCAGACTCGGCAATACCCTCGATATGGAAATACTGCGTAGAAGCGTCCCCTCGTACCCTCGTTATGGAATCCGCATGCCGTTGCAGAAATATCTTCACAAACAGTTCATTGCCAAATTGATAATTATTCCTTTAGACTCATCCCCATCCCCATGATCGACCGGGATGGACTCGGGTCGGACTGCTCAGGGCGGGCCAAGACGCACGAAACCCGGCTTTTCCGACCGAAGTACCGATAAGATGCCCTGGACGGTCCGGATGCCCTATTCGACAGATCAGACGATCGCCATCCGAAGTCCGGATGGAAGCAAGGACCAGACATGAACTCACTCAAGGCCAAGGACCTCATCAACATCGGCATTTACAGCGCCCTCTACTTTGTCTGTATGGCCCTGGCGACCTTCCTGACAGGTTTCGTGACCGGCCTGATCCTGCCTGGCTTCTCTTCGCTGTTCGTTCCCGGCATCGTCGCCCTGGTGGCCGGCCCTGTGTATATGCTCCTGACCGACAGGGTTCCCCGGTTCGGCGCCATCACGATCATGGGCTTGCTCATGGGCCTCTTCTTCCTGGTCTCCGGACACTTCGCCCTTTCCTTCATTCCCTATGTGGCCTGTGGCTTCCTGGCCGACGTCCTGCAGACGATCGTGGGCAAGGCCCGGTCCAATGGTCTGCGGTACCTGAGCTACCTGATTTTCGCTTTTGGCAGCACCGGACCCGTCATGCCGCTCTGGTTCATGAAGAACGCCTACGTGGCCAGCCTGACCCGGAAGGGCAAGAGCCAGGCCTACATCGACGGTGTCTTCGCCCATATCAGCGGCCCCACCCTGATCGTCTGCGTCTCCGTAACCATCGTCGGGGCCCTCCTCGGAGCCTGGACCGGCACCATGATCGTCAACCGTCACTTCGCGAGGACCCCAGCCGAGGCATGAGCAGGATATCGGTCTACACCAAGTTCTTCCTGATTGTCTTCGCCAACGGGTTGCTCTTCTTCACCCTGCCCGATCCCCTGGTCCTGGCCATCACCCTCTACTTCTGCAGTTTCCAGTTCGTGGATGGGCGAATCGAACGAGGTTGGCACTGGGTTTGCATCACCGCGGTGTTCGCGGTTGGCACCTACCTGGCCTACCTGACCCCTGATAATCTCATAGGCCATTATGTGCTCTTCTTTTTCGTGGGCCTGGGCAAGCTCCTGCCCGTAGTGGTCGTGGGGGCTTACATATCAGGGACCACCAAGGTGTCCGAACTGATCTGCACCCTGCGGCGCCTGCATGTGCCCCAGTGGATCGTCATCCCCCTCAGTGTCCTCTTCCGGTTCTTCCCCACCATCCGCAACGACTACCGGCAGATCAGGATGGCCATGAAGTTCAGGGGGATCGCCACCACCACCGGCGACATGTTCCGGCATCCCGTCAGGACCATGGAGTTCATCTACGTCCCCCTCCTCAACAACGCCACCAATGTCGCCACGGACCTGGCCTCGGCCTCGCTGACCAGGGGGCTGACCGACCCAGGACCGAAGACCTCCCTGATACAGGTACGATTCACCCTGCTCGATGCCTCCATGTGTCTCATGGGACTGATCCTGATGGGAGGTGCCCTCCATGTTGTCATGTGACCAGGTGACCTTCACCTATGAGGAGGCGGGCCGTCCTTCGATCCGGAAGGTGAACGCCCGGGCCGACAGGGGAACCCTGCTGGTCGTGACCGGCAAGAGCGGATGCGGCAAGACCACCCTCTCGCGAATCATCAACGGCCTGGTTCCCGAACTGTACGAGGGAAGGCTGGAGGGGCACTGCCTCCTGGAGGGAGAGGAGACGACCTCACAGCCCATTCATCTGCTCTCCAGACGTGTTGGCTCCGTCTTCCAAAACCCCAAGACCCAGTTTTTCACCACCGACGTCCGCAGTGAACTGGCCTTCCCCCTGGAGAACATGGGTGTGGATCGGGAGGGGATCCGCGAGCGCCTGGACCAGATGAGCGAACTCTTCGGAATCGGCCACCTGCTGGACCGCAGCATGTTCGCCTTATCAGGAGGAGAAAAGCAGACGGTCGCCATAGCCTCCTCCTGCATGGCCGATCCCGACCTGCTCCTCCTGGATGAGCCCTCCAGCAACCTGGACGTGGAGGCCATCGAGGCCCTGCGGGCAATCCTGGACAAGCTCAAGGGACTGGGCATGACCATGGTCGTGATCGAGCATCGGCTCTACTACCTGGATGGGCTGGCAGACGACTTCCTCATCCTGCAGGATGGTCGGGTGGTGGACCATCTGACCCCGTCGGCCATGCGGAATCTCGACAGGGAACGTCGCGAAGGAATGGGCGTGCGAGCCCTCCGACTGGATGAAGGCTCCAAGACCGCAACCCCAGAGGAGGAGGGAGGGCCCGGACTGGACGCGTCCCGGTCCGGGCAGGAAACCCTCCTGCGCATACGCAACCTGACCTACTCCTACCGCAAAGGCGAAGAAAAGGCCTTGCAGGTGGATGACCTCACCCTGTCCAGCAGGGATATCACCGGAGTCATAGGCCATAACGGAGCCGGCAAAAGCACCTTCGCCAACCTCCTGACCGGACTGCTCAAACCAGACCACGACCAGACCCGGTTCACCTTGGATGGCAAGCCCCAGACCGCCAAGGAACGGCTGGCCGACTCCTATATGGTCTTCCAGGATGTGAACTATCAACTCTTCTGCGAGACCGTAGGAAAGGAGATACTCCTGGGTGCCAGACGGAAGGACCTCTTCGACGAGGTTGCCTCACGTCTGGACCTGGAGCACCTGCTGAAACGGCACCCCAACACCCTCTCCGGCGGGGAGAAGCAGCGCGTGGCCATTGCGGCCGCCATCCTGTCCGGCAAGCGTCTGGTGGTCCTGGACGAACCGACCAGCGGCCTGGACCTGCTCCATATGAACCAGGTGACCGAGATGATCCGCTACATGCGCTCCCTGGGGGTCATGGTGGTCGTCATCTCGCACGACCAGGAGTTCCTGGAACAGACCTGCCAACGGTTCATCACCTTCCGGGAGGGCCGGCCGGTCCGGGACAGCCCCGAACTGGGTGACCTCCTCCAGGCTCTCTGACCCCTTGCAAGGTCTGTGAAAGATGGTTTGTCCGACAGGCGATTCTCGTCGGTCACAGGCCGGCAAGGCGTATAGAGTAGAGGAAAACGTGATATCGGGGGGTGTCCGTTTGCCGGACCACCCCGACCTCCGGACCGGGCGGCCATGAAAGGACATGATGGGGTATATCGACGTCATCGGAGAGACGAAGCGGTATGTGACCGGCGAAACGACCATCGTGGCCAATAACGACGTCACCTTCTCCATCGAAGAGGGGGAACTGGTCGTCATCCTCGGGGCCTCGGGGGCGGGCAAGTCGACGATTCTGAACATTCTTGGCGGAATGGACACCTGCAACGAGGGGCAGGTGATCGTGGACGGCAAGGACATCGCCGGCTACGATGCCAGGCAGCTGACCACCTACCGCCGCTATGACGTGGGGTTCGTCTTCCAGTTCTACAACCTGGTGGCCAACCTGACGGCCCGGGAGAACGTGGAACTGGCCTCGGAGATCGTGGACCATGCCGCCGACCCGGTCCAGACACTGATCGACGTGGGGCTGGGCGACCGGATCGACAACTTCCCCGCCCAGCTTTCCGGCGGGGAGCAGCAGCGCGTGGCCATCGCCCGGGCCGTGGCCAAGAACCCCAAGATCCTCCTGTGCGACGAGCCCACCGGGGCCCTGGACTATCGGACCGGCAAGCAGGTGCTGCGCATCCTCCAGGATCAGTGCCGCAAGAACGGCGCCACCGTGGTCATCGTCACCCACAACGCCGCCATCGCCCCCATCGCCGACCGGGTCATCCGTATGCACGACGCCCGGGTGCAGAGCGTCGAGACCAACAGCCATCCCGAAGACATCGAAAACCTGGAGTGGTGAGGATGCGGACGGGCAGGAAGGTGCTCTGGCACGACATCCGGGTCTCCTTCCGCAAATCCCTGGGGCGGTTCATCTCCATCGTCTGCCTGGTGGCCCTGGGATCCTTCGCCCTGGTCGGGTTGAGCGTGACCGGACCGGACATGCGCCAGGCGGGCAACACCTACCTGTCCGGACACCACCTGGCCGACCTCACGGTCATCAGCAGCTACGGGCTGGACCGGGAGGACCGCAAGGCCATCGACACCACCCCGGGCAGTTCGGGAATCGAATACGGTTACCTCAAGGATGTGGTCCTGAAGGGCAGCGACCGGAGTCTGCGCATCTATTCGGCCCCCAAGCGAATCTCCACCTACGAGCAGGTGGATGGCTCCATGCCCACCAAGCCGGACCAGGTGGCGGTAGATACGGCCCTGGCCGAGGACCACCCCATCGGCACCAGCATCGAGGTCGACGAGAAGGCCGACCAGCTGGGGCGGACGGTGCTCAGGCACCACAGGCTGTGGGTGGTGGGGACGGTCAAGTCGACCGAGATCCTGAGCAAGGTCAACATGGGCCCCTCCACGGCCGGGTCCGGATCCCTGGATTCCTATGCCGTAGCCACTCCTGGCGCCTTCGATTCGGACGAGTACATGATCGCCCGCCTGACCTTCAAGGATCTGGACCGAATCCAGGATCACTATTCCGACCGCTACATCCAGGCCCTGCAGGGCCACAAGGATTCCCTGAACCGAATACTGGCAGGCCGCCCCACCGCAAGGCTGGCCGCCGTCAAGCGTCCCCTCCAGGACCAGCTGACCAAAGGGCAGGCCCAGGTGGACCAGGCCCGGCAGCAACTCGACGGGAACAGACAAGAGCTGGACCAGGCCAGGCAGCAACTGGACCAGGGCGCCCGGGACATCCAGACCGCCAAGGATCAGTTGGCCTCCCAAACCGCCCAGGCCCAGACGGCCATCGACCAGGGCCAGGCCCAGGTGGATCAAGGTGTGCAGGAGCTGGCAAGTAAGCAGTCCCAGTACCAGTCGTCGTCCAATCAGGTGACCCGGGGCAGGCAGCAGGTGGACCAGGGCCAGCAGGCCATCGACCAGGGAGAGGCCAGGCTTGATGCCTCCCAACGGCAGCTGGAGGACGGAAAGTCCAAGGCCGACCAGGCCGTGGCCCAGGCCCAGGCCGCACAGACCCAATCCGGCCAGGCCATAACCCAGATCACGAATCAGATTCGCTTCATTGACACCCAGTTGGCCGCCCCTGGCCTGAGTCCCCAGCAGCAAGAGGAACTGAACCGGCAGAAGACCGGTCTCCAGACCCGGCTTGGTGAACTCAACCGGCAGGCGCAGCAGATCGATGCCCTGGTGGCCCAGGCGCAGAACGGCCGCGACACCTTCATGACCAACCAGTACACTCCCGGCATGGCCCAGATCACCGCGGCCCAAAAGGAGTTGGATGGACGCCGCCAGGACCTGGCCCAGGCCAGATCCCAGGTGGAGGATGGCGAGCGCCGTCTCTCCCGGGCCAAGGGCCAGTTGGACCAGGCCTCCGCCCAGCTGGACCAGGGCAGGGCCAGGCTTGACCAGGCCAGGCAGACCCTGGCCACCACCCGCGCCTCGGCCCAGGGGCAGATCGACCAGGGAGAGACCACCCTGGATCAACACAGGGCGGAATACCAGACCAAACTGGACCAGTTCAACCGTGAAAGCCCCCAGGCCCAGAAGAAGATCGATGATGCACAGAAGGAGCTGAACAGATCGGCCGACCAGCTGAGTCGTCTGGAGCAGCCCGTCTACGCCCTGGACTCCCGGAGGGAGGCCCCCGGATCGGAGGGGTACAAGGTCTACGCCTCCGTCTCCTACATCGTGGATTCCCTGGCCAGGATCTTCCCCTACTTCATGTACCTGGTGGCCGCCCTGGTCACCTTCACGACCATGACCCGCTTCGTCGACGAGGAGCGGATCAACGCCGGCACCCTCAAAGCCCTGGGCTACCGGGACCGGGACGTCATGGCCAAGTTCCTGGTCTACGGCGGGGTGGCCTCGGCCCTGGGCGCCCTCCTGGGCATCGTCACCGGCCACACCCTCCTGCCCTGGATCGTGTACCGGGCCTATGACCATGCCTTCGACCTGCCGCAGATCCACTATGGTTTCCACTGGCCGATCACCCTCCTGGCCTGCGTCCTGGCCACCCTCAGCGCCGTGGTCCCCGCCTTCCTGAGCGCCTACAGGGAACTGCGCGAGAAGCCATCAGCCCTCCTCCTGCCCAAGCCGCCCAGCGCCGGGTCTAAGATCCTCCTGGAGCACATCCCGCTGATATGGAACCGGCTCAGCTTCACCCACAAGGTCACCGCCCGGAACATCTTCCGCTACAAGCAGCGCATGCTGATGACCATCTTCGGGGTCTGCGGTTCGGTGGCCCTCCTGATGACCGGGTTCGGCGTGCAGGGGTCCATATCGGCCATCAACGAGCACCAGTTCGGCCAGGTCATCCGCTACGACCTGATTGCCGCAGAAAACAGCCAGGCCACCGCCGATCAGCGCGCCTCCATCAGGAAGCGGCTGGAGAAGGCCGACGTGCGCCGGTCACTGAACGTCCACTATGAAGAGATGAGCAAGACCGCCGGCCACAACGCAGACAAGCAATCCATCACGATGATCGCCCCCACCCGGCCCGGTCAGCTGGGCGACTTCATCCATCTGGATACCCGCTCGGGCCACAGGCCCCTGACCCTGACGGGGAACGGGGTGGTCATCTCCGAACGGATCGCCCAGCTGACCGGAACCCGGACCGGCGGCACAATCACCCTGCAGGACTCGGACGGCAGGGACAGGACCATGCGGGTGGACGGGATCTGCGAGATGTACCTGGGCCACTTCGTCTTCATGGGTCCCACCGCCTACAGGACCATCTTCCACCAGGAATTCTCACCCAACGCCCACCTGGTCACCTTCAAGGATTCCAGCGTGGAGAACACCAGGAAACAGGCCGCCTCCTTCATGCGGATCGATGGGATCCAGGGCGTGGTGCAGAACACGACCCTGATGGGTCAGATAGACACGGTGGTCAGGTCCCTCAACATGATCATGCAGGTGCTGATCATCGTGGCCACCCTCCTGGCCCTGGTCATCCTCTACAACCTGACCAACCTGAACGTGGAGGAACGGATAAGGGAGCTGAGCACCATCAAGGTGCTGGGCTTCTACGACCGCGAGGTGACCATGTACATCTACCGGGAGACCATCCTCCTCTCGGCCATCGGGGTCCTGGCCGGCTACGGGTTCGGGGCCTGGCTCCACCACTACATCATCACCACCGTGCCGCCCGACAATGTCATGTTCGACCCCTCCATCAAGTGGGTGGCCTTCGCCGTGCCCCTGGTCATGATCGTCATCATCACGGCCGGCCTGGGGTGGATGGTCAACCGCAAACTCAAGCATGTGGACATGCTGGAAGCCTTGAAATCCGTGGATTAGGAAATTCCCAGCCTTCACACACCCTGATGGCGTATGCTTGCACTTCAAGAGTCTGAGCCAGTCACAATCCGAGAAGCGGGGAATCACAGTGCTGCAGATCGAACATGTCTCCAAACAGTACAGGACCGGTGATTTCGTCCAGCAGGCCCTGGACGATGTCAGCGTCAATCTGCGCGACAACGAATTCGTGGCCATTTTGGGCCCCTCCGGGTCGGGCAAGACCACCCTGCTCAACATCATCGGCGGACTCGACCGGTACGACAGCGGCGACCTGGTCATCAACGGGACCTCCACCAGGAAGTACAAGGACCGGGACTGGGACTCCTACCGCAACCACACGGTAGGCTTCGTCTTCCAGAGCTATAACCTGATCCCCCACCAGACCATCCTCTCCAATGTGGAACTTGCCCTGACCATATCGGGGGTCTCCCGGCAGGAACGGCGCACCAGGGCCGTCGAGGCCCTGGAACAGGTGGGCTTGGGTGAACACGTCAACAAGCGGCCCAACCAACTCTCCGGTGGCCAGATGCAGCGTGTGGCCATCGCCCGCGCCCTGGTCAACAACCCCGGCATCCTCCTGGCCGACGAGCCCACCGGGGCCCTGGATTCCGACACATCGGTCCAGATCATGGACCTGCTCAAGGAGGTGGCCAAGGACCGTCTGGTCGTCATGGTCACCCACAATCCAGAACTGGCCCACCAGTACGCCACACGAATCGTGGAGCTGCACGACGGTGTCATCACCAGCGACTCCAACCCGGTGACCGACCAGGAGATCCCCAAGGAGGAGGCGCAACACCGCACCTTCGGCAAGGCCTCCATGGGACTCCTGACCTCCCTCTCCCTGAGCTTCAACAACCTGCGGACCAAGAAGGCCCGGACCCTTCTCACCTCCTTCGCCGGATCCATCGGCATCATAGGCATCGCCCTGATCCTGTCCGTGTCCACCGGAGTGAACCGGTATATCGACAACATCCAGCGCGAGACCATGACCTCCTACCCCATCACCATCCAAGAGCAGTCCTTCGACCTGAACAAAATCATGGACACGGCCCAGGAATCCGAGAAGGAGGCCAAGGCCCACAAGGACCACAGGGCCATCTACCCGGATGATTCCAGCATCAAGGGCGCCTCCAGCCTGACCAGCAGCATCACCCGGAACAACCTGTCGGACTTCAAGAAGTACCTGGACGACCCCAAGAGCGAAATCCACCAGTACGTGGGGTCGGTCGGAATCCAGTACTCCTACGCCACCAAGTTCGCTGTTTTCGGGCACGACCCGGATGGGAAGCTGGTCTCCGCCGACAAGGTGACCATGAACGGGCAGGACACCAGCTCCACGGCCAGCCAGATGGCCTCAACCAACACCGACAGCGACATGGGAGACATCCAGTCCAGGCAGATGTCGTACCTGACCGGCAGGACCGATAAGAACAAGGCTCCCGAAATCTTCGGGGAGATCATGCCCGGGCCGGATTCCAAAACCTCCATCAGCAAGGTGGTGACCGACAACTACAAGGTGGTCGACGGCACCTGGCCCAAGGACAAGAACCAGGTGGTCCTGGTGCTGGACAAGAACAACCAGATTCCCGTCACCAGCCTCTACAAGCTGGGCATCCTCCCCTCCAGCCAATACTCGGACATGATGAGCAAACTCAACAGCGGCCAGGAGGTCAAGACCGACACCAAGCCCATCGACTACTCCAAGGCCTTGGAGCAGAAGCTCTCCCTGGTCCCTGCCTCCGACCAGTACGCCAAAGGGGAAGACGGCCACTACCGCTACATCGGCGACAATGCCGACGAGATGGCCAAGGCGGCCGACCATGCCATGCACCTGCAGATCGTCGGGGTCGTCCGGCCCAACGAGGGGGCCAAGGCCACCCCACTCAAGACCGGCGTCGGATACACCCGGGAATTGACCGACTACCTGATCGATCAGGCCAAGGCCAGCCCCATCGTCACCGACCAGGAGGCGGACCAGGGCCACAGCGTCCTGAACGGAATGTCCTTCGCCCCCTCGGACGACGCAGCCAAGGCCAATGATGCCAAGGCCTACATCGCCTCCCTGGGGGTCAGCCAGAAGGCGAACATGGCCCAGGGCATCATGAGGGGTTCAGCCGCCGGAGCCCAGGGCGCCCAGGGACAGGGCGGAGCTCCAGGTGCTGCCGGGCAGGGCGGATCCGGAGCCCAGGGTACAGCCGTGCCGCAGGGAGCCGCCGCAGCGGCGCAGGCCGGGCAGGCTGGTGCCTCGAGTGCCATGGCCGAACAGCAGACGGCCCAGGCATTCGACGAGTACATCGCCACGGCACCGCAAGACGCCCTGGTCGCCATCTACAACGAGTACGTCTCCACCGGCACCTACGCCGACAACCTGAGCGACTTCGGCCTGATCTCCCGGAACGCCCCCTCCCGCATCAGCATCTACACGGACAGCTTCGAAAACAAGAACTCCGTGGGCGATGCCATCAAGCACTACAACGACAAGGCCTCGGAAAAGAACAAGATCGTCTACACGGACTACGTTGGCCTGATGATGAACTCGGTGACCACCATCATCAACGTCATCACCTACGTCCTGATCGCCTTCGTGGGTGTCTCCCTGGTGGTCTCCTCGATCATGATCGGCATCATCACCTACATCTCCGTCCTGGAGCGGACCAAGGAGATCGGCATCCTGCGCGCCATGGGCGCCTCCAAGCGCAACGTCTCCAACGTCTTCAACGCCGAAACCGGCATCATCGGTCTTCTGGCCGGTCTCCTGGGGGTGGGCATCACCCTCCTCCTGATTGTGCCCGCCAACAGCATCATGCACCATTTCATGGGAACCAACGAGGTCAATGCGGCCCTGCCCGTCTCGGGAGGGGTGGCACTGATCATCCTGAGTGTTGCCCTGACCCTGATCGGCGGCCTGATCCCCTCCCGGCAGGCGGCCAAGCAGGATCCGGCCACGGCCCTGCGCACCGAGTGAGACCGCCGCCGCAATCGTGCAAGCAAGACCGTATAAGCGCCACCACGTAAGGCATCCCTGCGTGAACACCATGGCGTGGACACCAACTTGAGGAAGGCCCAGACGAGGGGAGGTATCGCCCGGCCTTCCTATATACGACTCGCTCCGTCTCTCTCGCGGATCGCACCATTGCCCAAGCCAGGCCCCAAGAACAGAAGTGACCTCCCCCACAATTCCCGCCGGATATCACCGTCCTTTATCCTGAGATGCCATAATGTTCCCGTGAGCAAGCACCTGAATCAGCCCCCGGATCAAACCATCACCGAATTGGCAAGCCGGACCCAACCGAATACCCGGGTCGGCCGGGATGACCGTGACGAGCAGAAGCGGGAGACCATATCCTCCCAGGCCGGAGTCGATGCCGCCGGATCCCCCAAGGGCGACCAGCCCCTCTTCCCCGGGCGGGCCTTCATCAGCACCGTCCTGGATGTGGTCGACAGCAAGAAGACCATGAGCGGGGACCTGACCGGGAAGTACCTGCAACGGGCCATCATGGCCGGCCTCTTCGTAGGCATCTTCTTCACGGCCTACTTCGTGATCATGGGCCAGGCCAGCCTGGATCCCGACAACCACGGTTTGATGCTCTCGGGCAAGGTCCTAGCGGCCACCACCTTCGGCTGGGCCCTGGTCCTGATCTACTACACCAACTCCGAGCTGCTGACCTCCAACATGATGGTGGTCACCATCGGTGCCTATCACAAGCGCCTGGGCTGGCTGACCTCCCTGCGGATACTCGCCCTCTGCCTCCTGGGCAACCTGATCGGAGCCCTGATCGTGGCGGTCATCGTCCGGTTCTCGTCCATCGTCAGCGGGCCGACCATGGCACAGATGCTCGCGGCCTCCTCGACCAAGATCGGGTATGTCTCCGGCGGGTTCATGGGCTTCGCCGACCTCTTCGTCCGCGGCATCCTCTGCAACTTCTGCATCAACATCGCCATGCTTATGGTCTACAACGGCAAGCTCTCCAACGATTTCACCAAGTGCATCATCATGGTCGTGGCCGTCTTCGTCTTCGCCTTCTGCGGTTTCGAGCATTCCATCGCGGACTCGGCCCTCTTCCTCATCCTGGGGACCTTCGGCAAGGTCAATGCTCTGAAAGCCATCCTGGTGGTCATCGTGGCCATGCTGGGCAATTATGTGGGCGGTGGCATCCTCATCGGCCTGAACTTCGCCACCATGAACGACGAACGCCACTTCAACGCAGGCGGCACGAACGACGGGGACTGATGATGGGGCCTGGCACATTTCGGTTCCGCCGGTCAGCCCTGCATGTGAACAGTCCTGTCATGGCATCGGTTCAGAATCAAATCGGCAGCTTCTCATAGAGATACCGATCCAGGGTGGGCCCGATGGTCCTGGCCACGGTCGCCACGGGCATGGAGGCCAGGGGTTCCACACGAAACACATCCCGCACCATAATCAGACCGAGGAGCTGTGAACCCACCAGCACCATCCGTTTTTCCACCTTGTCGGTCCGTATGGCCTTGAGCTGGTCACCGTTCAGTTCACCCTGGACCAGGGCAACCATGAGATCACGGACGTGTTCGTTCTGGCCGGCATTGCGGATCAGGGCCAGGTAGGCTTCGCCCAGCTCGGTGGTCTCCATGAAGGTGAGGAAGGCCCTCAACAGCGTGGTCCCCAGGGACCTGCCGTCTTTCATGCCGCGCTTGGCGTCCTGGTCTATGAAAAAGTCAATCAGGTGGCTATCCCCGATGATGCTTCGCGCCACCTTGGTGAAGAGTTCATCCTTCCCCCCAAAGTAGTAATGGATGAGCTTGGGATCGCATCCGGCACGCCGTGCTATGGCCCTCATCGTCACCTTGTCGTAACCGTTGCGCGAGAATTCGTACCTAGCGGCCGACAGGATGTCCTCATAGGCACTGGACTCCGCACCGCCGGGGGGTCGCCCACGCCGGTGACGGGGGGTTGATGCAGGCCTTGCATCCCCATCCGGTTTCCCGGCCCTTTCCAGGATCTGCCCCCCTTGGATGGATTCCTCTGTCATCCTGGTCACATCTCCTTACGAGTCATATTGCACGCGGCAAGTCTAGCAGGTTCACAATAATTCTCCAAGTGTGGAATAAGTGCTATGCTGTAATTCACCGATTGAAGAATTATGGTGTTCCCGCACCATGGTTCCCCAGGTACCGGGCGGTGTCGGCTAGACCACAAGAACAGACACCACGCCGTGTGCCACCCTAAAGGAGGTGCGCCGTGAAGGCGTTGATCATCAAGGAATTCAGGGAGCTGATGCGCGACAAGCGCACGGTTGCCATGTTGATAGCCATGCCCATCCTGCTCCTGTTCATCTTCGGATACGCCGCCGATTTCTCGGTCGACAGGATTTCCGTTGCCGTCATCGGCGACGGTGCCCAATCCTTGTCCGAGAAGGTCAAGGGGTTCGACGCCGCCAAGGACGGCATGGATATCGTCACTGTGGATCCGACGCGGCATGGCGAGGAGGACGCCACGCGCCTGCTCAGAGACAGGAAGGTCGATGCCGTCATCGCCGTCAGGGAGGACCGGCAGGACAAGGGCAAGGACCTGCTCTCCAACCGGACCAGGGTGTACCTTGATGGCTCCGGCCTCTTCGCCGCCCAGTCCGCCAAACGGACCTTCCTCCAGCTGAATGCCGAGGAGACCAAGGACCAGATCGCCGCCACCAGATCCCAGGCCATGAAATCCCGCAAGGCCGTAGTCCAGCAGGAGAGGCAGGGCCTGCAGGACTACCTGAAACAGTTGCAGGATTACCAGAGCCGGGCACAGGCCGCAGCGGCCCAGGGCCAGCCCGCCCCACCCATACCCACCCCACCGCAGTCGGACCAGGGCCAAGCACCGGAAACCGGTCTTCCCGACCAGGCGAGTGCAACCGAGGCCGGAAAGGACAATGTGACCGTCCTCTTCAATCCGGATCTGAAGACCTCCTTCGTCATGATTCCCGGACTGATCGGCCTGATCATGACCCTGATCGGCACCATGATCACCAGCATCGGCCTGGTCCGCGAGCGCGAGCAGGGCACCCTGGAGCAGCTGGCGGTCATGCCCCTGAAGCCCGGAGCGGTCATCATCGGCAAAATCGCCCCCTACCTGCTTCTGGCCCTGATCGACATGGCCATCATCACGCTGATCGGCATGGCCGTTTTCGATCTGCCTTTCCAAGGTGACATCCGGGTCTTCCTGCTGGGGACCCTCCTCTTCCTCTTCGTGGTCCTGGGACTGGGCATCTTCATCTCAACCGTGTCACAAAACTCAGGGCAGGCCGTACAGATGGCCATGATGCTGGTCATGCCGCAGATGCTGCTGAGTGGCATCATCTTCCCCCTGGAGTCCATGGCCGCCTCGGTGCGCTGGATCGGCTACCTCCTGCCACTCACCTGGTTCAACGAACTGGCCCAGGGCACCATGCTGCGCGGCGCCTCCTGGGGATCCCTCTGGCTCCCCCTGGTCGTCCTTGCCGCTGAGGCCGCCGTGATCTTCTCGGCCGCCACCCTGCGGCTGCGCAATGTGCTGACCCATGGGGGTGCACGATGAGCCGGGAACCTGTGACCCTTGACAAGGCCAGGGTCTCCTACGGGGTCATCCATGCCCTCCAGGGATTCTCCGGGAGCTTCCTCCCCGGCCAGGTAACGGCACTGACCGGTGGGGACGGGGCAGGCAAATCCACCCTGCTCAAGCTTCTGGCCGGACGGGCCCCATTGGAATCAGGAAGCATCCAGGGCCTGCCCGACAAGAAGGACATAGGGTACCAGCCTGCCGATTCGGGCGTCTGGCGAGATATGTCGGTCATCGAGAACATGCGTTTCATAGCCTCTGCCTATCGGATGGATCCCAGCCTGGCACAAGAGAGGATAGAAGGCCTCCTGGCCGACGCCGGCCTCACCTATGCCCGGGACAGGACGGGACGGAACCTGTCCGGCGGCATGCGTCAGAAGCTCGGCTTCATCATGGCCGCCCTGCATGAGCCCGATCTCCTGCTTCTGGATGAGCCGACGACCGGGGTCGACCCGGCCAGCCGCGAAGGAATCTGGACCCTGATCTCGGCCCAGGCCGCGGATGGAAGGACGGTGGTCTTCGCCACCACCTATCTGGACGAGGCCGAACGGTGCGCCAGTCTCTACCTGATGAACGACGGCAAGGTTCTTGCCCGGGGCGGGGCCGAGGACATCTGCGCCAAGGCCCCCGGCAGGCTGTGGCAGGCCCCGGCCTCGGTCGGGAAACAAATGACCCGGGATTCCTTCTTCGGATCCGGGCTCCAGGACAGGCCCGCCCCCTCGGCCTTCCATAACTGGCGCAGGGCCGATACCGCACTGGCCTGGACCGCGGCAGGCGACGAGAGGACCCCCGACGGGTTCACCAGGACCGATTTCGACCTGGAAAACGCCAGCATCGCCTACCTGCTCCAGGATGACCAGGGCGGACTGCCGACCAAGCCCCGGGCTGCGGCACCGGATGTGGATGCCGCCAATCACCCCCAGCAGGCGGAATCCGGAAGAGACGACGACCGTCAAGAGGACGGGAAACCCGGCGGACCTAGAGCAAAAGGCCCGGTGCACTCCAAAGACCGGCTACTGATCCAGGCCACGGATGTGGTCAAGCGGTTCGGATCCTTCACGGCTCTGAACGATGTCTCCCTCCAGGTCAAGCCCGGCCAGATCATCGGTCTGATCGGCGGGAATGGTGCGGGCAAGACCACACTCATGCGCATTCTCCTGGGGCTGGAACAGGTCAACCAGGGATCCACCCTCCTGCTCGGTGGACCCCCCTCCCTGGAATCACGCAGACGAATCGGCTACGTTCCCCAGGGCATGGGTCTCTACCCGACCCTCACGGCATGGCAGAACGCACAGTTCACAGCCGACGTATACGGCACTAGCCCGCAAGGGTGGACCGCCAAGTACGCCCGATCCCTGGGCCGGACACCGGTGGGCAGTCTGCCCCTGGGCGCCCAACGGCTGCTTGCCTACACCCTGGCCGCCGGCCATGACACGGACCTGCTCATCCTGGACGAGCCGACCTCGGGGATGGATCCCGTCTCCCGCATGAGGCTCTGGCGGGAACTCCACAGGAGGGCCGACCAGGGCGTAGGCGTCCTGGTCACCACCCATTACATGGCCGAAGCCAGTCAATGCGACCAATGCGTGGTCCTGGCACATGGCCAGGTCCAGGCCATGGGCGACGTGGAGCAGATCGTCGGCAGCCACCACTCCCTGGTCATCAAGACGGAGGAATGGGAGCAGGCGCTGAAGCTCCTGACCGCGGCCGGCCTGCCTGTCTCCATGGACGGACGCACACTCCGCGCCATCGATGCCGACGAGAACACAGTGAAGGAGGCCCTGGAACCGCTTGGGGCCGCCTATGAACTGACCAGGTCGCCGGCCCGACTGGATGAGATCCTCACACTCACCTCCCAGCCGGCACAGGACCTGTCCCTCAGGGGATGATCCGATCCTGTGCCATACAGAGGCACTGGCTTCCGTTCAGACCACCAGCGAGAGCAAAAGGACGGAAGCCAGACCCGTCACGGAAAGGACCGTGGTCACCGAGGTCCATGACATGAAGGTCTCCTTGAGACTGAGACCGAAGTACTCCTTGATCATCCAGAAGCCCGCATCGTTAACATGATCAGCCACAACCGAACCGGCGCCCACGGCCAGAACCATCAGTGCCGGGTTGACCGGCGACATGGCCATCAGGGGTGCCACAAGGCCTGCGGCGGTCAGGGACGCGACGGTTGCGGAACCCAGGCAGACCCTGAGAACCGCCGCCACCAACCAGGCGGCAATCAGGGGAGGCATGTTGATGTTGGCGAACATGGTGGATATGTAATCGGATATGCCTCCATCTACCAGGACCTGCTTGAAGGCACCACCGCCACCGATGATAAGGAGCATCATGGCGATCTGCTTGACGGATTCAGCCATCGAACCCGCGATTTCGGGCATCCGCTTGCCACGCGCATATCCCATAGACCAGACGGCGAAACAGAGGGAGAGCAGCATGGCAATATCCGGGGCCCCGATGAAAGCTACAACCCTGCCTACCAGGGTGGCCTTGGGCAGGACGAAGGAGCAGATGGTAGCCACGGCAATCAGGACGACCGGCATCATGGAAGTCAGGACGCTGATCCAGAAGCGGGGAGTATCCTTCTCCTCGAATTCCCTGAAATCCCCCAGAACGGCCACATCAATGTTCTTGTGGTATATGGAGGGGCACACCTTGTGCAGGAAGGAATTGAAGAGTGGGCCTGCCACAATCACCGTGGGAATGGAGACGATGATGCCGCAGATCAGCACCTGACCCATATTGGCTCCCAGAGTGGCTGTGATGGCCGTCGGCGCGGGGTGGGGTGGCAGAAAGGCATGGGTCACGTTGAGGGTGGCAGCCATGGGAATGCCCAGGTACATCAGGGGCATGTCCAGCTCCCGGGCGATGACGAAAATAATGGGGAGAAGGACGACCAGTCCAACCTCGAAGAAGAGGGCGAGACCGACGATGAAGGAGGCGAGAACGACTGCTATCTGGATTCGTTTGCGTCCGAACCGGTTGATCAGGGTCATGGCGATGCGGTGGCCGCCGCCGGAATCGGAAACCAGTTTCCCCAGCATGGAGCCGAATCCAAAGATGATGGCCAAATGGCCCAGCTGTCCGCCTATACCCGTTTCAATGGTGGTGGGAATCTTGTCGGGCGGTATTTGCAGGACCAAGGCCGCGAGGATCGAGGTGATGACAAGGGAGACGAAAGTGTTGAGTTTGACCTTGACGATAAGAAATATGAGCACTGCGACGGCGCAGGCGACTATGAGAAGTTTCATGAGATGCTCTTTCGGATTTGATGACAATCACACCCTGTGAAACCCGGGATCTGCATCGACTCCGGGGGCGGGCAAGGGCCTCGACCGGGCTGATATCGCAATTCCCCGGTCGGGCATGATCAACGCAGAAGGTATCCACCGTCCACGGGAATCATCACACCGGTCACGTAGTCGGAGGCCTTGGAGCAGAGGAAGACCATGGTTCCCTTGAGCTCCACGGGCTCACCCCAATGCCCAGCGGGGATGTGGTCGCGAATCTCGACACTGCGGACGGGATCCTCCTGCAGGGCCTTGGTCATGGGGGTATTGATGTATCCGGGGGCTATGCCGTTGACCTGAACGTTATAGGGGGCCAGGGCATCCGCGTAGGCCCTGGTCAGCCCCAGGACCGCATGCTTACTGGCCGCATAGGGGAAGATGAATTTGCCGGCCCTGTAGGACTGCATGGAACCCACGTTGATGATCTTGCCCGACCGTTGCTTCATCATCACCTTGGCGACCTCGTGGGAAAGGTAGTACAGGGCGTTCAGGTTCAGGTCAATCACCGCACGCCAGTCCTCGTCCGGGAATTCCTCCAGGGGGTGACGGCGCTGCATACCGGCGTTGTTGATCAGCACATCAATCCTGCCGAACTCCTTCAGGGCGGTGTCGACCACCTTGTCAGCGGCCCCGTCCTCGGTGATGTCCTGCCTGAGGAAGACGACCCGTCGTCCATGGGCCTTCACGTATGTCTCCGTTTTCCCCCAATTGGTCTCGGTGTCGGAGACGACCAGGACATCGGCCCCTACCTGGGTGACGGCTTGGGTGTAGTACTCCCCAAGTCCACTGGCCCCACCTGTGATGATGATGACCTTATCGGTCAGGTCAAAGCTCTTCAACGAGAAGTCCTCGTCCACCATGGACTTTCCTTTCCCTCGGCTCAGAGTCGGCAGGCCGCATGGGCCCCGGCCGACATAGCGCAGTATCTATAGGTTATCGATAACCTATAATATTAAAACTACTCCGTTTCCATAGGTGTATCGATTACCTAAAGGTATACATGACACCCTTCACTATGTCAAATCGGATCGCCTCACCGAGACAGGATAACCGGGCGGCCAACCAATCAATCCAACAAATGGGCTAGCCTGAGACGTATAGAACCATCGCGCCGTAAGGCTCCAGGAGGACGGAATGGGCAAAGCCACCATAACGGACATCGCTCACGAAACAGGTGTATCCGTTACCACCGTCTCCCGTTTCATCAATGGCAACTACGGCAAGATGAGTGCAGAGACGCGCACACGCATCCAGACCACAATCGACAGGTTGCATTATTCACCCCGTGCCTCGGCCAGGCAGATGAGGCGCCGTCAGAGCATGATCGTAGGCGTCATTGTCGGCGACATTTCCAACGTCTTCTCCTCCCTGCTCTTCAAGGGAATCTACAACGTCCTGCAACCAGCGGGATATGATGTCATGCTGATGAACTCCAACAATTCCGTTGACCAGGAAAGGGACGAAATCACCCGTCTCCAGTCCCAGCAGGTCGACGGGCTGATCATCCAGCCGGACGCTCGGGACTTCAGGAACTATGAGACCATCACCGATTCACAGCTCCCCCTGGTCATGGTCGACAGGGAGATAGACGACCAGCCCCACCACATCAGCAAGGTCACCAGCGACAACTTCGACTCCTGTTTCTCCCTGGGGTCCCGCCTGCTGTCGGAGGGCTACGACAAGGTGGTCGTCCTTACCCGGGTCATGAGTCAGATATCCGCCCAGACCATCCGCGCCGACGGATTCACCAGGGCCGCCCAGGCACTCAAGAAGCGGGCGATACGCATCGAAGTTGGCGATCACGATGCAAACTGGCTCGACGATAGACTGTGCAATGAGATCGGTGGGTCCGAACAGAAGGCCGGATCGCGAACCCTGCTGGTATCACTGATGGGGCCACTCCTCTTCCAGACGCTGACATCCCTGAAGCGACTGAAACTGAACTTCCCCGATGACCTCGGCCTGGTCAGTTTCGACGACTGGGAGTGGTCCCGATATGTGCAGAAAGGCATTTACCTGCTGGAACAGGACCCGACGGCACTGGGCGAGCAGGCCGCGTCCAACCTCTGCCGGCAGATGGAAGCAGCCGCCGGGAATCAGGACCCCTACCAAGCCAGCAGGAGCCTTGTCCTACCCGTCAGGGATGTACCCGCATCATCGATTTGACGAACCGAGAAGGAAGGGTTGGCCCTTACTCCCACCCTGCATCCGGCGGGAAACGCCATATCAATCAGACACATAACCGTCTGGACGAATCTGATCCGACGGCTGCCCCTTGGTTTGATGAATCACTGCGAATGCGCGGAATCCGGACTGACGACCGTTTGCCGAATATGAGAATGGGGACCTCCGTCAAGAAGTCCCCATTGGGATTTGATTCGAATCAGGGGTTTCCCGGCTCTCAATCCGAATATCGCAATCAGCGGGAGCGAATGGCCTCCCTGACCGGCAGGACACTTGCCGGAGATACCGACAGTTCGTCCAGACCGTCCTCCAGGAAGGTCTTGGTCAGAGCCCGATCAGCACCCAGCTCACCACATATGCCACACCAGATACCGGCACGGTGGGCCGCGTCCACGGTCATGTGAATCATGCGCAGAACCGCCGGCGAGTGCGGGTCGGCGAACTGCCCGAGATTTGGATTCTGTCGGTCGCATGCCAGGGTGTATTGGGTCAGATCGTTGGTCCCGATGGAGAAGAAGTCCACCTTTCGGGCCAACTCGGGAGCCATGATGACCGAGGCCGGGGTCTCGATCATGATACCCACCTGGATATCCTCTCTGAAGTCCACACCCGTACCACGCAACTCACTCTTGACCTGATCGATGATGACCCTGGCCTGGTCGACCTCGGTGGTGGAGGTGATCATGGGGAGCATGATCGCGATGTTACCGAAGGCGGAAGCCCGCAGGATGGCCCTGAGCTGCACCTTGAAGATCTCCGGCCTGGTCAGGCAGATGCGGATGGCCCGGTATCCCAGGGCAGGATTGGCCTCCTGCTTCAGACCGAAGTACCCGACCTGCTTGTCGGCACCGATATCCAAGGTGCGGATGATGACCGGCTTGTCACCCATCCGCTGGGCGACCTCCTTATAGGCCTGGAACTGGAACTCCTCAGTCGGGAAGTCATCGCTTTCCAGGTAGAGGAACTCGCTGCGGAAGAGACCGACCCCCTCGGCATCGTTGGCTTCTACCGCATCCAGGTCCGAAGGCCTCCCGATGTTTGCGTAAAGATGGACCTCCTGGCCCTCCTTGGTCCTGGTGGGCTTGCCCTTGAGTTCCTGGAGACGCTGCATGCGTTCCCGGTACTCCCGCTGCCGGGCCTCATAGGACCCCAGGGTCTCTTTGTCAGGGTCGATCAGCACCAGGCCCTGGCTGCCATCCACAATGGCGGTCAGCCCCTGGTCCTCGGGCCTGGGACTCTGACCAAGGCCGATGACGGCCGGCAACCCCATGGTCCTGGCCAGGATGGCAGTATGCGAGTTGGCCGAGCCCTGGCTGGTGGCGAAGCCGAGCACCTGGGAGGGGTCCATCTGTGCGGTCTGGCTGGGGGCCAGGTCGGAAGCCATGATGATGGTCGCCTGGTCCTGTTGCCCTGCCTGGACCCCTGAACCCAGATTATCGATCAGTCGCCGGGAGACATCCTTCACATCGGCCGCCCGGGCCTGCATATACGGGGAGTCCATGGCGGCGAACATATCAGCAAACCTCTGCGCGGTGGCATCCACTGCGAACTCGGCGTTGACCTTGTCCGACCGGATCTGCCCCTCGATCCCCTCCACATAATCCGGATCCTTGAGCATGAGCCGATGGGTGTCGAAGAGTTCAGCCTTGTCCTCGCCGATTCTGGCTGCGGTATCCTCGCGAAGCTTGGCCAGCTGGTCCATGGAGACCTGCTGAGCCTGGTGGAAGCGCTCAATTTCGGCCTGGGGGTCGTCAACCGTGCGACGTTCCACCTGACCGGCCTCCTCCAGTACCTTGATGGGGCCGATGGCGATGCCGGCCGAGACGCCGGTACCTTTCAGCTCCCTCATAGATTCTCCTTGAAGAAGGCCTGGAGTTCCTCGGCTGCCTTGTCCTGGTCCGGACCATCGACGGTCACGTCAATCACGTCGCCCTGCTTCGCCCCCAAGGCCATGACCGCAAAGATGCGCTTGGCGTCCGCCGTGGTGCCATTGTCATCCAAAATGATGGAGGACCGGTACTTCTGCGCCTCCTCGACCAGCCTTCCAGCGGGCCTGGCATGCATGCCCTCAGGATCGGAAATGGTAAAGGTGAATTCAGTTGCCATGGTTTCCTCCTCAGTTCTGGCTGACGTAACAGCCGTTGTCGAACCTGTAGCCCGTGGATTCCTCATATTCGCGGACCATCTGATTCCAGGAGTCCTCGATCCGTTCGGTCAGGCCGAACAGGCCGGAGCGGCCGATTACGTAGATGTCCGGGTCCGCATCCGAAATCAGCTTCCAGTGAGCCAGGTTGGTGGACCCGTCCATCTCGATCTGATAACCGTAACCGTGTTCGTCTCGCATCTTGCGCAGCTGGACGATCTTGTCCAGGCAGACGGACAGGAAGCGCTGCCCGGCGAACCCCGGATCGATGGTCATGATGGTGACCTTGTCCAACAGGTCGATATAGGGCAGGATGGTCTCGACCGGGGTCTCCGGGTTGAGCACCATGCCGGCCTTGAGACCGGCATCGTGGATCTGGTCGATCAACCGGAAGGCCACCCCGTTGGAGACCTCGACCGGAATGCAGATCATCTCGCACTTGATGTCAATCAGCTGCTGGACCCAGAAGGGGGCGTCGGTCACCATCAGATGGGCCGACATGGGCAGATCGGAGATCTTGCGCGTCTGCTCGATGAACCACGGCGACAGGGTGATGTTGGGCACGAAGTGACCATCCATGATATCGATGTGGTAGAGGTTGACCCTGCTGTTCAGGAAGCCGATCTGCTCCCTGAACCGGTCCAGATCCATGGTCATCAGCGAGGGGGCCAGTTGGATCCGCCGCGAACGCGTGGCCAGTGTCTGTGCGCTTGTTGCTGTCATTTGGATTGCATTTCCTTAGGTTGGTTTACATTACCTGGATATCGTCCAGGTTCAGATCCTCTTCATCCTCGGCTCCGGCGGCCACGGGCTCATCGGCACCTTCGGGGATGTTCTTCTTGATCAGGGCGTAGACGATACCGGTCACCAGAATGTTGGCGGCGATGGCCAGGAGACCGACCCACCACTTGGCACCCATGGTCGGCAGCATCAGGAAGCCTCCGAAGGGAACGGTGGCACCCTTGCCGTCGGAGAGGGACATGAGGATGGCCCCCTCGCACATGCCACCGAGACCGGCGGCCACGATGCCCCTGACCAGGTCATTCATGACGATGGGGATCGAGCCTTCGACGATGTTGACCACGCCCATGGGCACGGCCGACTTCAAGGTCTCGACCTCTTCATGGGTGTAGATCCGCTTGCGCAGGAGCTTGGCCACCAGGTAGGCGAAACCGAAGCCGATGGGGGTTGCGGTGTTGGTCAACTGGAGGGCGGTGACGGGGCCGTTGATGCCCTGGGCCTGAAGGGTCAGGGCGAAGGCGAAGGCCGTCTTGTTGATGGGGCCGCCGAAATCGACGATGCTGAGCGCGCCCAGGACACCACCGAAGATCAGGTTGGAGGCACCGTTCATGCTGGTCAACAGGTTGGTCAGCCAAGTGGTGAACCAGGCCACAGGGGTACCAACGATATAGACCATGATTAGGCCGCTCAGGAGGGATGCCAGGAAGGGCACGATCAGGGTGGGCATGAGTCCCTTGGCCCAACTCGGTACCTTGACATACCTGAGTACGGCGAAGGCCAGCCAGCCTCCGATGTATCCGCCGATGATGCCTCCGATGAAACCGGCGCTGATGGCCACCGCCGCCAGGCCGGTCACGAAGCCGGGCGCGATGCCGGGCTTGCCTGCAATCGAGAAGGCGATGCCAGTGGCGATGATGACGGGCAAAAGGCCAAGGGCCTTACCGCCCAGTGTGGCCAAGGCCTGGAAGAAGTCGAACTTCCCCATGACCAGACTGTCCTGGGCCTTGCCGCCGAAGGCCATACCGATGGCGATGATGAAGCCGGCACCACATACAATCGGGATCATGTAGGAGATGGCGGTCAGTAGGTGGCCCTTGAAGTTGGCCTTCTTCATAAATTGTTTCATGATGACTTCCTTGTCCGCATGGTTGCGTCCGCTTGATTCACTTTCCGGCGATTTCGTGAAGCTTGGCGATGAGCTTGTTGGGGGACTTGATGGCGGTTTCCGTGGAGACCTTGACCACTTTCTTCCCCTTGAAACGCTCCTCGTCTGCGATCTTGACATCAACGGCCAGGATGACCACATCCGCCTGTTCGATGTCCTCCGCCGTCAGGGCGTTCTCGATGCCGATGGTGCCCTGGGTTTCAATCTTGATGTCGTCACCTGCGGCCTTGGCGGCATCCTCCAGCTTCTGCTGGGCCAGATATGTGTGCGCAATACCGATGGTGCACGCAGTCACCCCAACGATCTTCATGATTGATTACTCCTTCTCTTTTTGTATGTATATGCGATACATCATTTGGTCAGGGCCGCTACGACCTGGTCCTGGCTGGATGCCTGGAGGAGGTCATGGACAACGTCGGCCTTGGCAAGCTTGCGTGCGAATTCGGAAAGCAGTTGAAGATGCCGTTTGGAACCCTCGTCATCTGCGCCGACCGCGAAGAGAACGACCACCTTGGCACCGGTATCGTCCAGCGATTCCCACTCGATTTCGTGATCGAGGATGGCAATGGCCACGCCATTCCTCTTCACCGTGTCACTCCTGCCATGGGGTATGGCCACGTGCTCGCCAATGCCCGTGGCACCCTGGGCCTCACGCTCATGGAGGGCTTTGAGGAATTCATCCACCGAATCTATATATCCGGCATCATGCAGTCGTTGAGCCAGGTCCTCGAATACCTCTTCCTTGGTATCGGCCTTGAGCCCGGTGACCACTGTCCGTGTGTCGATCGCCTCACTGAGTGATGCTGAATCCACAATCATTTCCCTTCTGTCAGTAATATCTGCTGAACATCTCTATCCGTGCCCGCCTGGAGCACCTTCATGAAGACCTCATCGGCCATATGCCGATAAAGCATCCGCAATCTCGCCATGTCCTCGCCTTCGGGTTCCTCAGGCAGGAGGGTGATCAAAATCCGGTCCACGTCATGCCTGCCATCCCAACGCTGAATGGGGTCACGCAGTTTGGTGTAGAAGAGGAGGCATCCGCGGACTTCGGATGTCTGCGCATGGGGGTTGGCCAGGTCGGTATCGACCAAGGTACTGCCGGCGGCTTCACGGGCCATGAGCTGTTCCCGGAGTCGGTCCGGATCCCTGACCAATCCCATACCGCGCAGGCGGTCCGTCGCCCAGTCGAAGAACCCGAAGACATCAACCGGCGTCATACCCAGATCGGGATCCCACTCCGTGATCGCTCTCATCGGCCAGCCTCCCCGCTGCGAATCTGGTCGGCCGTGCGCTCAAGGCGTTCCTGATCCTCGATGGTCAGCATGGCGCTGACAACAAGCGTGGGCATGGTCAGGCTCTCGGGAAGACCAACGGTCGAGACGATCAGGCTGATTTCAGGGTGCCTGTCCAAGACGGCGTCAATGTCCTTGACCGCCACCGTCTCCACGATGTTCAGATCTGAGAACCGACGCTCTATCTTGGAGCGGAGCAGCTGTGCCGTGCCCAGACCAGTGGTGCAGACCAGTAGGATGTTGACCGGCATGCGCAGGTTCTCGACTGCCTGCGCAAAATAGACCGTGATGAACCCGACTTCCTCCTCGTCGATGTGGTTCAGGCCGAAACGCTCCTCCAACCGTTTCGTGGCATCCTGGACCGTCCGGAAAAGGTGGGGGTACTCCAGACGGATCTGCTCCAAGAGATTGTTGTTGACCTTGATCTTGTTCTGCAGCCGATTCAGGAGGGGCTTCATGTGCTTGGCCAGACCGGAGAACAACTCCCGGTTGTCGATATCGCCATAGCGGGGATCAAGAGCCACCTGCTCGATCAGATACTGGGTGGCCGAGCGTACCTCTTCGGGAATCTCGGCCGGGGTCGACAGGCCGCCTTCGATCCTTGAAGAGGTCAGGTACTGGTAGAGGTAGTAGATCTCGGCATCGGGAAGGTCCGCGTCCAGGTACATTTTGACGTTTTCGATCACGGAGCGGCATACGTCCATGACCTTGGAATGCTCCTCCGGACCGCCATAACCCTCCGGGCAGGTCGTATCCTCCATCAGGGAACCCACCCTACGAAAGCGTTCTATGAGTATGTAGAGGTGGGTGAAGATGTTGACCCGGTAAGGATAGGGAATCTCCGCATGGATCAACTCCTCAATCAGATCGAGCTGCTTGTTAACGAAAGCGGCATCGCGCTGCTCTATGCTCTGGTTGGGCTGCATAAACTGATGATTTGCAAGGTCCCCCTCATCGACGAACAGGCTGCTGATGGCCCGACGGATATCCGCTTCGGCACCCTCGACCCAGACATACCCGCTGACCCGTTCCAAAGACAGACGAAACCTGCCCAGCATCAGGCGCAGCGCGCGCAAGTCAGTGGCCATGGAGGATTCGCCGATATAGTACTTCGCCCACAGCTCGCTCATCCGATACTTCTGTGGTGCCGTAATCAACAGACGCTTGACGATTTCGTCGCGACGTTCAATGGATGAAAGACGGCTGACATCGACATTGGCATCGCCCATGGCGCATCCTACATCACCGAAGGAAACGGCTTCCGGATTGCGCAACCGGTACCCACGACCGCGCTTGGCCTCAATGAGTTCATGCTGACCGTTTTGTTGGTTGATCTGTCTGACGGCCCGGGAGATGGTCTTGGTCGACACCTTGAGAGCAGCAGAGAGCTCCGATCCACGAACGAAATCGCGACGATTGAGCAAATACCCAATCAGCGACTTCCTGAATCCGGTCTCCATCGCCCAACCTCCTTTACAAGAAATCGTAAGTTGGTTGAGGTCCACCGGAACTGGTGTGTAATGTTGACTTGAGTCCTTTGACAGGGGACATATGAATACAGGCCGCTCCGCCTGCTACCACGCCGATCAGAACCGGCATGAACAATACGACTACAGAATACCCATCCTGTGTTTCGGCAATATACCGACCGTTCCGAGCGTTATCACCTGCCCGGTCCCGTCGACCACCGAAGGTCTGCACAACTCCGGTCCCGCTATCAATGAATCAACAAACACCTAGGCAGACCACAGCCGTGTACTTACAATACTTCACTACCTACTACTTACCACTGACTACTACTTGCTTACCATTACTTACTACTCAATCATGCACCGAGGATCAACGCTTCCACGATTGGCGTGTCGCCAACGAGGATGTTGGAAACACTCTGATGGTCTTCCTGATATCGATGCAATCCGCCAGGCACCCGGCCGCATCCGGAATCGGTATCCTGCCCGGCCCCGAAGAAGAGACCTCCATGCGTCCCGTGCCTTCTCTTGGGTCAGGGTACCAGGCTCGATGATCGTCCTTAATCAGACTGTCGGCGACAATCTGCAATTCGCTTCCTTGAATACGTCCCTTTGCCATATTGGTCAAGTGGTTATGTGTATGGGTTTGTGGTTGTGGTCGGTCCGGTCGCTGACGTTGCGCCGGGTCGCGGCTGGGTTGACGGTGTGGGATGGGACAGGAGGTACCCCCGGCAGGGGTTGCTGTTCCCCGTGTCGGGTGATTGCGCGTGGCGG
>NZ_BTXM01000004.1:0-107876 GCF_036987015.1 Bifidobacterium indicum
GTGTTGTTGTTGGTGGTGCGTCCCAGTTGCCCGTTGCTGTTGCTTCCCCATGTGTAGAGGTTGCCGTCGGATCCGATGGCCATGGAATGGATGTATCCTGCGGTGGCCTGTGTCCAGGTGAATCCGGTGGGTGCGCCCGTGGGCTTGGCCACCATGCCCGGCGTGGGATTGGCGGTGTTGTTGGTGGTGCGTCCCAGTTGCCCGTTGCTGTTGCTTCCCCATGTGTAGAGGTTGCCGTCGGATCCGATGGCCATGGAATGGCCCCATCCTGCGATGGCCTGTGTCCAGGTGAATCCGGCGGGTGCGCCCGCGGGCTTGGCCACCATGCCCGGCGTGTTGTTGTTGGTGGTGCGTCCCAGTTGCCCGTTGCTGTTGCTTCCCCATGTGTAGAGGTTGCCGTCGGATCCGATGGCCATGGAATGGATGTATCCTGCGGTGGCCTGTGTCCAGGTGAATCCGGCGGGTGCGCCCGTGGGCTTGGCCACCATGCCCGGCGTGGGATTGGCGGTGTTGTTGGTGGTGCGTCCCAGTTGCCCGTTGTTGTTGTTTCCCCATGTGTAGAGGTTGCCGTCGGAGCCGACCGCCATGGAATGCTGCCATCCTGCGGTGGCTTGTGTCCAGGTGAATCCGGCGGGTGCGCCCGTGGGTTTGGCCACCATGGCCGGCGTGGGGTCGGTGAAGCTGGTGTTGGTGTCGCGTCCCAGCTGGCCGTACAGGTTGCTTCCCCAGGTGTAGAGGTTGCCGTCTGAGCCGATGGCCATGGAATGCTGGTATCCTGTGCTGATCTGGGTGAAGCGGATGCCGCGGGGTGCGGGCGGGGTGAGGGTGACCTGTTCGCCGCCCAGTTCGGATCCGTGGCCGGGGCTGATGGTCCATGACGGGGTCGGGCTCCAGTGGGCCTTGAGGTCCACGTGTCCGGTGACGGGCCGGTTGAAGTCGTAGGCCACGGGTGTGCCGGTGATGAACCATCCGTCGAACACGTGGCCGGTCTTGACCGGGTCGGCGGGGCGGCTGGCCCGCTGGCCCTCCGCGACCTGCTGGTCGGGTGGTGTGGGTGTGCCCCCGTCCGGGTCGAAGTTGACCGTGTGGGAGGGTGCTTCGTACGTGTAGGGCAGGTGTGTGTCGGCCTGGGGTGCGTTGTTCCTGGTCCAGGTGATGACCGTGTCCGCCTGGCCCGCCGCGTGTGCGGGTGTGGTGACCCTCCAGGTGCCGTCCGTGTTCCCGGCCGGCGTGGTGCCGGCGGCCCCGCCGAACGCGACGCCCGTGGGGACGGCGGGCCCGGTGCCGGGGGGATCAGCCCGGTCCGGCACGGGATTGGGGTTGGTGGTGCCGGTGTTGGTGGTGCGTCCCAGTTGGCCGTACTGGTTGTCTCCCCAGGTGTAGAGGTTGCCGTCCGAGCCGACCGCCATGGAGAAGTAGTCTCCTGCGCTGGCTTGTGTCCAGGTGAATCCGGCGGGTGCGCCCGCCGGCTTGTCCACCGGACCCGGCATGGGGTTGGGGGAGACGGTAGGTGTGGCGCGTCCCAGTTGGCCGTAGTTGTTGTCTCCCCAGGTGTAGAGGTTGCCGTCGGATCCGACCGCCATGGAATGGGTGTATCCTGCGCTGGCCTGGGTCCAGGTGAATCCGGCGGGTGCGTCCGTGGGTTTGTCCACCGGGCCCGGCGTGGGGGTGGTGCCGCTGTTGGTGGTGCGTCCCAGTTGGCCGCAGTTGTTGCTTCCCCAGGTATAGAGGTTGCCGTCCGAGCCGACCGCCATGGAATAGAACCTTCCCACGGTGGCCTGGGTCCAGGTGAATCCGGCGGGTGCGCCCGTGGGTTTGTCCACCATGCCCGGCGTGGGGTTGGGTTTCCAGTTGCCCTTGTTGGTGGTGCGTCCCAGTTGGCCGTAGAGGTTGTTTCCCCAGGTGTAGAGGTTGCCGTCGGATCCGACCGCCATGGAATGGACGATTCCTGCGGTGGCCTGGGTCCAGGTGAATCCGGTGGGTGCCCCCGCGGGTTTGTCCACCGGGCCCGGCGTGGGGTCGATGACGCTGTTGGTGGCGCGTCCCAGTTGACCGTACTCGTTGTCTCCCCAGGTGTAGAGGTTGCCGTCGGATCCGACCGCCATGGAATGGTACCATCCTGTGATGGCTTGTGTCCAGGTGAATCCGGCGGGTGCGCCCGCGGGCTTGGCCACCACGGCCGGCGTGGGGTTGGGGTTGAGGGTGCCGCTGTTGGTGTCGCGTCCCAGTTGGCCGAATTGGTTGTCTCCCCAGGTGTAGAGGTTGCCGTCGGATCCGATGGCCATGGAATACTGCCATCCGGCGGTGGCCTGGGTCCAGGTGAATCCGGCGGGTGCGCCCGCGGGCTTGGCCACGATGCTCGGCGTGGGGTCGGTGCCGCTGGTGGTGGTGCGTCCCAGTTCGCCGTATTGGTTGCGTCCCCAGGTGTAGAGGTTGCCGTCGGATCCGATGGCCAGGGAATGGAATTCTCCTGTGCTGGTCTGGGTGAAGCGGATGCCGCGGGGTGGGGGCGGGGTGAGGGTGATGGTGTCGCCGCCTTGGGTGGTCCCGTGGTCGGGGGTCATGTTCCAGGTGTCGTTGTTTTTGGTCCAGTGTGCTTTGAGGGTGAGGTTGTCGGTGGTGACGGGTTGGTTGAAGTCGTAGGCGAGTGGTGTGTCTTCGTTGAACCATCCGTCGAAGAGGTATCCGGCCCGTGTGGGGTCGGGTGTGGGTCGTGGGCAGTGTTGCCCTGTGGTGAGGGTCTGCCTGGTGGGGAAGCCGGCGGTGCCGCCGGCCGGGTCGAAGACGACCGTGGCCGGGGATCCGGCCCGTGTGGCCGGTCCGGTCGTGGCGGGATGCAGGGGGGAGACGGATGCCAGGGGGCTGTCTGGTCCCCCGCCCAACGGTGAGGGGACGGACAGGGATGGGGCGGCCGGTCCGGCCGGTGTCCCGTCGGATGGTGATGTGGTTGGTGTGGGTGTGGGTGTGGCGGCTGGTGTGGCGGGCCGGGTCTGTTGCCTGTCGGCCGTGCGGGGGGATCGACCCCCCTGTGCCGTCATGGCCATGGCCGTGGGTGCCGCGTCGGCGGCGGCCGGGGCGTGGATTGCCGCGGGCAGGATCATGGCGGCCATGAGCATGACCGCCAAAGCAAGTCGTGGCGAATGTGCGAGACGATGCAAGGTGCGGACCTCTTTCCCCAAACTCATCCCACCGTCCCAAACCGGCGGGAAAGCAACCCCCACGTGCGCCACGGTGCCCTCCCCGGCACCCTGCACACACGACGAACCCCCCAGTTCATCACCAAACATTATACCACACAGCCAGCACACACCCACCAGGCAGAAAGACATAACCCGGCCTGCCCGGCCAGCGGAAGGAAGACCAAGGCCTCCTCGGGGACATCCGGTCGGGCGGGATAGGTCGTCAGGGGAACTGTTCCGCAGCCCCGGGGGCATCTATTCTGATGAAGTCAGAATGTGGTGTCCCGCCAGGGCGGCGGCCATGACGAGCTGCTCGGTAAAGAGGGGGAAGGATGCCCTCGCCCCCAGCCCGGGGCAGGACGACGATGCGGCGGAACTCGTACAGGTTGCGGTGTCCGAGACCTGGACGACACCACCGTGCGTTCAGTCGATGGTGATCACGACCTGGCCTGGCTCGTGGGCCGGCGTGGTCACCATCCAGGTGTGGTCAGCGTTCGCAGCAGGGCCGGTGCCCGTTGATGCGCCGAACCTGACGGAGGTGGGGACACCTGGGGTGAGGTATCAATCCGGCCCGGTGTGGGGATGCCGCAGGGTGCAGGCGGGGTCAGAATGACGGTGGTGCCGCCGCCCCGATGCGCAGCAGCACCTTCCCGATACCCAGACACACCAGGGTCGCCATATCGGGAAAAGAATAACGCAGGCTGAAGTGAGGGAACGTCGGCCCTGGTCGGGCCGTGACCCACGGAAAGGCGCCAGACGGCTGGCCGATCCCCCCCCCCCCCATGTCGTAGCGGGGTCGGCGGAAACTGTGTGATTTGTATCCACGGGAGGGTGTTCGGCTTGGCCAGGGAGGCTCATGGATATGGAAGAATCCCCCACCGGCTGACGCCTGTGGGGGATCCTGAGTGGTCTTGGTCTGTCGGATCAGTACCAGCCCGCTGCCTGGGAGTGGGACCAGGCGCCGCAGGGGGTGCCGTACCGTCCCTGGATGTACCCGAGGCCCCAGGTGATCTGGGTGCGGGGGTTGGTCTGCCAATCCGCTCCGGCCGACGACATCTTGCTGCCGGGCAGTGCCTGGGGGATGCCGTAGGCACCGGAAGGATTGGCGGCGTTGGTTCTCCAGCCGGACTCCTTGTTCCAGAGCTGGACCAGGCAGGTGAACTGGTCCTCGCCCCACCCTCGTGAGGTGACCAGTTCGTGGGCGACACTCTGGGACTCGCCGACGGGTGCCGTGGTCGTGGCGGGGCCGGACGAGACCGACGAGCCAGCACTGCCGGCACTGCCGGTGCCGACCAGGACGACCTTGTCTACCGGAGCCGACCTGACAAAGGAGGCGAAGACGTTGCTGGACAGGTTCTTCCTGCCGGCCGCCGTGACCAGGCTGGTGGTCTCCATGACGCCGTTCTTCCCTTCGGTCTTGACCTTGGTGGTTCCGGCGGGGAGGGAGTCGGTCTTCTCTTCGATGGTGTTGAAGGGGATGTCGGACTCTTCGGTGGCGACCTGGGCGTCGGCCCGGTCGATCCTGATGACGGTCTTCTCGCTGACCGGTGTGGTCAGGGCCGGGCTGACCTGGTCACCGGGTTCCAGGGTGATGTCGCCGGCCTCGAGAACGGACTTCACGTCGGTGAAGTGGTTGCCCAGGACCACCCTGTTCTTCCCGTTGATCTGCACGGTGACATAGGAGGTGTTGGCGGTTGACCCGCCCTCGCCGTTGCGCAGGGCCTGCCTGGTGGAGCTACGTGAGACCTCCAGGTTGCCCTGCTGGGTGGCGGAATATGCAGTCATGCCCTGGGTGGGGCTGCCGCCCTGTGATGTATAGAAGTCGCGGGAGATGAATCCCGCACCGATGACCATGCCGATGACGGTGACGCCTGCGCCCAACCGCAGCCACTGACGCCTGGTCAGGGCCTTGACCGCGGCCATCCGCCCTCTTCGATGGTTCGCCATTACACTCCTCTGTTTGGCCAACAGATCCTCAGCGACATGCAGACCGGACTCAATCCGCGCCCGCCCTCATCCGGGCATACCGAAAGAGGCGCTGGAACATATATCTGACCATTATAGACCCTTGTCCCTACCGAGCCAACACGGGCGGGGAGGGGGCTCCTGAGATCAGGTCTCCGAGGTCACGCCCATGTCGGCCTGTCGGGCCTGCTGGATCAGGTCATCCAGATCGGAAGCCCTCAGGGCCCCCGCCTGTTTGAAGATGATCTGGCCCTGCTTGGCGATCATCAGGGTGGGGACCGCCTGGATTCCCGCGGCCGCAGCCAGGTCCTGGTTCTGGTCGATGTCGACCTTGCCGAAGACGATGTCGGTGTTCTCCTGGGAGGCCTTGTCGAAGATGGGGCCGAAGGCCTTGCAGGGCCCGCACCAGGTGGCCCAGAAGTCGATCAGTACCAGGTCGTTCCCGCTGATGGTCTGCTCGAAGTTCTCTGAGGTGATAGTCGTAGTGGCCATACTCGTGCTCCTTACGAATCATGTTGGGATCTGGTCAGGTGACTGCAAGACAACCGATCCCTTACCATCAGCATTCCATCATGGCTGGAGAAAGCCCCGGAATCAGCTCAGGGTGTAGATATGGACGGGCGGTTTGGACCGGTCAAGCCGGGAATCGATAATGGGGTGTATGCCAGTGCTGAATGACGAGATACCCGACGACGATGACTTCGATGCCGATCGGAAGCGGGGCGCGTTCTCGAACATCACCCCCGAGGACTTCGTCCGTGGCACATCGCGGGGGAACCCCCCGGGGTGGCTGGACAAGGACCGGATCGACCAGGCCCGCAGGGAACTGCCCATGGCCTATGTCGAGGTGGTGCCGGTCCGGACGGACGATCTGGGAGGCGTATCCCAGGTGGGTTCCCTGCTCTGCGTCGGTGATGACGGCAATATAGAGAGGACCCTGATCACCGGACGGGTGCTCTACCACGAGACCATCAGGGAGGCCCTGGCCAGGAACATCGCCAAGGACCTGGGAGAGCTGGCCCTGCCCGTCCTGCCCACCGGGCTCCAACCCTTCACCGTGGCCGAGTTCTTCCCCACGCCCGGCGTATCCGAATACTATGATCCCCGCCAGCATGCCATCGCCCTCTGCTACCTGATTCCCGTGGCCGGCGACTGCAAGCCCCAGGACGAGACCCTGGACGTGGAATGGGTCGACCCCAGGGGAGACATGCTCGACACCTTCATCAGCCAGATGCCCAACGGGCACGGACGGGTGCTCCGCACGGCCCTGTCATGGGCCGGGGTTCTCTGAGTTCCGATTTTGCATACCAGTGCACTACCAGCAGCAGGAAAGGCGGTCCGAGGCCGATGACCATGACCATCACCAATACCGTTCATCGTGGGGGGAGCGGGCTGCCGCTGGTCCTCTGCCATGCCTTCCCGGTGGATCATCGGATGTGGAACAGGTGTGCGTCCAGCCTCATCGACCGGGCCGACCGGCGTGGGCTGGTCCCCTTCCCGGTCTATGCGCCGGACATGCCCGGGGCGGGCGACTGCCCCCTGCCCGAGGCCGGGCAGAACGGCGAGGTGGCCCCGGACGGCGCCTACCCCCAGGCCCTGGACCGGATGGCCGACGCCTTCGTCAACATGGTTGCCGGACTCGGGCACCGGAAGGCCATATGGGTGGGCCTTTCCATGGGAGGATACCTGGTGGAGGCCATCTGGCGGCTCCACCCCGAGGCGGTGGCCGGCCTGGCCCTCTGCGACACCACGACCAGGGGCGATACCCCGCAGTCCCGGGCCAACCGGCTGGACGTGGCCCAGGACTGTCTGGAGACCGGCTCGGTTGATGGGGTCATGCACTTCGCCCGGCCCCAGGAGGGTGATTCCAGGATCAAGACCTCTCCGGAGTTCATCGAGACCATGACCGGGTGGATCAGGTCCCAGTCGCCCCAGGGCATCGCCTGGAGGGAGCGGATGGCCGCCGGGCGCCCTGACCAGACCGGTCTGCTGCCCGGCATCGACGTTCCCCTGACCATGGTTTCGGGGGAGTTGGATCCCTCCAGTTCACCCCGGACCATGCGCCCCCTGGCCCGGGCCGCCACCTCGGCACCCGGCGGGGTCAGGTTCGTGCAGGTCCCCGAATGCGGCCACTTCAGCGCCGTGGAGCATCCCGAGGCGGTGGCCTCGGCCCTGGTCGACCTGGTGGCCGATGTTCAGGCATCGTGCGGGGCCGACGAAACCGGGGCGGGCCACGATGAGTGATTCCCCCCGTTCCGCCTTCTCTCCTTTGGCCCTGACCCAGGTCCTTCCCTTTCTTCCCCTGGCGCAGGGGGATGTGGATTACCACGTCGCCCGCCGCAGCCGGCCCGACCTGATGCGGGACCTGACCGGATCCCCGGCCGTGGACGTGATCCTGGTGGACCGTGACCACCTGGCCGTTCCCAAGGGGCAGGGCGGCACCGCCGGCCGCCGGCATGCCAGGATCCGCCTGGCCATGCTGCCCGCCACCTACCTGGCGGGGATGCTTGATGGGGAGGACCGGGAATCCTGGCCCCTGTACTATCTGGGCTCCAAGGACGGCCGTGACTATCTGGCCCTGGATTTGGCCCTGCTGGGGCAGGGTGCCGACGATGGCCGGACCGTAGACGGCGGGCTGGGGCAATCGGCCGGGGAACGGTTCGATTGGCTTGGGCTCCGGGAGTTCGCCCCCCATGGCACACCCCGGCAGGTGGGCCTGGCCACCAGCGCGGTCTCCCTGTCCATGTGGCAGAACCGGCAGCGCTTCTGCCCCGCCTGTGGCACCCCGGTGAAGCCCTGTATGAGTGGATGGGCCCAACGCTGCCTGGGCGCGGACCCCGGTCACACCCTTTTCCCGCGGATCGAGCCGGCCGTCATCATGGCCGTTGTGGATTCCCGGGATCGGCTCCTCCTCCAGCACAACAACGCCTGGGGACCTGATTTCCATTCGGTGACCGCCGGGTTCGTCGAGGCCGGCGAGAACCTTGAGCACGCCGTACGCCGCGAGACCATGGAGGAGGTCGGGGTCCCGGTGGGGGAGGTTCACTACATGGGGTCCCAGCCATGGCCCTTCCCATCCTCCCTGATGGTGGCCTTCAAGGCCCGCGCCATGATGACCGGTATTCGGGTGGACGGTCAGGAAACCAAGGAGGCCGCCTGGTTCAGCCGTGACGAATTGAGCGCCAGTATGGCGGCCGGCACCATCCGCATGCCCAAGCGGGCGACCATAGCCCGGGCCATGATCGAGGAATGGTACGGCAAGGGCCTGGAGGAATAGGGAATCTGGGTAAGGCGCAGGGTAGGATATTCCAAGGCGAGAACACGCGGAAAGGTGGCCTATGTCTGTGGAAGGGCAATCGGAATCGCAGATTCCTCACGTTGAAGGGGGCGTCGAAGAGGCTGAAACCATAGCCATGCAGCCTCTTCGGTCTCCCGCGGACGGGACTGCGGCTGAGGGGCCGGTTGATCTTTTCCGGGACGGGGTCGGGGCACCGGAACCGGTTGATTTGTTTGATGATGAGGCGGCCAGCAGGGCCTTCGGACAGGAGGCCATCGCAAAGCGGTCGTGGTTCGGGGCCCACAAGGCCATCTGGATCACCCTGGCGGTCGTCTTCCTCCTGGCGGTTGTTCTGGTGGGAGGGTTCCTCGGTGCCCGTCAGTACTTCCAGGACAGGGTGGCCCCGGGCGTCAGCTTCGCCGGGCAAAGCATGATGGGCAAGGACGCCGCCCAGGTCAGGCAGATCGTCAGCCGGAAGGTCAAGGATTCCAAGGTCGAGCTGGACGCCCCGGGCAGGGGGCCGGTCTCGGCGGGTCTGAGCGACCTGGGGGTCTCCGTCGACGAGGAGCGCACCGCCAAGGACCTCATGGAGAGCAAGCGCCAGGGCGACTTCGCCCGCCTCAACCCCTTCAAGCGGGTATCCGTACCCCTGGTGGCCAAGGACGACGAACTGAAGATGGACCGGTACCTGACCGGAAGGCTCGTCGACGGGGGCGAGCATTCCGTCCCCTCCTCCATAGTCTTCGACGAGGGCCTGCACGCCTTCACGGTCCAGGAGGGGCGCGGGGGCCAGGCCCCCAGGCTGGATCCTGTCAAGGATGCGGTCTCCGCCCTGGTCCAGGAGCCCGGCCAGCAGGTCAGGGCCAAGGTCTCCTTCTACGACGTGCCCATGCCGATCAGCAAGGAGGTGGCCTCCAGGGTGGCCGGTGAGGCCAACCAGCGCATCGGCAAGGACCTGGTCATCCAGGGGGCCGACGATGACACCATGAAGGTCCCGGCCCCGGTCGTGGCCTCCTGGGTGAAGCCGGATACGGACCTGAAGCGGGGGACCATGAGTCTGGACTTCGACCAGACCGCCGTATCCTCCTATCTGAGCCGGGAACTCCCCAAGGGTCTGGACCGGGAGATGGTCACGGCCGTCAACGTCAAGAACACCAAGGGTGAAGTGGTGGCCGAGACCACCAAGGGTGTGGACGGGGTCAAGGTCAAGGACTTCGACGCCACCGCAGACCAGGTCATCCAGGTGCTGAAGAGCGGGAGCATGGCGCCGGTCAAGGCCCAGGCCGATGTGACCCCCCACAAGGAGCAGACCAGGACCGCCCGCTATGATGTGCCGGACGGCGACACCTGGATCGACGTGAACCTCTCCAACCAGACCGCCACCGCCTACCACGGCACCACCCCGGTCCAGACCTTCCTGATATGCTCGGGCAAGCCCTACGACGGTGACGGGTCCGACACGGGGACCTTCTTCATCAACGTCCGCTACCAGGTCCAGACCATGCGGGGCCCGGGCTACGTCTCACCCGACGTCAGGTGGGTCTCCTACTACAACGGCAGCGAGGGCTTCCACACTGCCGACTGGAACTATGACGGCATCGCCAGGGGCGACCCCATGCACAACGGATCGCACGGATGCATCAACATGTACGAGCAGGATGCCAAGTGGATTTACGACAATGCTCCGGTCGGCACCATGGTCAGGGTTTCCGGTCAGGTGCCCAGCGGTGCGGTCCGGTAGGCACCTCCATCCGCGCCTGGCGCACGACCCGGACCCAGGTGCCGATGAGGACCCGTATCCGCCCAGAGCAGAGTAGGCTGGAACCATGAGCGAAGAAAACAGCGAAGGCACCCCACGACTGGACGTGCCCGACCACCTGCAGTACTCCCCGGACCATGTCTGGATCGATACCTCCCAGGAGCCTGCCGTGCTCGGTGTAACCGAGTATGCGGCGGACCAGTTGGGTGACCTGGTCTTTTTGGACCTGCCCGAGACGGGGACCCAGGTCGAGGCCGGCGACGAGGTGGTGGAGTTGGAGTCATCCAAGGCGGTGGAACCCCTGGTCTGCCCGCTTTCGGGGACCATCGCCTACGTGAACCGGTCCGCTTCGGACGATCCCGCTGTCATCAACTCCGACCCGTACGGGGAGGGGTGGATCATGAAGATGACCCTGGACGATGACGAACCCGATCTCCTCTCGGCGGACCAGTACAGCCAGATGCTCAGGAACCTGGGCTGAGGCGGAGGTTGTCGTCCTGAGGGGGCATGGTGTCTGACAGGGAACGTCACGGAATCCGGGATGGGGGCGACCGGGGGCGGCCCATACAGGTCACCAGTGTCAGCACGGCCTTCGACGCTGCCGTACCCGGTGAGGGCATCGAGTCCAGACCGGCTCCGATCCGCCTGGCACGTCGCCTCATGACCGGTCTCTTCGAGCTCTGGGTGAGGCTTTCCACCAACCTTACCGACAGGATCGGCTGGTTCCCCCGGGTCCAGCCCTATGTCGGATATGGGACCCAGACGTACTCCCGTCTGATCTGCCGGACCGTTCTATCCGACCTCCAGGGCAGGTCGGACCAGGTCGTGCGCGGAATCAGGGGGCTCCTGACCGTCCCCGCTCCCAGGACCAAGGTGGCCCTGGCCATCGATCAGGTTTACCTGAGCACGGTCCAGGTCGGGGACTCCGCCTCCTATGACGCCGTGGACCCCGGCCGCAACCAGAGCAGTGAATTCGCCTTTTCCGACCGGTCGGGCTACCTGGACATGGTGGCCGAACACCACCTGAGCCCCGGCATCCACCAGGTCTCCTATGCGGTGCAGGGGCGGCCGACCGTCACGGCGCCCCTCTACATCATCCCGGCCGAGACCAGGTTCGGGATCATCTCCGACGTGGACGACACCATCATGGTCAGCCAGGTGCCCACCATGTGGAAGGCCGCCTGGAATTTCCTCCTCTCCAACCCCCACTACCGATCCTCGGTGGCGGGGATGTCGGTCTTCTACAACCGGATCCACGACCTGGACCCCATGGCCCCCTTCTTCTACCTCTCGGCCTCTCCGTGGAACGTGGAGGCCGCCATCCGGGGGTTCATCCGCGACCATGGATTCCCGCCCGGGCCCCTCCTCCTGCGCGACCTGGACCCCAGGCCCAAGACCTTCGTCCCCTCCATCGTCCAGCACAAGATGGAGTTCATCCATCAACTGATGGCCGACTTCCCCCACATGCGCTTCGTCCTGATGGGAGATGACGGCCAGAGCGACCCCGCCACCTTCGCCGAGGTGGTCAGACACTACCCGAACAGGGTCCTGGCCATCGGCATCCGCCAGCTCAGTCCCAGGGAAGCCGGTCTGGGCATCATCAACCGGACCGCCTCCCGGCCGGCCCCGGACACGGACGTGCCGGTCTTCTACGGAACGACCGGGGCGAACCTGATGCGGACCATGCTGCCCTACCTGGCCGCCACCCACTGACCCCGGCCCGATGGGGTTCCGGGTCGTGGCTATAATCGCCCCATGAGCTTTTCGGCAAGTGACTGCGGCGATTCCCCCATGACCCGACCGACCCCGCCCCAGGCGCCGTCCGAGACGACCCGGCGGTGCTTCCACGGCGACGTCTTCGAGGACCGGTACGAGTGGATGAGACAGAAGGAGGATCCCCGCACCCGCCGATACGTGGACCAGGAGAACCGGTACTGCCAGGAGCGGGTGGCCTACCTGGCCGGACTGCGCAAGACCCTCCTGGACGAGTTCAAGGCCCGGATCCAGGAGACCGACATGACCGTGCCCACCCGAATCCACGGTTACTGGTACTTCGGCAGGACCCTGGAGGGGAGCCAGTACGGCCTGCAATGCCGCCTGCCCATCCGGAGCCGGGGGGACTGGGGCCCGCCCCGGATCGACAAGGGGAGCGCCCCGGGCTCCCTGCCCGGTGAGGAGGTCATCTTCGATGCCAACAAGGAGTCCCAGGGGCATGACTTCTTCGCCCTGGGCTGCCTGGACCTGAGCACCGACGGGCGGTGGATGCTCTACGGCCTGGATACCAGCGGGAACGAACGCTACGACCTGCGCATCCGCGACCTCTCAACCGGCCGGGACCTGCCCGACCGGATCGACCAGGTGTCGTCCGGGGCTGTGCTGACCCCCGATGGGCGTTGGATCTTCTACACGACCCTGGACCAGGCTTGGAGGCCCTGTGCCGTCTGGCGTCACCGGGTAGGCCAGCCCCGGGAGGAAGACGTGAGGGTCTTCGAGGAGCCTGATAAGCGCTTCTGGGTGGGGGTGGGGCTGAGCTTTGACGAGTCCAGCCTGATGATCGGGTCATCCTCAAAGACCACCAGCGAGGTCCTCATGCTTTCGACGGAGGATCCGACCGGTGACTTCATCCCCTTCATCCCCCGCCAGGAGGGGGTCGAGTATGACGTCAGCCTGAGCCGCCTGGAGGGGGCCGGGCCGGACGGGGAGGACCTGCCGGTGGCGGTGGTCTACCACAACGTGCTCAACCCGAATTTCCAGGTAGACCTGATTGACATGAGCCTTGACAGGCCGCCCTATCGCCTGGGTCAGGGGGTGTGCATAGCCCAGGGGAGCCCCTGCGGGTGCGAGCAGGGCGGGGTCGAGGCTGACCGCTCCCCTGACACCCCCTACCGGAACCCCGCCAACCCGTCCATCCTCCAGGGCGCTCGCGGGCTGGGCATCGAGGGGATGGGCATCCATCGCAACTTCGTGGTCATGACCTATCGGGCCGACAGCCTGCCCCACTTGGCGGTCATCCCCAAGGGGGATGCCATCGAGGACCTCCGTGCCGGCAGGCCCTGGCGCTTCCGCCAGGTGGTACCCGGTCTGGGCCTGGCCGATTCGGACGGACAGGAAGGCGGACAGGGGAGGGTCTACAGCATCGCCTCCTCCGACAACCCCTCCTACGATGCCCCGACCATGCGTTATATCTTCAGCAGCTACACCACCCCCTCGGAGCTGCATGAGCTGGATCCGGCGACCGGTGATGACAGGCTCCTGAAGCGGGCCAGGGTCCTGGGCGACTTCGACCCGGACAGGTATGCCGAGCGCCGCCTCTGGGTAGGTGTGCGCGACGGGGCCAGGGTTCCCGTGTCCCTGGTCTGGCGGCGGGGGATGGTCCCCGCACTGGATGCCGAGGGGAGGACCGGCCTGGGCGATGAGGTCATCCAGGTCCCGGCCGACCCCGGCCACCTGGCCTGGGCCGGTGACCAGGGTGGCGCCCCCTGGGTCCATCCCGGTGGGGCCCCCATGTTCATCACGGGGTACGGGGCCTACGAGATCAGCTCAGATCCAGGATTCTCGACCGGTCGCCTGAGCCTTCTGGACAGGGGGGTGCTCTATGCCGTCCCCCACGTCCGTGGCGGTGGCGAGATGGGCCGCGCCTGGTACGAACAGGGGCGCAGGCTCCGGAAGAAGCACACCTTCGAGGACTTCGTCGACGTGACGGCGGCCCTCCAGGCCAAGGGGTGGGCGGACCCCCTCCACACGGTGGCCAACGGCGGTTCTGCAGGCGGCCTTCTCATGGGTGCCGTGGCCAACATGGCCCCCCAGCTCTATGCCGGGATCGAGGCCGACGTGCCCTTCGTGGATGCCCTGACCAGCATCCTGGACCCGGACCTCCCCCTGACCGTGACCGAGTGGGACGAGTGGGGCGACCCCCTGCACGACCCGGAGGTCTACCGGTACATGAAGTCCTACACCCCCTACGAGAACGTGCAGGATGCTCAGGACCGTCTGCGCTGCCACGGCACCAGGCACTTCCCGGCCATCCTGGTCACCACCTCCATGAACGACACGCGTGTGCTCTACGTGGAACCCCTCAAGTGGTTGGCCCGGCTCCAGGAGCCGGGCGTGGCGGCCGATGCCCTGATCAAGATCGAGGTGGAGGCCGGGCACGGGGGGATCAGCGGCCGCTACAGGCAGTGGGAGGAGCTGGCCTTCGAGAACGCCTGGTGCCTGTCCATCATGGTCCCCGACCAAACCCCTGTCCGGGATTCGGTCTCTTCCTGAAACGGCCCCGACAACCCTATCTATGCTCGGTGTATGACTGATACGAAGAAGCAGACATATCACATCGCCGTCATTCCCGGGGACGGCATCGGCAAGGAGATCGTCCCCGAGGCCCAGGCCGCCCTGGAGAAGGTGACCGAGGGCCAGGCAAACTTCGAATACGTGGACTTCGACCTGGGTGCCGAGCGTTATCTGCGCGACGGGGCCATCCTGCCCGACGAGGAACTGGACAGGCTCAGGCAGCAGGACGCCATCCTCCTGGGGGCCATCGGCGATCCCCGCATCAAGGCCGGCATCCTGGAGCGCGGCCTCCTGCTCAAGATGCGGTTCGAGCTTGATCAGTATGTGAACCTGCGCCCCTCCAAGCTCTACAAGGGCGTGGTCTCCCCCCTGGCCGACCCGGGCGACATCGACTTCGTGGTGGTCCGTGAGGGAACCGAGGGGCTCTATGCCGGGGCCGGTGGCTCCATCCGCCGGGGCACACCCCAGGAGGTGGCCACCGAGGTCTCCATCAACACCGCCTTCGGGGCCGAGCGGGTCATCCGCTATGCCTACGGGCTTGCCATGAAGCGCCGCAGGAAGTTGACCCTGGTCCACAAGAAGAACGTTCTGACCAACGCCGGTGACATGTGGCAGCGCCTGGTCGACCAGGTGGGGGAGGAGTACCCCCGGGTCGAGCGCGAATACCTCCACATCGACGCTTCGACCATCTTCATGGTCACCGAGCCCAGCCGTTTCGACGTGATCGTGACCGACAACCTCTTCGGCGACATCCTGACCGACGAGGCCGGTGCCGTGGTGGGCGGCGTGGGGTATTCGGCCTCTGGCTGCATCAACGCCAGCAACACCTACCCCTCCATGTTCGAGCCCATCCACGGGTCCGCCCCCGACATCGCCGGCAGGGGCATCGCCAACCCCACGGCTGCCATCCTCTCGGCTGCCATGCTGCTCAGCCACCTGGGCTTCGACCAGGAGGCGGCGCGAATCGACAGGGCCGTTGAGGACGACATAGCCGAACTCGGGGCCACCACCCGTTCCACCAGCCGGATCGGCAAAGACATCCTGGCCAGACTCTGAACGGCCTTTTCGCCGCCAGGGCTTTTATGGACTCTGGGCTAGGCTTGAAAGCATGACTATGGACGATTATCGACAGTCCGAAGAGGATGCCAATCAGAACCGGAACGTGGGATCCGGCGCCGGTGGACAGGTGGCAGGTTGGGCGGATTCGCCCAGCACCATCCCTGCCGATTCTCAATTCGGCGGGGCTCCCGCAGCTGATGGACCTTCAGAGGCCGCCGATCCGTATGGGGGCCAGCAGCGGTATGCGGATCGGCCTTGCTCTTTCGGCCAGCCGCACCCGGCCAATCAGCCATCCGCCCAGCCGGATGGGGCTATGGGATACGGTGCCCAGCCCCCCGCGGCCCAGCCTTATGGTGGTCGGACGGATGCTGCCCGTCCTCGGGGGAATCAGGGTCAAGTGGACCGGCCTTACGACGATGGTCAGCCCTATGGCTCGCAGCCCTATGGCGGCCAGTCTGGTGGTGGGCAGCCATGTGGCTCGCAACCTCACGGATGGCAACCCGATTTCCCGCGGATTGATGATTCGCAGCAGTACGGTGGGCAGCCCTACGACGGTCGGCCCTATGGTTCGCGGCCCTATGCCGGTCAGACCTATCCGGCCCAGCCTTATCCTGCTCAGTCGAACCTCGCACAGCCCTGCGGTGGTCAGACCTATCCGGTCCAGGTGCAAGGCGCTCCGTATTCTCCGTATTACGGGGTCCAGCCCCATCAGCCATACGGGCCGGTGCCAGCTGCGGCCCATCCGGCCCCGGTCTATCCCGGATACCCCTATTCGCCCTATGCGCAACCCGTGTATGCAAAACCGGCGCCCTATGCGGTCGTCCCCACGCGGCACTCCCGTTTGACGGCCGGTCTGCTCAGCATCTTCCTGGGCATCTTCGGCATCGGGAACTTCTATCTTGGGCGGACAGGTCAGGGCATGGGGCAGCTCATGCTCAGCCTGATCGGGTTCTTTTTCTTTTTCACCGGCCCCATCCTCTCCGTGGTCTGGGGGGTGATCGAAGGAGTGCTGATCCTGACTTCCTCACCCGGCTCCCGCTGGCATCGAGACGCCTACGGGCAAGAGCTGATTGATTAAATGTCATCCGTTCTTCGCGGGGAATGCAAGGAGCCCGGTGGCAAGTTGGTGGCCGTCGCCGTGGGCATGGGTCGGAACGCAAAGGGGCAGGCCTGCCTGGAGTCCTGCAGGATTGACGGGGATTTCTTCATCGACTACGACCTGGATGGGCGGGCTCCGCACGAACTGCTGACCGACCTGGAGTCGGCCATGACCAGATTGCGGCTTCCCCTCGATCCCGATCGGGCAACAGCCGCCCTGGACGCGGTCATGGAAAGGCATGATGCCGAACGGATGCTGGGTATATCCTCGCGGTCCCTGGTCAGGGCCCTGGTCCGCGCCCTCCCTCCCGGGCAGGTCCGCACCGAGAATGAGGCCGGGGCTGGTCTCTCGGATACCGACGACTCTTACAGGCATGGGGCCGACCTGGAGGTTCTGGACCAGGATGAGGCCTTAAGGCGCTGGGCGGGCCTGGACCTGACGGTCATCAGGGATCGTCTCCGGGACCCGGTCATGCAGATGGCCATGGACCAGGCCCTGGCCGAGTCGGTGGCCGCGGGGACCCAGCCGCCCACCCTCCGTCTCTGGAGGTGGGCATCGCCGGCGGTGGTCCTGGGGCGTTTCCAGTCCCTGGCCAACGAGGTGCACCTGGACCGGGCCCGGGAGCTGGGCTTCACCGTGGTCAGGCGTTGCACGGGCGGGGGCACCATGCTCGTCGAGGCCGACAGGGTCATCACCTACTCCCTCTATATGCCCGCAGGGTTTGTGCGGGGACTGGACCCGATCCGTTCCTACCGCCTCTGCGACCTCTGGCTGATTCGCGCCCTGCGCTCCCAGGGAATAGAGGCGGGCTGGGAGGGGATCAACGACATCGCCTCCCCCCGGGGCAAGATCGGCGGTGCCTCCCAGCGCCGCTTCCCCGGCAAGGGTGGCGGGCCCGGCGGAATCCTCCACCACGTGACCCTCTCCCACTCGATCGACACCCGACTGATGGGCCAGGTACTGAACACCTCACAGGAGAAGATCAGCGACAAGGCCGTACAATCGGCCAGGAGCCGGGTGGACCCGATCAGCAGGCAGACGCGTCTGGACCGGAAGACCCTGGTCGAGGAAATCCTGCAAACCCTGCCCTCCCTGGTGGGGGGTGTGCACATGGGGGAACCCGGGCCCGACATGGAGGACCGTGCCAGCCGACTTGCCGAGGAGCGATACGCACGACCCGGCTGGACAGGGACCATCGAATGAGTGTGACTATAATCATTCACAGTCAGACACACCCATTGCCAGCGTCCATACAGGTGCGTGGTCGATGACACGTCCATACAGGTGCGAGGTCGATGACGACTTGCCTGGTGATACAAGGAGGAGAAGCATGGCGGTTCACAAGCCCAATGAGATTCCCGAAGAGGGAAACGCGCTGAGGCAGACCGCCCTGTTCAAGCAGGTGCCACAGGATGAGGCGGATCAGCTCCTGGGAAGCCTGAACGAATACACCTTGGCCAAGGGGTCCACCATCTTCCGCCAGGGCGATACGGACCACCACATGTACCTGATCGAGGAGGGGAGGGTCAAGCTGGTGCGGCAGTCCGCCGACCGGCGCATCCAGCTCCTCAGCATCTATGGGCGTGGCGAGATCCTGGGCGAGATTCCCGTCTTCGACCCGACGGGCGGGCCCCGGACGGCCTCGGCCGTGGTCATGGTCAACCGGACCAAGGTGGCCGCCCTGGACCATGACGCCCTCTTCGACTGGCTCAACCAGCATCCCAAGGTGGCCGTCGACATGCTCCAGGTCCTGGCCAACCGCCTGCGGACCAACAACGAACGCATATCCGATCTGGTCTTCATGGATGTTCCGGCCCGTCTGGCCAAGACCCTCCTCAACCTGGCCACCCGCTTCGGTGAGCCCTTCGAGGAGGGGTTGATGGTTCCCCACGACCTGACCCAGGAGGAGATGGCCCAGCTTGTGGGGGCCTCCAGGGAGACCGTCAACAAGGCCCTGATGGACTTCTCGAACCGGGGATGGATATCGCGCAAGGGCCGCACCATCATCATCTACCAGCCCGGTGCCCTGATCCGGCGCTCGCGCATGTAGGGACCCCATGAACAAGTCGACATGACTCGCCTGGTCGGTAGAGCCGAAGTTCTAGTATGGAGTCCATGCCCAAAAAAAAGAAGTCCATGACGGTACGCCGCTTCTTCACCCTGCTCCTGGCCTACCTCCTGTTCTGTGTGGCAGGCGGTGTGGTGGTCTCGGGGTTTCTCTTCCCTGCCGTTTTCGGCGCCAATGTGGCCTCCAAGAACCTGATGCCGGCTTTGAAGACCGAGAACATCGATTTCAATGTGAACGATCTGCCCCAGCAGTCCAGGCTCTACGCCTCCGACGGGCACACGGTCATCGCCACCTTCTATGCCCAGAACAGGATCGTGGTGCCGATCAAGAACGTTTCGGGCTATATGCAGAAGGCCGTCGTGGCGCGGGAGGACCGTCGTTTCTTCGAGCATGCCGGCGTGGACACCCAGGGCGTTCTGAGGGCCTTCATCCAGACCTACATCAAGCAGGGCGACACCCAGGGCGGGTCCTCCCTGACCCAGCAGTACGTCAAGAACGTGCTCATGAACCAGGCCGAGGAGAACAACGACCCCATCGCCGAGTACCACGCCCAGGAGGAGACCATCGCCCGTAAGATGCGGGAGATGCTGATCGCCGTACAGATGGAGAAGAAGTACTCCAAGCCCGAGATCCTCCAGGGGTACCTGAACATCGCCCAGTTCGGCACCAACATCTACGGGGTGGAGACGGCTGCCAGGCGTTACTTCAACAAGTCGGCCAAGGACCTGGACCCGGGGGAGGCGGCCACCATCGCGGCCGTGACCAAGAACCCGGCCAGATTCGATCCCACCGTCGACGTCAAGGCCTCCCAGGAGCAGCGCGACATCGTCCTGGACCTGATGTTCCAGGAGGACTACATCAGCCAGAAGCAGCATGACGAGGCCAAGGCGAAGCCCCTGGAGCAGATGCTCCACGTGCAGAGCGTCGATGCGGGCTGCCAGGCCGCCGGTGATGCCGCCTTCTTCTGTGACTACGTGACCAAGCAGATCCTCAATTCCCGGGAGTTCGGCAAGACCCAGGAGGATCGCAACAAACTCCTCAAGGAGGGCGGCCTCGATATCTACACCACCATGGACGTCAACGCCAATGCGGCGGCCATGCAGGCGGCCAGGAACACGATTCCCGTCGATGACCCCAGCGGTTTCGAGGTGACCATGGCGGCCATCAAGCCCGGCACCGGCGAGGTTCTGGGGTTCGGCATCAACAGGATCTACGACGCCACCCAGAATTCCGGCGGCGGCACCCGTACCGCCATCAACTACGCGGTTGACCAGGTGGATGGGGGCGGTTGGGGCTTCCCGGTCGGATCGACCTGGAAACCCATCAACCTGGCCGCCTGGATGAAGGCGGGGAAGTCCATCAACGAACCCCTGCGGACATCGACCAACTACAATCAGTCCGCCTTCTCCTGCCAGGAACCAGACGGGACCTCCTACGGGTTCGGTTCGGGGAACTGGCACGTGGAGAATTCCGGCGGCGGCACCACCTCACCAGAGTCGCCCCTCCAGGGTCTGATCCGCTCCCACAACACCACCCAGGCCTCCATGGCCCAGCAGATAGGGCTCTGCGCCATCGCCGACACGGCCAAGGACATGGGCTACCACAATTCGCCCAAGGACCAGATGGACATCCATTCGGCCAACTCCTTCCAGCCGCCCATGACCATCGGTTCCGTTCAGGCCTCCCCCCTGACCATGGCCAACGTCTATGCCACCATCGCGGCCAAGGGCATGGCCTGCACGCCGATCGCCATGACCAGGGTGGTCGACAAGAACAACAAGTCCCTGAAGGTGCCCAAGGCCAACTGCCACCAGGCGATCGATCCGGGCATTGCCGAAACCGTGGCCTATGCCCTGAACCAGGGTGTGGTCCAACCAGGTGGCGAGGCGGCCACGACCCAGCTGGACGGAGGCCGTAAGACCTTTGCCAAGACGGGTACCCACGAGGACAAGTACATGACCACCGGCGGGTTCGTTTCCCAGGTGGCCTCCTTCGTGACCGTGGGCAACGCCGAAGGCCAGGTCTCCTTCACCGGCAAGACCATCAACGGCAGGTCCATGGGCACCTGGTACGGCATGTACATCGCCACCCCGGCCTGGAAGGATTTCATGAACACCTACCTGGCCGCGGCCAACATCCAGCCCGACAATGGGTACGGCAATCCCGACCCCAGGTTCGCCGGGGGCGCTGCCCCTCAGGGCAGGACCACCCCGCAGCCACAGAACCCCCAGGAGCCCGTGGCTCCGGCGCGGCCGCAGGCCCGGTAGTCCTGCCATCCGGCCCCCATGCCTACAATGACAGGCATAGGGAAGCTCATGGAAGTGGCCATTGAGGTGGCGACCGGTACGGGTTGCAAAGAGTGATTGCACCCTTGTACCCGGGTCCCTGCAATGCCACAGAGAGGCAGGCGGTATGAGCCAGGGTAAAGCGCATGGGGATATCCCGGCGGAGCATGACCGGGACGAGACCGAGGGTGGCCGGCGCATTCCGGACCTCTTCGAGCCTATGCAGCTGCGTGATCTGAAGATTCGCAACAGGGTCTGGATGCCCCCGATGGATACCTATTCCTCCGTACGCCAGGACGGCATCCCGACCAACTTCCACTATCAGCACTATGTTTCCAGGGCCCTGGGCGGCTTTGGCGTGGTCATCTCCGAGGCAACCGCGGTCAACCCGGAGGGGAGGATATCACCCTGCGACCTGGGTATCTGGAACGATGAACAGGCCAGGGCCTGGCAGGGGATCGTCACCGACATCAAGTCCGCCGGCGCCCAGCCCTTCATTCAGCTCAACCATTCCGGGCGGAAGGGGTCATCCGGGTGTGCATCCGTCGGCTATCTCAACGCCACGGTGCCGACCTCCGAGGGTGGGTGGCAGACTCTGGCCCCCAGTCCCGTCGCCTTCGGTGACATGGAGACCCCGGCCGAACTGTCGAAGACCGAGATCGCCACCATCGTGGCGGACTTCCGTTCGGCCGCCATGCGGGCCGTCAAGGCCGGGTTCGAGGGCATCGAGATCCATGCCGCCCATGGGTACCTTCTCTCCGAATTCCTGGACCCCCTGACCAATCAGCGTCTGGATGAGTACGGTGGCGGGCTGATCGGCAGGATGCGCGCCCTGATCCAGGTCACCGATGCCATACGGGACGTGATTCCGGCGGGCATGCCCCTCCTGGTGCGGATCTCGGCCACCGACTGGGCCACCGGCGGCTGGGGCCTGGAGGAGACGATCAAGACCGCCAAGGTGCTGAAACTGCACGGGGTCGACCTGATTGACGTGTCGACAGGCGGCATCGTCCCCGGGGTCACCATCCCCGCCAAGCCCGATTATCAGGTGCCCTTCTCCTACCAGATTCGCAGCCAGGTTCTGATCCCCACTACGGCCGTGGGTCTGATCACCAAGGCCAAGCAGGCCAACAGGATCGTCCGCAAGGGCCGGGCCGATGCGGTGGAGATCGGGCGGGCCAGCCTGCGCGACCCCTACTGGCCGCTCCGGGCCGCCTACAAGCTGGGCATGGACAAGGCCGACATACCCTATCCCGAGCCCTACCGGCGTGGGGCCTACGGGACGAAGCGCTGAAGGGGCCTTTGTGCCGGGGAAGGGATATGTCCATGAATGACGCCTTGCGAAAGGAATCAGGGCGGGGGGCCCTGGTGGTCATGCCGACCTACCAGGAGGTACAGAACATCCGGCCGACCCTGGGGGGCCTCCTCAAGGCATGCCCCGCGGTCCGGGTCCTGGTGGTCGATGACGATTCGCCCGATGGCACAGGGGGGGTCGCCGATGCCATGGCGGCCAGGGACGACCGGATATCGGTCCTGCACAGGCATGAGCGGCAGGGCCTGGGGCCGGCCTATGTGGAGGGGTTCCAGTGGGCCCTGGCCCGGGGATACGACCTCATCTGCGAGATGGACATGGACGGGTCGCACCGCCCCCGGGACATGGCCCGGGTTCTGCGGTATGCGCAGGGGCATCCCGAGGTGGATCTGGTCATCGGGTCGCGCAGGGTGCCGGGCGGCAGCACCCGTAACTGGCCCTGGTACCGGGATCTGATTTCCCGGATGGGATCCTGGTATGCCCGGATGGCCCTGGGGATGCCCGTCAGGGATATGACCGCCGGCCTGCGGGCCTACGGCGCCCCGGCCCTGGCGGGGATCGACCTGACGCAGGTGCACTCCAGCGGGTACGTTTTCCAGGTCGACATGCTCCGGCGGATCATCGCCGGAGGCGGCAGGGTCCATGAGGTCCCCATCGTCTTCGTGGATCGGGTACGGGGGCATTCCAAGATGGATACCGGCATCGTCCTTGAGGCCATGGTCCAGGTGACCAGGTGGGGAATGGGCCGGATCCTGGGCCGTTCCTCCCGCTAGGGCAACCGGAACGGCCGCGGGGTTCCGGGCCGGGAGACGGACGTTACTTTTTGGTATGTTTTTCAGAACCGATGTTCACTTTCCTGGCGACTGTTTCGATGCCCGGGCTTCCCTCCCGGGAGGGTGACACCGTGCGGGCGTGGGAATCCAGGTGGGCGAGCAGTGGCTGGATTGCCGGATTGTCGGTTCCGGCTGGCGTCTTTTGACCGCCTATTCCCTTCCGGCTTGACAAGAGCGACCGGGGGAAGAATCCCGACTTGAACTATTGGGCGAATGTGTGCGATAATGTTCGAATGATATCGTCACAACGCCAACATCTGATTCTGAACCGGTTGCGTACCCGTGGCGCCGTCCGTATCACGGCCTTGTCCAAGGAGCTGGGCGTTTCGGCCATGACCATTCGGCGCGACATCGCCGATCTGGCCGACAAGGGCCTGCTCAAGCGGGTTCACGGCGGCGCGGTGACGACCAGCTCCCTCCTGGCGGAGCCCCTCTTCTCGGTCAAGTCGCAGATGGACATGGGCCTCAAGGACACCATCGCCCGCAAGGCCATCGACTACGTTTCCCCGGGCGACGTGATCGCCATCGGTGGAGGGACCACGGCCTACGTCTTCGCTCAGCATCTCCTGGAAAGTCGCCAGTGCGCCGGGGTCACCATCCTCACCAACTCCATCCCCGTGGCCGAGCTGGTCCAGGCCATGGAAAGCAAGGACGTCGAGGTCATCGTCACCGGCGGGGTAATCACCAGGTCCAACTCCCTGGTCGGGCCCATCGCGGACAAGGTCATCTCCTCGCTCAGGGTCAACACGGTCTTCCTGGGCACCCACTCGGTCTCCATACCCCGCGGCTTCCTGATGCCCAACTCCCTGGAGGCGGCCACTGACATGGCCCTGATGGACATAGCCGACCGGACCATCATCCTGACCGACCACACCAAGTGGAGCTGCACCTCCCTCTCCCTCTTCGCCGGGTTCGACCAGGTCGATACGGTCATCACCGACGACGAGCTGGACCGGCATTCGGCCGAGGCCACCAGGGGGCTGGTCAAGGAGCTGGTCCTGGTGCCCACGAGCGAGGGTGTCCATGATTCCGGGTTCGGGGAGCCGATGGACCTCCCCGATCGGGAATGAGGCCGATCGCCCGGATTCGGGCCTGCACTCGTATATCTGTGTGAATCTTTGAGTTGTCAAGAGCCATGGAAGGTGGATATCGAAAAAATGGAGTCAGATCAGTTTGTGCCCCAGCGTTATGTTCCTGGTGCCTATGCCTCCGAGCACATCCGCATCACCCCGACCAGGTTGGCGGACGGCCGTCGCTTCTTCTACCTGGACGATGACCCGGAGTACGTGTCGGGGACCAGGACCAGGCGACTGGATGACCCGCGCGACCTTCCCGACCGGTTTGCCCCCCACCTGGATGCCCAGGGCAGGGAGGTTCCCTTCCAGCCGCCGCAGATGCGCCGTGACCCCCTGACCGGGGACTGGATTCCCATGTCCACGGCCAGGATGAACCGGCCCATCACCGCCGGCCCCAAGGCCACGGCCAAGGGGAACCCTTTGGCAGCCAGGAAGCCCGGTGACCCCTACCAGGACGGGGAGATTCCCGACACCGACTATGACGTGGTGGTCTTCGAGAACCGCTTCCCGTCCATGATGCAGGTCCCCGGACGGGCTCCCGCCGAAGGCCAGGCCCAGCTGGTCGACGGTAACCCCCTCTGGCCCGTCCGCGAGGCCGCCGGCCGATGCGAGGTGGTCTGCTTCGACCCCGACGAGAATGCCCTTCCCGCCAGCCTGCCGGTGACCCGCCTGCGCACGGTCGTGGAAGCCTGGGCCTTCCGGACCGCCGAGATCTCGGCCATGGACGGCATCGAGCAGATCTTCCCCTTCGAGAACCACGGTCAGGAGATCGGGGTCTCCCTGGCCCACCCCCACGGCCAGATCTACTGCTACCCCTTCATAGCCCCGCGGATGGAGCAGGAGTTGCGCCAGTGTCATGACTACCATGAGCGCACCGGCGGGAACCTCCTGCATGACATCCTTCAGGGTGAGATCCAGGCCGGGGAGCGTCTGGTCTTCCGCAACGCCACCTGGGTGGCCTACGTGCCGGCCGCGGCCCGCTGGCCTCTGGAGGTCCACCTCGCACCTGTCCGTGACGGGGTCCTCACCCTGGACCAACTCGACGACGACGAGCGCTGGGGGCTTGCGCAGATGTACTCCACCCTCCTCAAGCGGGGCAATGCCTTCTTCGACAGGGGGGACGGCAAGGGGATGGACCTTCCCTACATCGCCGCCTGGCATCAGGCGCCCCTTCATGATTCGCGCCGTGAGGACTACCGTCTGAACATGCAGTTCTTCTCCTTCCGGAGGGCTGTGGATAAAATCAAGTATCTCGCCGGGTCCGAATCAGGTATGGCCGCCTGGGTCTCCGACACCACACCCGAGTTGATCGCCCGGCGGTTCCGCCAGCTTGGCCCGCTGGACATCGAGGGGTAAGGACACGTCCCGTCAGGGAGGGGAGGTGCCGGCCCGGAAGGGGCCGGGGCCGGCTTGGCACACACGTTCGGGTCACCAGGGGTTCACCACATCGCAGATTCAAAGGAGCATCATGAGGCAGGTTCAGTTTTTGGAGGCATGGAGCGGGGGAGAGGCCGGCCAGGGGCCGGAGCAGGTGGTCACCCTCTTCCGCAGGGTCTACGGTCAGGAACCCGAGGGGGTCTGGAGCGCCCCCGGCAGGGTCAACCTGATCGGTGAGCACACCGACTACAACGCCGGGCTCTGTCTGCCCATCGCCCTGCCCCACCGGACCTTCGTGGCCCTGAGCCCCCGCCGGGACCACCAGGTCCGCCTGGTCTCCTCCATGACCCCGGATGCCTGCGTCCAGGTTGGCCTGGACGGTCTTCAGGCCCGTGGCGTGACCGGTTGGGCTTCCTACCCGGTGGGTGTGGCCTGGGCCCTGCGCGAAGCAGGTTATGACCAGGTTGGTGGGTTCGACATGGCCCTGGCCTCCTGTGTGCCGGTCGGCTCTGGACTGAGTTCCTCGGCCGCCATGACCTGCTCGACGGCCCTGGCCCTGGACGAGGTCTTCGGCCTCGGACTGGGTGGGAGCGACCAGGGCAGGGTGACCCTGATCGAGGCCGCCGTCAAGGCCGAGAACGACATGGCCGGGGCATCCACCGGGGGGATGGACCAGAGCGCGTCCATGCGCTGCCGGGCCGGGAAGGCCCTGAGGTTGGACTGCCGGCCGGGGCTCACCGCCATGGAGAACGTGACCCAGGTCCCCTTCGATCTGAAGGAGAGGGGGCTGGAGCTCCTGGTCGTCGACACCCAGGCCCAGCACCAGCTCAACGACGGGCAGTACGAGCAGCGCCGCAGCACCTGTGAGAAGGCGGCCCGGATCCTGGGGGTGGATAACCTCCGCCAGGTGGCCGACCAGGTCAGCGCCTCCCGGGATCCCGCGGCCGCCCTCCAGGAGGTCCTGGACAGGCTGCCGGATGAGGTCACCCGTCATCGGGTCAGGCACGTCATCACCGAAATCGCCCGCGTCGACCAGTTCATCGAGGCCTTCGGCAGGGGCGATGTGCACGAGGCAGGGCGCCTCTTCGACGCCTCCCATGACTCCCTGCGCGACGACTACCAGGTCACCTCCCCGGAGCTTGACCTGGCCGTGGATGTGGCACGGGCCGAGGGGGCCTACGGGGCCCGTATGACCGGAGGCGGCTTCGGCGGCTCCGTCATCGCCCTGGTCAATGCCGGCAAGAGCCGTGACGTGGCCCAGAAGATCGCGGATGGCTTCCAGGCCAGGGGATTCCACGAGCCCAGGGCCCTGGCCGCCCTGCCCTCCTCCTCCGCCCGGAAGGAGTGCTGAGGCCGGGCCCGGCATCCACGTGCCGGACTGGCTGGCTGTCCCGCCCCGTCACGGGCCTTTTCTGCCTCCTCCTCTAAGCTTGGGAGCCATGATCCCCCGGGAGGGCCGAGCCCATCCTGTGGGCTCGCAGGCATACACCAGGGCTGAGGAGGACTACATGAACAAGGCGATCATCACGGTGGTGGGGCAGGACACCATCGGCATCATCGGGCGGGTCTGCACCAGCCTCTCCCGGAACTCCATCAACGTCCTGGACATATCGCAGACCATCATCGACGGGTTCTTCAACATGATGATGATCGTCGACTGCTCCTCCTGCACGGAGGAGTTCGATGACCTGGTCCGCGAGCTGGATGCCCTGGGTGAGGAGATCGGTGTCTCCATCAGGTGCCAGCGCGAGGAGATCTTCACCCGGATGCACAGGATCTGAGGGGGCTGCGTCATGATTACTCCTGATGAGGTCCAAGAGACCAATGCCATGATCGACCGGGAGCGGCTGGACGTTCGCACCATCACGATGGGTATCAGCCTCCTGGACTGTGCCAGCCACGATGTGGACATGCTCTGCAGGAACATCCACCGTAAAATCGTCTCCGTGGCCAAGGACCTGGTGCCGACCGGGGAATCCATAACCCACCAGTACGGTATTCCGATCGTCAACAAACGGATCACCGTCACCCCCATCTCCCTGGTGGCCGCAGGGGCCTGCCATTCGGTCGATGACTATGTGGCCGTGGCCAAGGCCCTGGATATGTCGGCCAGGGAGGTCGGGGTCAACTTCATCGGCGGCTATTCGGCCCTGGTCTCCAAGTCCATGACTCCGGCCGAGCGCCTCCTGATCAAGTCCCTGCCCCGGGCCCTGAGCCAGACCGAGCGGGTTTGCGCCAGCGTCAACGTGGGCTCGACCAAGACCGGCATCGACATGGATGCCGTTGCGCTGATGGGTCGGGTCATCAGGGCCGTGGCCCAGGCCACCGCCGATTCCGACAGCTCCGGCTGCACCAAGCTGGTGGTCTTCTGCAACGCCCCCGACGACAACCCCTTCATGGCCGGCGGCTTCCACGGGGTGACCGAGGGCGACGCCGTCATCAACGTGGGCGTTTCCGGCCCCGGCGTGGTCAAGACCGCCCTGGAGACGGCCCGCGGATTGAGCTTCGACCAGCTGTGCGAGACCATCAAGCGCACGGCCTTCAAGATTACCAGGATGGGGCAGCTGGTGGCCCAGGAGGCCTCACGCCGTCTGGAGGTCCCCTTCGGGATCATCGACCTTTCCCTGGCGCCGACCCCGGCCGTGGGCGACTCGGTGGGCGAGGTCCTGCGTGAGATGGGCCTGGAACAGGTGGGTGCCCCGGGTACCACCGCGGCCCTGGCCATCCTGAACGACCAGGTCAAGAAGGGCGGGATCATGGCGTCCAGCTATGTGGGTGGCCTTTCCGGTGCCTTCATACCGGTCTCCGAGGACGCGACCATGATCCAGGCCGCCACCGGGGGAAGCCTGACCCTGGAGAAGCTGGAGGCCATGACCTGTGTCTGCTCGGTGGGTCTGGACATGATTCCCATCCCCGGAGACACCAGTGCCGAGTCCATCTCGGGCATCATCGCCGACGAGGCGGCCATCGGCATGGTCAACCAGAAGACCACGGCGGTTCGTCTGATTCCCGTCATCGGCAAGGGCGTGGGGGATACGGCCGAGTTCGGCGGCCTCATGGGCGGCGGCCCCATCCTGCCGGTCAACGAGCGCTCCTGTGCCGACTTCATCAACCGTGGCGGCCGCATTCCCGCACCCATCCACAGTTTCAAGAACTGAAGTCGGGGGGGGGGGGATCAGCGGCCGCCCCTGAAGTTCAGCTGGCGCCAGGCCTCGTAGATGGCGATGGAGGCGCAGTTGGTCAGGTTCAGACTGCGCAGGCTGGGGCGCATGGGCAGGCGGACCTGCTCGGCCACGTGGGGGCCGGCCATGATCTCCATGGGGTCGGGGATGTTCCCCGGCTCGGGTCCGAACAGGAGGATGTCGCTGGGCCGGTAGTCCACCTCGGTGTAGAGCTTGGTGGCGTGGGCCGTGAAGGCGATGATGCGCGAATCCGGCATGGAGGCGACCAGATCGTCGAAGTCGGGGTGGAGTACCACATGCGCCATGTCGTGGTAGTCCAGCCCTGCCCGGCGCAGCTTGGTGTCCTTGAGGTTGAAGCCCAAGGGTTCCACCAGGTGGAGGATGGTCCCGGTCACGGCGCAGAGCCTGATGGCCGACCCGGTGTTGCCGGGGATCCTGGGGGAGTAGTAGCAGAGGTGGGGGGTCACCGTTTCGGCCTGGCCGGCCTCCTTGGCGCTCATCATGGCCTCGGTGACCGAAATCGGATTGCCGTGGGCGTCGGTGACCAGCTCATCGGGTCCGTAGTTGGACCTGCGGTACCCATACTCGTACATTTCGCCGACGGCCTCGGAGGGGTCCTCCCCCCGGCGGCCTGCCTCGTTCGTCTGTTCCTGGGTGGTCATGCCATTCAAGGTAACGCCCGGAAAAGACAGGCCGGGCAGGGGAGGGACCCGGAGTCCTGAACTACATCAGGCTCTTGTATATGCCCAGGATCTCCTCCTGGGTGGCCTTGCGGGGGTTGCCGCCGGTGCAGACGTCCTTGAAGGCATTGGCTGCCAGGCTGTCCAGATCGCTCTCCTTGGCGCCCACCTCGCTGATGGTGGTGGGGTTGCCCAGGCTCACTGTCAGGTCGTGGACCTTGCTGACCGCCAGGTTGCGGGCCTCTTCCAGGGGCATGGTGTAGGAGTCGCTGACCCCGAAGGCGTGGGCGATGTCGCGGTACTTCTCGCCGGTGTAGTCCTTGTTGTAGTCCATGACCGGGGCCAGGAGGATGCCATTGGCCACGCCGTGGGCGACATTCAGGAGACCACCCAGGGCGTGGGCCATGCCGTGGACCAGGCCCAGACCCACGTTGGAGTAGGCCATGCCGGTGATGTAGGAGGCATAGGCCATCTGTTCCCCGGCCGCAAGGTCACCGTCGGCCGACTTGGCCAGGTTCTCGGCGATCATCCTGATGGTCTGCATGGAGAGACAGTCCGAGAGACTCCATGCGCCGGGGGTCACGTATCCCTCGATGGCGTGGGTCAGGGCGTCCAGGCCGGTGGCCACCTTCAGGGACCGGGGCTGGGTGTCGGTCAGGTCGGGGTCCACGAAGGCCGCCAGGGGGATGTCGTGGGGGTCGACGGCCACGAACTTGCGCTTCGCCCGGGTGTCGGTGATTACATAGTTGATTGTGGTCTCCGAGGCGGTTCCGGCCGTGGTGGGGACGCCGAAGATCGGGACGGAGGGGTTCTTGGTGGCGGCGGTGCCCTCCAGGGAGAGCACGTCCGAGAACTCGGGGTTTGCGGCGATGATGCCGATTCCCTTGCAGGTGTCCTGGGGGGAGCCACCACCCAGGCCGATCAGGAAGTCGGCACCGGCCGTCTTGAACTTCTCGACCCCGTCCTTGATGCATTCCACCGGGGGGTTGGGCTTGACGTTGTCGAAGATCTCATAGGGAAGGCCCGCAGCGTCCAGCACGTCGGTGACCTTGGCGACGGTGCCGGTCTTCAGAAGGACCGGGTCGGTCACGATGAAGGCCTTGGTGAAGCCATGGGCCTTGGCGGCCTCGGGAATCTGCTTGATGGCACCACGTCCGAAGTAGGCTTCCTGGTTGAAAATCATCCGGTATACCATTGTGCTCCTTTGACTCGTTTGGTATGTGACATGCACCACATCAGGAAACATTATAGAAAAGCAATAGAAAATTATCTGAATATATGACCGAATTCTTTGGCTTCCGGGACGTGGACGGTGGGTCTTGGCGCTCGCAGCGAAGTCCGCGAAGGGAGAGGGTCCGGCCTGGCCAACGGTTGTATGGTGTTGGGGGCACTGATCGGATTGGGCAAGGAAAGGCGGGGCTCGTGGAGGACAACCGGGCGGAATCGGTCGAGCAGATACGGCTCCGGCTCTTTTCCTGGTGGGAGCGCAACGCCAGGGATCTGCCATGGCGGTTCGGCCGGACCACCCCATGGGGGGTCCTGGTCTCCGAGGTCATGAGCCAACAGACCCAGATGAGCAGGGTGGTGCCCTATTGGACGGACTGGATGGAGACCTGGCCCGATGCGGCCTCCTTGGCCGGGGCCGGCAAGGCCGAGGTCATCACGGCCTGGGGGAGGCTGGGCTACCCCCGACGGGCCCTCCGCCTTCGGGAATGCGCCAAGGTGGTCAGCGGGGAATACGATGATCGGCTGCCCCGGACCTACCAGGAGCTGGTCGACCTGCCCGGTATCGGCGACTACACGGCCAGTGCCGTCATGAGCTTCGCCCATGGGGAGCGCATAGCCGTCATCGACACCAATATCCGTCGGGTGCTCTCCCGGGTCTTCCTGGGCATCGAATCCCTGGGGGGTTCCACGACGAGTGCCGAACGTGAACTGGCTCGGAGCGTCCTGCCGGAGGATGATCCGCAGGCCCGATCGTCCGGTGGCACCGGGGATGGGGGATTGGTCGGCCGGTTGGGGGGTGCGGACGAGCAGGCCCGTCCAACCGCCTGGCGGGAGCCTGCTTCGGCCGAGTGGAACCAGGGGCTCATGGAGCTGGGGGCTACGGTCTGTACGGCCAGGAAACCGGCCTGCCGAATCTGCCCCCTGGCCGATCACTGCCGCTTCCTCGAGGCCGGTCTGCCCGACCTGGGCATGAAGCGGACCCGACCCCGCCAGCGTTTTGCCGGGACCAACCGGCAGGTCCGGGGGAAGATCCTCCAGGCCCTTCGCCAATCCGAGAAAGGTCGGATCAGCCGGGTCCGGGTGGAGGAGGTCTGCCAGGACAGGATCCAGCTGGATCTGTGCATCGCTTCCCTGGATGAGGACGGTCTTCTGGTCATCGGGAAGGATGGTTCGCTGAAGCTGCCTGAATAGGAGGATTCCTGGTTTAGGATTGTCAGCATGGCCAAACGAAAGATCAGCAAGCAGCAGCAGCGCATATACCGGCGCCGTCGGATCGTCGCCGCCATCCTGGCCCTGGTCCTCCTGCTCGCCTGTGCGGGGATCGTTTGGGGTGTCGGTGTGGGCATCCGCGCTCTACGTGGCGGATCGGCTGAGGGCAAGGCCACCACCTCCCAGGAGGCCAGGTCCGGAAACGGGAAGAAGTCCGAGGAGGGCAAGGCTTCAGCAAGGAAGGCCGAGGGGAAAGAAGAGGCGAAGGCCCGGTCCCAGGCCCCGCGGGTCAAGAAGTGTGGACCTGCGGATGTGGAGCTGGAGCTGAGCGCGCCCGATCCGACCACCGGGGTGGGCGGGTCGATCGACTTCACTGCGACCATGCGCTACAAGGGTACCGGCTCCTGCCTGATCGACGGGTCGAACGCCGGCAGGGTCCTTATCATCAGGAGCGGGGACCAGAACGTCTGGCGATCGGACTCCTGCCCCTCCGATCCCCGCTCCCTCCTGATGGCCGGAGGAGACAAGGACGTGCAGACCATTACCTGGAACGCGGACGCCAGCCAGGAGGGGTGCCAGCCTGACGAAAACCTGCCCAGGGTCAACGCCGGGTCCTACTCGGCACAGTTGGTTCTGAAGTCCAACGAGAAAGTCAAGTCCCAGGTGGTGCCGGTCATGGTCCAGTGACCTGATCGTCTGCTGGCCGCCGAATCCGTCCGCCTGCCTGCCCTTGGGCTGTCGGTGAACATCCCGCATAAGGGCGACACGCCCTTGTGTCAAGGCCTTATCGGCTGTATAGTTAACTCTTTGTATGAGGTGTGTCATATAGCGGGCATGCATCATCGAGGAGATGCCCGCGAATAGGCATATGGCGGCCGTTCGGTGTCTCCCAGGGAAACAGGAATTATCGAGTACGGCGAGCGATAAGGAAAGTCCATTTTGGCTGCCAATAAAGCTGCAAGAAGTACCACCACTACATACGCACGCGCTGATGAGGATCAGATCAAGCTGCACAAGGCAACGGATCGTGTGAACTTCGGTTCCATCCGCGAACCCATCGAGGTGCCCTATCTGCTGGGCGTCCAGACCGACAGCTTCGACTGGCTGGTCGGCAACGAGCGCTGGAAGAAGCGGGTCGAGGAGGACGAGGTCAACGGGACCCACACCGTCCCCACGGTTTCCGGGCTGGATGAGGTCTTCCAGGAGATCTCCCCCATCGAGAACTTCGCGCAGACCATGAGCCTGACCTTCTCGGATCCATACTTCGAGGAGCCCCGCCACACCGTCCAGGAGTGCAAGGAGAAGGACTACACCTACTCGGCACCCCTCTACGTCAACGCCGAGTTCGAGAACGGCGACACGGGCGAGATCAAGTCGCAGACCGTCTTCATGGGCGACTTCCCCCTGCAGACCCCCCACGGCACCTTCATCATCGGCGGGTCCGAGCGGGTCATCGTCTCCCAGCTGGTCCGTTCCCCGGGTGTCTACTTCGACCGCACCCCGGACCGTACCTCCGACAAGGAGGTCTTCGGGGCCAAGATCATCCCCAGCCGTGGTGCCTGGCTGGAGTTCGAGATTGACAAGCGCGATGTGCTGGGCGTGCGTGTCGACCGCAAGCGCAAGCAGTCCGCCATTGTCTTCCTCATGGCCATCGGCATGACCAAGCCCCAGATACGCAAGGCCTTCAAGGGATACCCCCTGGTGCTTGATGCCCTGGAGAAGGAGACCATCGAGACCCAGGATGAGGCCCTGACCGATCTCTACCGGAAGATCCGGCCCGCCGACACCGCCTCGCCCGAGGCCGGCAAGAACCTGCTGGATTCCTTCTACTTCAACACCAAGCGGTACGACCTGGCCCGTGTGGGCCGGTACAAGATCAACCGCAAGCTGGGCCTGGAGGCCGACTACAACGACCGCAGCCTCCATCCCGAGGACATCATCGCCACCCTGAAGTACCTGGTGACTTTGCACGCAGGCGACCAGACCTTCCCCGGAAAGCGCGATGGTCAGGACATCGAGTTGCGGGTGGACGTGGACGACATCGACCACTTCGGCAACCGCCGCATCCGTCAGGTGGGCGAGCTGATCCAGAACCAGCTGCGCACCGGTCTGAGCCGTATGGAGCGTGTGGTCCGTGAGCGCATGACCACCCAGGACGCGGAGGCCATCACCCCCCAGTCCCTGATCAATATCCGTCCGGTCAACGCCACCATCAAGGAGTTCTTCGGAACCTCCCAGCTGAGCCAGTTCATGGACCAGAACAACCCCCTGGCCGGAGTGACCAACAAGCGTCGTCTCTCGGCCCTGGGCCCAGGTGGCCTCTCCCGCGACCGTGCCTCCATGGAGGTGCGCGACGTGCACCCCTCCCACTACGGACGTATGTGCCCCATCGAATCCCCTGAAGGCCCCAACATCGGCCTGATCGGCTCCCTGGCCACCTTCGCCCGGGTCAACCCCTTCGGTTTCATCGAGACCCCCTACCGCAAGGTGGTGGATGGCCAGGTGACCGACGATGTGGTCTACATGACCGCCGACCAGGAGGCCGAGCACACGATCGCACAGGCCAACCAGGAGATCGACGATACCGGGCACTTCGTCGAGGATGAGGCCCTGGTGCGTGACGCCGAGGCCGAGGCCAAGGATGTTCCGATCTCCCAGGTGGACCTGATGGACGTCTCGCCCAGGCAGATGGTCTCCGTGGGCGCCTCCCTGATCCCCTTCCTTGAGCACGACGAGGGCCACCGAGCACTGATGGGCACCAACATGCAGCGTCAGGCCGTCCCTCTGGTCAAGTCCGAGAGGCCCCTGGTGGGCACGGGGTCCGAGTGGCGTTCCGCCATCGACTCCGGCGACGTCATCCTGGCCGAGAAGCCCGGCGTGGTCACCTACGTGTCCGCCGACATCATCCGGGTCATGAACGACGACGGGACCCAGTCCTCCTACAAGCTGGCCAAGTTCCAGCGCTCCAACCAGACCACCTGCTACAACCAGGTCCCCCTGATCAAGGACGGGGAGCGGGTTGAGGCCGGTTCGGTCCTGGCCGACGGCCCCGCCACGGAGAAGGGCGAGATGGCCCTGGGCAAGAACCTCCTGGTGGCCTTCATGCCTTGGAACGGCTACAACTACGAGGATGCCGTCATCATCTCCCAGCGCCTGGTCCAGGACGACACGCTCAGCTCCATCCACATCGAGGAGTACGAGACCGACGCCCGTGAGACCAAGCTGGGCGCCGAGGAGATCACCCGCGACCTGCCCAACGTGGGCGAGGACGCCGTGGCCAACCTGGACGAGCGCGGCATCATCCGCATCGGCGCCGAGGTCGAGGCCGGCGACATTCTGGTCGGCAAGGTCACCCCCAAGGGCGAGACCGAGCTGACCCCCGAGGAGCGTCTTCTGCGGGCCATCTTCGGCGAGAAGAGCCGCGAGGTGCGCGACACCAGCCTCAGGGTGCCCCACGGTGAGACCGGCACGGTCATCGAGGTCAAGGAGATCACCCGAGAGGATGCCGAGGAGGACGGCGACGAGCTGCCCAACGGCGTCAACCGGATGATCCGGGTCTACATCGCCCAGCACCGTAAGATCACCCAGGGTGACAAGCTTTCGGGTCGCCACGGCAACAAGGGCGTCATCTCCCGGATCCTGCCCGAAGAGGACATGCCCTTCATGGCCGACGGCACCCCGATCGACATCATGCTCAACCCCCTGGGCGTGCCTTCGCGCATGAACCTGGGGCAGGTCCTGGAACTCCATCTGGGATGGATCGCCCATTCCGGATGGGACATCAACCTGGACCCCAACCTGGAGAACGAGTGGAAGAAACACATCCCGGCAGGGGCCGAGAAGGCCGATCCCGGTACCGCCGTGGCCACCCCGGTTTTCGACGGTGTGCGGCAGGACGCCATGAACGGCCTGCTCAGGACCACCCTGCCCGACCGCGACGGTGAGCGCCTGGTGGGCGACGACGGCAAGGCCGTGCTCTATGACGGCCGCACCGGTGAGCCCTTCACCAAGCCGATCTCCGTGGGCTACATGTACATGCTCAAGCTCCACCACCTGGTGGACGACAAGATCCACGCCCGGTCCACCGGCCCCTACTCGATGATCACCCAGCAGCCGCTGGGCGGCAAGGCCCAGTTCGGCGGCCAGCGCTTCGGGGAGATGGAGGTATGGGCCCTGGAGGCCTACGGTGCCGCCTACACCCTGCACGAGATGATGACCACCAAGTCCGACGACGTGGATGGCCGTGTGCGGGCCTACGGTGCCATCGTCCGGGGAGAGAACCTCCCGGCGGCTGGCATCCCGGAGTCCTTCAAGGTCCTCCTCAAGGAGATGCAGTCGCTCTCCCTGAACGTGGAGGTCCTGAACGCCGAGGGCAACGTCATCGAGATGAAGGACGAGGACGACGACCCCAACGCCGCGTCCAACGACCTGGGCTTCAACATCGGTGCCCGGCCGGATGCCTCGGCCAAGGCCGACCAGTCGGCCCCCGAGCCGGAGTATCGCTGAGTCAGCGTGTCCATATGATCCCCCGTGGCCGGCGGCCGTCAGGCACCGGCCCCCAGGGGACCTGACCAAGACGGAAACTTCACAGCAGTTACAAGATCAGAGACAGGACATAGAGTGCTGGACGTCAATGCATTTGACAAACTGAGAATCGGACTGGCCACAGCCGACGACATCCGCGGTTGGAGCTATGGCGAGGTCAAGAAGCCCGAAACCATCAACTACCGTACCTTGAAGCCCGAGAAGGACGGCCTTTTCGGCGAGCAGATCTTCGGACCCACCCGCGACTGGGAATGCGCCTGCGGCAAGTACAAGCGCGTGCGGTTCAAGGGGATCGTCTGCGAGCGGTGCGGGGTCGAGGTGACCCGTTCGCGCGTGCGTCGTGAACGCATGGGCCACATCGAGCTGGCGGCCCCGGTCACCCACATCTGGTTCTTCAAGGGTGTGCCCTCCCGACTGGGATACCTCCTGGACATCGCCCCCAAGGACCTGGAGAAGGTCATCTACTTCGCGGCCTACATGGTCACCAGCGTGGATGACGAGCAGCGTCACCAGGACCTGCCCGACCTCCAGGACGAGTTCGATACCGAGGTCGCCCAGCTGGAGAAGAAGCGCGACCTGGAGATCGACAAGCGCGCCAAGAAGCTGGAAGAGGACCTGGCCGAGCTGGAGAAGTCCGACGAGGCCAAGGGGTCCCTCAAGTCCCGCCTGCGCAACGGCGCAGAGCGCGACATGACCTCCATCCGCAAGCGCTATGACGACCAGATTCAGCGGATCACGGCGGTCTTCGACCGGTTCAAGGCTCTGAAGCCCGGAGACATGGAAGGCGACGTGGACCTGTGGCGGGAGATGCAGGACCGCTACGGCGACTACTTCGAGGGTTGCATGGGGGCCGAGGCCATCAAGAAGCGCCTGCAGGACTTCGATTTGGAGGGCGCGGCCAAGGAGCTCCGTCACGAGATCGACTCAGGCTCCGGCCAGCGCAAGGCCAGGGCCCTGAAGCGGCTCAAGGTGGTTTCCGCCTTCCTGAACACCGGCAACAAGCCTGAGGCCATGGTCCTGGACGTCGTCCCGGTCATTCCTCCCGACCTGCGGCCCATGGTCCAGCTGGACGGTGGCCGTTTCGCCACCTCCGACCTGAACGACCTCTACCGTCGCGTCATCAACCGCAACAACAGGTTGAAGAGGCTGATCGAGCTGGGTGCCCCCGAGATCATGCTCAACAACGAGAAGCGCATGCTCCAGGAGGCCGTGGACTCCCTCTTCGACAACGGTCGTCGTGGCCGTCCCGTCACCGGGGCCTCCAACCGTCCGCTCAAGTCCCTGGCCGACATGCTCAAGGGCAAGCAGGGCCGCTTCCGTCAGAACCTGCTGGGCAAGCGCGTGGACTACTCAGGCCGTTCCGTGATTGTGGTCGGTCCCTCCCTGCGCATGCACCAGTGCGGTCTGCCCAAGCCCATGGCCCTGGAGCTCTTCAAGCCCTTCGTCATCAAGCGCCTGGTGGACCTGAACTACGCCCAGAACATGAAGAGCGCCAAGCGTCTGGTCGACCGAGGCGATGCCGAGGTCTGGGGTGTCCTGGAGGAGGTCATCTCCGAGCATCCCGTCCTGCTCAACCGTGCACCCACCCTGCACCGTCTGGGCATCCAGGCCTTCGAGCCCATCCTGGTCGAGGGCAAGGCCATCCACCTGCCCCCATTGGCATGTGCGGCCTTCAACGCCGACTTCGACGGCGACCAGATGGCTGTCCACCTGCCCCTGTCGGCAGAGGCTCAGGCCGAGGCCCGTTCGCTCATGCTGGCCTCCGACAACATCCTCAAGCCGGCCGATGGCCACACGGTCACCATGCCCTCGCAGGATATGATCCTGGGTCTGTACTACCTGACCTCCGCCGTTGACGGGGCCAAGGGCCAGGGGCGGATCTTCTCCAGCCTGGCCGAGGCCCGTATGGCCCTGGACCTGGGTGAGATCGACATGCAGGCCAAGGTCCTGCTGCGTGTGCCCGAGGACTTCGTCATGCCCAATGATTGGGAGCCCGGAGAGCTCAAGGTCGTCGACCCCGAGCCCGGCAGCCCCGACGTGGTCAAGGAGGAGGTCTTCAAGGACGGTTCCAGGCTCTTCGCCACCAACTACGGCCGTGTCCTCTTCAACGGGACCCTGCCCGTGGACTACCCCTTCATCAACGAGCAGGTGGCCAAGGGCAAGCTCGCCGGCATCGTCGATGACATCGCGACCAGGTACTCCACAGCCCAGGTGGCGGCCACTCTGGATGCCCTGAAGGATCTGGGCTTCACCCGGGCCCAGTGGTCCGGTGTCACCATGGCCTTCTCGGACATCGTGGTGCCCCCGGAGCGTACCGATATCGTCAACGACTACCAGGGGCAGGCCGCCAAGGTCAACTCCCAGTATGACATGGGTCTGTTGACCGACGAGGAGCGTCGCCAGGAGCTGATCAACCTCTGGACCGAGTGCACCGACAAGGTGGCGGACGCCATGCAGGAGCATTTCACCCCGGACAACAACGTGAACATCATGGTTCAGTCCGGAGCCCGTGGCAACTGGATGCAGATCCGCCAGATCGCCGGTATGCGAGGTCTGGTGGCCAACCCCAAGGGCGAAATCATCCCCCGACCGGTCAAGTCCAACTACCGCGACGGCCTGTCCGTCCTGGAGTACTTCATCTCCCAGCACGGCGCCCGCAAGGGTCTGGCCGATACGGCACTGCGTACGGCAGAGTCGGGCTACCTGACCCGTCGTCTGGTCGATGTCTCCCAGGACGTGATCGTGCGTGAGGAGGACTGCGGCACCATGCGTGGTCTGCCCATGCAGGTGGCGGAGCGCGACGACCAGGGCAACCTGGTGCTGGTCAAGGCCGCCGACGGTGGTCCTTACTCCCGTCTGCTGGCCTCCGACGTGGTCGACCCGGCCGACGGCAAGACCGTGCTCTACAAGCGCGGTGATGCCCTCTCCATGGATGTCCTGCGTGACCTGGTCGCCCATGGTGTGGAGGAGGTCAAGGCTCGTTCGGTCCTGACCTGCGAGTCCACCCGCGGCGTGTGCGCCAAGTGCTACGGCTGGTCCCTGGCCACCAACAAGCTGGTGGACGTGGGCGAGGCCGTGGGCATCGTGGCCGCCCAGTCCATCGGCGAGCCCGGCACCCAGCTGACCCTGCGTTCCTTCCACTCCGGTGGTGTGGCATCGGCCTCCGATATCACCCAGGGTCTTCCCCGTGTCACCGAGCTCTTCGAGGCCCGTACCCCCAAGGGCGAGGCCCCGATTGCGGAGTTCCCCGGCACCGTCAAGGTGGAGGACACCGACCGCGGCCGTCAGGTCACCCTGACCCCGGACGACAACTCCGTCGAGGCCCTGACCTACCCGGTCACCAGGCGCGCCCCCATGCTGGTCAAGGATGGGCAGCACGTCGAGGCAGGCACCCAGCTGATCGAGGGTTCCGTGGATCCCAAGAAGATCCTGCGCATCCTCGGACCGCGTGCGGCCCAGGTGAACATCGTCAACGAGGTCCACACGGTCTACCGTTCCCAGGGCGTGGATATCCACGACAAGCACATCGAGGTCATCGTTCACCAGATGCTCCGTCGCGTCACGGTCATCGACTCCGGCGACACCGACCTCCTGCCCGGTGAGCTGGTTGACCAGGCCAAGTTCAAGGCCGCCAACATGAAGGCCGTCAAGGCCGGTGGCAAGCCCGCCGCCGGCCGCCCCGAGCTGATGGGCATCACCAAGGCCTCCCTGGCCACAGACTCCTGGCTCTCCGCCGCCTCCTTCCAGGAGACGACGCGCGTCCTCACCGAGGCCGCCCTGAACCAGAAGGTCGACGACCTGAAGGGCCTGAAGGAGAACGTGATCATCGGCAAGCTGATCCCGGCAGGCACCGGCCTGGCCAGGTACCGCAACGCCACCGTGGAGCCCGACAAGGCAATTCGCGACACCATCTACCCGAACTTCGGGCTGGGTGGCGACGGTGTGGACCTGAGCGACGCCGACCTGAACGATGTGGACTTCTCCAACATCGACTTCGGGGACCTGAAGCTGGGCGACGACTTCAACCCGGACGACTTCCTGAACGACCAGGGTGGCCAGGGCCACGTGGACGCCAACGGGGATGTTCCGGTCGATGGCGATGCCGGCCGGTCCTTGGACCAGCCCGGCACCGACCAGGATGCCTCCCGGGATGATTCGACGGGCGACCAGGGAACCGCGGCAACCTTCTCCTCCTCGGACCAGGATGCCAATCAATGATTCGGTGAGTTGAGATCCACCCCCTGCCAGGGGTGGATGACTCAGGGGTCCCGTCCGGCACCATGCCGGACGGGACCCCTGGTCTTGTTCGGGTGTGGTCGGAATCTGAACCCGGATGGGATTCAGAAGAGGTGACGCAGGGAGAGCCTCGTCCTCCAGCGCCTGGACCGGGGGAGGCCCACCAGTATGGACCGGCGGACCTGATCGGTCAGGCGCCAGTATTCAAGTGCATCCTGGTCCGATACGCGGCGATTGTCGAAGGTGGCCCGGTCGGCAAGCGTGCAGAGCCGATTCAGCTTGTCCCTGTCGGTGTCTCGTCCCGCCTTGAACGTGCTTTGGCCGAGGAGGTCCCGTCCGATGGTCCGGGCTTGCTCCCTTCGGGTTCCTTGGGGCCTGAGCCCCGACTGCCAGGCCAGGTTGCCGACCTGCCTCCAGCCCTGTTCAATGCGTTCCTCGGCGGAACCCTTCGTTCTGGCACGGTTCAGGATCCAGGCCTTGAGGGCCAGGATGGCCAGAACCAGCAGGGCCACACCCCATACCGGTGAGGAGTAGGCAAGGACCCTCCCGACCAGGGGGCCGAATCGTGTCCAGAGGGAGGGCCCTGCCGTCTGGTCGGCATCCTGACCGCCGACTCGGGTCCTGCCGTTGGTGCGCTGGTCATCACGGGGAGGATCGACCAGGGGAGGCGGTGGCTGCCTGACCAGGGTCTTGGGGTTGGGCGGGGTCAGATTCAGGTTCTTGTCCGGTGTCTTGGTCTCCTGGGGGGTGGGGTAGAAGGGCACCCAGCCCAGGCCCGCCAGGTTGATTTCCACCCAGGCCTCAACATCCCCGCCCCTGAAGTCCACGGTGGTGCCGCCATCGGGGTCCTGGCGGGTACGGGCCTTGCTGATGTCTCCCTGCTTGTCCTTGGGGATGAGACCCAGGACGACCCGGGAGGGGAGTCCCATCTGCCTGGCCAGGAGGGCCATGGCGGAGGCGTACTGCTCGCTGTCGCCGACCATGGCCTGGGCTTGGAGGAGCTGGCTGACCCGATAGTCCCCGTGTCCGGAGGGGGAGGGGTAGTCACCCTCCAGGCCATGGGAGAACCAGCCGTCCTGGTGGAGTCTTGTCTCGATGGCCAGGGCCCTGGTGCCGGGCTTGTCCTGGAGGGAGGTCATCAGGGCCGCCGCCTGGGGAAGGGAATCCGGGGGGTCCGAGATTTGGGGGACCTGTGCGGCTCCCACCTGGCTGTTCCTGATGGCCTCCCGGTCGGGTCTGACGTTCAGGGTCCCCTGGACCGTGTAGGTGGTCTCGGCGCCCAGGGGGGTCGCCGAGAGGGCGGAGTCGGTTCCCTTGTTGTAGTAGAGGTCCTCCCTGCTCAGATTCCTGCCGGGGTTGATGGAGGAGGCCTGACCGGCCGTGGGCAGCCAGGAGCGTCCGAATCCCTGGTGGATGGTGAACAAGGCCTTGAAGGTCGGGCCCTGGGTCCGGTTGGTGTCACCCCCGTCATCCCGGCTGGGGGAGACGGCGCTGCCGATACGCCGGTAATCGGACGACTGCCCGGGGGTGGCGCTGTCGGAGAGATTCCAGACCTTGCCGTCGAACCGGTCCATGACGGCCATCCGGACTGGGGTGCCGGCCGGCAGGTTGTGTACGGTGACCAGGGTGTCATCCTTGTGGTCCTTGATGTAGGACCGGTAGTCGCTCAGGGGGCTGGTGAACTGGCAGGGGTCGATCGGGGGCTGGTAGCGGTCACGGAGAACCAGGCGGTCAAGAGGGACCTGGAGGGTCCCGCCCAGGGCGATGCCCAGGGTCAGTACCAGTGTCAGGGCCTTGGCAAGGGGTCTGCCGGACTGGATCAGGTGCAGACGCCAGGATGCCCAGAGAAGAAGCAGGACCCACAGGCAGCATCCCATGATCTCAGGGTGCCATCCATGGCTGGTGCCCAGGAGGGCCGATGCCGACATGGTGATGAGTATCGGCAGGGTGGCCAGGATAGGGGCGGGGTCAATCCTGCCGTCAGGCCGCCTGGGCCGGTCGTAGGGGCGTATCCGCGCCAGGAAGGCCGCCAGGAATGAGGTCCACAGGAGGAGGGTCCACAGGGCCATGAAACCGCCCGCCTCCCAGCCCAGTGGGGGGTCGATTGCGACCAGGGCCTTGAAGGAGCCGAAGGTGGCCGTCCACCCTTGGATCAGGGTTTGCGTGGTGGGCAGCAGATGGAGGATGGTGGTGCCGTTCAGGGTGATGATCGGGCCCAGGACGAACTGGGCCAGCACCAGCAACCCGGCCTGGATGCAAGGGCGTGGGGCATGGCGGGACCAGGTCAGGGCGATCAGGGTTCCGGCCGGGCTGGCCAGGAGCCCCACCAGGAGCCATCCTGCAAGGTCGCCGTACACGGGGAGCAGCTGGATCGCGGCCAGGAGATTGAGCGGTACCAGGGCCAGGGTGGAGAGGAGACCCAGGGCACGGCTCCTGGAGCCCTCCAGGGGCATCGGCTGGTTTCGCCAAAGCACATGGACCGGCGAGGGGGCCGGCTGGGCCTGCCAGGTCGTGGTGGTCCTCATGCGAGGGTCTCCATGATCAGGGGGAGATCCTCCAGGGCTGCCAGGCGGGCTCGGGTCAGTCTTCCCTGGCCCTGGATGGAGCGCTGTTCTCCTCGCGCGGCGTTCAGGACCATGGTTTGGATGGATTCGGGAACCCCCGCGGTCATGGTCTGGGTTGCCTGCTGATCGGTCTGGGAACCGGAGACCAGGAGGATCAGGGAGGCATCGGGAACCTGGGTCTCCATCATGTCGAGCCAGGCGGCCGAAGTCTGGTCGGGGCCTTCTCCCGAGGGCGTCTCGACCGGGAGGATGGAGCTGCAATCATCCAGGAAGGCGCGGGGGAAGTCGGTGCGGAGAATGTCGGTTTCCTGGGTGCGTCGACCATGCACGGGGTCAGTGGAACGTATGCCGGAAGGGGAGTCAGACCGGTTTCCTGTCAAGTCGCGGGGGGCCATGGCCACCAGACGGCGGCCGTCCAGGAGGCATCGTGCCCCCAGGGAGGCGAAGATGCTGACGGCCAGTTCGAATTCCTCGGCGCTGGAATACGAGGACGGGTCGGTATCCATCCATAGGACTGTGTCCGTGCGGAGGGTCGGCTCGTACTGGCGGACCATCAGGGAGCCGGTCTTGGCTGTGGAAAGCCAGTGGACGCGCTTGATGTCGTCCCCGGGTTCATACGCGCGCAGGGCGTGGAATTCCAGGTCGTCATCGACGATTCCCGAAGCGACCTGCCCTTCCAGGTCCCGTTGCAGTCCGGCCGTGATCGGGGTCAGGTCAACGGTTTTCGGATGAACATAGAGTTGGTCCCCGTCCGCCAGGATCCGCTGCCTGAGGATGGTGCCAAAGGGGTCTCCGGTCTCCATGGTGACCGGGCCCACAGGGATGGTGCCGCGGTGCAGGGCCTGAAGTTTCAGGTGCAGATGGTCGGACTGGCCGGGCGAGAGGGCCGGAAGGGCCAGATAGGAGGGCTCGCTTCCGATCAGGATGCCGATTCTGCCGCCGCGGGTGGCGCGCCTGCCCGGATTGGACAGGGTTATGGAGAGTTCCGACTCCTGGCCCACGCTCAGGTGGGTCTGGTCCAGGTCGAGTTCCGCCCGGCAGCCCAGGTTCCCCATGCTCATGACCAGACCGGTGGCCACCAGGGTCACACCGGCCAGGAGGAAGGCCAGAAGCTCGGTCCAGCCGACCAGGGCCAGGCCAAGACCGGCGATGACCGTGACCGTGACCATCCAGCATCCCAGTGGTGTCACCATGGAAAGGGCCTGGCGCAAGGGGACGCGGTCCGAATGCGGCCGGTCTGCCTCCGAGATACGCCTGGAGGTCTTGGCTGAACTCTCTGCGGCCATGGTCTTCAGCGCTCCGCCGTGGGAACGGGGACCGTCGCCAGGGCCTTCGCCAGTGCCTGGTGCTCATCGACACCGGAGAGTCTGGTCTCGGTCTCCAGGACCATGCGATGGGCCAGGACCGGGTCGACCAGCTCCTTGACATCGTCGGGGATGACGTAATCCCGCTCCTGGGAACAGGCCCTGATGCGGGCGCAACGAATAAGGGCCAGGCCTCCACGGATGGAGGAGCCGACCCTGATGGCCTTGCTGTGGCGGGTGGCCTCGATGATTCGGATGATGTACTCCATGATCGATGGGTCGCAGTAGGCGCTGGAGGCGTACCGGGCCATGTCTGCAATCTCGTCGGCTCCGACCACCGGGGTGACCAGTCCGGCCCTGTCCCTGATGTCGGCCTCCTGGAGGATGCGCATGCTGGCCTCATGACCGGGAGCCCCCATGGAGGTCCGGATCAGGAAGCGGTCCATCTGGGCCTCGGGCAGGCTGTAGGTGCCCAACTGCTCAATCGGGTTCTGGGTGGCCAGGACCATGAAGGGGTGGGGTACCCGGTAGGTGTTGCCGTCAACCGTGACTTTCTCCTCTTCCATGACCTCCAGGAGGGCGGACTGGGTCTTGGGGGATGCCCGGTTGATCTCGTCGGCCAGGATCATCGAGGCGAAGACCGGGCCGGGCCTGAAGGAGAACCTCCCCTCGGCCTGGTCGTAGAAGGTGACACCGACGACATCCGAGGGAAGGAGGTCGGGGGTGAACTGGATCCGCTTGAACTCGACATCGATGGACCTGGCCAGCGCTCGCGCAAGCTGGGTCTTGCCGGTGCCGGGGTTGTCCTCCAGAAGGATGTGGCCACCCGCAATCAGCGCCGTGACGCACAACTCCACCGTCCTCTCCTTGCCGACGACCGCCCTGCCGACGTTCTCGGTGATGGAGCGGAAGGTACGGGCAAAGTCGTCGCGGTCCATTGTGGGGCCGCCTGTTGCAGGTGGTTGTCTGGCTGTGGGTGTTTGCCCGCCATGGTGTCCGGTTGCTTCGCCTGTTGCGATGATCGGGCTGGCATAGGTCTCGTCGGACAGGGATGTTTCGGTCCTCCCTGGTGTCTTGATCGGCCTGGCTCCACCTGTGAACCGGGAGTGACCGGCTTCTTCCTCGGACCAGGATGGGCTGGACTGTTCCGCGGACTGTTCCGGAGCGTCAATCGGTTTGTCGTCATCTGTGAACTTGAACAGTCCGGTTTTGTCCGTGGACAGGTTCGGGCTGGACTGTTCCGCGGACGGTGCCGAAGACCCAGCCGATTCTCTTGCGTTCGTGGACCTGGGCGAATTGGTCCCCGTCGGGAAGATACTCGGGGAAGGGGCTCTCCTGGTTGCTGCTGCGGCCTGGGATGGATCGGTTCCATCCTGCTGCCTGGCCGGAATCGATCGTGCCTGGGTCTCACCGGCTCCAAGGGGCTTTTGACCATTGGTCTGTTTCGGGTTGTGTCCGAGACCGCCCAGCATGGCCTCGCGTTGTCGTTGCAGGATTTTCATGCGGCTGGACCGTGAGGGTCTGTCTTCCGGGCCCTCGTCCCCGTCGTCCAGGATCAGGGGCCTGCCGTCCGCCAGGGGTCTGGCCTGATAGGTGCCCAGTCTGGTGCTGTCTTCCAGGTCCGCGGATCCTCCCTTCCTTTCGCCCCGGTCAGCCTGGTCCGTGGGCTGGTCCGGGTCGGGTAGGGATGGCGGCATCTGGCCGGATCCGGATCGGGGACCGCCCACTCTGGTCGCATCATTGAGAGGGCTGCGCTCATCCTGGGTGGCATCATCCTGGAATTGGTCACTCATGTCTGTCAATCCTTGTCCTCTGCTGAGACCTGGTTGGTTCCGATGACCCGGCCCGCCATGCGGTTCCGGGCGTCTGACGGGGCATATCCGGTCTTACGGGTGGTTGGTGTTCGACGGTTCCGCAGGGTGCGCATCGTGGACGGTTGCCCTCCTGCAAGAGTCAATTCCCTGGTGGTGGGCGGTGACATCCCCTCGCTGCCCATGCCGCCGATCCGGCTGACGGCCTTGAATCGGATGGTGTCTCCGGGGTTGGCCACCGAGGCGGGAAGGGTGATCTGCTCCGTGGCCGTCTGCAGGGTGCATCCCAGCGTCCAGGAAGCTCTCGAGGGATCGACTCCCTCGATGGTGACCAGGATGTCCCCGCAGGGTTTGCCATGGCTGGCGCCCGGGGTCAAAGTCAGGTCGACCTGATCGGGATTGTCGGTGGGGTCGCTCTGTTCGGCCCTCTCGAAAATGGGCGGGTCGGGGTGGGACCAGGTGGACCCGGAGGCGGTTTCGGCCGCCCCGGCCCCGGCCATGTTGGAGGGGATGACGGTGACGGAACAGGCCTGCCCTGCATCCTGATGATCGACGGAGAAGACCGCGCTGGTCGATGTGGGTGCGCGATTGCGCATGGATCCGCATCCGGGGCCGTTGGCCTGGACCGAGTATCGGTCAATGGACGAACCGCGGTTCTCGGGCTGGTCCCACCTCACCGTCAGGGTTTCCTTGGCGCTGCCGTCCATCGACAGGTTGCGGACGCCGCCGGGGATCACGTCAGGCCTGGCGGCAAGGGGGGAGGAGGCCGGAGACCACCCGACCTCGTTGTGGGCCTGGACCGTGAAGCTGTAGTCCCGACCATTGGTCAGGCCGGTGACGGTGCATGTGGTGGCCCTCGAACAGGATTGCTGCCCGGAGCCCGCATCCGACTGGTAGGAGACCCTGTATTCGTCAATGGGGCTTCCGTTGGCGTTCCCCGGTTCCCAGGCCAGGGAGACTGTCCCGTCCCCGGTGCGCGGTGACCCGGCCAGGACCTTGGGGGCCTGTGGCCTGTCGATGATGCTGACCGTTATGGCGGCGCTGACCCGCCTGTCCTTGTCCCTGGTGCCGTCTTCCACGGTGACCAGGACGGTGTTGGTCGAGGCGCCGATGTCCTTGTCGGCCCTGATGGTTACCCGGCCGTCCTCGCCGGAGGAGGCGGTCAATTTGGATGCGTCGTCGGTCACCACGCCAACCACTCTCAAGGGGGTGTCGGGGAAGGGATTCATGGCCCCCTCCAGGACGTTGACATCGAGACTCTGGCCCGCCTTGGCCCTGACGGCGCGCAAGGGTACCGATGCCAGGGGACGGGTGGTCTTGACGATCCTGAAGGTCAGCCCGCCCCCGACGTTGCCGCCCGCATAGGTGATGGTGACGGGGAGGGTGGCCTTGGCTCCGGGTGTGGCGGCCTTGTCGGCGCTGACGGAGAGCTGACCCTGGGGGGTGAGCGTGGCCCGGATGGGGCCGTTGGCCCCGCTGGTGGCATAGGTGTACGAGCTGGACCGGCTCCCCTCTGGAACCTGTGTCAGGGCCCTCAGGGAGATGGTCTGTGCCGGATCACCGGCCACCAGGTCGATCGTGGGAGCCGAGAGATAGGGCGGCTCCTCGCGTCCGCCCTCGATGGTGATGGGGAGGGTCAGGACGGCCGAGTTGACGATGGTCTTCCCGTCGGGGACCCCGTCCTGCGCGGTGAAGGTCAGTGAGGCGGGGCCTGAATAGTCCTTGCCTGCGGTGAACTTGAGGGTGGTCGGATCCACATAGGGGTCGGACCCGTCGGATTTAGTCGCCGAAACGGAATCGGCCGAGGCGATCCTGGCCGTCTTGCCGGCCCCTACCCGCACCTGGTCGGCGATGTCGATGGTGATGCTCTGCCCGGCCCGGACCTGGAGGGCGGGCGCCTTGGGGCGCAGGGTCGGGGGAAAGACCCCGTAGGCCGGCACTTTGACGAAGGCCGTGGAGGTGATCTTGTACCGGGTGTTGGTGACCGTGTACGGCACCGCCCTGGCCTGGCCCGTCAGGTCGATGCTGAGCGTGGTGGACCCGGGGCCGCCCTTGACCCGGGCATGGTCGCTGGCGCTGGGGTGCACCTCCAGTTTCAGGTCATCCATGGTCCCCGAGGGGTTGGCCATGGAGCCGGCAAGGTTGACCTCGACCGTGCGTTTGTCGATCGTGTCGGCAGGGGCCACGTCGTAGTCCTGGACGGTTGGCGGCTGTATCGGCGCCTTGGGGTCCGTGGTGATGGTCAGGGTGGCCTGGTCGCTGATGCCGGCCCGGTTCCTGGCCCGATAGACCACATACGAGGTGCCGGCCTGGGCCGGGGTGGTCAGGCGGATCATGTCGCCGACAACCTTGGCATCGGAGACCCCTGTGGCTTCCAGGTGGGGGTCCAGGTCCAGCACGGTGTCGTCTCCCGAGATGTCGTTGGCCAGTACGGGCACGTCCACCGCCGTCCCCGGTCTCAGGGTCACATGGTCGTCACGGCTGAATACGTTCCCGCCGGTGGGACCCCGGAAGACGCCGATGCGGATGTGGCCCTGGGCACGCTGTCCGACCCAATCCTCGACGGCATAGGTGAAGTCGTCTGTTCCCCTGGAGTCGGCATAGGACTCATAGACCATGTAGTCGGCTCCCACCTGGGTGATCCTGCCCAGCTTGGGCGCCTGGTTTCCCAGTCCGGACAGGGTGTCGCAGTCACCGTCCGGGTCGATGCCCGTCAGGGTGATGGGGATGCGGACCTTGGCACCGGCGGCCACCTGGGCCTGGACGTCACCGGGGGTCGGCGCCGGCTTGTCACGTTGGTTGTCGGCATGGACCTTGAAGGTGATGGTCCCCGAGGCGGTATTGCCCAGGTTGTCCCTGACCGTGTAGGTGACGGGGTAGGCGCCCGTCTCCTGCCCGGCCTGGTAGCGAACCGTGTCGCCGGAGACGAAGACCAACCCCCTGAAGGTCCCCTGGTCCCTGCCCAGGTCGGGCTCCAGGCTGACCGTGGTGCCGTCGGGGTAGGTCACATGGTCCATGACCCTGATCGTGACCAGGCCTCCCTGACGGACCTGGGCGCTGATGTTGCCCGCCTTGGGGGTTGAGGCGCTCCTGTCCAGGGGCGGCGGCTGCAGGGTGATGGTCCCCTGGGCGTCGCCGGCTGTATTGGTGACGGTATAGGAGATCCTGACCGGTCGGGTGGGTACCTGGCGTGCCGTCAGGTAGACCCGCTTGTGGTTGACGATGCCCGCCTTGATGCCCAGGGCCGGGTCCACCGACACCGAGGTCAGGGAGAGGACCCCGCCCATGGGGTCCAGGTCGTTGTCCAGGGGCTCGACGATCGCGGTCTGGTCGGCTCCCAGGAGGGCCACGTCGTTGACGGCGACGGGCTTGGCCGCATCCCCCTTGATATGCGCCACCTCCAACCGGGCCAACCCCTGGGTGGCATGGTCGCCCTGTGCCACCGCGTAGGGCAGGTAGTAGGTGCCCGGCGTCTGTGAGCTGAAGGTGAAGGAGAGGTCCTCGGTGTTGGCCTCCACCCGGGTCTCCTTGGGCTGTTCGACCCTGGTCAGCTGTAGGGGCTGGGCCGAATTGCCGTGTACGGCCTGCTTCAGGCCTATCCTGACCGCCCGTCCGGGTTGGACCTGCCGGATGACCGGGTCGACCAGGGGGTTCAGGGTGTTGGCCGGCCTGATGGAGAAGTATACCAGTCCCTCCCCGCTCAGTTTTCCGTCCGAAACGGTCACTTTGACACTGATCCGGCCTGATGTGGCGGACCCCGCGGCCAGGGTCAGCCTGCCGTCGGTCCGGGTGGAGACCGATACCTGGTCGGAGTTGGTGGGGTTGGCCGAGACCAGGGTCATGGGGTCCCCGTCGGGGTCCACAAAACCGGCCAGGGCGTTGACATCGATGGTGGCCCCCTGCTCCACCTCGTACTCGGATGGGGTGTCGACCTGCTCCGGGGCCCTGTCCTCACCGCCCATGTCGCCCGGGGTGATCTCCAGGTCGATGCCGGCCGAGGAGACCTGCCCGTGACCGTCGGTGATGGAGTAGTTGATCCTGACGGTGCCGGGATGGGCCCGGGCCGCATCGACCTGGAGGAAGCGGCCATCGTATACCGGGGCCAGGGTGATCTCGCCGCTGGAGGTTCTTGCGTCACTGATCTGCAGGACCGAGCAGTCCGTCTGGTGGTCGTTGCGCAGGGGGTCCAGGATGGTCTGGGACCCTGCCCTGATGCCGAACTGGTCGTCTTCGGCCCTGATGGCCCCTGAACGGGTGTCGCAGGTGGGGGCGAACCGCTGCTGGTTGTTGGCCGAGTCCTCCTTCTGGTTCGAGGCCTGGGTCTCCTTGACCTCCATGGTCTGCCACTGGATCTTGATCATCTTTGTGGATTTGCGCGGGTTCCAGACGTTCCCGGCCTGGACGTCATTGAGGATGACCTGGCGGTGGTTGGTCCGGAAGACCAGGTTGGTGGTCGGGGAGATGGATTGGAGGGTGACCAGACGGCTATCCAACCTGGACCCATGACCCCGGCTCTGACCGGCCGGCATGCCACCCCTGGTGCCGCACAGGCGGGTGAAGTTCCTGCCCGGAGAGGACCAGGCCGCCCAGAGGCAGTCCCCCGAAGAGACCGGACGGGCAGGTTGGCCGCTCCCTCCGGTGGCGATCAGGGTGGGATCTGTGCCGGGTGCGTCCAGGTCGACCAGGTGGACACCCTGCTGGTCGCCGACCCCCACCCAGGTACCCTGCTGGTCCTGGTCGACCGGGGTCTCCTGCAGCCTTGGATCGCCTGAACTGTGCAGGCGGGTGGACCCCTTGGACCAGTACAGGGTCCTGCCGGAAAGGACCACCGCCTGGTCGCCGACCACGGCCATACCGTCGGCCCTGATCGCCCTGCCGCCGGTTATCGAATCCAGGGCATGATGGGTCCTCCCGTCGGGCCCATCCACCACCAGAACGGCCCCATCGGAGGGGCGGAAGGCATAGACGGACCCCCGTGGGGTGACGGCCACGGCCCCGCCCCGGCCCAGGGTCAATACTGCTTGTCTCTGATCCGGGTCCATGGTCTTCAGGGTGTCCGCCCTGCCCACCCAGACCTTGCCGGTGGTCTTCTGGAAGAGGGCGACGGTGGGCCCGTTGACGATCTGCTCGACCTGGGCACCCAGCCTGGTCCGGTCGCCGATGCTGGCGGTCGAGGCCCTGATGGCCGACATGGCCCCATCCTGCCCCAGGATGGTGGTGTACCCGCTCTGGGCCAGGTCGAACCTGTTCGTATTGGTTGACAGGGCCACGTCGGCCTCGCCTATCGCCGGCTTGAACCGGGCCACCTTGCGTTCATCCTGGGAGCTGATCCAGACACTCCCGTCATCAACCTGCACCTGCCGCCGATTGATCGTGTTCAGGAGGATGGCCCCGGTCCCGATCAGGAGCATGGCCAGAAGAACCATGACCGGCATGGCCCAGGGGTTGCGCGCCCCGGACATGAGGGAGCGGACCCGTCGCCTGGTCCGGTGCAGCCATGAGGACCCGCTCCCACTATCCATCATTGCTCCTGCCTTGTGATGATGCTTCCGATATGCATTCATGGTGCCATCCCGGGCGCTCCCGCGTTGGCGGAAAGGACTTCTTTTTCATCGCCCGCCCATTCGGGTCCCCGGTGATTCGAGTCTAACTTCCCGTACCCGGGAAAATCGGCTCGGAGAACAATGTGGTCAACCATGCCCGGCCGAACCACGATCAGGGCCTCATCCCTGCTCCTGGGTGGCGCAAATCGTCGTCGGCTCCTGGGAGACCCGCCTATCGGCCCGTACCAGACTGACCGAGATGCAGGTCTGCCCGCCCTCCGCCTGGGGGATCACGGCCCTGGTCTCCCCGGTCTGGGCGCTGGATCCGTGCCCGCCGCCCTGGTCGCCGAGCAGATGCCAGGTATAGGTGTCACCGGCCTTGGGATCCGGGTTGCGCCAGGTGAAGGTGACCGTAGACCCCTGGTAGGTCCCCTTCCCCTCGACGACCGAGGGTACCGGGGCGTGGTCCCCGGTATCGCCCCGGGTGCCGGGCTCCTCCGGAATCGCCGTCGAGGTCTCATTCCCGGGCGCGGTCGTGGTCGTTCCGGCCTTGATGCTGTCGCGGCCGGGCAGGACGACGAGCCCCACCACCAGGGATATCAGAGCCGCCGCCAGGATTGCCGCACCCGCCACCAGGGCCGGACGTGCCCATCCTCGAGAAAGTGGCCCCCTCTTCTTGGATCCTCCGGGTGTCTTCTTCTCCGTAAGGGCGGATGGTCTGTCTGATCCGCTGCGCAGGTCCCCCCTTCCGGGCCGTCCGCCATTGCCGCGAGCGCCTGTACCGCCCCGCAGGCCGCTCAGGTCCGCATTGGTCCCTTGTCCGGTGCCTTGCCCGCCATGGCCCCCGTCCGGGAAAGGGTCGATCCCATCACCGACGAACGGCGTCATATGACCGTAGAACTCCTGCTGTATCTCCTGCATATCCCGCCCGAAGTCGAGAGCCGTGTAGTAGCGGTCGTCCCGGTCGTGGGCCATGGCCCTGCCCAGGACCCGCTCGAACTCGGGCGAGGCCTCGCCCCTGAGCAGGGTCGGCAGGTCCTGGAGGATGATGGCCTGGGCGAGTTGGTCCTCGTCGGCCACCTGATACCCGTACTCATAGGGGGACCGTCCGGTCAGCATACCGAAGAGGGAGGCCCCAAGGGAGTAGATATCGCTGGCCTCCGATCCTCCAGACCGATGGGCCAGGACCTCTGGCGCCGCCCAGGGGATCGATAGCCCCTTGGCCCGGGAGGTGCCGTAGGTGGAGGCCGAGATGCCGAAGTCGGCCAGGACGGGGAGCCCCTGTTCGGTGATCAGGAAGTTGCCAGGCTTGATGTCGCGATGGATGATGCCCTTGGTGTGGGCGCTGTAGAGGGCGCTCGCCATCCGCACCCCCAGGTCGAGCGTCTGCTCCTGGTCCAGCCCCCCCGAGTGCATGATCGTCTTGCAGCTGCCCCCCGAGGCGTACTCCAGAATCAGGCAATCCTGCCCATCCCCGCTGACCGCCGCCTGGTGGATGGTCAGGATGTAGGGGTGGGTGGAGAGCCTGGCCAGGTAGTCGGCCTCCTTCAGGAAGAGCTCATGGGCGGCCTGACTGTGTGCATTCGTCTTGACGGCCACCGGGCGCGAGGGTGATTCCTGCTCGTAGAGATAGACCGATGAGGTTCCGCCCCGGCCCAGGAAACGGACATAGCGGTATCCCTGCAGGTCCGGAACGTCTGTCGGCAGGGCTGCGGAAGGCTGGCTCGTCATAGCACCACAATATATCGGCAATTGTGTAAGCCCGACAGGTATAGGGGAAAGCCGGGGGGTCGGTGACTCGTGGTGGGGCATGGGGAGGTCGGTCCCGTCACGCTCGCGTCCTGCATAATCAGCTCCCGGGTTGAACGGTCCGGGATATGGTAAAAGGAATGGCCCAGGTCCGGGTAGGGGCCTGCTGATTAAATTCGGGCAAGGAATGTTGCAGATGAAGGTGGGAAGACATGGAACACATTGATGGACTCTATAATTTCCGTGATCTTGGCGGAATCAAGACCCTTGACGGTCGGATCAGGTCCGGTCTCCTCTATCGGTCCGAGGCCCTGTATGGGTTGACCGCCCAGGGAAGGCACCAGATGGAGGATTCCCCGATAGGGCTGGTCCTGGACCTGCGTACCGATGACGAGGCCAGGGCCATGCCCGATCCCGAGCTCGCAGGAATCAAGGACGTTCACATCCCCATGCTGGACGGTGCCATGCCCATCGACGCCGACAGGGAACGGTCCATTGAGTCGGGCAAGGAGATGGACGCCGAGGCCACGCTCCGGAGGTCCTACCTGTCCCTGGTGGCCCACAACGGCCCGGATTATGTGCAGGTGCTCCACCGCACCGCCGGCATGGCCCGGCAGGGGCGCGGAACCCTGATCCACTGCTCGGCGGGCAAGGACCGGACCGGTACGTCCATCGCCTTCCTGCTGGACATGGCGGGAGCCGACCGTGACCAGGTCATCGCTGATTATGCCTCCTCCCAGGCCAACCTGTCGGGGGCCTGGAAGGATGCCATGCTGGCCATGATCGCCCGCTCAGGTGTCGACTTCCCCAAGCGCCTGGTGCCCATGATCACCATCACCCCGGCCGCCCTGATCCGTGAGATCCTGGACCTGATCGATACCCGATACGGTTCCGTCCGCGAGTACCTCCTCCATAATGGTGCCGACCCAAGCGACATCGCCGACCTCAGGAAGGCCCTGGTCGCTGATTGACGGACCGTGGGTTGCGGATACATCCCTCGCCATGGGGCGGTTGATGTTCCGCGACAGGACCAGCCTGGGGCCTACCCTGAAGGCATGAACGAAAGCAGACCGGTTGACGCGGATCAGGTCCCTGCCGAGGTCCGGGAATTGATCGACGGCGAGCTCAGGGGCCCCGATGGGGAGGGGACCTCGACCCTGGTCGTGGCTGGGCCGCCACGCAGCGGCAAGACCACCGTGGCCACCCGTGCCCTCCTGGTCGGCATGGAAACGTTCGGTGACCGTGATGCCTTCATGGTGGTTTCGGGCCGCACCGCCGCGGACCGGATCAGCCGCCAGGTCATCCTGGAACGGGGGAGCGCCGGCAGGACCCGGCCCGTGGGAACCCTACAGGCCCTGGCCTTCCAGGTGCTGACCCAGGCCGCTTCGTTGACGGGAAAAGAGGGGGCGTCGCTTCCCAGACTTCTGAACGGGGCAGAACAGGATGCACTCCTTCGCCAGGTCATGGCCGATCACATCGAGCATGTCCGGGCCGGTGATGATTGCGCGGTATGCAGGCTCCTGGAGCGCTACTTCCAAAGCGAATCAGGCTGGTCCTCGGTCCTGGTCACCCAGGCGGACGGCCAGGTCGAGGGGGTCAGCAACCGGTTCATCGCCCAGTTGCGCGACATGTTCGCCCGGATGACCGAGCTGGGGGTCACCTCCGGCGACAGGGACCAGCTCCTGTCCGCCCTGGAAACCCAGTCCATCGACCTGGACCGGAAGGAGCGTCTCGGCCTGCAATGGCGGTTGGCCTTCGCCCTGAACGACGAATACCTGGAGTGCATCGACCGGACCTACCCCGGCGAATTCCGTTTGGACCCGTCCCTGCTGATGGTCGGGGCGGCCGAGGGAGTCGGCAGGGTCGACGGACTGACTCTGCCGCGCTTCCTGGTCGTGGATGATTGGCAGGACGTCACCCTGGCCGGGATGGGATTCCTCCAGACCCTGAACCGGGCCGGGTGCCGTCTGCTTCTGGTGGGGAACTGCGACCAGTCGGTCCAATCCTTCCGCGGGTCCTATCCGGAATTCCTGGCGACCAGGCTGACCGGCCTCAGCGCGCGTATCCAGGGGGATGCGGCCCCCATGCTGGCCGATGATTTCGCCTGCCTCGACGCAAGGCAGATGGTCCTGGAACCGCGTCGTATCGTGGTCCCCTACATGGATGGTCGGGGCGTCGGCCAAGCTGGTGCATCCGGTCCGGATCGGACATCGGCCGCCTCCGGTCAGGGGCCAGGTGACGACTCGGCATCGGCCCTGCCCGATCGGGAATCCCATGACGGTCCCGGTTCCTATGCGGACCTGGTGGCCGCCCGTATCTCCCTCGGCATCGCCAGCCTGGAGGAGGCCGACAGGCCCCTTCCCGGCAGACCAGGCAAGTTGCCGGCCTGGCCCGGTGCCGGACCTGTGGCACCCCTGGCCTCGGCCGACCCCCTCCTTGCCGACGGTTCGGTCAGGGCCCGGCTCTTCCATACCCCCGCCCAGGAGGAGGACGACCTGGTCTGGCAGGTCAAGCATGAGTTCCTGACCCAGGGCAGGGACTGGAACGAGATGGCCGTCATCGCCCACGACAATGCGACCATTCGCGCCCTGGGCCGCAAACTCAGGGTTCAGGGGGTCCCGGTCCGATATTCGTCGGTCACCCGGCCACTCAGTGAGGACCCGACCATCCAGGGGCTCTTCGCCCTGGTCGAGCTGGCCCAGGCCGTGCAGGACCCATCCACACTGCCCACCGACGAAACCAGCCCCGCCGCAGTCGCCTCCTGGGTCAGGCGGCATCTGCGCACCCTGATGGTCAGTCCCCTGATCAGCGCGAAGGTGGGGGAGGGTCGGCATGAACGACCCGTGCGGATGGAACACCTGGAATCCCTGATGGACTCCATGGCCGTCCTGTCCCGGGTCCGGTCCTCCGGAGACTCGGATCCGACATGCGGGGAGACATCCTCCCGGGACACGGATACGACCGCGGCGGCTGCGGATCCCGCCGAGGAGACCCTGTCGGCCCTGCCTGGTCTGGTCGCGGCGTGGCAGGATTGGGCCCGGGCCATCCGGACCCAGGAGACCGACACCGCCCGGCAGAGGGGCATCAAGGTCGATGATTCCCTGATTTCCGGGACCGGGCAGGCACCGACCTCCGCGTCCGGTCTGAGTGTGGACGCCCTCCAGACCATGCTCCTGTTGGATCCGCAGGATTCCTCGCAGACGATCCTGGCCGTCATGGCCGCCATCGCGGGTGGCCGCATGGAGGATCCGGATGTTCACGCCCTCCGCCATGCCCTGAAGGTGGTCACGACCACCGCCGACAGGATTGCCGCCCTGCCTGATTCCCAGCCCCAGTACGTGCTCTGGGAGGCCTGGCGGAGTCTGGGGCTGGCCGATGACTGGCAGCGGCGCGCCCTGGTGGCCACCCAGGAGGGCGAGGAGGTCAACGACCGTCTGGATGCCCTGATGCGTCTCTTCCAGTATGCGGCCGGTTCCCAACGATTCCGCACCGTCCAGGCCTTCATGGACCAGGTGCGCAGCATGCAGATCGAGGCGGACTCCCTGGCCCTTATCGGCCCCATCGAGCATGCGGTCACCCTGACCACCCCGGCCGGTGCCGCCGCCCTGGCCAGGGTCTGGCCCCTGGTCTGGCTTCCGGCCATCCAGGATGGGGTCTGGCCCAACCTGACCCCCCGTGACACCATGTTCGGGGCCGAGGACCTGGCCGACCTGGTCCTCCACAACCGCATCGGGGAGCCCGACCGGTCCTCCTTCAGCCATGACCCCAGGCTCCAGTCGATCCTCTACGCCGAGAAGAAGGGGTTCCTGGAGGCGGTGACCCGGGCCGGGGAGCAGGTGCGGGTCAGCGCCGTCTGGAACGACGACACGGTCCCCTCGGACTTTCTCTATGGCTACCTGCCCGAGTTCTATGAGCGGACCTCCGACATGGCCCAGGCCGACTTCACCCAGGTGGGGGCCGGTGCCGAGGAGAGCCGGGATTACGGCGGCCTGGAGGTCTCACCCAGGGGACTGACCGCCGCCGCCCGCTCCCTCCTGGCCAGGCAGGCCCTCCGGGAGGATGGTGCCGATCAGGCCAGGATCGATGATGCCGTCGATACCCTGCGCCTGCTCTCCAAGTCGGGTTTGCAGGAGGCCGATCCCAGGTGCTGGCCCTTCCTGTATGCGGACTTTGAAGCGGAGGAACATGCGGACCAGTCCGGCTCAGACCAAACCAGGGCAATGCGGTCCGGATCAGACCAGTCCGGTTCAGGTCAATATGGCTCAGACCAATTCGAGACAGGGCAATCCCCCTCGGTCGATTCCGTCGAGGAAGGTTCGAACCTCGCTGATTCGGGTCCTGGCGGTCACGACCGTGCCCCTTCCGATGCATCGGAGTCGGTCTTGTCGGTATCCAAGATCAGAGAGGTCGGGACATCGGTGCCGACGATGGGGAAGTCTCCTGCCCAAGAGCCGGACGCATCGGATCAGGCTTTGCCTCAGGTGGTCTCCCTCTCCCCGTCCGCCGTGGACAGAATCTGGCAATGCCCCTTGGAATGGGTCATGAGTGACCGGTACTCCGGCCCCCAGCCGAGCAGGGTGGCCACCGATTTCGGTTCCCTGATCCACCGGGTCGCCCAGGAGGGCACCAATCGCGGGCTGGACAAGCCGGACCAGGGAGAGCTGGGTCAGGATGCCCGATCCCTGACGGACCGCAAGGCCAGGGTATCGGCCGAATTGCTGGATATATACCAGGAGTTCGCCCAGAATCCTCCTGACGGCCTGGACCCCAAGAGGCTCTATGACATCCACAGTCGGGAGCACCAGGTCGAGGGGATCATCGACACCCTGGCCTCCTACTTCGTCCACGGCTCAACCGACGGGTACGGGTGCGGAGGGAACAAACCGGTTCCTGTAGGTAGCCTGGAGGGGGTCCAGAGCGAGCGTTCCTTCAACGTGACCATAACCATGGACGACCTCTCCGGGGTCTGGAGGGCCACCTTCCCCGATAGGCCCCTGAGCCGGGAACGGTTCTTCAGCCTCCTCTCCGGTCTGGTCGGTGGTTTCCCCGAGGCGCTCACCCCTGCAACGGCCGTCAGGCTGACCGGTAGGATCGACAGGTTGGAATCGCGGTGCATAGAGGGTCGTCACTACCTGCGGCTGGTGGATTACAAGACCGGCCGTGTTCACAGCGGCACCCAGCTCTTCAACGACCTCCAGTTGGTCTGCTACCAGCTTGGACTGGCCTTCCAGACCTCCGAGGAGGGGGTTCAGGCGGGAGCCGAGGCCGGCTGGTCCCTGCCCGGAGCCCCCGACCCGGGGAAGGGGGGTGGTCTCCCCATCAGCCAGTCCATCCTCTTCGATGTGGCAAAACCTCCCAAGGACCCCGACAGGGGGACCAGACCCGAGGAGGCCCGCTACCAGCCGCCCATCTTCCATAATGGGGCCTTCACTTCCAACTACCAGGCCAGGACCGGAGTACCGAACCCCTCCAAGTTGGCCGACCTGGAAGACCTGCCTGTCGAATCTCCCCAGGGGGTTGACCAGGAGGTCTGGGACATGGTCCGCAACCATGCCGGCGGGGATCAAATCGCCTGGGACCTGACCATGGTGGCCCGGATCTTCTTCGCCGCCGGGGTCAGACTCTCGGCCAACCACCCTGATGCCCTCTTTGACCCCTCCCGCTGCCACAAGCATGGCAGGGATGGGGTCTGCGCGGCCTGGGAGCAGCTGGCGCCCAATCTTCTGGAGGATCAGGAATGAGACAGACAGCAGAGCAGTCGGCCATCATCGATGCCGGGGTCGGTGAGGACCTCCTGGTCGTGGCCGGGGCTGGGTCCGGCAAGACCATGACCATGACCCAACGCATCATCGCACTGATCGAGAAGGGGGTCCCCTCGGAGCAGATCCTGGGGTTGACCTTCACCCGGAAGGCGGCCTCCGAGCTCCTTTCCAGGGTCTCCGCGGCCGTCATCAGGAACCGCCCGGGTTCGCAATCCGGAGCGGTGGACCCGGAGAGGAACTTCCTCAAGCCCTCGGTCTTCACCTACGACGCCTTCTTCCAGTCCATCGTCCGCCAGTATGGACTCCTGGTCGGCATGGACCAGGACACCCAGCCCCTGAGCGCACCGGGGGCCTTCCAGCTGGCCGCCGGGGTCGTGGCCGACCACATCGACCTGGTCTTCCCCGACCGCCAGGAGGTCATGGACCAGGTCGAGGGTGGTCTGGACGTGGATGACCCCCTGTCGGGGTTCTCGGCGGCCACCGTCGGTGGGCCGGACCAGGCGGCACGGTTGGCCCGGATCAGGGCCGGCGACCAGGATGACGTGGGGTCCGGCACCTTTGAGACCACGGTCAACCAGGTCCTGGGCATCACCCAGGCCCTGACCTCCTCCATGATCAGCAGGGACTGCCCGGACTTCGACCGAGCGCTGGCCCGGGTGCGGGCCTGGGACCAGGCCTTCATCGACCGGACCGAGGCCCTGATCGACGGCCGACCCATACCGGACGCCGAGCCTCCTGATCCCTCCATGAATCGTCCCAAAAGAGCGAAGAAGGACAGTGACGCGGACTATGCCCTCAAGCTGGAGAAGATGAGGAAGAAGCGTCTGGACTTCCGGCTCTATCAGGCCAACCGTCTGCTCCGCACCGCCCGGACCCGGGAGAAGCTCCTGACCCTGGCCGACTACTATCAGAAGGCCAAGCGCCAGGCCAACATGGCCGAGTTCGGCGATTTCACCCTGGCCGCCTTCCAGCTGGTCGACCGCTTCCCCTCCATCGGCGCCCACTACCGACGCAGGTTCACCCACGTGTTCCTGGACGAATACCAGGACACCTCCACCACCCAGGCCCTCCTCCTGGCCGCCATCTTCCATCCTGAAGACCGGGCAGGGGAGCCTGACGAATCACACCCGGTCGGTCAGGACCGTCCAGGCGGATGGGATCAGCCCGGTGACCAGTCCCATCCCGGTGGTTATGCACCCGTCGATGGTGTCGATGACCGGAATCGGGCCCGCTCTCATCCATCCAGGTCTTCCGTGACCGCCGTGGGCGACCCCTTCCAGTCCATATATGCCTGGCGTGGAGCCAGCCCAGGCGCCTTCCGCACCTTCCAGTCCCAGTTCGGGATGCTGGCCGAGAAACCCACGGTCCGGGACGGCCGGATGGGCGGGGTGGCCACCTTCGGCAGGTCCGGGGACCAGGACCCCCTGACCCTCTCCCGCACCTTCAGGAATTCCAGGATGGTCCTCCGGGCGGCCAACCTCCTGACGGTCCCGCTCAGGCAGGAGACGGACCGCCTCTCCAGCGCCAGGATGGACGAGGTCGATGTGGCCCGTCTGGAGGCCAGGGATGACGCCGACCAGGGAACCATCGGCCTGCTCGGGTACAGCACCATCGGCCAGGAGATCGACGCGGTGGTCCGGTTCGCCCTCCACGCCCGTTCCCGGTATGGCAAGCCGGGCACCGATGGTCGGGGCGAGGACCCTGATGCCCCCCACGTGGCCGTCCTCTTCCGCTCCAAGTCCAGGATGCCCCAGTACCGGGAGGCCCTGGAATCGGCTGGGCTGACCTGCCAGGTGGTGGGGTACTCGGCCCTCTTCGACCTTCCCGAGGTCATGGACCTCCTGGCCCTCCTGCGGGTGATCTGCGACCATACCGACAGCAGCTCCCTGATGCGTCTCCTGGCCTCGGCCCGGTTCAACATGAACCCTGCCGACCTGAGTGCCCTGGCCTCCCTGGCCGAGACCATCAATGCCGACAGTCGGTACCGGGCCCTCCTCCAGGCAGGCCTGGTCCCCGAAACAGAGGACCGACAGGCCAGGAAGGACCTGGTCCGTGAGCACCGGAACCAGGTGCCCAACTCCCTCTTCCTGATCGACCTCCTCCTGCGCGACGACCTGGCCGACCTCTTGCGGACCTCCCGGCTCAGTCCCCGTGGCCGCACCCTGGTCACCAGGGCCGCCGAGGTCATACGACGGGTCCAGGCCCAGTCGTCCGCCCCGCTCAGGCAGGTGGTCATCGCCGCCATCCAGGCCCTGGACCTGGACATCGACCTGGTCCTTTCCCGGGCCATGGACCGGCCTGACCAACCCCTCCAACCCAGCCAGGCCAATACCGGCATCGAGGCCCTCCTGGACCAGGTGGACACTTATGTCTCCGAGTTGCCTGCCGGTCTGGGGCCCAGCCTGCCCGGGTTCGTGGCCTGGGTGGATGCCATGGTCCAGAGTCCCGACCTGCCCGATACCGGAATCGACAACCATGCCGATGTGGCCCTGATGACCATCCACCAGGCCAAGGGCCTGGAGTGGGATGCCGTGGCTGTGGTGGGGTTGGCCAAAGGTGCTTTTCCCAGCAGTCAGGGTGACTACCTGAAGATTCAGAAGCGGGAGGACGGGGCCTCGCAAGGCGGGCAGGAGGGTGCGTCACCCAGCTACCTGAACATGGCCCATACCTGGTTGGAGGATCCTCAGGCCGTCCCCGTTCCGGTCAGGGCGGATGCCATGATCCTGCCCAGGTTCCCCCACGACGCCAGGCCCGGATCCGAACCCGGGGATGACCTTGGTGGTCTGGATCTGGCCGCCTTGGAGGACGAGGCGATCGGCGGGGTCAGGGCCACGGGCGTGGACGATGAGGGGGAGCCCTGTGACTTCCTGGACAAGAAGGGGTATTTGTCACAGAAAGAAGAGTACGGAAACCGCTACCATAACGACGAGCGAAGGCTGGCTTATGTGGCCGTGACCAGGGCCCGGCACGACCTCCTCCTGACCTTCGGCGGGCAGACCACCGACACAAATCCCGCGCTCAACACCCCCCAGGTCGATGCCGAGGCCGAGGCCTCGAACTTCTGGCTGGAACTGGTTGATGGCCTGCGTGGCGATTCTGAAGCCATCAGGCTTGATCCCGTCGCCGGCGACCAGGAGCCCGACGAGGGTGCGGTCTGCCCGCCGACCCCTCCCGTAGGCCTCCTGCTTGGTCAGGATGCCGGGGCCTATCGGGATGCCCTGGTGGGGGAGGCCCTGGACCAGGTGGACCAACTGGCAGCCAGGCGGGACGGAACCGACCGGTCCTTCTGGCCGGTGGCCATGGGGTCCAAGGTCGGCCGGGCCCTTCGTCGCAGCGCCGAGTGGGTGGGCCCCGACACCGATCCAACCGGGACCCGACATGGAGAAGGCAGCCTCTATGCCGATGCGGTCCAGGTGCTCCAGGTCGACACCGGCCGTCTGGGGGTCACCGGCGACCGTCTGGTCACGGACCTGGACGTCCTGCGTCGCACGGGCCGGGGAATCATCAGTCATGGCGCCCAAAGCGTCACCTCCATCCAGGCAAGGTCCGGCACGATGGATGCCGCCAGGGAGCGGGACTACTGGGAGGGCCTGGTCAGGCCCGTGCCCCGGGTGGCCTCGCCCCTGGCCCAGGCAGGCACCCTCTTCCACGACTGGGCCCAACGATTCATCCTGCCGGACCTCCAGAACTCCTCTGGCCTGCTTGATGTGGCGGACCAGGGCGGGGGAGGCTCACCCGATGAGTCGTCCGTCCAATCCGGCCCGGACGGCCGCCTGATAGGGTCGGTCGGACCCCTGGGCCCGGAGGCCCTGGCTGAACGCCGCCGGATGGTTACGGCCCTGGACTCCGAAGAGGACGGCATGGGTCAGGCTGTCTCGGACCGGGCTGTCGCGGGTCAGGAGGCCTCGGGCCGCACATCCTCGAACCAGGATGCCTCGAACCAGGATGCCCCGGTCCAGAGCCCGGACGGGAAGACGGCCCGGCGTCTCAGGATCTGGGAGCGCCGTCTGGCCGAATCCGACTGGGCCCGGCGGACCCCGGCCTGGGTGGAGCGTCCCATCGTGGCCGTTCTGGAGGGCACCATCGTCAAGGGCAAGCTGGATGCCGTCTTCCGCGGGGGATTGGACCAGGATGACGACTCCAGGCTCTACACCATCGTGGACTGGAAGACCGGTGCCAGGCCCCGGACCGAGGAGGAGACCAGCGAGAAACTGGCCCAGCTCGACCTGTACCGGATCCTCCTGTCACGCCTGGAGGGAATCGACCTGTCGACCATCGACGCCTGCCTTTATTATGTTAGTGAGGCCCAACCATCCCGGCGGCTCATCAGGGCAAGACCCAGAACCCAGGAGGAGATCCTCCGGGGGCTGCGTCGGGGTGCTCCGCAGGAGTCGGACAACGAATGAACCAGCGGGGCGGGCCCAGCAGACGGAATGACAAGAACGGGATGCAGGCCGACATGCCAGGCATGGTCGGGCTGGTCCCTGGCAGACCCCGCTCCCCCCTGGGTGGCGATGGGTGCCCCTGAGTAGGTATACGGTGACCGGACCAGCCGGGGCGGCCTGATGCGCCCCTGCCGCCTGTTGCCGTCAGACGGAGTGACAAGTGATGGCAGAGTTCGACCTGGCCGATAAGGGCCAGACCAGCCGGCAGGTTCCCTCGATACGTCCCATGGCCTGGAGCGATATGCCCGACCTGGTCAAGGAGTTCGACAGGACCTGGAGGGTTGAGGAGGACAGGGACGGCAAGGTTTCGCAACTGAGCGCCGAGCACTTCATCCTGGCTTACCTGACCCAGACCACCCGGGCCCGCATCGCCTGCATGGGTGGGCGGTTCATGGGGGTCACCCTGCTCAGGGAGTGCCAGGGGCCGCTCAGTTTCCCCCAGGCCCAGGCCTGTCTGGAAGCCGTCGACGACACCCTGAACTCGACCCCCCTGGGGAGGAAGACCCTGGCCAGCGCCCGGCACTGGCAGGCCACCGAGGTGCGTCTGGAGGAGGAGACCGGCCTGACCACGCCGCCCCAGGCCGAGCTGAAACTCTTCCTGGTCAGCGACAAGGCGCGCGGCCATGGCATTGGACGGATGCTCTGGCGGGACACCCTGAGCCATCTGGACCGGCAGGGGGTGGCCAACTTCTACCTCCACACCGACTCCTCCTGCGATGTGGGCTACTACGACCACCAGGGCATGACCTGTCTGGCCGAGCTCGGGGGCAAGGACTATGCGGCCTTCTCCCAGCGGCCCCAGGCCGATTCCCAGGTTGATTCCCTTGGGGTCGACCCCACCTTCTTCGAGGGCATCGACGACATTTTCATCTACGGCGGCAGGGTCCGTGAACAGCTGGAAAGGTGCGGAAGGTCATGAAGGAACCAAGGTCACCCTTCCTGCGGCTCTTCACCTACCCCGGTGCGGTGGGCTTCTGCCTCGCGGCGGTCCTGGCCCGTCTGCCCCTGGGGATGATGGGTTTGGGTATCGTCCTGGCCCTGAACCACATCTATGACAACTGGACCTCAGCCGGGTTGATGAGTGCGGTCTATACACTCAGCGCCGCCCTGGTCACCCCGGTCTACGCCCGCCTCTTCGACCGGTTCGGCCAACGCCGTGTGGGTCTGGTGGCCCTCCTGGTCCAGACGCTGGCCATCCTGGGGTTCGCCTTCGGGGCCATGAAAAAGGTCCCCCTGGGTCTGCTCTTCGTCCTGGCCGCCCTGATGGGGTTGACCCAGTTCGCCTTCGGGGCCCTGGTCCGCACACGCTGGGCCTGGGTCCTGCGTGACGACAGGACCAACCTGCTCAACACGGCCTATGCCCTGGAGTCCGGACTGGACGAGTGCGTCTTCATCCTGGGGCCCATCCTCTCCGCCTACCTGGCCACCTCGGTCAGTCCCGTCTCCCAGCTCTTCCTGCCGGCAGCGGCCCTGCTCGTCGGTGGATTGACCTTCTTCTCCATGCGGTCCACCGAGCCCCCGGCCATTGTCCGCATGGAAACCGCCAAGACCAGGGCCGCCGACCACTCGCCGGTCGATGATGGTGGCAGCGTCCTCCCCGGGGACTCGGACGGAAGGCGGGGTTCCAGGTCGGCCCTGGCATATCCCGGCATCCTCCTCCTCTTTGTTATCTTCATCGTCTTCAATATGAGCTTCTCTGCCGTGGATGTTTCGGTGACGGCCCTGACCAAGGCCATGGGCAGGGAGGGGGCCGTAGGCCTCCAGCTGGCCCTCTTCGCCCTGGGCTCCCTCTGCGGGGCCATGATCTTCGGGTCGATCAAGCTCAAGGGGTCCCGGTGGCGCTACCTGGTGGTCTTCCTGACCCTTCTGACCGCCGGCTATGTGGTCTTCAGGCTGGTCATGGACCACCTGGTCCTCCTGGGCGTGGCCGAAGTCCTCTCGGGCCTGTGCGTCTCGCCCATCTTCGCCACCGGCAACCTGATCGTCCGGGAGAACGTGGACTCCCACGCCCTGACCGAAGGGCTCTCCTGGCTCTCCACCGGGGGGTCCATCGGAACCTCCCTGGGCTCCACCCTGGCCGGCATCGCCCTGGACAGGTTCGGCCCCCATGGCGGCATGACCATTCCCGCCATCGTCACCTGCTGCGCCATACCCCTGGCGGTTCTGGGATGGGTTTTTAGCATGAGGGCAGCCAATCGGATGAAGACAGAGCGCTGACCTCTGACATCGCCCGGTGCTGTCTGACGGGTCCAAGAGGTGCGTAAAGGGCCCTCCGGCAATGTGCAGGTCCTTGAATGACAGGCCTGCGAAACCTGCAACCACGGGCCTGGGTCATACCGGGCTCTCCAGCCAACCCGCAGGTTGATCGCGCCTGAGCAAGGCTGCCCCAAGGCTGTTCATCACGGGGCCGACCTGTTCTTTTTGCGGGATGTCGCCATGCCCGCTTCCAGTCCATGCTTACACTGGGAGCGAAGTCTTTGCAAAGCTTGGACAGGGAGGTACAGCATGATCAGGGTCGCCGTGGTAGGGGCCGAGGGCCGTATGGGTTCCAGCGTCATTCAGGCCTTGGAACAGGCAGACGACATGGCTTTGTCGGTGGCTGCCGAAAAGCAGGGCGGCCTGGAAGGGATCAACCCGGCCACCACTGATGTCGCTGTTGAATTCACGGTGCCAGACGCCTCTCTGGATAACGTCCTGACCCTAGTGGGCAGGGGCGTGGATCTGGTTGTCGGCACCACAGGCTGGGATGACGGCAAGCTTGGGCGAGTCAGGGATGCCCTGCAGGAAGCACCACGAGCTGGCCAGACGGTCTTTATCGCGCCGAACTTTGCGATCTCGGCCGTGCTGGCGGATCATTTCGCCAGCGCCGCAGCCAGGTATTTCACATCCGCTGAGGTCATCGAACTCCATCATCCCGATAAGGTGGACGCTCCTTCAGGCACCGCCATCCACACAGCCCAGGCTATCGGGCGCACACGGCGCGAGGCCGGCATGGGCCCCATGCCCGACGGCACCCAGAGGCAATCGGATTCTCGAGGCCAGGTGGTGGACGGGGTCCATGTTCATGCGGTGCGCCTTCAGGGATTGAATGCCCACGAGGAGGTACTCATGGGCAATCCCGGCGAGCAGCTTACCATACGTGCCGACAGCTTCGACCGATCCTCCTTCATGCCAGGCGTGCTCTTGGCTGTGAGGGCCGTAGCTGCCGGCGGCCATCCAGGCCTTATCGTCGGCCTGGATCATTTTCTCGATCTTTGACGATGGGGATGACTGGTTTTTCCAGGCATCCTGTTGAGGATTTCACCCATAGGACTCTGTCGAGACTTCGGATAGCATGGTCCATGTATGGCCTGGCCCGAGTCCCGGCAGCCTGATTCTGACGGAATCCACATTCTGGTGTAGGCCGCACTCAAGATTCAGGCGCACGCCGTCAGCGCCCAGATCGGTCTTGGTCAGGCGCCCTGTCAGAGGGATCCACGATCCGCCGACCTGTGCCTCGGCGGTGAAGCCATCAGGGCTCCGTATTCCGGCCGGAGCGTTGTCCAGGGTCCACAATGACACCCTGGTGATGTCGATGGGTTTCGGTGTGTCGAAACGCAGGCTCACCGGCGTATTCGATGTCCATCCGGACAGTTGGCTCGGGACGAAGGACCCGGTGTGGAAGCCATCAGTCAGCTTCAGGCCGTCATCGGAGTAATCGCTTCTCTGACTTGGATTCCTGATCAGCCGGTAGGTGAAGTCCAGGGGGGTGCCCTGCCGGTTGAAAACCTCTATCTCAGATATCATGGCCCAGGCATTGGTGGTGAAGTGCAGGCCCAGGTACCGTGCAGTGGCGGGCATGCCCGCGGCGTCCAGGTACCCGTCCTGGTTGGTGCACATGGCTTCAGCGCCCGACAGGCATGTGACACCGGCGACGGAGGGCAGTCCATCGCCATAGGCAGGCCCGTGCCTGCCGGTGACCACAGGCGCGGAGAACCCCCATCCACGGTCGGCAGAGGCCGTATCCGCGGTGCCCTGGTCTACCAGCACGGGGCTGTTGGAGAATCTGACAAGCCCATTCAGGGGCCAGTTGACCCCGGCATCCGACCCGCCCTGTGTGTGCACGCGGACCCTTGCGACCTCCTGGGGCGCTCCCAGATCCAGCATGATCCCTATATTCCCCGGGTCTGAGTCCCATCCCACGTTCAGCCCTGAACTCCATCCCCCACGGGAAATCCTGCCGTCATGGAGTTCATGGGAGCTCGCATCGGGGTATGGGCCGGTCTGAGAGGCGGGGGACTCCACGGTCGTTATTGCATTGGCCAGACCGTTGGTCGTGGTGGACTCCTGGGAGGCATCGGCCATGACGGACAGAATATTGGGCCTGTCGACAGGGGAATCGGGGCTGGTCTGGAGGACTAGGCGTATCTGTCTGACTGTGGAGCACATCTTCGATTGGTCCAATCGGATCACGATGCCCTGATAGTCGTCGGCCAGGGCATCGGCTGCCGCACGATAGGCCCACCCCAATGGCCTCCAGGACCCGTCCCTTCCCCTGCCCTCCAGGGAGGCCTTGCCCATCCAGTGGCGCTCGCCCTCCTGCATTTCAAGTCGAACCGCTCCCAGCCTGCCCGGATCGATTCCGGAGGCCTCCAGAATAAGGTTCTGCGATGCCCCCCTGATCTTTTCCGGAACGGCCTGCATATGCAGGTCCCGGTCCGGCGAGGGGACGGAACGCCCTGCCAGGTAGTCGGCAAGATGGTCATAGATGGCGTGCTGGGCAGGGTCCTGGCTGGTGACGATTCCGCAGGAGCCGAATCCCTCTCCCAGGAAGGCGGCCGAGGCCCCCTGGCGATATCCCGTGGAAATCCCGTAAGCCAGATACTGGTCGGCCATTGCCTGCTCGCTTTTCAGACGTGCGCATCCCCGGAATTCCAGTTCGACGCCGAGCCCATGCGTCCGTGCCGCCAAGGCTGTGGCCTCCAGGCGCGAGGCGTTGACGCTGCCTCCATCAAGCGATGACCGAAAGGCATACGAAGGTTGCATGATGGCCAGATCGAAGCCATTCTCCTTCCAGCGGTCCCATCCTGCCGCCTTGAAATACGGGATGAACAGGCAACCCAGTCCTGCCTGGTGCACCCCATCGTTATCATTCCTGATCAGGTGGTTCTCGAATGGGGTCACGTCCTCTCTCATCCTGTACAGCCCCCAGAGCTTCAGATGATCCGCGTGCTTGCGCTTGAATCGATCATCGACCTCCCTGGCGAACCAGCGGGTCACGGCACGGCGGTCGTCGCCACTCGAGAGGTTGCGATCCTGTCCGTCCACCGTCCCGAACGATGCCACATTGGAGTTCAGCCAGGGCATCATGATGATGACTGAACGCCTCCGGACGGGGCCTGCCGGATCCTGGGAGTCGGCTGAAGCCCGTTCCAGCGCGTCGATCGGGCCGTCATCCTTGAACCACTGGTCCAGGATGTCTGTCCAGTCGTTCATTGTTGTACGGCCATAATCCGTCTGGATGCCGTTGATGGAAAAGCGCAGAAGCACGGCAGCGTCGAAGAGGGGCTCGCCCGGCATTGCTTTGCCGGTGGCATCCTGGCGGCTGAAGAGCGGCCGGACGGATTCCGCATTCAAGCTGGACTCCGCATACACCAAGGCTGCATTGTGGAACCCCGCCTGGTCAGGATCAGGGAACCCAAGGTCTTCCTGTGCCTGTGCCCTTGCCGGGGCCAGCCCCAATGTGCCGAGCATGGCCAGACATATCAACCATGCCTGAACCGCTCCGATGATGCAGTGCTTTGCGTATGCCACGCTGTCCTCCGGATCCTGGCGGCCGGTTGCCTGCCATCTGGCTTATGCTACTGGGAACCGTCTCGTCCCCTCTTGTTGATTTGGGCAGGGATCGTGGAGGTTTGGCGCACGTTGCTTGGCCGAGACTGACAGTGGGGGGGGGGAGGAGGGTGTCGCGAGGGTGATGAGTCCCCGTCTGCAAGTAGCGTTGAAGTATGTCTGAGCTCCAAACCCATCTGTTGGACAAGGCCCCGTTCGGGCGGGTCGTGCCGGCCATGGTCACTCCCATGAACCATGACGGGTCAGTAGATTTTGAGACTGCTGGCAATCTGGCCCGCAGGCTTGTCGCTGATGGGGCGGATGGGTTGCTGGTCAACGGCACCACCGGCGAATCTCCAGCCACCCACATGGAAGAGAAAGTCGATTTGGTACGGGCAGTAAAGGATTCGGTGGATGTACCGGTCATTTCGGGTGCGGGCTCCAATGACACTGCCCATACGGTCCGCATGGCTGAGATGACCCAGGAAGCCGGGGCGGATGCGCTCCTGGTGGTCATGCCTTACTACTCCAGACCCTCCCAGGATGGGGTTGTAGCGCATTTCAGGTCCGTCTGCCGGTCTGCGGATCGTCCAATCATGCTCTACGATGTACCTGGCCGCACCGGGTTGCACGTGGCTGTGGATACCTACCGCCGCCTTGCCGAGTTGCCGCATGTCGAGGCAGTCAAGGATGCTACTGGTGACTTGGCCGCAGTTCCCATCAAGCGCAAGGAGACGGGGCTGATCTGGTACTCCGGCGATGACGGGCTGTACCTGCCTTTCCTGGCCTTGGGTGCCGTCGGCATCATATCGGTTATGGCCCATGTGGCCAGCGGTCCTATGCAGGACCTGGCGACTCGGTTCGATCAAGGCGATCTGAAAGGGGCGCAGAGGCTGTCGATCGCCTTGGCGCCGCTGGTGCGGGCGATGAACGACCAAGGGCAGCAGGCGGTCATGGCCAAGGCCGCTTTGAAAGTGGCCGGCGTCTTGGACAACACGACGATGAGGCTCCCTAATCTTGAGCCTGGCAAGGACCAGCTGATCCAAGCCGAGAAAGGCATGAAGGCCGCGGGACTGATGCGTTCCTGACAAGCAACCAAGCGTCGCCCCTGTATCAGACGGGGGTACAGATAATGGAAACACAAGTGAGAATGGCAAAAACAAGGCAAGAAGACAGTACAAAAAGCAAAAGCAAAAGCAGAAGCAGCAAATCCTCTCCCAAGAACCGTAGCCGAACTCCCGGGCAGGGCAAGGGGGCCGGCAGATCCCGGAGTGAATCCCGTGGACGCCGCAATGGCTCCATCCAGCGCGGAAAGGGTACCCAGACCGAACAGCGTCTGGTCGCTCCCCCCAAGTATCGCAAGGGCTCCATGCGCATCGTCCCCCTGGGTGGCCTGGGCGAAATCGGCCGTAACATGAATGTGGTCGAATACAACGGCCACATCCTGCTCATCGACTGCGGCGTTCTCTTCCCAGAGGAGGAGCAGCCGGGCGTAGACCTGATCCTGCCTGACTTCAGCTACATCAAGGACAAGCTGGACCAGGTGGATGCCCTGGTGCTGACCCACGGGCATGAGGACCATATCGGCGGTGTGCCCTACCTGCTCAAGCTGCGTCCGGATATCCCCCTGATCGGCTCCAAGCTGACCCTGGGATTCGTCGATGCCAAGTGTGAGGAGCACCATCTCAAGCCCACCGAGGTTGAGGTCAAGGGCCGCGACAAGCTCAAGGTGGGCCCCTTCAACCTGGAGTTCGTGGCGGTCACCCACTCCATCCCTGATGCCCTGGCCGTCTCCGTGCGCACCCCGGCAGGCCACATCATCGACACCGGCGATATGAAGATCGACCCGCTGCCGCTGGACCACCGCCTGACCGACCTGCGCGAGTTCAGCAAACTGGGCGAGTCCGGAGTGGACCTGCTCATGGTCGATTCCACCAATGCCGAGGTCCCCGGCTTCGTCAAGCCCGAGATTTCCATCGCCCCTGCCCTGGACAAGGCCTTCGCCGAAGCCCAGCGCAAGATCATCGTGGCCTCCTTCTCCAGCCATGTCCACCGGGTGCAGCAGGTGGTCGATGCCGCGCACAAGTTCGGCCGCAAGGTGGTCTTCGCCGGCAGGTCCATGGTCCGCAATATGTCCATTGCCTCCGACCTGGGTTACCTGCACCTGCCCGAGGACACTGTGATCGATCTCAAGGATGCTCACAGCATCCCGGATGAGAAGATCGTCTACATGTGCACCGGATCCCAGGGCGAGCCCATGGCGGCTCTGGGCCGCATCGCCGACGGGACACACCGAGATATCACCATCAACGAGTTCGACACGGTCATCCTGGCCAGCTCGCTGATTCCCGGCAATGAGCACGAGGTCTACAAGGTCATCAACAAGCTGGTGCGGTTGGGGGCCAAGGTGGTCAATCGCGACAACGCGGCCATTCATGTTTCCGGCCACTCGGACGAGGGCGAGCTGCTGCACTTCTACAACATCGTGCAGCCCAAGTGCGCCATGCCCATCCACGGCGAGAACCGGCATCTGGTGGCCAATGGCCTGATTGCCGTAAAGACCGGCGTGGATCCGCAGAACGTGGTCCTGGCCGAGGACGGCGACGTGGTGGACCTCTACCATGGCCAGGCCGCTGTGGTTGGATCCGTCCCCTGTGGATACGTCTATGTGGACGGCGATTCAGTGGGCCAGCTGACCGACGACGAGCTGGAGCAGCGCCGGATCCTGGGCACCGAGGGCTTCGTCTCCGCCTTCGCCGTGGTCGACACCGAGACCAGCAAGGTCGTCTCCGGCCCCAAGCTCTACCTGAACGCCGTGGCCGAGGATGAGAGCGAATTCAAGTCCATCAACGCGCAGATAGTCGATCAGCTCGAGGATGCTATGGCCAAGGGAACCACCGGCACCTACCAGCTCCAGCAGATGATGCGCCGCACTCTGGGCGGATGGATCTCCCGCAAGCTGCATCGTCGGCCCATGATCGTGCCCGTGGTGGCAGACATCGCCACCGACGTGCAGCCGCAGGACTGACCGGTGCCGTCCCGCGTGTGCTGTCGTGGGGAGGCAGGCCCCTTATATAAAGAAGGGCCCGGCCGCAGTACATGCTGGCGGGCCCTTATCGGTCCGATGGGGATGGCATGCAGAAGGTTACATCTCCACCAGAATCTTGATGTGATGCTCGGCGTCCTCATGCAGTGGACGGAAGCCTTTCTCGACGATGTCCTCCACCTTGATCCTGTCGGTGATGAAGGTGGACAGGTCGATGTGCCTGTCCTGGATGAGCTTGATGGCATCCGCATGATCGTTCGCATAGCCCATGGAGCCGCCCATGAATTTCTCTCCGAAGCCCATCTCCTTGGTGAGGTTCATGGTGACGGGCCGGACATGCAGGGCCACGATGATCAGGTGGCCCTGGGCTTTCAGAGCCGAGAGCAGCTGGTGCACTACGGATTCGGCCCCGACGGAGTCAAAGGCCACGTCGGCCCCCTTCCCGTCCGTCTCCTCCTTGACACGTTCCAGGAGGTCATCCTTGGTCGGATCGATGACCACATCCGCCGCGTGGGAATCTAGGGCCTTGTCCTTGCGCGCCTGCGAGATCTCGGACATGATGACCTTGAGTCCCTTGGCCTTGAGGATGACACCCAGAAGCAGGCCGATGGGTCCGGCACCGCCGACCAGGGCGGTCTGGCCCGGCTGCACATCCACCAGCCGGATGGCGTGGTATCCCACGGCGAAAGGCTCGATCATCGCCGCCTGGTCCAGGGGTATATCGCCAATGGGATAGACGCGGCGGGCGTCCACGACGATATGCTCGCTGAGTCCGCCGCCCCAGCCGTTGACACCGATGAACCCCATGACCTCGCAGTCATTGTAGTTGCCGGCCTTGCACGCCGGGCAATGGCCGCAGGCCATCTCGGACTCCACGACCACCGGGTCCCCGACCTTCATGTCGGTCTCGACATCATCGGCGATGGCCTCTATCGTTCCGGACATCTCATGTCCGAACACGATGGGAAGGGTTTCGCCCGAAAGGGGGTGGGGCTTGTCCTTGGAATTGCTTCCGCTCTCTTCCCCGTCATAGTAGAGGTGCAGATCACCGCCGCAGATTCCCGTGAAGGCCGGATGTATCTTGATGGTGCCTGGTCTGAGCTCCGGTTCCGGGACATCCTCGATACGTACGTTTTCCTTGCCGTAATACATCAGTGCCTTCATGGGCATGTTCCTCTCTGAATGCGTGGATACTGCCGAACCCCTGCACAATGGCATCTTTTGTCTCATACCTGGATTCCGGCACCAGTATATAGAAACCGATTAAGCGACGTAAGTCAGGGTGCAGACCGTGATGGGTGCAAGGGCCCCGCCCCGAGACAGGTTGCCCTTGCCATGGTCATTCCGTCCTGACTTGTTGTGTTCCGAACGATACGACAGGGCCAAGGTGCGGATGGTGATGGCGCTGTTGCAGGATGGCGAGGTGTGTATCCGGGCCTGTGTCAGCGATGCAGGGGTTTCCCTGACCATTGAAGGAGAAGTCGCCCAGCCAATGACCGATCCTTCCGGGGCCCCTGCCGCACCAGATGATCCTTGCACTGCGATCCGGGCTCCCCGTGAGCAGGGTGTTGGCCGGTCCGGTCACCAGGTCGTTGCGGAGTCTGAAATCAAGGAAGCGGTCATCGACCCGATGGGCCCGAAGCAGACGCCGCTGGTTCCCGTCCAGCACCAGCCAGGGGTCGACAGCGCAGAAGACCCTGGCTGGGAGATCGAACCTGGAGGCCTCGATCAGGGCCAGTCCTCCGCCCATGCTGTGCCCCGTGAAGACCACCTTCCCACTCGTGAAGCCGGCCTTCCGCCCTGCATCCAACGCCTCCCGTGCCAGGATGTCCGCTTCCCTGACCTGTCCCGAAAATCGGTTTGCCGGCGGCAGGAAGGTGGTCAGGGCGGAGGGGATGTCTCTGAGGGCATCATCCTTGAGATTGGTTCCCGCATATACCACAACCAAATGCCCCAAGTCCGCGTGGCCGGCCTTGTCGGGTGCGGCGATCATGCCTTCGAACCCGTTTCGTGGCGAGTGGAGGGGCCGGATAATCCAGTAGGAGCCGGCAGAGGCATCGTGGAAGTCATGATGGCCGACCCGGGTCATCAGGTCGTCCCGTCCCACCCCGTAGGAATACTGGCAGAGCAGGTTGAGCTGGTATGGGGTGAATTCGCTTTCCGCCTGGTGAGGGTCAGGGGGCCTTATCGGAATCTCCGCACCACCGCCTGAGTCGAAGCGGTGAACCGAAGAGACGTCCGCCATTTCGTTCTTCCTTCCGGCCATCCTGCCGGCCTCCCTCCAAGAGAACCGAAACAAATCCGAAACCGGTCAACATTATTCAGGCGATGATATTCCTTCCTGATACGCCTGGAGGGAAGTCGCCCTTGTCAGGTCAACCATGCTGGTTCCCGGGCCCACCCTAGCTGCGCCGGACCGCCCGGCCTGGGTCTCCTTGCCCGGGTCATTGATTAGACTTGTTCCATATCTACAGGACCCGACCTGGAACGGACGGTGCGCCCAGCACCTTCAGGAGGTCCCTGACCACCAGCCTTATGGAAAGGAAACCATGCCCGGAGCCAATCTGACGCGTGTGGAAGCGGAAGAACGCGCAATCGTCGTATCGGACGTCACCTACCAGGTCGCCCTGGATCTGACCAAGGGTCCCAGGACCTTCCCCTCCCGGGCAACCATCACCTTCGATGCCAAGCCCGGGGAGTCGACCTTCCTGGACCTGATCGCCGACGAGGTCAGCCTGATCGAGCTGAACGGGGAGCGTCTGGACCCGGCCCAGGTCTACAGGGACAGCCGTATCGAGCTGGCTGACCTCAAGGAGCACAACGAGGTCAAGGTCACCGCCCTCTGCCTCTATTCGCACACCGGCGAGGGGCTCCACCGCAGCGTCGACCCCTCCGATGGCAACGTCTATCTTTACAGCCAGTTCGAAGTGCCCGATGCCCGCCGCGTCTACGGGGTCTTCGACCAACCCGACATCAAGGCCACCTTCGACTTCACGGTCACGGCCCCTGCCTCCTGGCTGGTCCTGTCGAACATGCCGGTCAGGAGCCAGGAGGGCCTGGACCAGGAGACCGCCCCCGACACCCTGGAGGGCGGGCGGAGCGAATCCTGCCGTCGGTGGGTATTCGAGACCACACCCGTCATGAGCTCCTATCTGACCGCCTTCGCCGCCGGACCCTACGCCTTCTGGACCAGCGAATACGCCAACGAGGACGGTCGGACCATCCCCATGGGCCTTTACTGCCGCCAGGCCCTGAAGGACTCCCTGGACAAGGACGCCGACTACCTCTTCGAGGTAACCAGGAAGGGGTTCGCCTTCTACGCCAAGACCTGGGACCTGCCCTTCCCCTGGGCCAAGTACGACCAGATCTTCGTGCCCGAATACAACGCCGGAGCCATGGAGAACATCGGCCTGGTCACCTTCCGTGATTCCTACATCTTCGAGTCCAAGGCCACCGGGGCCCAGATCAACCGCCGTGTGGAGACCGTCCTGCACGAACTGGCCCACATGTGGTTCGGTGACCTGGTCACCATGAAGTGGTGGAACGACCTCTGGCTGAACGAGTCCTTCGCCGAGTTCATGTCGACCCTGGCCACGGCGGAGGCCAGCGAGTGGAGCGACGACTGGGCCACCTTCTGCTCCGGCGAGAAGAGCTGGGCCCTGACCGAGGACCAGCTGCCCACCACCCACCCCGTCGTGGCGCCCATCAAGGACCTGCATGACACCGAGGTCAATTTCGACGGAATCACCTACGCCAAGGGAGGCTCCGTCCTGAAGCAGCTGGTGGCCTGGGTGGGCCGTGACCGGTTCTTCCAGGGGATCCACCAGTACCTGGTCTCGAATTCCTACGGCAACGCCACCCTGAACGACCTCCTGGCCGAGCTGGAGAAGACCAGCGGTCGTGATCTGGGCAGGTGGTCCAAGCTCTGGCTGGAGGAGGCCGGCATCACCACCCTGACCAGCCGGGTCCAGACCGATTCGGACGGTCTGATCGCCTCCATGGAAATCGACCAGACCGCCCCCGAGGAGCATCCCGTCCTCCGCCCCCACCACCTGGCAGTCGGGTTCTACGACCTGAACGACCAGGGCCAGGTGGTGCGTACGGATCGGTTCGAGCTGGACGTGGAGGGCGCGCATGCCGAGGTCCAGGCCGCCCGGGGCAGGAAGCGTCCGGCCCTGATCCTGATCAACGACGACGACCTGACCTATGCCAAACTGCGTCTGGACCAGGACTCCCTGGACTTCGCGGCTGAGAACCTCTACCGGATCCAGGACCGCCTGACCAGGGCCCTGGTATGGCTGAGCCTGTGGGACATGACCCGGGATGCCGAATTCCCGGCGGAGCGATTCATCGGGCTCAGCCTCAAGGCCCTTTCCACCGAGCATCAGTCCACCACCTTCCGCTACGCCCTCTCGCAGATCTCGACCGCGGCCCATCATTTCGTGGCCGGCCGTCGTCGCCAGCCCATCCTCCAGCTGGTGGCCCAGACCCTCTGGGACCTGGCCCGGAAGGCCGAACCCGGCTCGGACGAACAATTCCAGCTGGTCCGCGCCTACCTTGGGTACGGTGACGACCCCGACTTCGAGGAGACCGCCCGAGGTCTCCTCAAGGGGGATCTGGAGCTGGAAGGGTTGGAGATCGACAACAACACCCGCTGGGTGATCATCCATGCCCTGGCCGCCCACGACCTCCTCGCGGACGGGGAGATCGACCAGGAACTCTCCCGGCACGACACCACCGAGAACCGTGAGTTCGCCATGGGCGCCCGGGCTGCCCTGCCCACCCCCAAGGCCAAGGAATGGGCCTGGGATCAGGCCCTGAACAACCAGGACCTGACCAACTCGCAGATCGAGGCCCTGGCCGACGGCTTCTCCGGTTCAGGCCCCGAGGACCTCTTCGCCCCTTATGTGGAGCGGTTCTTCAAGGCCGTGGATTGGATCTGGGAGTACAAGACATTCCACATTGCGGAAACACTGATCAACCCACTTTCCGCCGGCGGGCTCTATCCGGCGTCAGCCGATCCCCGTGCCCTGGTCGAGGCCGGGGACGAGTGGATGGCCTCCCACCAGGAGGCCCCCAAGGCCCTGCGTGGCATGATCATCCAGAACACGGAGTCATCCCGCCGCTTCCTCAGGGTCCGTTCCTACAACGAGCAGCTCAGGAAGCAGGACTGAACCCGAAGGCCCGGCCGGTCCAGGGTGCTTGGAACCGGCCGGGCTGTTGCATGCCCGCCCCTAGGTTGGACTTACCGGTTTCCCGGTCAGGACCTTCCGGTTTCGCTCAATCCCGTGGCGGATTGGTCCGGCCGATACGCGCGCCCCGGTTGGCGGAAAGGTTTCTCTTGCGAAGGGATTGGCGGATGCGGTCCCCCCTCCCTGGCAGGCAAAAACAGGTTCCGTCCTCGTCCGCCCCTCGCCATTCCGACCTGCCTTATTCAGGCCTGTGCCGACCCGTTCTTCATCATTCCGACTCTTGTCATTCCGGTTCCTCCCATTCTGTTCCCCGTCCTTCAGTGGAAGTGGTGTGCAAAAGGTCCGGTCCGCTCCGGTCCCGGTAGGGGAGGGGTCATAATGAACCTAGTGTGGAGATGGGTGGGACTCCTGTAAACCCGCCCATGAAGTCGGAGGAGTGAGATGCCAAGATTATTCGGTACCGATGGTGTTCGCGGATTGGCAAACAGGGATCTGACCGCGCAGTTGGCTCTGGACCTGGGTGATGCCGCGGTGCGGATACTGGGCAAGGGGGCGGACCAGTCCGAGGGGCGCAGGCGTGCCCTGATCGGACGTGACACCAGGGTTTCCGGTGACTTCCTGGCCTCGGCGCTAGCAGCCGGCATGTCGGCCGGTGGGTTCGACGTGATCGATGTGGGCATCATCCCGACCCCCGGCATCGCCTACCTGACCAGCGTCCTCAACGTGGAGATGGGGGCGGTCATTTCGGCCTCCCACAATCCCATGCCAGACAACGGCATCAAGTTCTTCGCCCGGGGCGGGTTCAAGCTCCAGGATGCCAAGGAGGACGAGATCGAGTCCGTCCTGGGGCAGGAATGGGAGCGCCCGACCGGCGACGGGGTGGGCCGTGTGTCGCATGACACGGTGACCGCCACCAACATGTACATCGACCACCTGGTCGAGGCTGTGGCCCCCATCAACCCCGACAAGACGCAGACCAAGCCACTTGACGGTCTGCGCATCGTGGCCGACTGCGCCAACGGCGCCACCTCGGTCGTGGCGCCCGAGGCACTGCGCAGGGCGGGTGCGGATGTGGTGGTCATCAACGCTTCGCCGGACGGGTACAACATCAACAAGCATGCGGGGTCCACCCATCCCGAACAGCTCCAGGCGATGGTCAGGGCCTCGGATGCGGCCATGGGCGTGGCCTTCGACGGGGACGCCGACCGGTGCCTGGCCGTGGACGAGGACGGCGCCATGGTCAACGGGGACCAGATCATGGGTATCCTGGCCCGGGCCAAGCAGCGCGAGGGCAAGCTGGCCAACGACACCCTGGTGGTCACCGTCATGAGCAACCTGGGACTCAAGCTGGCCCTGAAGAAGATGGGCATCGTGACGGTCCAGACGGGTGTCGGCGACCGGTACGTCCTGGAGGAGATGCTCCGCGGCGGGTACACCCTGGGCGGTGAGCAGTCCGGCCATGTCATCAACCGCGAGTTCGCCACCACCGGCGACGGCACCCTGACCGCCCTGACACTGGCCAAGGAGGTCGTGCGTTCGGGCAGGAGTCTGAAGGAGCTGGCGGCCGACTTTCCGCAGCTGCCCCAGCAGCTGATCAACGTGCCCGGTGTGGACAAGAACGCGGCCCGGACCAACGCCAAGGTTCAGGCGGCCGTGGAGCGGGAGGAGGAGCTCCTTGGGGCGACCGGCAGGGTCCTGCTGCGTCCCTCCGGCACCGAGCCTCTCGTCCGCGTCATGGCCGAGGCGGCCACCCAGGAGCAGGCCGACCAGGTCTGCCAGCGTCTGGCCAAGACCGTCGCCGACGAGCTGTCTCTGTGAGGGCTGCCCAAGCAAGCTGATTATCTGATACCCGAGAAAGACCACTCCCATGTTCGGAAGAAACGCCAGGATCGATACCGCTCTCGACCACCAGGTTGATGCCATGCTCTCGGATGCCGGACGCGCGGGCACCCTTGCCATCGTCCAGATGGGCGAGCCGGTCCTGCGACAGCAGACGGAACCCTATGCCGGTCAACTCTCCAAGAGGACCCTGAACCGGCTGATCGAGGTCATGCGCCGGACCATGCTGGACGCTCCCGGAGTGGGTCTGGCGGCCCCGCAGATCGGCCTTGGGCTGGCTATCGCGGTCATTGAGGACCACCTGCGTGACGATGAGGACGATCCTAGAGAAATCGCCGAACTTCCCTTCAGGACCATCATCAACCCCTCATATGGGCCGGTGGGCACCACCAGAACATCCTTCTACGAGGGATGCCTCTCATTGGAGGGATACCAGGCGGTTCGCAGCCGCTGGCTCGACATCGAGGCTGCCTGGCAGGACGAGAACGGCAGGAAGCACCGGGAGACCATGCACGGCTGGCCGGCCCGCATATTCCAGCACGAGACCGACCACCTTTCCGGGGAGGTCTACATCGACCAGGCCGAGATCCGCAGTCTCTCCTCCGATGACAATCTGGGTGAATACTGGGCCTTCGACCCCATTCCCACCGGGGCCGCCCATGAGTTGGGCTTCAGTTTGGAGGAGCAGTAGACGGCGTTCTCCGCCTATTCGCGTCAGTACCCGGTCTTGGCTCCGGTTGCCGGGCCAGGGTGAGCCGAATCTCCTCTGCCCATTGCCCGTGTGCCCTACCGAAATTCGGGAGGGGAGGAGTGCTGGTCAGTGTATCCTGGGTCCTGTAGCCAGACGGTTGCCGGCTGCAGACCGGTATCCTCCTGCTCCGGCAGGCGTTCATAATCTCAACGTGATGCTCTCGGTCAGGTGGGGTCCATCGCCTTTGAGCGGTGCTACCTGGCGTTGGACCAGCCGAGCCGATGCCTTGCTTCCCAGCTCCACGGCCCGGGGGAATACATCCGATCCGTCCAGGTCGGGATCCAACCAGTCATCGGCGTTCGTGTCGGTGATCAGGAGGGGCATGCGGTCATGTACGAGGGCCGCCCCGCCTTCCGCCTGGGTGGTCAGGATGGTGGCCGTCAGCAGCCAGGGGGAGTGGCCATCCCTGCGCCACCAGGAGTACAGTCCGGCAATGGACAGGGGTGCTCCATCCTGTGATTGGAAGTAGTAGGGTTTGTGGTCCCTGGTCCATTCGTAGTAGCCGCTGGCGGGGATGATGGCGCGTCGGGACCGTGCCGCATCGGCGTAGGTCCGTCTGGCCAAGGCCGTTTCGACCCGGGCGTTATGGGTCGGGTAGTCCAGGTGGTCGTCGGGGGACCAGGACGGTACCAGGTTCCAACTGGCCGGATTCAGGTGGCGGGCGCCACTTCGGTCCTGGGCTACGACCGCAATGGTCGCCCCGGGAGCGATATTCCATGAAGGTCCGGGCAGCCCTGGTGCCCGCCGGGCCCGGTACCGTTCCGCCAGACCGGAATAGTCCAGGGCCGCCGCGAATCTTCCGCACATATTCCCATTCTAAACGATGGCTTCCGCTTTGATTAGGCATGGGGGGGTCACTGGAACATGCCTGTTTTTATCCGGCCCGGATAATGGGTGGTCTCATCTGTCGGAATTTGCCAGATGCGTGGTGGGTTCAGGAATCAGGTCTGCTTTTAAGGGGTCGTGCTTACCCGGACGGAAGATGACCGGTCCTTTTCCTGTCCATGCGATGGGTATGCCATTCGCCACTGCCATCTCCGGATATCCATGCTGTTATGAGACACATGCCTGTTCCCCCGTCCCCACCAGGTAGTGGCTTGGCGCGCACACTTGTATTGGTGCTGGAGATGCCATGGGATTTGCCCTAATAGACAGTGGCCCATGAGATGTCTGCATTCGTACCACAGGTCCCATCTGTAGTGTCGGATCGGAATCAACAGATGTTCATCGGCTTTCGTATTTCTGCCGGATGCTCCGTAACGAAGGGAAGAGTCAGGGTCCGCAACAGGTGGCTTTGCAGACTGGGGCAAGTACTGCTAAACTATAGTTGGTTTTGTGAGGTACTGCGTCTGTATTTCATCGGGGGAGAGTTGAGATACAAAGGCGTGTTGGGGAGGAATTCAGTAATGGGGAACAAATACGTTCTGCAAATTCCGGCTGCGGTTTCTGCCGTTTTGTCGACTTTGATGACTGGTATGGTCACCGGTGTTGCTACGGCCAGTGCGAATAACCGTGCCAAGACCCGCGCGTCAACAGCCATGCATGGTGGCGAAAGTCAGCAGTCTCCGTTGTCTGCTCAGAGGCAAGCGGCAGATTTCGATGCAACCCACGTCCGATCCTCAAACTCGAAAACACGTTTGAGTAGAAGCCGGGGACGATGGAATCTCAGTCCAGATCATGGACCGACTGCCGGCAACGAACAGGTTGCTATTACGCCACCGCCGCCTTCTGGCATACGTTTCACCCGGGTGAGTACAGGATGGAGATATGCCTTGGCCATAGGCGCTGACGGGCGTCTTCACTCTTGGGGGGACAACAGTTTCGGTGATTCAGGACGATTTCCTAGCGGGCTATCCACACTCGGTACAGTAGACAATCCTGCAGGAGCAGGCAGCGGGTTTACATGGAAACAGGCTTCAGGTGGCAATGCTTTTTCCGCTGCCATCGGTTCCGACGGGAACCTTCACACATGGGGAGGAGGTGGCGCTGCGCCGGGACGAGACTGCAGTATCGTACAATCAAACCACCCCGGCCTGGTAGAGAAACCAGCCGGTACAAGGTACGACTTTACTTGGAGGACAGTCAGCCTCGGCTTGGATCATGTATCAGCGCTCGGATCCGACGGGAACCTCTACACCTGGGGAAACGGCAGCAACGGCAAACTGGGACGCGACGGGGCGGACGGCCGGCCCGGTCGGGTGGTCTTCCCCTCGCGTGGCATACCCACCCGGGTGCTGTTCGACCGGGTCCAGAGCACCGTTCCCATGGCCGGCGCCGACGACACGTGGACGGTCACCACACCCGCCCACGCGGCCGGAGGGGTGCCCGTCACCATCAGCTGGACCCTCGACGGGACACCCCAGGCCGACGACACCGGCAACACCTACCGGTACGTCACCATCGGCAGCCTGCCCCTGACCGGAAGCCACGGCATCCTCCTGCTCGCCGCCATCGGCCTGACCCTCATGACCGCCACCACCGCGGCCAGACCACACCGACACCCCACCAAAAGCACCGGAGGTGAAGCCTGACGATCAATTCTTCGCACGCGTAAGGTCGGACCATCACCAATCCCCGGATCCGACACCAGGCGACCGCGTCCCCTTCATTCCCAGAAAAGACACGGCCGCCTTTTCCTTACCATCCGCAAGGAATCGTGCCCCCACCTCCGGTCCCATGTGAATCTGTCATCCGGTCAGCGGAATTGTCAGATTGTCGGGATTGTCTTTTCCGGGGGACTCCAACCCGAGTGGTCCTCATCCTTACCTGCCAGCATGCATAGGTTGTCTTCGGAGGGAATATATGCATTTATCCGGGGGGGGGGACGGGAACGGTCTGACTGCCGTTGACGTGCTGTGATCACTGCCGGTGTAGTCAAAATCACATTCAGGCTTGATGCCTTCTGCGCGGCTGATCAGGCCGGATTCGCCTGGATTCCTGCGAACAATCCTGCCTGACGAATACGGTGTATCCGCTTGATCCGGGCTAGAATGAATATAAACAAGCAAAGACCGCTTGTGGGATCAAGTCTATTCACAGAGTCACCGCCAAGGAAGCATCGGATTCTGCACCGACTGAAAGCCGGTGCATCGTATTACAAAGGAGACATATGTCTCAGAAGATTAAGGCCTCACTGGCCTATGGTATCGGGAAGGGATTCGCCCAGCCCGAGGAGATCATCATTGACGACCCGATCAAGGCCGAGGTTCTGGTAGATGTGCAGGCTTCCGGCCTATGCCATTCCGACCTTCACCTGGTCGAGGACGACGACAAGTTCTTCCCATTCCCGGCTGTGATCGGCCACGAGATCGCCGGCATCGTCGAGGCCGTCGGTCCCGAGGTGTCGGGGATCAAGGTGGGGGATCATGTGGTTGCCTCCCTGGAGCAGGTCTGTGGTCACTGTGCCAACTGCCTCAAGGGTCAGCCCCAATCCTGCACCCAGCAGCAGGAGTGTGTGCGCGGCGCTGATGAGAAGCCCCGTCTCTCCTTCCCCGACGGTCGGCCCATCACCCAGGCATTCGGCACCGGTGGGTTCGCCGAGAAGGCCCTGATCCACGAGAACCAGCTGGCCGTGGTCAATGACCAGGTCAAGTGGGACGAGGCCGCCTGCATCGGCTGCGCCACCATCACCGGGGCAGGTGCCGCCATCAACACGGCCCACGTCCGTCCTGGCGACACCGTGGCCGTGATCGGCACCGGCGGCATCGGCCTGAACATCATCTCCGGTGCCAGCATCTGCGGTGCCAAAAGGATCATCGCCATCGACGTCTTCGACAACAAGCTGGAGTTCGCCAGGAAGTTCGGTGCCACCGACGTGATCAACTCCAAGAACGAGGACCCGGTCGCCAAGGTGCGTGAGCTCACCGACGGCGGTGTGGACGAGGCCTTCGAGGCCATCGGTCTGCAGGCCACCATGAAGCAGGCCTGGGACATGCTCGGCGTGGGCGGCACCGCCTACCCGATCGGTCTGGCCAAGCCCGATGCCACCATCTCCCTGGAGATCAACCCCGCGGAGCTTCTGGTCCACCAGCGTGGGTTCAAGGGCGTCTGGATGGGCTCGACCAACATCAAGCATGACATCCCCATGTACGCCGACCTGGCCGTCGATGGGAGGCTGAACATGCATGACATCGTCAGCCAGCACATCAAGCTCAGTCAGATCGACGAGGCCTACGAGCAGCTGGTCAAGGGCGAGGTCATCCGCTCGGTCATCACCGACTTCGACTGACCTTTCCCGGCGGTCGGGCGGGGTTCCGGCCCGTGCCGACCGGCCTGATTGCCAATCGGGTCCGGTTGATTGAAATACGCAGGGGGTGTCGGATACGAGGCGCATCCGACACCCCCTGACCTGTCCTTGCCGGAGTCGGCGATCGGTACTACCTGATCAGTCTTCCGATGTTTTCGGCCACCCGGGCCAGATTCGTGGATGTGCCCTCGATGGCCTGATCGAGGCTGACCGCCCCGGGGCTGATTCCGAAGACGGCGTCGATACCGATCTGGTAGAGCTGGTCGATGCCCTCACCCACCGAACCGGCCAGGGCGATGACCTTGCAGTCGGGAGCCACTTCCTTGACGGCCTGCGCCGTGCCCATGGGGGTCTTGCCGAACTTGGTCTGGAAGTCGATGCCGCCCTCACCGGTGAAGCAGATGTCGGCCCCACGGGCCTTGTCCTTCAGACCGGTCGTTTCCACTACGATCCGGATGCCGGAATGCATCCCGGCATCGGTGAAGGCCAGGAAGCCGGCACCCAATCCACCTGCAGCCCCTGCCCCTGCCGTCTGTTCCACGTCCCGGCCGAGATCGCGCCTGATGACATCGGCATAGTGGCCCAGTGCCGCATCCAGGGTCTGGATCATGGCTTGGTTCGCGCCCTTCTGGGGGCCGAAAACAGCCGATGCCCCCTGGGGTCCGGTCAGAGGATTGGTCACGTCCGAGGCCAGACGGATACGGGCCTTGGTGAGTCTGGGATCCAGTCCGGAGCAGTCTATCCTGGCCAGGTTCTCCAGGGCCTTGCCACCATAGGGGAGGTCCCGATCCCGGCCGTCGAGGAGTCTGACGCCCAAGGCCTGCGCCATGCCTGCCCCTCCGTCGTTGGTGGCGGAACCCCCAAGGCCGATGATGAACTCATCCACCCCCCGGTCCAGGGCCTCCTTGATAAGCTGTCCTGTCCCGTAGGTGGTGGTGATCAGTGGGTTTTTGGTCTTCTCATTGACAAACTGGATTCCGCTGGCCGCTGCCATTTCTATGACCGCGGTCCGGTCGTCTCCCAGAATCCCATAGTAGGCCTGGACGGGGTCGCCCAGAGGTCCCGTAACCTGGGCGTCCACGATTGTTCCCCGGGTGGCGTCGACCAGGGAACGGACCGTACCCTCCCCGCCATCCGCCATGGGAACCTGAACGTAATCCGCCTGGATGCCGCTCCTGCGCAATCCCTCCTCTATGGCCCGGGCCGCCTCTCGGGCACTCAGGCTCCCCTTGAAGGAGTCGGGGGCGATGATGATTTTCATGGGTTCACCTTTCATGGCAGTGCTGAAACTTGGGTTCGTGTATGGTCCATCGGTGTTCTTGCCTAGAAGACCAGATACATGAGCGTGGCAACCAGGGTCATGGTAAGGCCGACCAGGAACTCGAAGGGGACCACTTTCATGCGCTCGCCCAAACTCATGTTCAGGGACTTCGCCGTGACATGGAAATAGTTGCCGTGGGGGAGCTGGTCGATCACCGTGGCCCCCGCCTGCATGGTGACCGCTGCTGCCACTCCTGAGGTGCCGAAGGAGAGGATGGACTGTCCGAAGGAGCTGCTGCCCAGAATCACGCCTGTCGAGGTGGATGCCGTGGCGGCCGCCATCAAAATGCCGGCGATCGGGGCCAGCATGGAGCCGGGTACGCCCATGGCGTCAATCAGGGAAACAATCTGCTTGGGCAGGTCGGAGTTGGTGATCAGTCCTCCCAGGGCACCAGCCCCGATCAGGATGAGGACCACGTCGACCATGCGTTGCAGGCCGGCACTGGTGAACTCCAGGATGCGCCTTCCTTGCCCCATGGCCAGAAGACCGAGGATCGATGCCAGGGGGAGGATGTACATGGCATCCACCTGGAACTTCTCCAGGAGGGAGATGTGCAGGACCGAACCGACGGGATTGATGAGGAGGAGGACCACGGCGGTGACCGGGGCCACCAGGGAACGTCCGAGCGAGGGCAGGCCCTTTCGGGACCTCTGGCTGTCCGGGTCTTCACCAAGATCGTCCATGGTGACGACCCGTCCCCTGTGCTGAACCATGGAGGCCAGGAAGATCGCCATGGCCAGGCCGAAGACCGCGGGGACGAAGCTGCCGATCATGACAGCCGAGGGTTGGATGTGGAAACCTGATGCCACGGCGATGGTGTTGGGGTTGGGGGAGATGATGTTGCCGGCCTTGCCGCCACCTGAGAGGGCGATGAGCAGGGCCAGTTTGGAAATCTTCAGCCGGCTGCCCACCTCGATGGCGATCGGGGCCACAATCAGAACGGCCACGGGGATGAATACCCCTACGGCGCAGATGATCATCGTGGCCAGAGCCAGGGAGAAGATGGCCAGCCGTTCGCCGAGCTTGTCGACGATGGCCCGGGCTATGCGGTTGGCGGCGCCGGACTCCATCATCACGCCAGCCAGGACACCTGCCGCCAGTACCCTGACAACGGTTCCCATGACGCTCTGGGAACCTTCTACCACGATCTTGACGGTCTGGGAGAGCGAGGCTCCACCGATCAGGCAGCCCACGATGGCGCCGAGCATGAGGGCATAGGTGGTATTGAGTTTTCCGAGGATGAGCACGATGGCCAAAGCCAGGCCAATCAATGCGGCCCACCAGGTTATTGCGATATTCACTCCGTCTCCTTTGAAGCAGGGGTCCCGTGTGACATGGACCAAGAGCAACAGCGCCCCGATCTGTCTGCGGAACTGTCAAAACACCCAGGTTTCGCCTATATTATGGCTTGATGAGCGGTGCATGCGCCACATTACCCATACCGACATTCTGACCCTGATCCGGTTATACAAATGGTACGTGTACTATTCCCCAAGGGAGGCCTCATGAATATCGATCCACGTATCGCACAGAATATCGTCGACAATCTGAAGGATGTGCTCCATTACGACATCAATTTCTTCGATACCAAAGGAATCATGACGGCCAGCACCGACTCCTCGAGGATCGGTACCTATCATGATGCAGCCTGCAAGGCGGCCGGGAGTGGTGTCACCATTATGGTCGACCAGGACCGTCCTTACCAGGGTGCGCGTGATGGGGTGAATGTCCCTGTGCTGTTCAACGATTCCGTGGTGGCGGTCATCGGGATAACCGGCCCTCTGGATGAGGTGGGATCCCTGGGACGAATCATCGAAAAGATGACCGAGATACTCCTGCGGGCGAATATGGAGCAGATCACCCGGTTCAACCGTAGGATCATGACGGGGAACCTGGTCAACCTCCTGACCATGGAGCACAAGGATGACGGTCTCATGGAGGCGCTTTCCATGACCTTGGATGTGGACCTTGCCCGGCCCAGGTCGGCCCTGATCGGCTTTGCCCCCGGCGTACGGCTGGAGCGACTCGACCAGGACAACCTCTATGACCGGCTCTGCTCGATCTGTCTGTCCTTTGATGCGCCCCTCTTTGCCGTGGGACCAAGGGATTTCCGCATTTTCATCCACGACCTGCCCTCCGGCACCCTGAAGGAATTCGCCCAGGCACTCCAGACAGGCCTGGGCGAGGCGGTTGGTTCAGACGTCCTGCTAGGCATGGGCAGGGTCATGTCCCATCCGCAGGAATACTGGCGGAGCTATGACCAGGCCTGCACCGTCGTCCATTGGACCTGTTTCGCAGGGATGACGGGGGTCCATCGTTACGACGACCTTGACGGGGGACTGATCATCCCGGCCCTGCCCCCGGCTCTGGCAGAGGAATTCGTGCAACACGTCTTCGCGGGAATGAAGGAGGAACGCATCGACTGGTTCGCAGAGATCTTCCACGCCTACACCAAACACAACGGAAGCATCACCCATGCCGCCCAGGAACTCTTCATCCATAAAAACACCATGCAGAACCGGTTGGATGCCTTGGCGAAGGAGACCGGCTACAATCCCCGCTCATTGAAGGATTACCCGGTGCTCGAGGCGGCCTTCGCCATCAGGGAGTATCGGGCCTTCGAACGGAACATGAACCAGGAATGACCGGTCGGGCCGGTCCCCATGTGGACTCACTCGGTCTGGAGTTTCTCAAGTTCGTTGCGGACCTTGTGGAGCTTGGCGTAGATCGTGTTCCGGTCCTGGGTGGACTTGGCCCGGCCATGGTCCCTGGCCAGCTTGCTCTCCTGGTCAAGCAGGCCGCTGATGCGCTCGCGCCTGGCGATGCGCTGGTCCAGGTCGTTCCCGTCGATCGTCCCCAGGATGATCTGGGCGCCGAGGCTGTCCCAGAGGTCATCCATGGTGGATCCGGTGACCTGCAGGGCTGTTTGGCTGATTGTCTGGGTTTGGCCCAGGTGCATCCCGTATTCCTGCTGATGGCCCGGTCGGGTCGGGAGGGCGCGGCGCAGGCCCATGGTGCATACGGTTTCCCCCTTGCTGGGGTGGATGCAGGCGAAGATGATTCCCGAGGAACGCAGGGAGGCGATATGTTCCAGGACATCGACAGGCAGGTCTTCGCTCTTCAGACCGACGGCCATGACCAGGATTTCATGGCACCGTACCCCATCCGCCAACCCGGTTGTACCGGGGCTCAGGAGGGAGAGCATGACAATCGACTCCACCTTGGTGGCGAAGTGCTGCTTGAGCCGGGACGAAATCGGTGGTCTGGTTGTGAAGACCTGGACGGGCAGGTGTCCCTTGGCTTCGGGGATGGCCGCGGTGGCGGGCAGGCCAAGGCTGGTGGCTGATACACCCTCATAGCTTGCGATAGTCATCGTCGACCTTTCTGTGGACGGTCCGGACTTTTCGTCCGCTTGCCTGAGAGATATTGTATCCGTCGGGGTCAGGGCCCATGCCGTTCCGTCCGGTATCAGATACCCTTCCCGGGCAGCGTGACGGCCCCGACCGGGCATGTGTATCTGTCCTACACTTATATGTGTGAGGGTCTGGGCTTCGTCTTCCTCATGAAGACCCTGCCCGGCCCGAGACCGATGGAGTATGACTCGATGACATGAAGGCTGGATGATGAGTGATGCTGATGAGCTGAGGGTCAGTGACGAGGACCGGCGGCTGTACTCCGGATGGACCGAGGTCGACGGTGATCTGGAGGGTTGTGATCCCGTCATCGCCCGTGCAGTGCTCGGCACCAGGCTGGAGTTCGCCGGAACCGACGGGATGCGGGCCAGGAACTGGCTGGTCCCCGATGGTGTGGACTGCATCAACGACATGGCCTATGTCGATGACGGCCTGCGCGCGCACCGACTGGACCTCTACCTGCCCCATGAGGCCGTTCTGCGCAACGGCAGGACCCTGCCCGTCTATATCGACATCCATGGTGGTGGGTTCATGTATGGGTACAAGGAGCTCAACCGGAACTTCTGCACCCACCTTGCAGCGCTGGGCTTTGCGGTCTTCTCCATCAATTACCGGTTGATCCCTTCCACCGATTTCATGGGGCAGCTTCGTGACGTGACACAGGCCCTGGCCTGGATCAAGAACCATATGAGACTCTTTCCCCTTGATCCGAACAGTGTCTTCATCATCGGTGATTCCGCGGGTGGCACCTTGGGACTCTATGCCCTGGCGATTGAGTCCTCAGGAGGGTTCGCCCAGGCCCTGGGACTGCCCCGGGCCGATCTGACCCCCATTGGTGGGGCCATGATCTCGGGTTTGTTCGACCTGACACCCTACCTGAAGGTGACCAAGGGTGGATATGAATCATTAGGGTCTAATACCGACTCCCTGATGAAGGTGGCCCCCGACTTCTTCGCCGGTTTCGGACAGACCGCGGGCGCCGGGATGGCCGACCCGGATACGATGGCCGGCATGGTTGATTTTCCGCCAATCTTCCTGAATACCAGCAGCGATGACTTTCTGCAGGGTGATGCCCTGGCCATGGGTCTGGCCCTGCAACGTCACGGGCGGGTTTTCGAGCTGCACGATCCCAGGCCCTTCAAGGGGCAGACCCTGGGGCATGTATACCCGGTGGGCATGTCCTGGCTGGACGAGAGTCGGGAGACCCTCAGGCAGATTCATGATTTCTCTTACGAGCTCCTCTAGGAGGGTGCCGCCGGGAACGAGGGGGAGGGGGTGATGTCCCGAAGCACTCGGAGGGCCCTGTTGGCCGACGGGGCGCTCCGATGTTTTACAAGGGCGGTCGGAACGATTAGAACTGGAAAGTGGAAGTAACCTTCGGCATCATGATTGCCGTTTACAGAGGAGTAAGACATGGACGAAAAGACCTTGGTGGACAAAATGGGCAAGCTGCAAACCATCGAAGAGCTGGTCGACCTCTCCAAGGAGATCGGCAAGCCCCTCTCCTACAATGACGCAGACAGACTCTTCGGCAGGATTAACCAGTGCAAGAACGACGCGGCGGAGCTGAGCGGCGACACCATCGCCAAGTTGGCCAAGGAGGTCTTCGGTATCTGAGAATACCGAGGCAGGATCTTCCGGTCATGGCCGGGTCGCATCTCTGAGTGCCTGTCAGCCGTCAGCCGGTTCGTTTCGGTGGACGGCATTTCCTTTCCTTGCCCGGCATCCCGTCCGGGAAAGGCAGCGACAACCTCGGAAAGGTGGAATATGGCCAGGATTCCCTTCAAGGGGGAGCACCGTGCTGATGCCGCTCGGCTCTTCTTCCTCCTGTCCAAGAGGTATGGGAGGCAGGACTGGTGGCCGGCGGACTCCCACTTCGAGATGATGGTCGGAGCCATCCTGGTCCAACACACGGCATGGCGTAACGTCGATGTATCGCTCCTCAGGCTCAAGGAGTCGAATCTGCTCAACCAGCGGGCCCTCTCCCTGGTGGATGATGAGGAGCTGGCCGACCTGATCCGTCCCAGCGGATTCATGAAGGCCAAAAGCCGGGCCTTGAGGAGTCTGGCCTCCTGGCTGATGAATCAGGGGTATGACGGACCCGACATGGTACCCAGCCAGGATCCCCGCCTCAGGGAGGACCTCCTAGCCGTGCCGGGAATCGGGAATGAAACAGCGGATGTGATCCGTCTCTATGCCTTCGGGCAGAAGTGCTTCATCTGGGACGCCTACGCCCTGCGTCTGATGCAGGCACTGTGTTACCCGTCCATGAAGGATTACAATCAGGCCCTGCGGCACCAGAGCGAATTCATCGATCTGGGCGATTTCTCCCTGGATGATCTGAGGGAGTATCACGGTCTGATCGTCACCGCCGGCAAGGAGGCCGGTCGGGTCGGCGGTTGGGACTTCCTCCTTAACGATATGCCGACCGCCGTCGGACGGTCAGAATGAAGGCCAAAGCCGTCTCCGCAAACCCCAGGACGACCAGGAGCACGAAGGTGTGCCAGGATCCCTCAATGGTGCCAAGCCTCTGGCTGGTCTCCGCAGCCTGACCAGCAGAGACCAGGGTTGCGGCCGTGCTGGATCCCAGGGCGGCCGCAAACTGCTGGACGGTGTTGAAGATGGCGTTGCCATCAGTCTGCTCGCCTTGGGTCAACTGCCGGAGCCCGTTGGTCATGATATTGCCGAAACTCAGCCCGATGCCGAGCATGAAGCAGATATAGAGGACGATAATGAGACCATCGGAAAGTCTCCTGCCAAAGAGGGCGAATCCTGTCAGACCGATCATGGAGATAAGGCTGCCAGAGAGAATGGGAACTCGAGCGCCGAGTTGGTCGTAGATTCTCCCTGACAAGGGTGCCAGGACGGCTCCTAAGGCAGCGCCCGGTAGGACTATCAGTCCCGCTTGGAGAGCGTTGCGGCCGTTGACCAGCTGGATGTAGTTCGGCAGGATGAAGGACAGGGCCAGTGCGCATACCTCATAGAGGATGTAGGCGCAGATGTGGAGACTGAACAGCTTGTCTGTGAATAGACGCATATCGATGATCGGCTTGTTCTGATGGATTGACCGGTAGATAAACCATGTCATGGAGGCAATTCCGACCGACAGCGAGCCGGTGAACCGCCAGGACAGGACCCCTGCAGAAGCGTTGCTGATTGCGAAGATGAGTCCGCTGAAGGAAAGAACGATCAGGAGGACATCCACAGGGTTCAGGCCTGCAGCCTGGTGGAAAGCTGGCTTGGCACGGATGCAGACCAGGCCGAGAATCAATGAGGCCAGAAGAACCGGCACCAGGAAGACGAAAATGAACCGCCAGCCGATGGTGGTGGAGACCAGTCCGCCGAAGGTGGGTCCCACAGCCGGTCCGATGGCGGTGATCAGGGTGCCGACGCCCATCATGGTGCCGATGCGCCGGGCTGGCACTTTGTCCAGGATGATGTTGAACATGAGCGGAAGAGCGATGCTGGTTCCCAGTCCTTGAACCGCCCTGCCCAGAAGCAGAAGCCAGAAGTGACCGGCCATACCGTCGATCAGTACGCCCACCAGGAAGAGGAGATTGGCCCAGAGGAAGAGTGTCCTGTCGGTGAAGCGGCGTTTCAACGCGGCTGAAAGCGGGGTGATCGAGGCCACGACCAGGAGGTACAGCGTGGTCATCCACTGCACGCTGTCCGTGCCCACCCTGAATTCCTTCATCAATGTCGGGAAGGTGATGTTCATGGCCGTTTCCACGATCACCCCGCAGAAGGACATGATCCCGGCGGCGAGGACGGCGCCTATGACTTGGGGTGGGATGGTGCTCTCCATTCCGCTGCTCGCGGTGTCTGCCGTCTTGTTCTCAGTCATGGCCACCCTCAACTTCCTGCGACTCGTCGGATTCTGAATTGAGCCCGATGAAGTATGACAGAACCTGGTTGAAGGTATCCAGCTCCTTGGAGGAGAATCGATCCTCCATGGCTTGGTCCTGGGCCTTGATGTAGTCCGAGGCGGCCTTGCCGAGCCCTCGCGCCTTGGCGGTCATGGTGACCACTTTCTGCCGGCCGTCATGGTCTGCCCTTCGGGTGGTGACCAGCCCGCTTTCCTCCATGCGTTGCAAGGCGGCGGTGGCGGTTGATCGCCTGATGTCGAATTCCTCCTCGATGTCGTGCTGACTGTGACTGCCTTCCGTAGACAGGAAGTCGATGATGGAGAGCTGGCGACCGGTCAGTCCGAACCTCGCGGCGTAGGAGTCCATCGATCGTGCCATCAGGTTGGCGGCTCGCTTGATGCCCTTACCGTAATCCGTGTGCATGTCGCTCACTTTCATTCGTTAGATATCTAACAAATAAAAGCGAGGGTATAGACATGCTGGGTGTCTGGCCGATAGGGGGGTTTCGTCAGCCCCTTTCCCGGGCCTCCTGCTCGATTTGCATCTGGCTCTTGCCGCGGGTTTCCGGCACCATGGCAAGGGCGAAGACCAGACTACCGATGTTGATGGCTGCGAAGAGAAGGTAGGTTCCGGACCCACCCAGGCCGTTCAACAGGATCGGGAAGAACAGGGAGAGGGCGAAATTGCTCAGGTTCATGGCCACGTTGGAGTAGCCCATGCCTCGGCTCTTGATGCTTGCCGGGAAGATCTCGGCCAGGAGGAGCCAGGTGACGGGAGATACCAGACCCTGGACGAAGATGACGTAGACCATCATCATGGCGATCATGATCCAGGCCGCCGTTTTCGACCCGTTCGGGGATTCGATGAAGAGATATGAGACACCGATGCCGATCAGGAAGACAATGGTGCCTCCCAGTCCCACGGCCAGGATGGTTCGTCTGTTGAATCGGTCGATCAGGCCCAGCCCGCCGATGACCGAAGCCAGGGCCGAGACCAGGATGACCGGGACCGTGGTCAGGATGGACAAGGAGGGGTCGAAACCGAGGGTGGACACGAAGATGGTAGGAGCATAGTAGTTGACGATGTTCAAGCCGGTCAGCTGGTTGATCATGCCCAGTCCTATGCCGATGACCAGAATCCTGCGTAGCCAGGGGGTTGAGAAGGTTGCCTTGGCGGGTTTGCCCTCGGAGTTCTGGTGCTGTCGGTTCTCCTTGACCAGGGAATCATAGGTGTCACGGGCCTCGGATCCACCATGGGTGGTGTGCAGGAGTCTAACGGCTTCGGTATGCAGACCGTGTCGGACGAGATGGGCGGGGGAATCGTGGATGGCCAGGGCGATCAGAGACAGAAGGACAGCCGGGACCATGACGGTCCAGAGCATGGAACGCCATCCGGCACCCAGTTGGTTGAGCACAGCGTTGACACTGACCGCCAGTAGCTGCCAGACCACGATCATGACCGAGTTGATCGAGACCAGACGTCCTCGTTCCCCGACCCCGATCATATCGGCCAGGTAGATGGGAACGATGGTCGATGTCATGCCGATGCCCATGCCTATGATTCCTCGACCCAGTATCAGAAGGAGCAGGTTCGGTGCCAGGGCGCTCAGGGCGGCTCCGGGAATCGACAGGAGGGCGCCGGTCAGGATGAGGTGGTGGGGACCGAATCTGTCGTTGAACATTCCGGCCAGGTAAGAGCCCAGGGCGGCACAGAGGAGGAGGCTGGATGTCACCATGCCCTGCTCGGAGGCGTTCAGATGGCCAAGGTGCCCGGAACCGATGTTCATGCTTACCAGAGCACCCGACAAGGAGGTCAGGGCATATCCGTAGAGACCGCCTGCACAGATGCCCAGACAGCTCATCAGCCGTATGTGCCTGCGTCGCTTTTCGGCCAGTTGTGCCATATCCAGATCAGCGCTCAGCTCATCGAAGTCTGCCATTGAACTCCTGCTTTGTGATTACCGATTTCCTCGGTCTTATGCTAGCTGGAGAGTATGAGATTCCTTGGCCTGCCTCTTCTTGTCAGGCTCGACCCGATAACCTGGCTGGTACGGACGTCAATGTCGGCGGTTTTGGGTTTGTCGATTGGCGGGCTCCGGTTCGGCGACCGGGTCGGCCGCAACCGCCGTCTGTCGCTCGGCAGAGGAAGAGGACCTGCGGTGCGTTTCAGCTTCCTGCAGGCCCTCCTGAATGACGTGCGGTGGTGTTTCAGTGTTGGCCGTAGATGTTCTTGTATCGGTTGTTGAGTTTGGTGATGTCGTCGTGGTTGATGGGGATGGGTGTGCCTATTTGTTCGGCGGCCCATACGGTGTGGGCGACCTCTTCGGTCATGGCGGCTGCCTTGACGGCGTCCTCGGCGTCCTTGCCGATGGTGAAGGGGCCGTGGTTGCGCATGAGGACGGCGGGGCATCCGGGGTGGTCGTGGAGGGTGTCGACGACGCCCTTGCCGATGGCTTCGCTGCCGATGAGTTCGAAGGGTCCGACGGGGATGTCGCCGCCGAATTCGTCGCCCATCATGGTCAGGGTGCAGGGGATGTCGCGTCCGGTGGCGGCCCAGGCGGTGGCGTAGGTGGAGTGGGTGTGGACGACGCCGTGGACGTCGGGCATGTGGCGGTAGATGTAGGCGTGGGAGAGGGTGTCTGAGGAGGGGGCCTCGCCGCCGTCGACGAGGTTGCCGTCCAGGTCGGTGACGACCATGGAGGCGGGTGTGAGGTATTCGTAGCGGACGCCGGAGGGTTTGATGACCATGAGGTCGGCGCTGCGCAGGCGTTGGGAGACGTTGCCGGCGGTCCAGACGACCAGGTTCCATTTGAGCAGCTGCTCGTGCAGGGTGGCGACCTGTTCGCGCACCTGCTTGACCTCGGCACGCACCTCAGACGAAAAATCAGACAAAACGGCCATAAGACTCTCCTTAGTATGTCATGTTCATCAACTTATACAAGTAATGTGCATCGATATGGGCTGCATGGCCTTCATCGTCTGGTGGTGGTCACGGGCTCCTGCCGGATGCCCACCTTCTCGAAGAGGGCGTCGAACCGGGCCTTGGCCTTGCGGGCTTCGGCCACCGGGTCGGCCGACTTCTGTGTCCACATCTCGATTGTGTAGCTTCCCGAGTATTTCAGCCTGACGAAGGTCCGCAGACAGGCCTCGAAGTCCACGGTCCCCTCGCCGAAGGCGAGGTCGCGGAACTGGCCCGGGAAGGTGGCGGTCACGGGTTTGGTGTCCTTGAGATGTACAGCCACGATGTTGTCGATGTAGGTCTCGAGTTCACGGCCCACCTCGTTCTGGGGCCATGCGGTCAGGTTGCCCAGGTCCGGGTAGGCCTGGAGCCAGGGACTGTGAATCTGCGACTTCACATAGACGACCTTCTCCAAGGAATTCATGAAGGGGTCATCCATGGTTTCGATGGAGAGCATGACCATCTTTTTGGCGGCCATGTGCACGCAGGTCTCCAGGTTTTCCATGAAGAGCTCCCGGCTTGATTGGGTCTTGGGCTCGTAATAGACGTCGTACCCGGCCATCTGGATGTTGCGGATGCCCAGATCGACTGCCAGGTCTATGGCCTTGTCCATCATTTCCAGCGACTTGGCACGGGTCTCGGGGTTTGATGCTCCCAGGGGGAAGCGGCGGTGTCCGGATAACATGAGGGTGTTGATCCGGCTCCCGGTCTTCCACATGGCCTGGCGGAAGAGCTCACGGTCGTGGTCGGTCCAGTCCAGTCGGGCCAGACGGTCATCGCTTTCGTCCACCGAGAACTCCAGGAAGTTGAATCCCAGGTCGTGGACCAGCTCAAAGGTCTCCTGCCAGGACAAGTCCTGGGGGAGGGCCTTCTCGTAAATCCCCAGTGCATTGGCGGTCATGCTCGTTCACTCTCCTGTCGTGTCCTGCACATCGGTCCGGGACCCCCATCGTCATCAATGGGTCGATGACGGCCTGAAAGGTGAATGCGGCACTACGATTCGGGGCGACCGTCGCCTCGTGACCGCTGTGTTCGCACCGGCCGCTTCCGGTGGTCCGGTATGATTGTCATCACGGTTTCACGATAGGGTGTGAAAGCGGCCTGTAGGGTTGGATGCGTGAACATGTGTTCATGGCCAGCGACCGGGGTCGATAGGGTACAACTGACCAGCAAATGATCCCTTTTCCTGCCTAATAGCCGCTCATGCAAGGGTATCTTTACCCACTATGGGTGAATTATGAAACAGTTGAATCAGGAGTATTGAAGAAAAGTTGAACAAATGTTCATCATGATTTCCCGTGGAACGATGCCTGACAGGATGGTCGTTCGCGGTTCGGGTCCATCCCGGCCGATGCGGAACCCGGCAGGTTGGTATGTATGGTCCATGCATTTGCACCCCGTCCAAGGTGTCTGGATGACCGGCAGCGAATGCACCGGGTTATCCGTTCGGCATGAGATGTCGGATGCCGTCCAGGTACCAGACATCATGAAGCAGGACCGGTTGCAGGCATATTCCGCACGCTTCGTTGTACGGAAGCATATGCAGCCCATCCTGGTGGTCAGGCCTCGGGGGGTTGAACCTTGACAGGTGCCGATGATCCGGGGCCTTGGTCCTGCTCTGATCCGCCGATCGTATTCATGTTCATGGTATCCGGGGCAGGCTGCATGCCTGTCCTCGTCGTTGGTCCGGGTCCCATGACACGGCCGATCAGGACCAGTCCGATACTGCTGCTGAGGGTGCTGGTGGTGCGGTCGTATCCGAGAACGTGGCCGAAAAGCGAATCGCGAGCCGGATGGAACATGGGCGGGGAACCCTGTTTCAGTGAACCTTTCCGCTTGAGCGGATTGGCTGATACCCCTCCCCGTCGTTTACGGTGGCTGGCTGGTCGGGGAACACTGATGACCGGTCAGGACCGGTGATCCGAACCCTGCATCTGCCTGCTGTACTCGGCGGTATCGCTGTAGGCCCTGGTCAGGATACAGCTGATGGCCAGGTCGATCCCCATGGCCATCAGGAGGGCGGCCGCCGCCAGGAACACCCATGGATACTTCCGGTGGATATGGCTCCAGGTCTTATCGGATGCCATGATGTTCCTGGTTCTCAAGCCCGCATGGCCGTTTCTGCGTAGATCGCCACGCTGTTTTTTCCGGTACAGCCATGCGAGGTAAATCGCCGCAAGCAGCACCAGCATGCACAGCATTCCATTCCTCCCCGGTTTTTCCTGTGCTTCTCCTTCCTTGCCATCGATGCCTCGTACCAGCGAATACCGATACCCGGCATCATGGATATCCGACTTGCCGAACGAGGCCGCCATGCCGATGAAAAGCATGATGAGGGCGACAAGAGCGAATATGGGTGTCACGAAGCCGGTGATGGCAACACGCGCGGTCATGACCAGACCAGCCGTCCCCGTGACCAGAAGCGCACATACCCATATCGCCTTCACGGCCCCGATCGACAGACCCATCAGGCACACGCCCCTGCCAGGCTCCTTCAAGGGGATCCCCGTTGAGGGGACCGCCATGATGGCGGATACGACCAGCATCAGCGAAAAGGCGGGGCAAACTGATTCATCGGATTCCTGAGCGCAGACGGCACCCGCCCCGATCGGGGCGCCGACATCATCATCGCCGCGTGCCCCAGGACGGCGATGGCGATCGGAAGACCCACATCGATGGAATCGACCACTCTGCCGTTCCCGTCTCTGGCCACGAACACGGATCGTATCACCACCACAACAAGCGGCATGCATACAATGCCCCCCCCCCCGGGAACACCAAGACCGTATAACGGCTCTCCCAAGGAGTCGGCCCGTCCGACGACATCAGTGCGTGGTTCCATGTCAAACAGGGCTCCATACCCCCTGCCGTTCACCATCGCCGGAATCCAGGAGAGTATGAGAAAAAACACCACGGACGGTGACAGCAGTCTTGTCATATCAGAGCCTCCTTGCCGATGATCAGCAGCACGGCCGTTCATGCTGCGGAGGCATCGAGCCCGCCGTTGCTTCCTGATTGGTCAGAGCCACAGGCGATACTCCGTCCACAGACCATCTCCCGATTGCTGTGCTTCGTCATGTTGTGGGCTGATTTCAGGTCACGATGCGCATACGGAGCACAGTCCCCGCCGATCAGCGAAATCGATTGGTTCCAGTTCGAATCATGCCGGTTTCCTGTATGGTGCAGCACGGTCATTGTGGTTGCCAACCCGTCCTTGGCCGAGCATGTATCAGGGGCGGTCCGTGACTGGTTCAAATGCCGAGCAAGGGCATCATATCGGTGATGTGCATGGTTCCCCTTCATGATGGGTAATGCACGGTTTTCCCGGATCGGTCACGGTTTCCTCAAATGCGTGCCGGGATTCGTCGTACATGCCCACGCGGCTGGCGCAACAAAGCTCGAGGGTGGAATCAATGAGCGCTCCGTGCCCCCCCCCTGCAACGCTTGCCATAATCCACATCCTTCTTCCATGAAAAAGCACTGCAGATAAACGACACGGCCACATGGTCGTATGAGATTGGGACTCAAAATAGCACCGTTTCGAGGGTATGGCGTATCGACGGTCGCACAACGCATACGTCATTACGGAACCGATCATCCGACCTTTCCGCCGCATGACGGTTGAAATCTCCGTCAGTCGTCGGCAAGGTCCATATATGTGCATCAATTGATCGTTTGCCTCATCCGATGCCGCGCCAAGCAGCTCGCCGCATGAGGTTCTTGTTGTTCATAAGACCCGGCAGGCGGAGTCCCTCCCGAAACCGACTCGAACCGGATGAAGTGGATCATGCCAATGCCCATGCTATCGGATTGGTGGATGGTTGGTGGTGTCGGGTGAGGTGCGGTGTGGTGTCGCTTCGTTCGTTTCCTGGTTTCCGATATGGTCCGGGGTGTGGTGGAGTGAGGGGGCCGGACGGGGTCGGGGTCTTCGTCCGGCCCCCTCACTTGGTATGGGCCGGAACCTGTTGGTGGTGTTTCAGTGTTGGCCGTAGATGTTCTTGTATCGGTTGTTGAGTTTGGTGATGTCGTCGTGGTTGATGGGGATGGGTGTGCCTATTTGTTCGGCGGCCCATACGGTGTGGGCGACCTCTTCGGTCATGGCGGCTGCCTTGACGGCGTCCTCGGCGTCCTTGCCGATGGTGAAGGGGCCGTGGTTGCGCATGAGGACGGCGGGGCATCCGGGGTGGTCGTGGAGGGTGTCGACGACGCCCTTGCCGATGGCTTCGCTGCCGATGAGTTCGAAGGGTCCGACGGGGATGTCGCCGCCGAATTCGTCGCCCATCATGGTCAGGGTGCAGGGGATGTCGCGTCCGGTGGCGGCCCAGGCGGTGGCGTAGGTGGAGTGGGTGTGGACGACGCCGTGGACGTCGGGCATGTGGCGGTAGATGTAGGCGTGGGAGAGGGTGTCTGAGGAGGGGGCCTCGCCGCCGTCGACGAGGTTGCCGTCCAGGTCGGTGACGACCATGGAGGCGGGTGTGAGGTATTCGTAGCGGACGCCGGAGGGTTTGATGACCATGAGGTCGGCGCTGCGCAGGCGTTGGGAGACGTTGCCGGCGGTCCAGACGACCAGGTTCCATTTGAGCAGCTGCTCGTGCAGGGTGGCGACCTGTTCGCGCACCTGCTTGACCTCGGCACGCACCTCAGACGAAAAATCAGACAAACTCACCATGAATCACTCCTTTGTCCGGTATGGGCCTCATTGTATACGCCCTATATGTTAGCGATAACGATTATATCGTTGACCATGAATCCCCGCATTGATGGAAGGTCGGTCGTTCCTGCCGCGGTATATACACTCTGGCGTGTGAGCGGTCTGCTTTGCATCTGGTGACGATCGCGGGTATCGCAACCGATTGCGGATGCATATGCAGGCGGGGCACGGGTTGAGGGAATCTTGGATATCGGATAGGCAGTGCTGGTGTCGACACCTGGATGGCTGCCTGCGGTCTCGAAGCATACGACCTTTTGAACGGGGGCAACCCGCAGCTCGCCTGATCCGGTGAAGGGGATGAACGGTACCGACGGGTGAGGGACAGCGGAGGTCCGATTCGACGTACTCGAGGAGAAATACTTCGCACCCGGTGGTGCACCTCCGTAATGCAAGGAACAGACATGTGGTTCCGGGGCATGATCCCCGGTGATCAGCAACGGTCCGAAGGACAGGATGGCAAGCACCATCGGTGCCATGGACACCCTGTGTCGATGCCGATGTGCACTACCGGAACGTGATCATGAATCTCGGTAGTTTGAGTTTCTGAGACTTCGAACCCGACTCTGCGGGGGATTATTCGGTTATCGGCTGCTGTATCTGTTCCAGCGGGACGGCAGGTATCCCTGGTATGGAAACCAGCAGTCACCCGGGGATGGCTATGATCACGTGCGGCGAGGATCGACGGCCGACGTTCATGCGCGATCATGCCCGTATCGTGGCTGAGTGGTCACCGTGCAGGTGCGAAGTCCGATGAGGAAAGGTCTCAGCACCAAGGAGTGAAGGCAGGGAAGAGGCCCGGGAGATGCTTGAGCGCCTGTGGAACCAGGCGAATCGACGACTACAGACTGTGGGTCGGCGAAGCCGAGAAGGCCGGGAAGACGGGTTCGTGAGGTCTGCGGACGCCGCCGTCAGGATGGCCGAGAGCAGGCTAACGTGTCAGCGATCTTCTTCGTGGCGAGCTACGCCGAGGCGTAAACGTCGCGATACCCGCCTGTGCGTGATCCTCATGGTGGTGGAGCAACCTGTGTATGTCCGGCCGGTCATGGGATATCCGTCCTCTTCCATGATGGCTCCTGAAGCGTGTTGTCTTAGACAATGAAAAATGGCTGCTAATTGATGGACGGCAACAAGTGATGACCGGGAAAAGCCAATATGGTGATTCCTGTACGACTTTTCATCACAACACCATGGTTCGCTTTATGAAGATGCAAATGGCCTGAAAGCAACGCGAGGGAGGGGTATATGTTCCTCGTCGAAAAATCGACCGAGCCGGAACCGTAGTGACAGGAGATCAGGGAAGGAAGCCGCTTCCACGGGTGTTCCGATGGCGATCGGATGCCTTCTGCGAATGTCCAGACTCCTCAAGGGCGCGCTGCTTGCCATGTTCCGCCCGGCTGTGCTGTATGTCTCGGTGATCGGCATCGGAACACAGGGACCGCCGGCCATGACCGGCGGTTTGGAGACTCAGGTCGATACCAAACCCATGGAGCTCTTACACGGACTAAGAACGGGGCTGAGGCATCTACCGTTCATGAAATAGTGAATTCAGGCGTTTACGACTACCTGGTCATCCCCATTGACGACGACCTTGACTATCCGGATGCCAAATCTTCGATCAATGCCTACAAGACGGGCGATTCGAAACAGGAACCTGCTGTCTACGCGGTTATCGACCATGACCGGCAGTGGAAGAACACCCGTTGCGGTGGTGGTGTCTGGAATTATACGGAGCTGTCGTGCGTCACCTTCAATCCGGATTCCTCGGACAGCGTGCGATCGGTCAATATCATGGTCGACATGGGGGGGGGGGGCGGTATAAGACTCTATATGCAGAACTGCAGAACGTCCGGAGGTGCCAAAGACTGTAGCGGTCCGGCTTCCCTCGTCGGCTGGAATGGACACCTGCTATGTGAGGAGCGGGTATCAGGCGAATTGGGGGTTGGTGGCCGATTTTGGATTCTTCCCGCGTGCAACAATAATCCGGCCGTGCCGGAGGGGCGGCGCCTGCCAGATCGTTCTTCGTGTCGTGGTATAACGTGGCGGGTCCTGGGTTCCCAGGGTGCACCGAGGAGACCTCCTTCATATATCAATGGGTGGGGTTGAAGAACAGCACATGGGTACCGGTCAAGGAGTTTGCGCCCAAAGCTGTGGAAGTCCTGGGCCTATGTCGGGTTGTCGTAGAGTGGTTGACATGAGCACAGGCAACGAAGTGATGGTGGAAACCCGCGAGGGTCGCCGACTTGCCGGCAGAGTCTACGGCCCCCGTGACGGCGACCCGGTACTTTTCATAGCCGGGGCCGGTATGGGCAAGTCCATGCTCTTCGGTGAACAGGTCCTTCCACGGCATGATATCCGTATCCTGACTATGGACAGACCCGGTATGGGTGCGTCCGACCCGGAACCGAACCGCACGATGACAGACACTGCCGAGGATTACCGTACGTTCATTCAGGCCCTGCTTGGCACGGAGGCTACATCTGTCCCTGTGGTGGCGAATTCCCAGGGTGGCATGTTCGGTCTCGCGCTGGCGGCACTGGGTTTCGCGACTGCGCTGGTACTGGTCTCTCCCGCTGATGAAACGCAGTACCCGGCCGTCCATGATATGCTGCCCCCGGAGAACACGCAGCTTTCCGATCTGGCCGTATCATCCCCTGACGACGCACGGAAGGTACTCCAGGATTTCTCCGCGAAGTCCATGGAGGATATGGTAATCAGCGGTTCCACGGCGAAGGACAGCACATTCTACACCAGCGAACCCTTCCTGACCCGGTACCGTCAGGCACTGTCCGAGGGGTTTGCACACGACGGTGCCGGTTACGTGCAGGACACCATGCTGGCCATGAGGCCTTGGAGGATTAACATGTCCGCGGTGCGCTGCCCTGTGAGCATACTGTTCGGCGAGGATGACAGGGTTCACTCACCAGACCATGGCTTGGTGCTGCAGAGCAGGATTGCAACCGCGACGCGCAGACTTTTCCCGGGCGAGGGTGGTTCGCTCCTCTGGACAAGGGCCGGGGACGTTCTGGATATCGTGCATGCGCTGGCGAAATGACATTGGGTTTCTTCTCACCGGCTGTCAGGTCTTTCGTGGCATGCGGACCCAGGCCGTGATGCCTATGGTGGTCATCCTCGACTACAGCCATCAGGTGTCGCTTGGGTATGTCTTTTCTGCCGTTGAGTCCAGACATGTTGTTGCTGATTGGTTATGAATCGCGATTGGCCTTTTCCTCTGATATGACTGGTTTTTCTCCGGTTGGAACCATCGGTGGCTGGTTTCTGGTTGATGGGAGCGGTGGGAATGCCGCACACCGCGTCCTGCCGCGAATTGTAGGGGTGGTGTCGGTTAATGTAAGGTGTCCGTGAACCGGTTGCTCCCTCGTTTCCGGTTTGGTCAATATCAACGTTCCTGCGATAAAATGCATCACTGTTCGCCTGGGAAGAGGTGCCTTGCATTGAAGGATTTCCATGGCGTGGCGTTTGGTGATCCCAGGTTGGGGTGTGGCAGCCAGGGGTGTCCGGATCGGTTGGGGTGTGGCGCGTCTTATCAACCGCGCGTCGTTGTTCCGGCTGGTCGCGCTGTTGTCGTGGTAGTGCGGGGAAGTGGTGGTCCCGCCCCTGTTGGGGGTGGGGGCGGGACCACCTGGTGTCCGTGCCGCCGTTTGGGGAATGTGACGGTACGGGCCTGCTTACTCGTGTGAAGTGTGTGTGGTGCGGGTGGGGTGTCGGTGTCGTCTGGCTGCGGCCGTGGTGGCCATGAGAGTCAGACCAATCATAATGATCAAGAGGATGCCGCCGCCTCCTGTCAGGGGCAGGCTGCCGATGGTGACGTACCGGTAGGTGTTGCCGGTGTCGTCGGCCTGGGGTGTCCCGTCGAGGGTCCAGCTGATGGTGACGGGCACCCCTCCGGCCGCATGTTCCGGTGTGGTGACCGTCCACGTGTCGTCGGCGCCGGCCGTGGGACCGGTGCTCTGGTCCCGATCGAAGAGCACCCGGGTAGGTATGCCGCGTGCGGGGAAGGGCACCGAACCGGCCTCTGCGGTGGCGATGGCTCCGGGGTTGCGGCCCAGTTGGCCGTCCACGTTTGATCCCCAGGTGTAGAGGTTCCCGTCGGATCCAATGGCCATGGAATGAGTATATCCGGCTGCGGAACCGGTGTACGTGACCCCAGTGGGAGCTCCCACCTTTCCGGGGGTGGATCCGCTGGAGGTTTTGCGTCCAAGCTGGCCGAAGACGTTTTCACCCCAAGTCATCAGCGTCCCATCTGACGTGAGAGCCGTGGAATAGTTGAATCCCGCGCTGACCGCGGTGAAGGTGCTGCCGATTGGGTTTGACACTGGTCCCGGTCGTGAGTTCCCCACGATGGTTGCACCACTGGTCACACTGCTGCTGCGTCCCAGTTGGCCGCCATCGTTGTTGCCCCAGGTGTATACATTGCCATCGGATCCGATCGCCATCGAATGATAGCCTCCTGCGCTGACCAGGGTGAAGCGCACCCCGGCGGGGGGTGTGACCGGTGCAGGCAGTTGGTTGGTTGGTGCACCGCTGCTGGTGGTGTCGCGTCCCAGCTGGCCTTTGCTGTTGCTTCCCCAGGTGTATACATTGCCATCGGATCCGATCGCCATCGAATGATAGCCTCCTGCGCTGACCAGGGTGAAGCGCACCCCGGCGGGGGGTGTGACCGGTGCAGGCAGTTGGTTGGTTGGTGCACCGCTGCTGGTGGTGTCGCGTCCCAACTGGCCGTAGATATCGTTCCCCCAGGTGTAGAGGTTCCCGTCGGATCCGAGTGCCATGGAATGCCAGTAGCCTGCGCTGATCCTGGTGAAGGTGACGCCGGTGGGTGCTGTGACCCGTCCGGGCCGGTCGGCCGGCGTAACGGTGGTGTCGCGTCCCAACTGGCCGTTCCTGTTGTCTCCCCAGGTGTAGATGTTCCCGTCGGAGCCTAGCGCCGTGGAATGGTAGGCACCTCCGACGGCCTGGGTGAAGGTGACGCCGGTGGGTGGTGTGACCCGTCCGGGCCGGTTGGCGGGTGTGCCGGTGGTGTCGCGTCCCAGCTGGCCGTTGCCGTTGTATCCCCAGGTGTAGAGGTCCCCTTTGGAGTCGATGCCCAGGGAATGCCAGTCTCCTGCGCTGGTCTGGCTGAATCTGATGCCGCGTGCGGGTGGCGGGGTGAGGGTGACGGTGGTGCCTCCCGTGTCTGGTCCGTGGTCGGGGCTGATGGTCCACTGCCCGTCGCCCTTGGTCCAGTGGGCGGTGATGGTGATGCTTTGGGTGACGGGCCGGGTGAAGTCGTAGGCGACGGGCGTGGTGCCGGTGAACCATCCGTCGAACCGGTATCCGTCCCTGGCGGGGTCGGTGGCGGGCCGTGTGGCCGTGTCCCCCTCGGTGACCTGTTGGGTCCGGGTGGCGGGTGTGCCGCCGTTGGCGTCGAAGGTGACGGTGTAGGCGGGGCGGTCGTACCGGTAGGTGCTGCTCGTGTCGTCGGCCTGGGGTGTCCCGTCGAGGGTCCAGCTGATGGTGACGGGCACCACTCCGGCCTCGTGGGCGGGTGTGGTGACCGTCCATGTGCCGTCGGCGCCGGGCATGAGTCCGGTGCCGACGGCATGGTCGAAGAGCACCCCGGTGGGTTTGCCACGCGAGGGGAAGACCACCCGTACGGGCCGATCGGCGGGTGCGGTACCGGTGTCGCGTCCCAGTTGGCCGTAGCTGTTGCTTCCCCAGGTGTAGAGGTTCCCGTCGGAGCCCAACGCCACGGAATAGTCGCGGCCTGCGCTGGCCTGGGTGAAGCTGACGCCGGTAGGTGGTGTGACCCGTCCGGGCCGGTTATCATACCCGCTGCTGCCGGTGTCACGTCCCAGTTGGCCTCTGGCGTTGGCTCCCCAGGTGTAGAGGTTCCTGTCGGAGCCAATCGCCATGGAATGGGAGCTGCCTGCGATGGCCTGGGTGAAGGTGATGCCGGTGGGTGGTGCGACCCGTCCGGGCCGGTCGGCGGGTGTGCCGGTGGTGTCGCGTCCCAGCTGACCGCTACTGTTCCATCCCCAGGTGTAGAGGTTCCCGTCGGAGCCGAGCGCTATGCAATGGTTGCTGCTCGCGCTGGCCTGGGTGAAGGTGATGCCGGCGGGTGGTGTGACCCGTCCGGGCCGGCCATAATACCCGCTGCTGGTGGTGTCGCGTCCCAGCTGGCCGTTGCTGTTGTCTCCCCAGGTGTAGAGGTTCCCGTCGGAGCCGAGCGCCACGGAATAGTCGCCGCTTGTGATGGCCTTGGTGAAGGTGATGCCGGTGGGTGGTGTGACCCGTCCGGGCCGGTCGGCGGGTGTGCTGGTGGTGTCGCGTCCCAGTTGGCTGCTGAGGTCGGCTCCCCAGGTGTAGAGGTTCCCGTCGGAGCCGATCGCCATCGAATGGTATTCCCCTGCGCTGATCTGGGTGAAGGTGACGCCGGTGGGTGGTGTGACCCGTCCGGGCCGGTTGTCCTGACGGCTGCTGCCGGTGTCGCGTCCCAGTTGGCCGTAAATGTTCCATCCCCAGGTGTAGAGGTTCCCGTCGGAGCCGATCGCCATCGAATGGAAGCTTCCGGCGCTGACCTGGGTGAAGGTGACGCCGGTGGGTGGTGTGACCCGTCCGGGCCGGTTGGCTGACATGCCGGTGGTGTCGCGTCCCAGCTGGCCGTAGTCGTTGTCTCCCCAGGTGTAGAGGTCCCCTTTGGAGTCGATGCCCATGGAATGGTAGGTGCCTGCGCTGGTCTGGCTGAATCTGATGCCGCGTGCGGGTGGCGGGGTGAGGGTGACGGTGGTGCCGCCGGCCTTGGGTCCGTGGTCGGGGCTGATGGTCCATTGGCCGGTCTTGGTCCAGTGGGCGGTGATGGTGGTGTCTTGGGTGACGGGTCGGGTGAAGT
>NZ_BTXM01000005.1:0-104985 GCF_036987015.1 Bifidobacterium indicum
ACTTCACCCGACCCGTCACCCAAGACACCACCATCACCGCCCACTGGACCAAGACCGGCCAATGGACCATCAGCCCCGACCACGGACCCAAGGCCGGCGGCACCACCGTCACCCTCACCCCGCCACCCGCAAGCGGCATCAGATTCAGCCAGACCAGCGCAGGAGACATGTGTTCCATGGGTATCGACTCCAAAGGGGACCTCTACACCTGGGGAGACAACCTCTTCGGCGAGCTGGGACGCGACACCGGCAGCAGCGAGTATGACGGCCGGCCCGGACGGGTCACACCACCCACCGGCATCACCTCCTTCACCCAGGCCAGCGCAGGAGACATGCATTCCATGGCGATCGGTTCCGACGGGAACCTCTACACCTGGGGAGACAATTATGACGGTCAACTGGGCCGCGACACCACCGGCACACCCGCCAACCGGCCCGGACGGGTCACACCACCCACCGGCGTCACCTTCACCCAGGCCAGCGCCAGATACGGTTATTCCATGGCGTTCGGCTCCGACGGGAACCTCTACACCTGGGGAGACAACAGCGGCGGCCAGCTGGGACGAGACACCACCGGCACACCATACGACCGGCCCGGACGGGTCACACCACCCACCGGCGTCACCCTCACACAGTTCGCCGGAGGTGACTACCATTCCATGGCGATCGGCTCCGACGGGAACCTCTACACCTGGGGAGACAACAGCAAAGGCCAGCTGGGACGAGACACCACCGGCACACCATACGACCGGCCCGGACGGGTCACACCACCCACCGGCGTCACCCTCACCCAGATCAGCGCAAATGGCACCTATTCGATGGCGCTCGGCTCCGACGGGAACCTCTACACCTGGGGAGACAACAGCAGCGGCCAGCTGGGACGAGACACCGGCAGCAGCGGGTATGACGGACGGCCCGGACGGGTCACACCACCCACCGGCGTCACCTCCTTCACCCAGGCCAACGCAGGAAGTCGCTATTCCATGGCGCTTGGATCCGACAGGAACCTCTACACCTGGGGGGCCAACGACCTAGGCCAGCTGGGGCGCGAGACCAACACCACCATCAACGGAGTCAACGCAGACATAAAACCCGGACGGGTCACAGCACCCGCCGGCATCACCTTCACCCAAAGCAGCGAAGGCGGCAATATGATTTCCATGGCGTTCGGCTCCGACGGGAACCTCTACACCTGGGGAAACAACAACTACGGCCAACTGGGACGCGACACCGCCAACATCCAGGACGGCCGGCCCGGACGGGTGGTCTTCCCCTCGCGTGGCAAACCCACCGGGGTGCTCTTCGACCATGCCGTCGGCACCGGACTCATGCCCGGCGCCGACGGCACATGGACGGTCACCACACCCGCCCACGCGGCCGGAGTGGTGCCCGTCACCATCAGCTGGACCCTCGACGGGACACCCCAGGCCGACGACACGAGCAGCACCTACCGGTACGACCGCCCCGCCTACACCGTCACCTTCGACGCCAACGGCGGCACACCCGCCACCCGGACCCAACAGGTCACCGAGGGGGACACGGCCACACGGCCCGCCACCGACCCCGCCAGGGACGGATACCGGTTCGACGGATGGTTCACCGGCACCACGCCCGTCGCCTACGACTTCACCCGGCCCGTCACCCAAAGCATCACCATCACCGCCCACTGGACCAAGGGCGACGGGCAGTGGACCATCAGCCCCGACCACGGACCAGACACGGGAGGCACCACCGTCACCCTCACCCCGCCACCCGCACGCGGCATCAGATTCAGCCAGACCAGCGCAGGAGACTGGCATTCCCTGGGCATCGACTCCAAAGGGGACCTCTACACCTGGGGATACAACGGCAGCGGCCAGCTGGGACGCGACACCACCGGCACACCCGCCAACCGGCCCGGACGGGTCACAGCACCCACCGGCGTCACCTTCACCCAGGCCAGCGCAGGATACGACCATTCGATGGCGATCGGCTCCGACGGGAACCTCTACACCTGGGGATGGAACTCCTACGGCCAGCTGGGACGCGACACCACCGGCACGCCTTACAACCGGCCCGGACGGGTCACACCACCCACCGGCATCACCTTCACCCAGGCCAGCGCAGGAAACAGCCATTCCATGGCGATCGGCTCCGACGGGAACCTCTACACCTGGGGAGACAACCTCGACGGCCAGCTGGGACGCGACACCGGCACCACGCCCGCCGACCGGCCCGGACGGGTCACACCACCCACCGGCATCACCTTCACCCAGGCCATCGCAGGGGAATACTATTCCATGGCGATCGGCTCCGACGGGAACCTCTACACCTGGGGAAGCAACTCCTACGGCCGACTGGGACGCGACACCACCGGCACACCCGCCAACCGGCCCGGACGGGTCACACCACCCACCGGCATCACCTTCACCCAGGCCAGCGCAGGATACGACCATTCGATGGCGATCGGCTCCGACGGGAACCTCTACACCTGGGGAGACAACGCCTACGGCCAGCTGGGACGCGACACCACCGGCACACCCGCCGACCGGCCCGGACGGGTCACACCACCCACCGGCATCACCTTCACCCAGGCCAGCGCAGGATACGACCATTCGATGGCGATCGGCTCCGACGGGAACCTTTACACCTGGGGAGACAACCTCGACGGCCAGCTGGGACGCTACACCACCATCACCGGCAGCAGCAGCACGGACGGCCGGCCCGGACGGGTCACACCACCCACCGGCATCACCTTCACCCAGGCCATCGCAGGGGAATACTATTCCATGGCGATCGGCTCCGACGGGAACCTCTACACCTGGGGAAACAACTACAACGGCAAACTGGGACGCGACACCGGCGGCAGCAGCACGGACGGCCGGCCCGGTCGGGTGGTCTTCCCCTCGCGCGGCATACCCACCCGGGTGCTGTTCGACCGGGTCGAAAGCACCGTTCCCACGGCCGGCGCCGACGACACGTGGACGGTCACCACACCCGCCCACACGGCCGGAGGGGTGCCCGTCACCATCAGCTGGACCCTCGACGGGGCACCCCAGGCCGACGACACCGGCAACACGTACCGGTACGTCACCATCGGCAGCCTGCCCCTGACCGGAAGCCACGGCATCCTCCTGCTCGCCGCCATCGGCCTGACCCTCATGGCCGCCACCGACGCGGCCAGACGACACCGACACCCCACACACACTTCACACGAGTAAGCAGGCCCGCACCGCCACACATTCCCCAAACGACGGCACGGACCACCAGGTGGCCCCGCCCCCGCCCCCAACAGGGACGGGACCACCCCCACCACAACCACAACCCGCGACGGGAACGGCCCAGCGGCACGGAAGCATCACCACAAGCCCGCAGCCAGGACACCCGGCCACCCACACGGCGACGGGCCCAACGGCACGGGGGAATAAGACCACCGGGGAGGGTCCGCCGGCCATGCGCATCGCCCACCCGGCCGGATCACGTCCGTCGAGCCTGCGTATGGCGTCTCCGCCCCTTCCATGAGCCGTCTGAATCCGCCCCCCGGCCGCATGCAACGGAAGACCACCACGTCACGGATCGGACCGATATGGACCATCACCCCGATAGGGCCACCGTCCACGGCCGGCCCCACCCACAGGGCCGGGTCCGCCCTGCACACCGCCCACGACCGGCCGAACCCCCTCCTGGCCCAGGAGAGATGGGCCATGGCATCGCCCACACCACCTGCCGTGCAGCCGTGCCTGCCGGCACACTCAAGAAAACCAATGACCCCGCATCTCCGGTACTACCAAATAAGGCTCCGTGCAACTCTCATGACTCCAGGCCCCACCCCATCCGACAACCCATGAACACCGGAGAATCCCCGTACACTGATTACAGGAGGACCTCCCCGACACTTCCGACGCCGACCGGGCATCCTCGAGGACCACTGTCCGGAATTCCGGTAAACGGCCGCTTTTGTAAAAGAGACTTCCTTTTAGGCTTCATTGCAACCCTGCCCAAGTCAGCAGAATAGTGGATCCTGCCGGTATTCGTCATTCTTGCCGGCCAGTATCCTGTCGATCAGGGGCATGGGCAGCCCATAGGCCTCCAGGATCCTCCCAGGCTGCACCACACGCACACCTTTACGGCTCCGGTATGAGAGCATGCTGTCGACTGCCTGTCTGAGATCGTCGGCGCTGTCATAGATGTAGGCCTGTGTCGTCGCCAGGGACTCGTGGCCAAGGAGCGACTGCACCTTGACCACATCACCCGTGGCCTTCCACACGTCCGTGGCGAACCGTCGCCTGAAGGAGTGAGGCGGCCAACCCGTCCCCTTCTTGACCAGGACATAGGCCGTATCGGAACAGACATGCCCCTCATGCCGGCCGGGAAAGAAGTACCCGCGCGGCAGGGCTGAAAGCTCACGGGCCAGCCCATCGCCCAGGGGCACCATCCTGTCCTTGCCGCCCTTGCCGTGGACCAGCAGGCTCATGCCGGCCAGGTCCTCCACGAGGTCATCCGTCCTGGCGGCTATGGCCTCGGATCTTCGCAGCCCCGCTTCACAGAACAGCCTGACCAGGAGCCGCACCCGGGGATCAATATGGTTCAGCCCCCGGTCGACGGCCGCCTGCGGGGCGGGCTTCTGCTTCTTGCGTCGCCGCTTGACCGCGGGAACGCCATCCATCGGATTGACCCGTATGACGCCATCCCTGTACAGCCATCCATAGAAGGATCTCAGGGAGTTGACGTCGGATCTGATCGCGCTGGTTGAAACCCCCCTGGTCAACCAGTCAAGGATGTCCTGGGTCTGAACGTCTTCGGGGTTCATCCTGATGAAGATGGCGAACTGGGTCACGAGATACCACCAGTGCTCCACCGTGGCTGGAGTGTCTCCGTGAGCCCGCAGCGAGGCCACCCAACCATCCACACGACTGACCCATCCGCTCGGCGGCTGCCTGTGCCCAGAAAACTCCATGCCGGCTCTCCTTGCCATACACATAAAAAAAGCCGGCATAGCCGGCTAAATCGCTACGAGGCATCAAAATGATCATCGTACAGGGATAATCAGTCTGAGAGCAATGAGCATTACTCTCAACTCCATTTCGGGCCAGGTCAGTCCCCTCTGCTTCACCCCGCAATCTTTCAAGTCGTGGGTTGTGGGTTCGAGTCCCACGAGGGGCACAGGCTGAACAAGGCACCTCGGTCCGGAACCGATCAAGGTGCCTTCAGTATTCTTGTGCGCCATCTGCTTCCTCAGAACGCCATCGGCAACTGCTCCGCCCCGGACATCAGGGCCTTCCCTCTGTCAAGATATTCATAGAATTTATCCTCATAATGTCACACACATATCTTAGCCAAATGAGAACGATACAAACTGTTCTTGTATTCTTTACTATTCTTTTAGTTGTGTTTTCGTTGTATTTTTCTACGATGTGTATGTGTGCGCGTATTGCCCTCTTGAGGGAGGGGCGGGAACCCAACACACTGTGGTACGTATAACAAAAGGAAAGGATCTGTAGTCAATGTCTAGTTTCATCCATCACGGCCGCTCATTGACGGCAACCGCCCTACTGGTCGGCTTATGTCTGACCGGTGGTAGTGCCGCCTCCGCCGCTACGGGCGAATCTACGCCATCCACTTCGACTATTCAGACGCAAACGGCAGGCCGGCAGTGGGCCATCGATCTCGACCACGGGCCAGATGCCGGCGGCACTACCATTACCCTCACCCCACCTAAAACCGGTCGAATCACACAGATCAGCGCTGGCGGAAACTACCCCGTGGCAATCGATTCGAACGGCAACCTCTACACCTGGGGAAACAACTACTTCGACGAGCTGGGACGCGACACCAACACCACACCGTCCAACAGACCCGGCATGGTGACCAAGCCGGCAGGCATGGACAGGTGGACCCAGGCCGACGCGGGATACAGCCATTCCCTGGCAATCGGCTCGGACGGCAACCTCTACACCTGGGGAAACAACTACTTCGACAAGCTGGGACGCGACACCAACACCACACCGTCCAACAGACCCGGCATGGTGACCAAGCCGGCAGGCATGGACAGGTGGACCCAGGCCGACGCGGGATACAGCCATTCCCTGGCAATCGGCTCAGACGGCAACCTCTACACCTGGGGAAACAACAGCGACGGCGAGCTGGGACGCGACACCGGCAGCGCCGGTCAGGACGCGACACCCGGCATGGTGACCAAGCCGGCAGGCGTTGACAAATGGATCCAGGCCGACGCGGGATACAACCATTCCCTGGCAATCGGCTCAGACGGCAACCTCTACACCTGGGGAAACAACAGCGACGGCAAGCTGGGACGCGACACCGGCAGCGCCGGTCAGGACGCGACACCCGGCATGGTGACCAAGCCGGCAGGCGTTGACAAATGGATCCAGGCCGATGCAGGCGAAAACTACTCCCTGGCAATCGGCTCGGACGGCAACCTCTACACCTGGGGAAACAACTACTTCGACAAGCTGGGACGCGACACCAACACCACACCGTCCAACAGACCCGGCATGGTGACCAAGCCGGCAGGCGTTGACAAATGGACCGAGGCCGACGCAGGATACAGCCATTCCCTGGCAATCGGCTCGGACGGCAACCTCTACACCTGGGGAAGGAACAGCGACGGCAAGCTGGGACGCGACACCGGCAGCGCCGGTCAGGACGCGACACCCGGCATGGTGACCAAGCCGGCAGGCGTCGACAAATGGACCCGGGCCGATGCAGGCGAAAACTACTCCCTGGCCACTGACTCGGACGGCAACCTCTACACCTGGGGATACAGTCTTCTCGGCGCGCTGGGACGCGACACCGACAGCGTCTCCCCGAATGGGAGGCCGGGGCGGGTGGCCTTCCCCGATCAGGTCGGGCTCGTCGGCGTGCGGTTCGACGGAATTGCGGGCGTGGACCTGACCGCCAAGACGGACGGCACCTGGAGCGTGTCCACCCCCTCGCATGCGGCCGGCACGGTCACAGTCACCGTCACCTGGACCCTGAACGGGGTGGCCCAGCCTGACGAGCACCTGACTTACACGTATGAGGCCCCGGTGGCCACCCGTACCGTCGCCTTCGACCCGGCTGGCGGTTCGGCCGTCTCGGCCCAACGGGTCATGGACGGGCAGAAGGCCGTCAGACCCGCCGACCCGACCAGGGACGGCTACCGGTTCAACGGCTGGTTCAACGGAACGGACCCCTACGGCTTCGACCAGCCCGTCACCGGCGACCTGACCCTCACCGCCCACTGGACCCGCAGTGCCGACGAGAAACCGACCACCCCCACACAGAAACCCACCACCCCCACACAGAAACCCACCACCCCCACACAGAAACCCACCAGGCCCGCCAAACCCGTACAGAAACCCACCAAGCCGACCGACCCCACACAAAAGCCAATCGACCATACACAGCAGCTGACCGGCCCGGCCGATAACCCGAATCCGTCCGGCGTCCTGTCCAGCACGGGCAGCGACACCGCCCCCATCCTGGCCGCGGGAATCCTGACCCTGGCCGCGGGAATCCTGACCCTGGTGAGCATTCGCACCGGACGAAGGATCGCACACGGCTCCTCCACCAAGTAGAAGAACGGTAACCGACCCGCCACACACGAGGAGGACCGGTTATCGGGAAACACGCAGCGCCGTCTCCCGGTAACCGGCCCTCCTCCATACAAACAGACATCGGTTATACGCCCGGCCCCACAAAACCCGACACCGCTCAGCGGTCCCGGGTCTCCTCCCCGACGGGAAGCCGACGCGGAATCATCAGTGTCGCAGAAGCGAGCAGAGACACGACATCCCGCATTCAGCAGGACTAATTGCCACCGTTTCCTCGCGAATCATGGGTTATGGGCTCAAGCCCCACGAGAGATCACCGGACCGTGCAGGAAACCCTGAGCTTGATACCGGCATGAACGCTACGCTTGATTGCCGTCTCCGACGTAGAGGTTCACGCATCGACATAGAGCCTATCGGAGGTGCGTACCGATGACATCAGGCGGTACCATGCCTTTCGCAGGGGCCGTCGCGACGGCTTCGCACTGAGACCCCATCAGCACAGATCGATACATTTCCAGATCCCCCGCGCATATCAGCTTCGGTACCATCGTGAGCTACTCACGAATCGCAAGAACCCTGTCCCGACTCCTCAAGACCGATGCCGCCCATCGTCTCTTCCCTATGACAACTGACCTCGGCAAGCCGAAGTCACCTTTAAGTGCGGTCTTCGCCAATGGCGGTGACAGGCGATTGCCCCCCCCCCCCCCGATCAACCGTCATGGTGCGCATTCCCATGAAGAGCCTGAAAAAGCCGTGGTAGAACGTATGGATCGTCGCGCCTCCCACCGTTCTGATAGCTGCAATCTGCACCAGTACGCGTTTGGAGCATACCGGTAACTCTCCGACTGACCGACACGTGCACTTCATCGAACTCTGGAGGCGTGTCCTGGCCCGCTAACCTCACAGGATAAACCAGGACATGTCTCCGATACGGAATCGGCGAGGCTTTTCAGGAGATGGGCCTGGATGCGGAATCGGTGTCAAGCTCGTCTCCATTATTGTTGATGGCAGCTGTTTCGCCCTTACCTGCCCCCCTTGTTGGTCGGCGTCCTGTATGGCGAATTCAGTATGGGTACGTTCCGCAGACGCAGCTGCATCGGCGGTGAATCCACACCTCGCCCATCGACGTTCTCCTTGAACAGGCCGGATATGTCGACCAGGGTTGCGCAGCCCGGTTTATTTGACCGCGAGTAGGCGGCGCTTACCGTACCCTTCAGTTTGCTGTTCGTCCCCACGGGTATCCTTGATGAGCGCTGTTGGTGTTCCATATGCGGTCCGGTCATTATGGACAGGCGCTTCATACCCTATTGAGTCCCCGATGCCCCCCTCCCCGCTCCACATGCTCGGTACCTCCCTGAGGCGGTGCAGCGGAAATCGGCATTCACGCATATCCGTGGTTGTATTCAATTGTCCACAAGAGGGGCAGGAACCGGAATACTAGAGCTGGCGGTTCTTGCTGCGGTAATCATCGGGGGTCGCACCCAGATATTTGTTGAACAGCCGAAAGAGTGATGTCACATTGCGGTAGCCGATCGCCTCGCTGATTTCCTGGTTCGAACAGTCGGTGCCGTTCATCATTTTCTGCGCCTCGATCAGTCTGCGGCGATCCAACAGCTCCTGGAAACCTTCCCCTGTGGCCTTTTTCAGTTTGTTGCTCAGGTAGTTGGGGTTGTAACCGAACCGGTCGGCGACGGATACCAGACTCACCGTGGCATAGTGCCGGTTAATATATGAGATGATCGGAGCCACCTGCTCGGCCTGGATGTTGCCGAAATCGATGACGCTTTTGGAAATCAATGCCTTCAATTCAATGACCAGTGCGGAAAGCACCAGCTCCATGGCCCGGTTCCGGCCAACGGTCGGCCGGCCAGCCAACCCTTGCTCGATGAGCACCTCGATCAGGTTGGTGGGCACGGCGTGCCCTTGCAGGTCGAAGACGATGAGGTTGTCATGCAGGGTCGAGGCGTTGCCCACGTTGGCGATGAGCTGGGAGATCACATTGAGCGACTCCGGGACCATGGTGAACATGGAGGTGATGTCCGCATGCTCCTGAACAAGGATGTTCACCAGGATATCGTCCTCATCGGTATACGAGATTCGGTGGGGTACGGCCTTGTCCAGCATGACCAGGCTGCCCTGATGCAGCTCGACAAGCTCATTGTTGATGTATTGCGTGCACCTCCCGGAATACATGTAGTTCATTTCGATGAAACTGTGAGTGTGCTCGGGCACATAGGAGAAGCGGTTGCTCTTGGTGACGGCTATGCTGCCATCCTTGAAGAAAATCCACTCGGGCATCTGGGGCACGGCACCATGGGAGAAATCCAGGTTCATGTAATTGAAGTTGCTGACCGTACTGAGCTGGCGACGTTCGACCTCATTGTGTTCATGAAGGATGCGATCAAGTCGTTGCGAGAACATGGAACCCTTCCAAGCCTGACGGGGACAAGGAACCCGGCCGGTATCCCCTACGTTCGTACACTGCAACCCCCACCATTCATGCACACAATCTGTGAATTTGCAAATAAAGTGCGATTCCGTGCGTCTTGTAACCCCATCCATACCTCGTTACGATAAATCTACGTTGCGGTACACGGTTTCTCAATCAACGAGGACAGGGAACATGGAACAGACATCGGAATTCACCAGGTATCGGCCTCTGGCCATTGCAGCGGGAATTGGATCTATTCTCGGATCCGGGATCATTGTGGGACTCTCGGCCACGATTACCGTTTGGCAGCAGGGGCTGGGGTTGACCAATGGCCAGGTAGGCATCATCTCCGGTGCCTTAACATTCGCCATTGCCGCCGGATCGCTCCTCTCCGGTCAAATCACCAAACATGCAGGCCTGATCCGTTCATTCAACTGGCTCAACTTCCTCTACGCCATCGGCGTTCTGGTCTGTGTTTTCTCCGGCAACTACGCCATGCTGCTGGCTGGCGTCATCATCGCAGGCCTTGCGTCGGGTGCCGATCTGCCGATCAGTCTGACCGTGATCTCGCATGATTCCCCCAACGAGAAGACCTCGGCCCAGCTGGTCTCTTCCACACAGATTTTCTGGCAGGTGGGCGTACTCAGTTCTTATGTGGCCGCCTTCCTGGTCTCCAAGGTCAGCGGAGCCACCGGGGCCCGGATCGTCTTCGCCCTGCTGGCCATCGTGGCTGTAATCACCTGGCTGTGGCGCCTCTCATCCGCCAGGTTCCGGATTTTCCATAAAGAGGCCGATCAGCGCATCGCCGAGGAACGGAGGGAAGAGGCCGCAAGCGGGCATACCGTGGTCGGCGAAGGCGACAGGGTCAACATCCGCAGTGTCTTCTTCAGCAAGGGAAGCTCAAGGTATGTTCTCTTCTTCACCTGCATCATGGTCTTCTATCTGGCATGGAACCTCCTGGCCAACACCTTCGGCCAGTTCCAGACCTTCACCCTGGTCCAGGCCCACGCCAGCCAGACCTTCGCCACGGGTGCCGGCATCGTCCTCAACCTGCTCGGCCTGGTGACCACATCCATCTTCGCCTCCCTCTCCGGAGGAAAGTGGCGCAACATCGTCTTCGTCATCGCACAGATCATCCAGATCGCCGCCATGCTTGGCCTGGCCCTGAGCAGCTCCTCGCTCTGGCCCATCGTCATCGCCATCGGCTTCTACAACATCGGCAATAACCTCGCCGGCGAGGCCATGTACAAGGTCTGGACCCAGGAGTCCTTCCCGGTGGAGGTCCGCGCCTCGGTCCAGGGCTTCATCAACGGTTTCTCCCGTTTCTGCTGCGGTCTCTTCGCCCTGATCACCCCGGCCCTGGTCGTCCCCTCGGCCATCCGCGGAACCATGTTCGGGTTTGCGGCCCTCCTGACCGTCGGCCTGATCGGCGGTCTGGTCATGATTGCCATGCAGAAGAAGTACGGCGTCCGCGAGGCGGAAGTCTGACGGGACGATGCCATGCAGGGGTGTGAGGGCGGCCGCTTCGGCCACCTCCCTACGCCCCTGCATTTTTGAAAGGTAAGACAATGGGATTCACGTTCCAGATCAACAACGACGTCACATTCAATCATGACGAGCGTCTGCTCGCCAAGGCCGAGGCACTGCGCCCCAAGCTCCGTACCGGCACCATGGAACCGGTGGGCGAAGGCACCTTGACCGCCGACCCCGAATCATTGGGCGGGGTGACCGTGACAACGGACGCCTCCACAGCCAGACAATCCAAGCCCATGAAGCGAGGGGATTCGCTGATCCTGGACTTCGGCGACCATATGGTCGGACACTTCTCCATCCATATCGAGTCGGTCGGCTCACCCATGGACGCACCTTTGACCCTGCGTCTCAAGTTCGCCGAGCTCCCCGTTGAGCTCTCCCAGGAAAGCTCAACCTACGACGGCTGGCTGAGCAAGTCCTGGATTCAGGAGGAGACCATCCACCTGGATTCCCTTCCCGTCGACCTCGAAATGCCCAGACGATACAGCTTCCGTTATGCAGAGATCAAGGTGATCGACACCTCCCCCAAGTGGCAGGCCGTTTTCAGCGATGCCAGGGTACAGACCGTGAGCGCCGTCGAATCCCTGCCCCAGGAGCCCGTGAGCGATGACCCGGAAATCCAGAGGATCTATCAGGTCGGCTGCAAGACGCTCCGGGACTGCATGCAGGAGGTCTTCGAGGACGGCCCCAAGCGCGATCGCAGGCTGTGGACCGGCGACCTGCGCCTCCAGGCCCTGGCAGACTATGCCACCTTCAACGACACCACCCTGATCAAGCGGTGCCTCTACCTCTTCGCCGGCATGAGCACCACGGATGGACGCATCTCGGCCAACGTCTTCGTTGATCCCGACACCCCCGATGACACCTTCCTCTTCGACTATGGCCTCTTCTTCATCTCCACCCTGAGCGACCTCATGAACCATGAACAAGACATGGAGGTGCTCCACGATCTGTACCCGATCGCCAAAAAGCAGATGGATGTGGATCTGGATCTGGTAGGCGATGACGGCGAGCTCACGCTCGGGGATACCCCGGTCTTCGTGGACTGGTCCAACGATTTCGACAAGGCCACGGCCATCCACGGGGTCCTGGTCTATGCACTCCGTCAGTTCATCGACCTGACCGTCAAAGCCGGCGAGGACGCACGGCCCTACGAAGCCAAGTTGTCCGCCCTGATCCAGTACGCCAAGGACCACCTCTTCGACAAGGAGAGGGGACTATTCACCTCCGGCCCCGACCACGAATTCAACATCGCCAGTCAGACATGGATGGTCCTGGCCCGGGTCCTCGACGACCAGGGCAACCACGATCTCATGTCCACCACGGTGCACGAGCTCTTCCCCGTCACGGGCATCGCCACACCCTACATGTACCACCACGTTGTCGAGGCACTCTTCGTGGCAGGCCTCAAGGAGGAGGCCATCAAGCTCCTGAAGTCCTATTGGGGCAGGATGATCGCCCTGGGCGCCGACACCTACTGGGAGGCCTTCGACCCCGACCAGCCGGAGTACTCCCCCTACGGCAGCACCCTCATCAACAGCTACTGCCACGCCTGGAGCTGCACCCCCGTCTACCTGATCAAGAAATACCTGCCCATGGGCAGGTAGGTTGTTGCCTTAGGCGTTCGGGGGCCCCGAACCGGTCACCTGAATTCAGGAGCCTTCGAACGCCACTTCGGGGATCCGGTCCGCCCGGGCCTGATTCCAATCATCTTTCCATCAATCACCAAAGAAGGTTCGCATGGGTTCAGTTACTGCCAAGGCAGCGGAAATCAACAGTGATGAGCTGGCGCCCGATACCGGCAGACCGGTCAGCAAGGCACGTCTTGCCCGATTCGGGGCCGGCTTCATATTCTTCAACGTCGCCTTCATGGCCGCGGGAGGCATCGCGTCATCGGTTCTGCTCCCGGCACGGTTCAATACACTCGGCATCGGCAAGGGCGAAACCATCCTGGGCACGATGAACTCCGTGAGCATCATCTTCGCCCTGATTGCCAATGTCATCTTCGGCGCACTCTCCGATGCCTCGCACAGCCGCTTCGGCAAGCGCACACCATGGATCCTTCTGGGTGCCCCCGTTGCCGCACTGGCCTATTACATGACCTCCGTTTCCACCACCCTGGTAGGCATCGTGGCCTGGTGGTCACTGCTGCAGGTCGGCTTGAACTGCATGCTGGCCTCCTGCGTGGCAATCCTCTCCGACCGGGTTCCGCAACGATTCCGGGGTACCATGAGTGCCTTCTATGGCGCCGGACAGATTGTGGGACAGTCCCTGGGCACCATCATTGGATCGGCCTTGATCGATTCACCAAGGGTCGGTTTCGCCATCGGTACGATCTGCTGGCTGTTGATAGGTCTGATCACCGTCATCATCATGCCTCGCGAACTCTCCGCAGCCAACGATTCGGCACGGAGGTTCAGCCTCAGGCAGGTGGCCCTGCAGTTTCGCCCACCGACACATGGTGCCACGGACTTTTACAAGGCACTCGTCGGTCGCCTGCTTCTGATCCTAGGGTATAACATGATCGTCGGATTCCAGCTGTACGTATGCATGCGTTATATCGGCCAGAACCAGAAGAACGCCGCCGCAACCGTATCATCCATGGCAATGATCACCATGATCATATCCCTGATCATATCCCTGCTTTCCGGACCCATCTCCGACAGGCTGGGCAGGCGCAAACTCCCGGTCTTCGTCGCCTCGATCATCATCGCCGTGGGCATCATCATTCCATGGGTCTGGCCTACCAAGACGGCCATGCTCATCTATGCCGCGCTGATGGGCCTGGGGTATGGCGGCTACATGGCCGTGGACCAGGCACTGAACATCGACGTACTGCCCAACCCCGATGAGGCCGGCAAGGACCTGGGCATCCTCAACCTGGCCAACACCCTGGGCCAGGTCATCGCCCCCATGGTCGTTTCGCCCATCGTCGCGGCGACCGGTGGGTACTTCCTGGTCTTCCCCATCGCAGCAGTCGCGGTGATGGCCGGGGCCTTCATCATCCTCACGATTAAGAAGGTGAAGTAGGGGGAGGAAAGCAAGACCAGGGCCCGGTCCCAACGCACTTTACAACCGGCGCGCGTTGGGACCGGGCCTTTTGTATATACGCGTTTGACCTTAGGACGTATCAGGGATCCTCCCCGAAATTCCCTAGCGGATAGGTATGCGCCACTGACTTACCCAAGCCGAGGATAGACCACGCCAGAAAGCAGCCACGCATATTCCTATAGAATGATGAACAGCACTGCAATTCTGCGCGGCTCAATCAGTAGCATACGCTCAAGGGGATTGCACTACGCATATAAAGGAGAAAGCAGTATGCCGGCAGAATCCAAAGAAGCGCAACGTTCAGAACTCCATAAGACCATATGGAGGATGGCCAATGAACTGCGCGGTTCCGTGGATGGCTGGGACTTCAAATCCTATGTACTGGGTCTGCTCTTCTACCGGTTCATTTCCGAAAACCTGACCACCTACATAAATCGCGGCGAGCACGAAGCAGACGACACCGATTTCGACTACACCAAATTGCCCGACGACCAGGCGGAATTGGGACGTCCTGACACAGTGCAGGAGAAAGGCTTCTATATCATTCCCTCGGAGCTCTTCATCAATGTAAGGGCCAGAGCCCCTCATGATGAAAACCTGAATGAAACCCTGGAACGCGTCTTCAAACACATCGAAGGATCAGCCGTGGGCACGGCTAGTGAGGACGACCTCAAGGGGCTCTTCGACGATCTTGATGTCAACAGCAACAAGCTAGGCCCGACGGTTGCCGACCGCAATAAGAAACTGGTCCGCCTGCTGGATGCCATAGGAGACATGCAGCTGGGAATCAGCGAGGGAACGCAGATCGACACCTTCGGCGATGCATACGAGTACCTGATGACCATGTATGCCTCGCAGGCCGGCAAGTCAGGCGGCGAGTTCTTCACCCCCCAGGAGGTTTCCGAGCTGCTGACCAGGATCGCTGTAGTGGGCAAGACCCGTGTCGACAAGGTATATGACCCGGCCTGTGGTTCGGGTTCCCTCCTGCTCCAGTTCGACAAGGTCCTGGGCAAGGAGAAGGTGGGTGGGTTCTACGGGCAGGAAATTAACCTGACCACCTACAACCTGGCCCGCATCAACATGTTCCTGCACGACATCAACTACGAACAGTTCGACATCGCTCATGGAGACACCCTGACGTCTCCAGCACACGGCGATGTGGAGCCATTCGAAGCCATCGTCTCCAACCCTCCCTACTCCATCCACTGGGAGGGCAAGAACAACCCACTGCTCATCAATGATGAGCGGTTCTCTCCGGCCGGGGTGCTGGCCCCTCCCTCCAAGGCCGACCTGGCCTTCACCATGCATATCCTCTCCTGGTTGGCTGTGAACGGGACGGCGGCCATCGTCGAATTTCCCGGTGTACTCTACCGTGGCGGGGCCGAGCAAAAGATCCGCAAGTACCTGATCGACAACAACTATGTCGATGCGGTGATCCAACTGCCACCCAACCTCTTCTTCGGCACCACGATTGCCACCTGCATCATCGTGCTTAAGAAGTCCAAAAAGGACAACGCCGTACTCTTCATCGACGCATCCGACCAGTTCACCCACTCGGGGAACAAGAACCAGCTTGATGCCGACAACCGCCAGCAGATTCTGGACTGGTTCACCCAGCGCCAGGATGTGGAACACCGGACCAAGCTGGTCCAGAACTCGGAAATCGGCGAAAACGAATACAACATCGCCGTCTCCAGCTACGTGCAACCCGAGGACACCAGTGAAAAGGTCGACATCCACGAACTCAACCAACGCATCGAAGGCATCGTCAAGCGCGAGCAGGAGCTGCGCACGCAGATCGATGCCATCGTGGCCGATCTGGAGGATACGCAATGAACGATCTACTCACCTGGGAGCAATTATCCGTTTAGCGCTTCAGGCTCTCTCAAACAGCAGCACTTTACAAGTACACGAGTTTATAGAGCAAGTAACAAATATCACTAAGGAAAGCTACCGAGGAGCCGCCTTCTATGTGAATAACGTTACCTCTCATATTGACCTGATTGACGAGGGTTATATCGCATGAGCAGATTAAATAAGCTAATACAGGACCTATGCCCCAACGGAGTCAAGTTTGAACCGCTTGCAAAGTTAATACAGCTTAATTTCGGAGAACGGATCACAAAGCTACATAATGCTGGTTCTCTCTACCCTGTTTACGGAGGCGGCGGAGAGAGTTTCAGAACTGATGAATTTAATCGACAAAACGAATATGTGGTATCACGTTTTGCCATGTCTAGAGAGTGTGTGCGGAAAGTCAACGGTAAATTTTGGCTACTTGATTCCGGTTTTACATTTAGTCCGTTGAACAATTCCATTTCAAAAGACTACATAGCCTATTGGCTTTTAAATTCTCAAGACCGTATTTTTTCATGCACAAGCCAGGGCGCACAAAAAAATCTCAACACAAAAGCATTCCTGGCTTTTTATGTTCCAGTACCGCCTCTTCATATACAAGAAGAAATTGTACGGATCCTTGACTCTTTCACCTCACTGGAAGCAGAACTGGAAGCAGAACTGGCATCTAGACGGGAACAATACAACTACTATCGTGATAATTCTATGATCTTCGACCTCCACAACACTAGTTTTATGACTTTAGGTGACTTTGGAACAGTATTTGGTGGTCTAACAGGTAAATCAAAAGCTGACTTTGGAAATGTAGGCGAACCTTATGTCACATATTCAAACGTATATAACAACAAAGCAACAGATATAACTGCCCACTCATATGTACAAATAGACCCAGCCGAGCATCAAAACACGCTGCAACAAGGAGACATTCTATTAACTGGTTCGTCAGAAACTCCTAATGAGGTTGCTCTTTCTTCTGTCATCACGAAGCCTGTAGACAACCCGCTATATCTGAACAGTTTCACTATAGGAATTCGCCCCAAGCAACCTTTACTGGATTTAGATTTTGCCAAACACCTTTTCCGCTCAGCACCTATACGACGCCAATTGATTCGTACCGCTAGTGGGGTGACAAGATTTAATGTTTCAAAATCTAGATTAGCGAAAGTTATGATTCCCATACCTGATAGGGAAATCCAAGAGAATATTGCGACTGAACTTGATAAGTTCGACGTTCTTGCCAACAGTCTTTATTCTGGCCTGCCCGCTGAGATCGAGGCACGCCATAAGCAGTATGAGTACTACCGGAACCGTTCACTGACCTTCAAGGAGCTGAATCATGAGTGAAGCGGCAACTCGCACGTTCAATCCGATCGCCCTTTCATCAGAGAGTACGGTGGTTGCCGAATATAAGGCTCCCGAATCTGAACAGACGGAGTACCAGTCGGAGGCCGACCTGGAGAAGTCCCTCATCACACTGTTGGAATCCCAGGCATATGAGTATCTGCCCATCCATACCGAGGGCGATCTAGTTGGCAACCTGCGTACTCAGCTCGAAGAGCTCAACAATATGACCTTCACTGATGAGGAATGGGGACAATTCTTCAAAGATAAGATTGCCGCCAGCAACGACGGCATCAGGGAGAAGACCATCCGCATTCAGCAGGACAACGTCCAGGTGCTCCACCGTGATGACGGCTCCACCAAGAACGTCATGCTGATCGACAAGAAGGACATACACAACAACAGTCTCCAGGTCATCAACCAGTATGTGGTGCCGGGCAGGACCGAGGGAGGCACGGCCAGGTACTCCAACCGCTATGACGTGACAATCCTGGTCAACGGTCTGCCCATGGTTCATGTGGAACTGAAGCGACGCGGCGTGGACCTGCGCGAGGCATTCAACCAGATCGACCGTTACCAGCGTGACTCCTTCTGGGCAGACTCCGGCCTTTTCGAGTACGTCCAGCTCTTTGTCATCAGCAATGGCACCCTGACCAAGTACTACTCCAACACCACCCGCCAGCAGCACATCAACGAAGCCGTCAAGCAGCGGAAGACTATACGGAGCCAGGCATCTAACAGCTTCGAGTTCACCAGTTGGTGGGCCGATGCCGCCAACAAGCCGATCATGGATCTTAGGGCCTTCACCAGGACCTTCTTCGCCAAGCACACGATTCTGAACATCCTGACCCGATACTGCGTGCTGACGGCAGACGATACCCTGATGGTGATGCGCCCCTACCAGATTGTGGCCACCGAGCGCATCCTCCAACGCATCCTCGTCTCCACCAACGCCCATCAACTGGGTACGGTCAAGGCGGGCGGTTACATCTGGCACACGACCGGATCAGGCAAGACCCTGACCAGCTTCAAGACCGCACAGCTGGCAACCCAAATGGAGGGTGTCGACAAGGTTCTCTTCGTGGTCGACCGCAAGGACCTGGACTACCAGACCATGCGTGAGTACGACCGCTTCCAGAAGGGTGCCGCCAATTCCAACACTTCAACCAGGGTGCTGAAACGTCAGCTGGAAGATCCCAAGGCGCGAATCATCATCACCACCATCCAGAAGCTGTCCACCTTCATCCATACCAACCCCGACCACCCTGTATATGGGAAGCATGTGGTCATCATCTTCGACGAGTGCCACCGATCCCAGTTCGGTGACATGCATACGATGATCACCCGCTCCTTCAAACGCTATAACCTCTTTGGTTTCACAGGAACCCCCATCTTCGCCAGGAACGCCGGCAGCGGCAAGAATCCCAAACTCAGGACCACTGAGCAGGCCTTTGGAGACAAGCTGCACACCTACACGATCGTGGATGCCATCAACGACAAGAACGTTCTCCCCTTCCGCATCGACTATGTAGATAGCCTGGGTGAGAACAACACTATCGACTCCACTGCCACCGTCCATGGCATCGATACCGAAAAGGCCCTCTTGTCTGACCGCCGCATCTACCAGATCGTTAAATACGCTCTCGAGCATTTTGCGCAGAAGACCCGGAGACTCGACTCCTACCAGCAATCATTTGTTACCAACGTCCAGGATGTGGTCTCATCACGGCGCAAGGTCGAGGAAGTCAAGCAATCTCGCCGCGTGCATGGGTTCAATGCCCTCTTTGCCACCGCCTCGATTGAAGCCGCCAAGCGGTACTATATCGAGTTCCAACATCAGCAGGCCGATCTGGTCCCCGATGAAAGACTGAAGATCGGTCTCATATACTCATACGCCCCCAACGGACCACAGACTGACGGAATACTGGATGACGAGGATTTCAGCACTCAGGACCTGCATAAGGATGATCGGGACTTCCTCGAAGATGTGATCGACGATTACAACCATATGTTCGGGACCAGTTACGACACCAGTGCCGAGAAGTTCCAGAACTACTACAAGGACCTCTCCATGCGGCTCAAGAACCGTGAGATCGACATGGTGATCGTGGTCAACATGTTCCTGACGGGGTTCGACGCCAAAACCCTGAACACCCTGTTCGTGGACAAGAACCTGAGAATGCACGGACTCCTCCAAGCCTTCTCAAGGACCAACCGCATCCTCAACTCGGTCAAGACCTACGGCAACATCGTCTCCTTCAGAAACCTGGAACAGGAGACCAACGAGGCTCTGGAACTGTTCGGGAACAAGGAAGCATGCGGGATCGTCCTGCTCAAACCCTACCGGGAGTATCACAAGGAGTACGCAGACAAGGTTGCCGAACTGCTTGATTCCTACCCCATCGGTCAACCCATCTCTGGAGAGCAGGCACAGAAGGACTTCATAACCCTCTTCGGGAACATCCTCAGGTTGCAGAACATCCTCAACAGCTTCGATGACTTCGCAGGCAACGAGATCCTGTCCGAGCGTCAAAGCCAGGATTATCGCAGCATCTATTTGGATCTGTATGCCGAGTACCGAAAGGCCGGGGAGGCCGATAAGGAGAACATCAATGATGATCTGACCTTCGAGATCGAACTGGTCAAACAGGTCGAGATCAATGTCGACTATATCCTGATGCTGGTGGAGCAGTACCGTCAGAAGCATGGCAACGGCGAGGACAAGGAGATCCGCACAGAGATCAACAAGGCTGTCTCGGCAAGCCCCTCCCTGCGCAACAAGAAGGACCTGATTGACGACTTCGTCGACACGGTTTCAATGAAGGGGACCGTGGATGACCAATGGCGGGAGTTCATCGACCATAGACGCGATGAGGAATTACAGACCATCATCAGGGAGGAAGGACTCAAACCCCAGCCGACTGAACGGTTCATGGACGAGGCATTCCGCGATGGAACACTGCAGACCGGCGGCACGGCAATCACCACCATTCTTCCACCTGTGTCCAGGTTCATCCCGCAAGGCGGTCATGGCGAAAAGAAGCAACAGGTAATCGACAAACTTTCCAGATTCTTCGGAAGATTCAGAGGACTAGGGGAAAACCAGGACTAGTCTTTTCAAACGCGGTAGATTCTACGAGACAGGCCTGGAACGACTCACACTGATTTTGAACACACCGTCATCCCGCTGCTGCCTTGAGGAATATAGGGATTCGGTCATTCATAATATTGCACAGGCGCACAAACCATAGAGAATTAAAAACGACTGTTGCCTCTTCGGCCACCTATCATGGCCAACTCACGATTCAGGCCCACACACAGGCAACTCTCCAATATTGCTCGATACCGAATAGCTGAAATCAATCGTCGCTTTGCCCAATACCTGGATGATCTTGGACCAGGCCTTCCTGGGGCATAATCTTCAAACCGAGTGTTTCACTGCTTCTCCAACATGCCGAGATATACCTGTATCTTCTGATCCAGGAAGCCCATCTGCTCCTGCAATTCCTTCATCCTGGCCTCAAGTGCGCCCCGGTGCTGATAGAGCATCTCCAGGCGTTGCGGAACGGTTGAGTCGCCCTCATGCCTGAGTCGGGCATACTCCTGAACCTGGGCCAGGGGCATGCCGGTCGCCAGCAACCGCTGAACGAAGGCTATCCAGGCCAGGTCCTGTTCCGTGTAGTCCCGATACCCCTCCGGCGAGCGCCCGGGCCGGATGATTCCTCTCCGTTCGTAATATCGAAGTGTGGATATGGGGAGCCCCACTCTTTCCGATACCTGCCCGATTCTCATGTTCGCCTCCACTTGCCCTGAACCATGGTTCATACTTTACGCTCAGAATCATTCAATCTTCTACCGAAAAGGAGCGGGCCATGGCTGAGTCACGATTCGAGCGAGGCTCAAGGATACTGGCATCGATCGATGGGGAGGGCGGTCAGGCGGTCGTCGAATCCCTGCAGGACATTGCGCCCGATCTGGGCAAGTGGATCGTCGAGTTCGCCTTTGGCGACGTGTATGCCGACCCGACCCTGGATGCCCGGCAGCGGGAACTGGTCACCTTGGGCAGTTTGGTGACCCAGGGTGATACCGCCCCCCAGCTCAGGGTGCATATAGGCGCGGCCCTGCATGTGGGCCTCACCAGGTCGGAGGTGGTTCAGGCCATTCTCCAGACGGCTCCCTATGTAGGTTTCCCCAGGGTCATCAACGCCGTCAACGTTGCCAGGGAGGTCTTTCGGAATCAGGAGACCGGTGACGCACCCACCCAAAGCTGACGGCGGCCCCAGTCACCGACTGCAGTACTGGTCGAAGAAGTTGCCGATCAGTTGGTGTCCGTATCGGCTCCCGATGCTTTCGGGGTGGAACTGCACGCCCTCCATGGGGACACGGGTGTTCCGCAGTCCCATGACGTATCCATCCAGGAGGGAGCGGGCGCTCACCTCCAGGTCGGGTGCGGCTTCGGACGAAGCCTCATCAGCGACCAGGGAGTGGTAGCGGGTCACTTCGAAGGTAGTGGGCAGCCCTGTGAAGCAGCCCTTCCCGTCGTTCCTGATCAGGCTCACCTTGCCGTGCTGTCGGCTGGAGGCCCTGACCACGTCGGCATCGGCGTACCGGGCTATGGCCTGCATGCCCAGGCAGATGCCGAATACCGGCTTCCGGCCCGCCACCCGGTCCAGGACCTCCAGGTAACCGCAGTCCTCGGGGCGGCCCGGACCGGGACCCAGAATGACCGCATCGAAGGTGAGTGGATCAACCTGCGCAAGGTGGTTGACCCGGACGATGGTCGTATCCACGCCCAGCAGGTCCACATAGTTCTTGACCACATGGACGAAACTGTCGAAGGCGTCAATCAGCAAGGCGTTCATGGGCCAGCTCCCTTCCGGTGATGGCCAGGTAGGCCGAACTCATCTTCTTCATGGTTTCCTGCCATTCGCTCTCAGGCTGGGAATCCTCAACGATCCCGGCCGAGGCACGCAGGTGGTAGCTGCCCGAGTGGTAGGAGGCGGTCCGTATGCACAGGGCGGTCAGGACCATCCCGTCGAAGCCCAGGAAGCCTACCGCACCGGCGTAGACCCCGCGGGGGCTGACCTCGGTCTCCTCGATGATCTCCACCGCACGGACCTTGGGGGTTCCGGTCATGGTGCCGGCCGGGAAGGCGGCCGCGAAAACGTCATACTTGTCCAGGCCGGGCCGGATTCGACCGACCACATCCGAAACCATATGAATGACGTGGGAGTAGACCTCGGTGGTCATCAACCGGTCGACCTTCAGGGACTCCGGGGTGCAGCACCTGGCCACATCGTTCCGTCCCAGGTCCACCAGCATCAGGTGTTCGGCCCGCTCCTTGGGGTCTCCGGTCAGCTGCCTGATGGCCGCCCGGCGCGCCTCCCCCTCGCCGGGATTGCCGACCGTCCCGGCGATGGGCCGCAAGGTGATGTCGCCGTCAGGGGTCAGTCCGATGAAGAGCTCGGGACTGGCACCGATGACATGCACACCCTGTGGGGTCACGAAGTAATACATATAGGGCGACGGGTCCTGGTGCCGCAGGCGCCGGTAGACCCGGAAGGGCGGAATCCGGGAATCCACCTGGATCTCATGCCCAAGTTGGAGCTGGTACACATCGCCCTGGGCTATATGCTCCTTGCCCCCGGCGAACCACCGATAGAAGCGGTCCCGACCTATCGTGTCATGGGCACTGTATGGATAGTCGGGCCCAATCCCATCCGAATCCGCATGATTCGTCAAACCGGAATCGGCAACCCCGGCGCGCCCGGAATCACGCGCGCCCGCGATTTCTTCAGCGAGCGCATCGGATTGGAGCAATCCCAGTACGTCCTCAAGCAGATAGGATTCACGACCGGAATCCTCCCTGCCGGTCTGCGCATCGAATGCGTCGCACGCCGCCACAGCATTGCGGCCATCCACATCACTCTCCGTGGCGCGGCCATCGTCATGCTGACCATTGCAGGCACCCTCCTCTCCGCCCCGCTCGCCAGAGCCGTCATCCAAGTGAATCACGGTGGCGGAATGCCCGCCGGCCTTCAGGTCCAGGTTGATGATCCCCCGATAGAGGGTCAGCGAGATGACAGGCAGGGCGGTATCCCTGGGTATGCGCGCCTCCAGGTCCTCAATCATGAAGATGGTGTCATACCCGAAGTAGCCGAACCAGCCCATCCCGAAAGGTCCCGCATGGCCACCGCTGATGATGAAGGAGGACTCGATCCGTCTCAGCACCGCGAAGACCTCCTGGATATCGGGGACCGGGTGGCGAATCACCCCCTGCTCAATCTGTCCAAAGGGCTCCAGGACGCTGGTCAGCTGGCTATTGCCCAGGGGGTCGATGGTCATGACACGGTCCGTCACGCTCAGGGTCAGGATGGGCTCGAAGCCGATCACGGAGCGGTTCCGGTCCGGGTCTGGGCCGCTCAGGGACTCCAGAAGGAAGAGCTGGTCCTCCCGGTACCTGGTCCGCAGACGCCTGTAGATGGCCAGGGCGTCAAGGTCGCTGGCGAACTGACGGGATTCCATGGTTGCGTTGATGGTCATACCGATACTTCCTTTGTCGGATGCTGCGGTTCGAAAAACGGGAATGAGCCCTCACCCGGTGCCGAACGTACCCAGACCAAGCCAGGTATACGGCATTCCAGGGGATGAATCATCGGATAGGTCATGCCCGCAAATGAGGAGAAAAGGGGTCTCAAGAAATGAGGCGGATATGCGAATAGAAGAAGAACCGAACCGGTTCTGGCCCTTCAGGCCGGAAGCATCAACACCATCGAGCATCGACATAGAAAAAGACACCCTTGGGCAACCAGACCTGCCGTGATGTCGTTTTCTTCATGGGCACGATGCTAGAGCACCAGATGGCTTCCGCACAATCAACATCCAGCATGCGGACTTACCCTGTCCGAGTACTTCCGGTCCGGCCGTGCAGCAGTATCCTGAAAAGCATCAGGCTGCCGCGCACCACATGCGCACATGCAAAGGAGTGACCCATGCAACCCATGTCCGCATTCACCACAGACCTTCAGCACTCGGGCATAATCGCCCGGAATCTGGATGAGACCATCGATTTCTACACTCGGAAGCTCGGCTTCGAGGTGGCCGGCATCTTCCCCAATGGGGAAAACCGCTGCGCCTTCCTGCGGTACGGGCATCTGACCATTGAAACCTGGGAGGGGGAGGAGGCCCCCATGATGACGGGAGCCATCAACCACCTGGCCTTGGATGCCCCGGATATCGAGGCCGCCTACAGGAACGCCCAGGAGTTGGGACTGGAGATCAAGGAGGATGGCATCCAGTCCATTCCCGCTTTCTGGGACAAGGGCATCCGCTACTTCAACATCTTCGGGCCCAACAGGGAAACAATCGAATTCTGCCAGATTCTGTGAACCCGGCCACGATCAGCCGTGCCGATGTGTGATAAATGCTACATATAATCGCCTGCGATACTCTCAAAAGACTGGAAAACAGCGGATTTCCAAGGTAATGCGACGATTATTCGAATCTGGAATACCACTATCATTGTTGGTGTACCCAACGGGGGGTACCAACCAAGAAAGAGATTCCTCATGACGAACATTGCGAAAGTCACAGTGGCCGGCGGTGGTGTGCTGGGGAGCCAGATCGCCTTCCAATCAGCCTTCAAGGGCAAGAAAGTTACCGTTTACGATATCAATGACGACGCCGTTGCAGCAGCGGAGAAGCGCATCAGGGCCAGGTGGGATGCCTATAAGCACGACATCGATGCCACCGAGGAACAGTTCGACGCCGGTCTGAAGAATCTGACCTACACAGCCGATATGGCCGAAGCCGTCAAAGATGCCGACCTCGTCATCGAAGCCGTGCCGGAGAAACCGACCATCAAGCATGACTTCTACCGGAATCTGGCCGAACTGGCTCCGGCAGGGACCATCTTCGCCAGCAACTCATCGACCTATGTACCCAGCGTCTTCGCGCCGGACACCGGCAGACCAGACAAGTTCCTCAACCTCCACTTCGCCAACAAGGTCTGGCTCTACAACACCGCGGAAATCATGGGCACCGACCAGACCGACCCCCAGGTCTTCCAGACGGTCGTCGAATTCGCCGAGGAGATCGGCATGGTTCCGATCATCCTCAAGAAGGAGCAACCCGGTTACGTTCTCAACACCCTGCTGATTCCGCTTCTGAACGCGGCAGGCTACCTCTGGGGCCACGACATCGCCGACCCGGAGACCATCGACAGGACTTGGATGATCGCCACCGGAGCCTCCACCGGCCCCTTCGGCATCTTCGATACGGTTGGGCTGCGCACCGCTTTCAATATCACAGCGGAGCAGCAGGGCAGCAACCCTGATTTCCAGCCGTTCCTGGACAAAATCCAACAGATGATCGACGCGGATACGGTTGGCATCGAGACAGGCCGGGGCTTCTACGAGTATCCGAATCCCGAGTTCGAGAACCCCGACTTCCTGAAAGCCTGAGAGTCATCAGGCTGCTCTACCTATACGTCGAGTTCCACAGGCTTCCCACGGGAAATCCGTGGAACTCGACATTGGTTTTTCGCGAGTCCTAACGGCCGTCAGAGGACAGTGGAGGCCACGATGTCGCGGTAGACCGCGGCGCTTCCCTTGGGCTTGCGGTCGTAGGTGCCGTTCTCGCGCTCAACCGAGCACAGCCCGAAGTGAACGTCGAAGGCGCTGATCCACTCGTAGTTATCCATGAGCGACCAGTGGAAGTATCCCAGTACGGGCACATTGTCACGGACCAGCTCGACCAGGGGCGGAATCGAAGCCTTGATGAATCGGCAGCGCAGGTCGTCATCCGGGGTGGAGACGCCATGCTCGGTCACGACAACGGGAAGACCGGTCAGATGATGGATGTAGGTCACGGAGTTGGCCAGCGACTCGGGATGAAGCGGGGAGCCGCTCTCATTCACATCCTCGCCGGGCTGAGCCGGAATCGGCCCATTGTCATCGAAGACCTCACGTTCGTAGTTCTGCACACCCACGAAGTCGTCACCCTGTACTGCTGCAGCCCAGGGCCCATAGCAGGACTCACGCTTGGCCAGGGCCAGCTCCTTGCCCCTTTCGGTCGAGTAACTCTCGTCGATGACTGCCAGGGAGAGGCCCACGGGAAGGGTCGGGCAGACGGAACGCACCGCCTGAACGGCTGTGCGGTGTGCGCGAATGAAGCCGTACTCCAGCTGGGTGACCTCTTCGGGAATGACGACGTTACCGGAACGGTACCGCTCAACGCCGGCCTTCTTGGTGGCTGCATCGATGCAGGCACGCTGCAGGTCGACCGCCTCCTGGGGCAGACTGCCATTGTCTAGGATACGGGGCAGATCCGGCTCGTTGAAGGTGACGGCAAGGACGGCACGATCACCGATACGATCCAGCACACGTACGCACTCGTCGGCGAACATGGAGGGGGCATCATGGTTCAGCCAGCCGCCCTTGGCCGCAAACCAGCTGGGAATGGTGAAGTGGCACAGGGTTATGGCCGGGTCAATGCCCCGCTCCAGGCAGCCGTCAACCATCCGGTCGTAGTGGTCCAGGGCGGACTGGTCGATCTTCCCCTCTTCGGGCTCGATCCGGGCCCACTCCACGGAGAAGCGGTAGGAATTCAGACCTATCTTCTTGACCAGGTCGAGGTCATCCTCCCAACGCTCCCAACTGTTGCAGGCCTTGCCGGCAGGCTCTTTGAAGACGCTGGGGGTCACGCCCTCCAGGAAGGTGGTATCGGCTGCGGTATCGCCGCCATCCACCTGGTGCCCAGCGGTCGAGGCACCCCACAGAAAATGATCGGGCAGAATTGCTGTCATGTGATTGCTCCTTTTTGTTTGGCAACAGATTGGGTCTTATTTCTTGTCGGTGAAACCGCACGATGCGGTTTCGCCTGTGGTTCTTTCGGACAGAAACCTCTTGCAGGCCTCGACGATGTCGCCGGCCCCAGGCACGTACCCCTGCTGGGAAGCGACCTCGGGCAGGAGGTCCAGACTTGCGCCCAACCAAGGTTTTGCAGCCTTGGTGAAGGCGACATCCGCCTGATCACCCTGATAGATGGGCGACCCGGAGGCGGTCAGCGCCTGGACCAGACCGGCCATGGCCTCATCCGAATCGATAAGGTCACGGATGGTACGAATCGGTCCCGGGCCGGGGCAGACCTGGCTACTGGGCAGGTCCCAGGAATGGTGCCCATGCGTCCAGGCGCGTTCCTCCTCACCTGGCAGGGACACCCTGGCTTCGACACCGACCGGTATATCCAAGTCGAGATGGACGGTATCCGCATCCATTCGCCAGGACAGGGCGATCAACCCGTACGGGGTCTGCTGGTTCATGTCGATACCGGTCAGGGCCGCATCGAAGACCGGTGCGATGCGGACCTTCCGCCACCCCGGCTCCTCCATTGCCACCCCGGCCAGTCCGGCGAGCATCCAATGAACGATGGCTCCCAGGGCATAGTGGTTGAATGAGGTCATCTCCCCGGGGTTGATGGACCCGTCAGGAAGCATGGAATCCCAACGTTCCCAGATGGTGGTGGCACCCATGCTCACTGGATAGAGCCAGCTCGGGCAGTGACGCTGGAGCAGAAGACGGACGGCCAGATGAGGATGCCCGCTCTTGACCAGGGCGGGGCAGACCAGGGGGGTCCCCAGGAAACCTGTGGAGATGCGGAAACCGCTGACCCGCACGATGTCCGCCAGCCGGTCACCGGCACCTTTTCGCTCTTGCGGGGTCTCCAGAAGATCCCAGACCAGGGCCATGGCATAGACCGAGGCGCAATCGGAGAGGATGGCTCCATTGTCGGTGACGTATTCGTGGCGGAAAGCCTGAGCCACCTTGTCGGCCAGCCGGTCATACCGCTTGGCCTCATCCGTCTGCCCCAGGGCAGCATGGGCCCGAGCCACCAGGCGGGTGGAATGGGCAAAGTAGGCCGTAGCCACCACATCGGGATCGGCCTTGGAACCCCCGGGGTTGTCCGGCGGTGCATCCGGATCCAGCCAGTCGCCGAATTGGAAACCTCCCCGCCAGAGGTAGGAGTCGCCGCATCGAGCCGCCACCCCGTTTACGAACCCATCCATCATCGGCAGGAAACGGCGTAGCACACCGGCATCCCCGGTAGAGCGGTAAACGGCCCAGGGCACCAGCACGGCCGCATCACCCCATCCGCAGGTCAGCTTGGGGCCGTCCAGCACATCGGGGACCACCACCGGGATACCGCCATCCTGCGCCTGAGCCTGGGCCATATCGACCAACCAGGAGGAGAGAAAACCGCCGGCGTCGAAAAGGTCGAGCGCGGTGGGTGCGAACATGGCGATATCACCCGTCCAACCCAGCCGTTCATCACGCTGCGGACAATCCGTGGGCACGGTGATGAAGTTATCCATGGTGGACCAGCGGGCGTTCTGGAACAGGCGATTCAGATCGGCATCCGAGGACCGGAAGGTGGCCAGGGGCTCCATCCGGGCCGAAACCAGACAGGCCTGCAGGTCCTCTGCCCGGAAATCGTCAATCCCCTCCACCTGGACATACCTGAAGCCATGCTGGGTGAACATCGGCTCCAGGTCTTCCTCCTGACCGGAGAGGATGAAACAATCAGTCGCCCTGGCATTGCGAAGGGGCCGTGTGCCCAGCTCGCCCTTCTCCAGGACCTCCGCATGCTTCAGGACCACACGCCGACCGGCATGTCCGCTACTGACATGCATGCGGACCCAGCCCGAGAGATTCTGTCCGAAATCCACAATTCGTTTCCCTGAGGGGGTGACGATGATCTCCTGTCCGGGCAGACGGTCGACGATCCGGGCCGGTGCGGATTCCTGGGGCCTGATTCGGGATGACGGCATGGGGAGCTCACGGACGTGATGGGCCTGTCCCTGGGGATTCAGAAGGGGGAAACGCATATCCTGGGTCTGACCATCGTACAGGTCATTGGCCAGGATCGAGGACGGACGCCAGGTCCAGGCCTGATCCGTCACCAGAGTATGTTCCCCATCCCTGTCATGCCAGAGCAGGTTGGCCAGGACCCAGAGAGCACTCCCGTAGACGTCGGTACGGCAGGTCCACGAAAGCTGCCCGCGGTACCAGCCATTGCCCAGAATGATCGCCAGCTCATGCCGACCCGGTGTCAGCATGTGGGTCAGGTCATAGGTCAGGGCGTTCAAACGGTGATGGTAATCGGTCCACCCCGGGGCCAACTGGTCGGACCCGACACGGCGCCCATCCAGATAGGCCACGAAAATACCCCCTGCGGTCAGATCCAGGCGAGCCAGGTCGCAGTCCTCCCGCACCATGAAATCACGCACCATGATGGGAGAGGCCTCTTCACGACCGACTGCAGGATCGGGGGTAATGGGACGGCCGCCCCAGTCGGCGTTGTCGAGCAGACCGGTCTCCACCATGGCAGGGTCCGACCAGGCCGACCAGACCCCATCACCACCCGCGACCCGGACCCGTACACGGCAGGCCTGATGCGAGCCCAGGGGACTGCCTGGCCAAGCCACACAGACCTGATTGGAACCCTCCAGGTCGCATACCTCCGTCTGGGTACGCCCCGACGCGATCTCCACCTGGGCCCTGGTCTGCTCCCAACCTTCGGGAGCCGAAAGAACCTTCCAGGACAGGGAGGGCCTTGCATCCTCATACCCCAAAACCTGCTCACCCGCTTGGTGCAAGCCAAAACGCGCCTTGGAAACCACCACCGATGTCATGGCCGCCTACCTTCCCGTCGCTTCGGCATCCTACTTGACACCCTTAATGAGCGGCATGATCAGAACACTGCAGAGGCTGAGTATCGCACCAATCAGCCAGAGCAGGGGGTAGTTGTTGCCGCTTGCAGTGTTGATGATGAAGGGAGCCACCGCCGGAACCAGAACATTGGCACCGTTCAGGGCCAACCCGAAGACACCCATGTCCTTGCCGGCGTCCTTGCTCTCGGGAAGAACCGCGGCGCAAAGAGCCAGATCGACAGTCAGATACATGGCCTGGCCCACACAGAATAACTCCCAGGCAACCAGGAACTGGGTGAAGCTATGGGAGGAGCCCGCCAGAATCAGGGCAAAGGCCATGATAACGGCGGCCGCGATCACGAAGGGCTTCTTCCTGCCCAGACGATCGGTGAGGAAACCGGAGCAGGAGAAGAAGATGACCGAGATGGGGGCCGAGCAGAGGGTGAGCAGACCCGCCCTGTTGCCCACCTGGTTCAAGGGGGTGTGCAGGCCGGAAATCAGGTAATACACGAAATAGGTCTGCATGGAGGCCATGGCCAGGCCCACCAGGAAGCGGGACAACCAGGTCCATCCGAAATTCGGGTGTTTCCGGGGATTAACAAAGAATCCACCGAAGAGCTTCTTCACGCTGAGCGGGGGAACCTCGCTGCGGTCCTTGACCGGATCGCGGTACATGAGGAGCAGCGGAATTGAGGCGATCAAACCCAGCAGGATCGGTACGGTCATCAGGAGGAGACCATTACCGACCAGGGCACCGGTCAGGTAGGTACCTGCCGAGAAGGCGAGGGCACCAAAGAGACCCATCAGGCCCATGACCGTGCCGCGGCGATTCTCCGGCACACCCTCAACGGCAATGACCGAGTAGGCATTGAAACCGGCCTGCATGGCCACAACCGAAATGACGTAAGCGGCACCCATCACCCAGGCGTTATCGGACAGACCCACCAAGGCGGCGGTCACCAACGAAACCAGGAGGCAACCGACAATCCAGGGACGGCGGCGGCCGAACCTGCTGGTGGTCCTGTCGGAAAGACCTCCGACCAGGGGAATGACGAACAGCATCAGCAGGGAGCCCACCGAGGTTATACGACTGTAAACGGCATCCTTCTGGTCGGGCATGACGGCTGCCACGCGCAGGGAAAGTGCCGTTCCCAGACTCATGCACATGATGTACAAGCCGACTGCAGCGATCAGCACCAATGCGATGGTCCTGCCAGGGCTGGGGTACTCGGGCGGCAGATAGCCCGGATCGTGGTCTGTCTGACCACCGGCCTCAAGGGTCTGACTGTCTTGTTCAGTCATGTTGGTCCTCCTTTGGACTGTAAAAACCTGTATTCCCCTTGGCACATCCGAACGGGGATACTCGGCGAGGATTCATCCGACGCGGCTTCGCACGGAAACTCGCCAAGCGCTCCTTCCGATTCCGACTTCACCAGGGGCGTTATTGTTTTTATCCGCCTCTGGACCCGGTCGAAAACTCAACTTCCACTCAACGGAAAAGTCATTGGAGAGCCCTATGCCCATTCATTAGCATTTCACATAGTGGATATGGGAGCATACGGCTATGGCAGCAACTCAAGATTCCGGCAAAGTCCCGCGACGTGGTGTGCTTAAGCGGGCTTTCGCCATCCTTGACTGCTTCACATCCGAACAACCGACATTGACCCTGACCCAGATCATGCGACGCACCGGCCTCCCAGCCAGCACCACAAGCAGGCTGCTCAAAGAGCTGACCGCCAACCAGGCCCTGACGCGGGACCGGTTCGGAGCCTACTCGATCGGCACCCGGTTGATGGAAATCGCCCAATACGCCCAACCCATGCTCAACATCAGGGAACTGGCCTCACCGATCCTCGACGAACTGGCCAGCATGACAGACGAACACATACAACTGGGCACCCTGGACGGTCTGGAGATGACCGTACTGGACAGGCGGGAAGGAAAACACAAGTTACCGATTTACTACCATATCGGCGATCGCCTTCCATTGGTGCCCACGGCCGTGGGCAGGACCCTTCTGGCCTATGCCTCCACGAAAACAATCGACCTCATCCTGAATGATGAGCAATTCACCTGGCCCACCTGGCAGACGCCCAGGCCCCCAGCTGGTCTGGTTCGTCGGGATCTGGAACGCATTCGGCACCAGCAGGTCGCCCTTCTGAAGGTCCCAGATGCTGCCGTCCATTCGGTCGCCTCTCCCATCTTCGGGAAAACCGGGTCGGTAATCGCCGCAATCGGCATCGTGGTCAACGCCAGCGAGCATCAGCTGGAGAGCTATGTGCCCATCATCAAGGCAGGCGCCCGGGCGATAACGCGTCGCGTCACCAGTCCGAAGCCCTGCAGGGTCCTGCCACCCTGGGACGGAAACTGAAGAGGGCGCACCTCCTGACCAGAGAAATTCACGGCACTAATCCGCCCGCACATGGCCCCGCTGGATGGCCTTCCCCACAGGCGGGGCTCACTCTCAAATGGCTCAAAAACGCCACAGTGATACGATGGTTATTTATGACATTTTCGTGAAGACGATCCGATGGGAGACTACTGGGGCATACGAAGACCCTCGATACACACAACGGCCAGGAGCCGGAGAAGGAATATATGGCACACACGGAAACAAGTTCAACCGACGGAAACGCTTCTGATACCAGTTCCGATAAGAAGCGTGAACCGAAGCAGACCGGGAAGGCCGGGAAGGCCGGCAAGGCCGACACCACCGTCAAACGCAGGTCCCGGAAACACAACCAGCGTCCACACCGGACCTGGAATCAGCGTCTGCATCTCACCGACATCAACGTAGTAGATGCGTCAACCCTGAAGCGGGCCATCGCCGGCACGGCGGTCGGCAATTTCATGGAATGGTACGATGTCGGGGTTTACGGATATCTGGCTGTGACCATCGGACGGGTCTTCCTCTCCGACGCATCGGATGCCATCCAACGTCTCTTCTCCCTGGGCGTCTTCGCCGTGACCTTCATCGCCCGCCCCTTGGGCGGCATAGTGTTGGGCCAGCTGGGTGACAAGCTGGGCCGCCAACGGATCCTGGCCTTCACCCTCCTGAGCATGTCGGCCGCCACCCTGCTGATCGGCATCATGCCCGGATACGCGGCCGTGGGCCCGCTGGCTCCCATCCTCCTGATTCTGCTCAAACTGGTCCAGGGCTTCTCGACCGGCGGTGAATACGCCGGTGCATCGACCATGGTCACCGAGTATGCCCCCGACCGGCACCGCGGCTTCTTCGCCTCTCTTCTGGACGTGGGCTCCTACCTGGGCTATGCCTTCGGCGCGGGCCTGGTCTCCCTTCTGGAGTTCCAACTCTCGCCCGAAGCCATGCTGGCCTGGGGTTGGCGCATCCCCTTCATCATCGCCCTCCCCCTGGCGGCCATTGCCGTCTACTTCAGGGCCAAGGTGCAGGACACCCCGGCCTTTGAGCAGGCACAAGCCGCCACGGCCGAGAAGACCAAGAGCGAACATAAGGGCCTGATCGACCTGATCCGTGGGTACTGGAAGGAACTGGTCATGGCCTTCATCCTGGTGGCCGCGGCCAACACCCTTGGCTACACCCTGACGGCTTACATGCCAACCTACCTGACGGGCACCCTCCACTACAACACGGCCCAGGCCAACCTCCTCTCCCTGCCGGTCCTCCTTCTGGTGGCTTTCTGCATTCCCATCACCGGGGCGCTCTCCGACCGCTTCGGGCGAAAGAAGATCCTCTTCATGGGCGCCGTCACCGGCCTCTGCCTCTCCCTGCCGGCCTTCAAGATCCTGGAACGGGACACCACTGGCGCGGTCTTCACCGGACTGGTCCTTCTGGCCATACCGGTCATCTTCTTTGTGGCCAACCTGGCCTCGACCCTGCCGGCCCTCTTCCCCACAGCCTCGCGGTACGGCGGTATGGGGCTCTCCTACAATCTGGCGGTTGCCGTCTTCGGAGGAACAGCGCCCCTGATCATGGAGGCCCTGGTTGCAGCCACCGGCAAGAGCCTGGCCCCCGCCTACTGGATCATGTTCACCTCGACCTGTGGCCTGGTGACCGTCCTCTTCCTTGCCGAGACCGCCCGCAAGCCCATGCCGGGCACCATGCCCACGGTCCTCAACCGCCAGGAGGCCCGCGACCTGGTGGCCACCCAGGACCAGAATCCGGACCTGGACGTCAAGACCATCATCAAGGACGCCGAAGAAAACGGCACCCGCAAGACCCCCGAGATGCTGATGGCCGAAGCCGAGAAGAAGCTGGGAGTGGATCAGCTGACGAGTACCGATCCCTCAGCGAATTCCGGGAAAGACTAGACGCTCAGTCGTCTCTGCGTCTAACGCCCCCCCCCCCGCCTGTCAATAGGAAGTATATGCAGAGGCGGAAAACCCTTGGCCCGGTGGGTGGGGGGGGCTCCTTCTTACTCGACCTGATCTGCTTGGTCGTATTTATGTCGTTGCTCTGTGTATAACCGAGGTAAGCAGGTCGAATACTCTTGGCCGCATCAACGCAGGCGGTTATTCCGAGAGAGAGAAAAAAGCACCCAGGCCTTGACCATTGAGGAGTCCCACAACGATATACGGTCTATCGGTCGGGTAACCCCCATGCTGGTCTCCTGAAGCAGGCCACCAGTCTCGCCCACATGTGGGCTGATGAAAACGAACACCTTGGGGCTTCCCCCATCCGCAATCGGTATATCTACCGGGGGCGATCAGACCATCTCGTGCGGTCCGGTCGACTGCACGGCAGAATTCAACAGCCAGAACTAGTGGTATGTGTTCTGGCCGGCTTTGAAGCCCTGCAAGGTTTCGGGACTGCGCAACGGTTACAACCAGCCGGAGCATCACCATAGGAATGAATCGCCCACCCTACCCGTGGGAACCCTATTCAGACCGGATCACTCCCCACGTTGATTCATGACGCAAGCGTGCAGATCTGATAATTCACAGACGGCGGATAATCGCAGAGCAAATCCACTCGTCCGTTGATACGTAAAGGCCAGTCCACCATAGGGGTCCAATCCGGAAACACCACGAAATATGTGCTTCCGGTTTGGACCCCTGCTGAATATCCAAGACCGCTATTGTTCAGAGCGTATGAATATCCAGGTCGCTATTCCGATCAGCAGGTGGTGGACAATATGGCCTCGCGCGCCTTGTGTGCCTCAAGGCAATAAGGGACATAAGCAATACTCAGATCAGCCCTTGGAGCCCATGATCCTTCCCGTTACGGGCAAAGACCGGAATAACGTCAATCGGGGTACGGACCTGAACTGCCTGACCACCGTGGAACTCCTCACCTGTATGCAAATCAAGCCAGCGCAGATTCTCATCACCCGGCAGCCAGACTTCCCTTACCTCGGCACCTGCTTCGACAACAGGAGCAACCAGCAAATCAGGGCCGAACATGTACTCATCCGATATATCCGCCGCCCTCGTATCTTCGGGGAACTCGAAGAAAAGTCCTCGGACAAGAGGAAGACCAAGCTTGTGGGCCTCATGGAAGAGACTGCGAGTATAGGGCCTCATCGCTTCTCTGACCTTGATGAACTTGCGGAAGACCTCTTCGACCTGTAACCCATAACTCCAAGGTTCGTTGTCAGCACCCGAAGGCGAACGGTGCTGCCCATCAGCTGTCGTTACGCTCTCCTTGCCGTCGACGGAATGAAGACTGCGGTCACCGTGATTGCGCATTACTGGCAGGAAGCAAGAGAAGGCACACCACCTGGAAAGAAGCTCACGGAAACCGCCCGTATCGACAATGCCGTCGTGGAAACCGCCCATATCCGTGGTAAACCAAGGAATGCCGGCCATCCCCATATGTATGGCGCAGGTAATTTGCGAGCGCATATCATCGAATGTCGAGCCGACATCACCCGACCAAACAAGCGATCCATACCGCTGCGAACCGGCCCAGGCACATCTGGTCAGATTGACAATTTCGCCTTCTGCTCCCTCAGCTGCCTGACCGTCATAAAATCCCTTGTTGTAGAGTTGCGGATATATATTGCCCACATTCAGATCGCTGCCCAGGCTATACCGATAGTTACGGAAATCATATACTCCATATTCCGGTTCGGCCTCATCGAGCCAGAAGGCCCGTACGCCCTTGTCCCAGTAGTTCTCCTTGCAAAGGTTCCATACGAAATCCCGGGCGCCGGGGTTGGTCGCATCGTAATTGACGCTTGGTTCCTCGAACATCATGTCCAAGTTCAGTCCGGACTCTGTGCTGGTCAGGTAGTTCCGCTTCTTCATTTCTACAAAGTTCTCGGATGCTATCGAAACCTGTGGCCATACAGACACCATGAGTTTGATGCCCAGCTTGTCCAGCTCCTCGATCATAGCCGCCGGATCCGGCCAGAATTCATCTTCGAAGCGGTAGTCCCCCATATGTGGCCAGTGGAAGAAGTCGACCACCAGAAGATCCAGCGGTATGCCCCTGTCTTTGAAACCACGAGCAACCTTCACCACCTGATCCTGGTTCCAATACCGCAGCTTGCTTTGCCAAAATCCAAGCCCCCATTCGGGCATGACCGGGGCATGACCGGTGGCGTCTGCATACTGCGACTCAATCTGTGCAAAGGTATCACCCGCGGTAATCCAATAATCTATTTGATCGCTGGATCGTGCCTCCCATTCTGTCCTGTTTTTCCCGAAAGTGGCCCTGCCGACGGCGGGATTGTGCCAGAGGAAGCCATAACCTGCTGAAGATACAACGAAGGGTACGCTGGCTTGGGAATTACGATGAGCAAGCTCGAAAGTGCAGCCCTTGATGTCCAAGTTATCCTGCTGGTATTCCCCCATGCCATACAAGTGCTCATCCGGAACTGAGACGAATGATGCCTCGAGGCTGTAACTACCGCCGGCTATGGGTTCATACTGCCTGGCTTTGAGCATCAAGGAGCCGCCCTCTGGGGTTTCGCGCATGAGGCATCGCCCCTGGTCGTTCCAGAAACTCAGTTCGCATCCGAACACCTCGTAGCCGGCGCTGCCAACATGATGATGCGATGAGCAAGCCTTCACGGTGATTGAACCGTTGGTCAATTCCGCTTCTCCCCGATCCTGGTCGAAGCTGGTATGACAGGAATCGGCAGCCGCCTCCTCACCCGCATTCCGGTAGGTCATTGTCCGATGATTCGCCTCAATCACCTTGTCTTTGGGGAGCAGAGCCCATTCGTGGGGATTGAAGGCATCGTTACGGGTGGACCTCACCCGAATACTGTTCCGTCCCCAAGCTTCGATACGGAGCGTCTCTCCGTCGCCGGTCCAGATCAGATAATCCGGTCCGATTTGAAAATCCTCGTACACCTTGTCTCCTTTGTGACTTCCTTCGTGGTTCCGCAGTCTCAGTCCTTAACGGCCCCAGCCGTAACCCCTGCCGCCACATACCTCTGGGCGAAGACCAGCAATATCGTCGCCGGAATCGATGAAAGAACGGCAGTGGCCATCATCGGCCCCCATTCCTGCGTCTGGGCTCCAATATAGGCATAGAGCCCCAGGGTAATCGGGCGCCTGCTGCCTCCACCATCCAGAGTACTGGCGAAGAGGAAGTCCGACCACGCCCACAGGAAAGCGAACAGGCTGACTGTAACTATGGAATTGCGCGAAAGAGGTATCACGATGCTGGTGAACCGCCTCAGCCTTGTTGCACCATCCACTTCTGCAGCCTCCAAGAGAGACTTCGGAATACTTTCCATAAAGGACGTCAGAAGCATGACCGCAAAGGGAACGGCTATGGTCGAATCGGCAAGCACCAGTCCAGGAATCGTATCAAGCAAACCAACCTTGTTGTAGATCTCATAGAACCCCAGGGTGATGACCACGGCCGGAATCATCTGTGCCACAATCAACAGAAAGCTGATTACTCTGGAACCCCGGACACGCAACAGCGAAAGGGCATAGGCTGAGGGCAGCGCTATGACCAGGGTCAGAATCACGCAGCACAGAGCCAGAACGATTGAAGTGGCCAGGTTGGGTAGCTGGATATCGAGCACCCTGGCGTAATTATCCAGCGTGAAGTCCATGGGAATCACGTCACCGGATCTGATGGAACCTTTTGCCGTGAAAGAGATATTGACCATCCAGTAAACAGGGAAAAGCATGATGGCCGTGAAGAATATCCCCAGTGCGGTCTTGAGACCGGAATGTCTGTGCATCATCAGTTCTCCTCCTGAGCCTTCTGCACCCGCAGGTAGATGAAACCGAATATCAGAGCCACCAGTATCAGGATGCTGCCCAAAACGGCCGCCTGGGAGTACTTGATCGTGGCCGATGTCCCCTTACCGAAGGCCATGGAATAAGCCCAAGTCGCCAAAGTCTTCGAACTACCTGTGCCCATGCTCATCACCCAGATCACATCCACGACCTTCAAGGTGTATACGAAACCGAGCAACAGGGTGATGGATGTGACCGGGCGCAACAGCGGGAAGGTAATGTTCCAGAAACGATTCCACGCGTTACAACCATCCAAGGCGGCGGCCTCATACAGGTCGGCGCTGATATTCTGCAGTCCTGAATACAGGATAACCAGATTAAAAGGAATCCCCAGCCAGATATTGGCGATGATGACCGCCCAGAGCGAGTGATCGGCCTGCAACCACCAAATCGGATTGATGCCGAACAGACCCAGGAATTTGTTGAGAATTCCGCTGTCAGGATTCATCATCCATTGCCATGTTGTTCCCGAAACAATCAGGGGCAGGAGCCAGGGAATCAGCATGATGCCACGCAGAAGCCCCGACAACTTAAAGTTGTCGTTAAAGAAGACCGCCAGGGCAAGACCGATGGCATATTGGAAAATCAGAGATACCACGACGAAAATCAGGGTCTGCAGAACCACAGGCCAGAATTCCGATGAGCCGATGACCTCGCGGTAGATGTCCAAACCGACAAAGGGAGCATCTCCTGTAACGAAGGTTCGTCTGGTGTACCGATGCAGGCTCATCGACATGTTCTGAAGGAGCGGCGCTGCATAGAAGATCAGCAGATATATAATCAACGGCAACACGAAACCGATTGCTGCCATCTGCCCATTTAACCTGTCAAGCATGCCGCGTCGACCATCCGGCTGTGTCGATACCGCAGTCATTTCACTAGCTTTGCGTTTCATGGAGTCCTTCTCACGTATTGCCTTTCAGAGTTCACTCCTCGGCAATGCAAGATCTGTAACTGTCTTGCATTGCCGAGGATCATCACGTCACTTCACTGCTTGTTCAAGGCAGCCAACAGAGACTCGGACAGGGACGCAGAGGTCTCTTCATACTTGAGACCGAGGTCAGAGGTGCGCCCTTGCGCCTTTTCAATTGAAGCCTCCCACTGAGCAAGGCCGGCGTTCTCCTTGACTTGGCGATCACGCACGCTCTTCTTGGCGGACAGGTTGCTCAAGGCATTATTTACCTTGAGGAGTTTCTCAGGCTGGGAAAGGCAGGAAATGACCTTTACGGCCTTGTCATAATGTTCCTTGGCATTCTTCTTGTGAGTTGCCACCATGGCGAATTCTCCACCGGTCGGGACCGGGGCCACACCGCCATCCTTGGCGGGAATCGGAATCATCTTGGCATTCGCCTTGTCAGCCTCTGCCTGCATCCAGGTTCCTATCTCAACGAAGCCATAATCTCCGGCAAGGAAAAGATCCCATGCGGCGGACTGCGTATCGGTGGTTGCGGACTTAGGCGCCCAGCCCTTCTGGATCCAACCGGACAGCAGATTCTCCGCATCAGTTCGTGCCTGTGAATCCGTATGCTTCAAGTTTCCTTTTGCACCCCAGAACCAAGGCAGGAACTGGAATACGCCTTCCTCGCCGGATATTCCGGAGAAGGCAATCCCCTTGTGCCCGGAGGCGACCACCGCTTCAATCGCCTTGTTTAACGAATCCCAATCCTTGATGCTTGAAACGTCAACCCCGGCTTCACCGACAATCTTGGGATTATAAATGAGACCCAGCGTATTGGAGCCCCCCAGGGGCACTCCGTATGTCACCTTATTCACAATGCCCGGCGCCTCGAGATTGGTGTCATAGCCAGTCGATTTCAGACCGGTCTCATCCCCGCCTGCCACCAGGGCAGCATCCACTGCCGAGGGAATCATGGGGTTATCGATCACTGCCACATCCGGGCCGTTGTCTTCCTTGACAGCAGTGGTCAAGTTATTCAACAAGTCGGAAGTGGCAATGGCCTGGCGCTTGATGGTGTATCCCTCCGGAGCACAGGATTTGACCAGCTTGTCGAACTCGGATCCATTGGTGTGACGCGTCCAGTCATCCCAGAACTGAATGGTCTTGTCATCCTTGCTGGCCTCTTGTGACGAGGAACCACAAGCACTTACCCCAACAGCCATTGCGCAAACGCATGAAAGCGCCATCGCCTTGACCATCGCCGTCTTTATACGTCGCATATAAACTCCTCCTTGAGTATTCCGCTCAGTCGTCATCGTGGATGCCTGCGTACTGCAACCACTATGTAAACCGGTTTTACAAACCGGTTTACATCACTATATACCGCACTCATCCTTCCCGCAAATCAACTACGGGAAACAAGGCGTTCTTCCACGCTGGATCAGGATTTATCTAAGCCTCCGGGATATCATGAGGGATGATCCCGAAATGGTTGAAAGGAACGGCACAGTGTCCACCATCAATGATGTGGCCAAAGAGGCCGGTGTCTCGAAAACAACCGTTTCCTTTGTGCTTACAGGTTTCCGGCCAGTATCGAAAGAAACCGAGGCCAAGGTTCGTGCGGCCATGGACAAGTTGGGATATGTGGCCAATCACTCCGCCCAAAGCCTGTCAACCTCCAAAACGAACACCATAGGGGTCATTACCAGCAACCGGCAAGGAGCATACTTCGAGCTGGCTAGAGGGACTTACATCAACTGGCTCTCCAAAGCCGCAACCAATGCCGGATACGATATGCTCATCGTCAATGACCCGGATGGGACAGCAACAGCCAACGTCTGCCAATCCCACAAGGCCGATGGCCTCATCTTTCTGGACGTTCGCCGACAAGACCCACGAATCCCATTCGCCGCCAAGTCGGGAATACCGACCGTCTGTCTGGGTGTTCCGGATGATTGGATGGATCTGGACGTGGTTGATACTGATTTCGGGCATGCCGCTTCAAGCATCATCGGAAAACTCGCATCAGAAGGTCACACTAATATCTGCCTGATCACTCTCCCCCAGCCCATCTTGGATCAGAAACTCAACGACACCTTCAGATTCATTCAATCGGCCAAAAGGACATCGCAACGACTTCACCTCGCTCTCAGCATCCGCACATGCACCACCGATGCGGAAAACATCGAAAATGAAGTTGCTGACATCCTGTCCACGCAGACCGAAACAACCGCGTATGTCATTCAGAATGAGTCTGCCATCCTGGTCTTCCACCATCTCCTGGAGACCAACAACATACCTGTTCCGCAGCAGTATTCTGTCGTGGTCTCATGCGAAAAACAGATGTCCGATGCACTCTACATGCCATTTTCAGCCTTGCAGAACGACGTGAAACTCGTCACTGAGACGGCGCTGAGAACACTCATCAACCACATCAAACACCCCAACCGCAGGCCTCAATTCAAGCTCCTGCAGGGGCAATATGTTGACCGTGATACCGTTGCGCCAATCTCACCGAAGACCGGTTCCCCTACCCGGACCTGTAGAACCGCAGGCGGAAGAACTCCCTCCTGTTGACCGTCAACCCAGGACTCCCTTAAGCACCCGGTCAGAAGTTTGGTCAGGCCTGGTGTTAACTCAATCCGGATGGTGTACCAGATCGCGCTCGATCCAGGCCATGACCAGGGTGGCCAACCGGTCGACCTCCATGTCGGTCAGTGGGCGGCCCTTGGGGATATGGTGCCAGCGTTGGATGCAACCGCGGCAGCAGGTGCCGGTGGCGTGCTGGGCGGTAAAGACGGGATGACCCCGATAAGGCGTCTGTTTGCCATCCTTGAGGGGCTGGGCCGGACCGACCCGTTTGGCCAGCATCTCGTGTGCATGACGATTGATGGTAGCCTTCCCCTTGGCCCGGGCATAGGAACGGTCCTTGGCCGACAGGCTGAACCCGGCGCGAAAATGCGAGCGCCCCAGGCGGGCCAGGGTCCTGCCGACCCAGGCGGGCACATCCTCCTCGCGCAGATTTCCCGGCGATCGGCTGTCATCGGAATCCGTCAGCCGACCTCCTTGCGCATCATCGTCAACCACGATTACCTCGCTTTCAGCATCAGCAATACCAGCGAAGGTCGGATCAGGCAAGGAACCAAATATCTCCATCAGCCCAGGGCAGACCGTCACGAACGGAAATCGTCCATAAGCTGCAATTCGTCATCAGCCTGGTTGGCTTCGGAAAACCGGAATTCTCCGGCAAAGCGCCTCCAACCGAAGAGGGTTGGAAGCAGGCACGAATCACGTTGGTGATCGGGTTAAATTCACCAGGAGAATACCGTGGTGGACCAGTGCGAGGGGTAGGGTAAAAGCAGAAAACAACCACAAACGGCCTGGTTTGTCATGCGTATTCGCAACCGGGGCGTTAGATAAGGGGGCTTCATGGCCAGAAGCACAATGACCGTTGCTGAAATGATCGGACTTTTCCTGGAGCCCGAGGCGCCGGTTCAGGTAACCGCCTTCGATGGATCGCATTTCGGTGATTCGACCGCACCGCTCCATCTGGAGATCAAGAACTCGCGCGCGATGTACTATGTCGCGGAGAACCCCAACGACCTGGGCCTGGCTCGGGCCTACCTGCAGGGCGACCTGGATTCGCCGGACCTGCAGCCGGGCAACCCCTATCAGGTCTTCAAGGACCTGGTTGCCCTGAAGAAGTACATCAGGAAGCCCGGCAAGACCGACCTTGCGCGGACGGTCGCAGCCATCTTCTCGCACGGGATTCACGTTCCTGAACCCCCGGCCATAGAGGGTCCCTCCCTGGCCAAGCGCCTGACCGAGGGCCTGCGCCCCCACACCCGCAAGGGCGATGCGGCCACGGTCAGCTATCACTACGACCAGTCCAACGATTTCTATCGGATCTTCCTCGGGCCCTCCATGACCTACACCTGCGCGGTCTTCGAGAAGCCGACCGACACCCTCGAGGCCGCACAGGAGCACAAGCTCAACATGGTCCTCGACAAGATGAACCTGAAGAAGGGCGACCGGCTCCTGGATGTCGGCTGCGGATGGGGCTCCATGGAGGTGGCCGCCGCCAAGCGTGGCATCCACGTCATCGGCGTCACCCTGGCCGAGGAGCAGGTCGAGTGGGGCCAGGAGTGGATCAAGAAGGAGGGCCTGAGCGATCTGGCCGAGGTCCGTCTGATGGACTACCGCGACGTGCCCGAATCCGGATTCGACGGCATCTGCTCGATCGGCATGATGGAGCATGTGGGATACAAGCAGTACCCCTCCTACTTCAAGGAGATGATGGACAAGCTGCGTCCCGGCGGGATCCTCCTCAACCACCAGATCACCAGGACCAATTCCCACGACCACAAGAGGGCCGGCGGTTTCATCGACCGGTATATCTTCCCCGACGGGGAGCTGGCCAGCCCGGCAGAGATCGAACTGGCCATCCAGGACACCGGCTTCGAGGTCATGACCCAGGAGAACCTCCGCCAGCACTATGCCCTGACCCTGAAGCACTGGACCGAGAACCTCCAGGACAACTGGGACCAGGCCAAGACCATGGTCGGCGAACCCAAGGCACGTCTCTGGGGCCTCTACATGGCAGGATCCCGTCTGAACTTCGAAATCAACACCATCCAGGTGCACCAGTTCCAGTGCATCAAGCCCGACCCCGCCACAGGCACGGACACCTATCCGCTCCGCCCCTGGTGGGACCGCTAGTTGCGGATGGGGATGGACCCGGACCGAACAGGTGAATGCCTGACCAGCCCAGGGTATACAAGGGCCTGGCACGGAATTCAACCCGTGCCAGGCACCCTTGTATGTGCTGCGCCTACCTGCATAACCCGTATCCTTCAGGCGGCTCCCCAGTACGGTGAACGGCCTCAGCTGGCGGGGTCCAGGATTCAGGCCAGCCCTACGATCGCGTCATAAAGGACTAAACCTCGGCCGCCGATGCGCCTCTTGAGAGGCCCGGACCGACCAGCCGCTCACTGCCGCTGCGAGACCGAGGCCTCCTGCCGAGCCAGGTCCAGGGCCTTGTTGAAGGCATCCGAGGTCCAACTGGCACCGGCCACCTTGCTGACCTTCAGGTCCTTGAGAGGCTTGCCCTCCACCACTCCGGGCACGGCCTTGGCGAACTCGCCGATGTGCTTCCTGGAGACCGGGGAGCTGGACTTCCCGGATACCCTGACCGACTGCACCTTGCCGCCCGACACTTCCAGGTCCACGTCGATGCTGTCGGAACCGTCCTTGCCATAGTGGCCGGTCAGGGCGTACGCCCCATCCTGATACTGCCCGCTGTCTGAGGCGGCCGCCTGTTTCCCGTCGCGTGAAGAGGCACTGGGGGTGCCCTCACCAGCCTCGGGGCCCGAATCCTTCCCATTGCTGGGAGCACTGCTGGATTCCGTCCCTGCGTACTCGTCGTCCATGGGCTTGGTATCGCTGTGGCCGCACCCGCCCAGGAGGGAACCGACGGCGACCAGGCCCGCCAGGGTGGCCGACATTCCGGCCAGTCTGCGCGACTTGGATTGTGCGGCTTTCATCCCCAGGGATCCAGCCGTATCAGCCATGGCGCGGGAATCCTGGCCGGGTTCCTCCCTCTCCTCGTTCTTCATCGGGACCTCCGTCATCTCTATTGCCACTCCATCCGATTTCCGTCGCCGGTCTTGGCCGCCTTGGTCGGGTCCTGGAACCCGACAGGGACATCGCCCGACTGTGCCTCCTTGCCGGCACTGCCACTGAAGGCGGGCCGGCCACCGGCTTCTTCATAGGCCCGGCGGGCATCCTCGTCATTCCATTGTTCACCCACCAGGACACCATGGTTGAGCATTATCTCACGTTGTGCGCATGAGGCCACCAGGGCATCGTGGGTCACAACGATCAGGGAGGTGCCCTGGTCGTGCAACTGGCGGAAAAGATCCAGGACGATCTTTTCGTTGGTCTCATCCAGGTTGCCTGTCGGCTCGTCGGCCAAGATCAACTTGGGGTCGTTGATGAGGGCACGTGCCACGCAGACACGTTGCTGCTCGCCTCCCGAGAGCTGACTGGGCAGGTGGCGCGCCCTGTCCGCCAGACCGACCCGGTCCAGGGCCTGCATGGCCTGTTCCTCATCCACCACCGAGTGGTAGTACTGGGCCACCATCACATTCTCGATGGCCGTCAGGTGGGGCACGAGATAGAACTTCTGAAAGACCAGCCCGATTACGTTCTTGCGCACGTCCGCCAGCTGCGAGGGGTTGAGATCCTCCAGGGTCCGTCCCTCGAGTCGGACGGAACCCGATGAGGGGGTGTCCATGCATCCCAGGATGTTCATCAGGGTTGTCTTGCCCGAACCGGATGACCCGACCACGGCCAGCCACTGCCCCTGGGGGATGCTCAGGTTCAGGTCATCCAGCGCGTGCAGGTCACCGTAGATCTTGGATACGTGATCCAGATCCAGCAGCATTGCCCCGCTCTTCTCCTCCTGGACTGTTTCGTGATCCTCCATGATTACTCCTCCCTGAGAACCAGTGCCGGGTCGATGCGTGATGCCCTACGCACGGGCCGGATTGATGCGACTACCGATATGATGGTGCTCAGCAGGACCGAGGCCAGGGCCAGCCACCAGTTGAAGCCGAGCGAGCGCTGGAAGACCGAGGTGCAGAGCAGGCGGGCGAAGATGTAACCCAGGACCGTGCCGATCAGGCCGCCCAGGAGTCCGTAGAAGGCGGACTCGGCATAGAACTCCGCTCCGATGCTGCCCGAGGTGGCCCCGAGGGCCTTGCGCAGACCGATTTCGCTGCGTCTTTGCGAGACTATCGAGGCCATGGTGGTTCCGACACCTACGAAGGTCAACACCAGGACGACGATCGAAACCAGCCAGAAGAGGGTCTGGAGCATGGCGATGGTGTGGGTGTCGCCGGAGGTGATCCTGGTGACCGTCTGCGCCTTGACACCCATGCTGGTCATGTCGTTGATGCTCCTGGCGATGGCCGTCAGGTTCGGACCCATCGTGTTGACCGAGTATTCAATCACGTCGGATCCGCGCTTGAACCCGGTCAATGCCTCGATGTCGTGCATGCTGGAGTAGATGATCTGGTCCTCGGAGCCCCCCGTATCGACGATGCCGCCCACCCGCAGTTCCATGCCTTTTTCCTGGGCATCCTGGGCGATGGATCCGTCTACCGGGGCACTGCCCATGGTCGGGCCCGCCGGGGAGGAAGCATCGGCTTGGGCGGGTCGAGCAGTCAGGACCACCGGCTGGGTTTGGGACCCGGACTGCCCGGAGGGGTTCCCGGCATGATGCAGTTGACCTGGCCGACCGGCATCATCCGACATGGTGGCAGAGCCGTGCACATGGTTTGAGCGCCCGGTTGAGCCTTCCTGGGTGGACTGCCCTCCACCCGTCCGACCGGCACCGGATACACCCTCTGTGCCGGTGGCCCCCTCGGCGTTGTCCGATGCCCGATAGCTGATGGTGATTCTGCGGCCAGGCTTCAGACCCAGCGAATCCGCCAGATCACGCCCGACCATGACGGAACCGTCCTTGGGCCACTGCCCATCGACGTTCCAGTGATGGTTGAGCTGGTGGACCTGGTCGGCGTCGATCCCGGCCATCATATGGGACCCGGCGTTGACCCTGACCGATTCGTACCGGTAGGTGGCATGCTTGGCCGAGGCCTTGGCCGTGACCATCTCCGTGGTATGGGTGACCACGGCCGGGTCGATGCCCTGCCGCGACTGACCCGGCTGCTGGATTGGGGTCACGACCAGGTTGGCTCCATAGGCGCGCATCTCCTGGTTCATCTGCCGGGGAACCTCAAGGCACACGGCAGCCAGGCAGAAGAGGGTCGCGGCCCCGACCATGGAGGCGACCACAGCCATGGAGGCCCTGCCCCGCCGCCTGAAGATCGCCCCGAACAACATGGTCAGGAACATACGGGTGTTGGTCATGGGGGCATGACGCCCGGTTGGTTTGTCCGACCGGTTGCCAGTCGTGCTCCCCCGCTTGGGCTCACCTGCCATGGAGCACCTCCGCCGGACGCAGTCTCAAAATGGAACGTATGGATGAAATGGAAGCAATCAGGACGGTCAGGGCCAGGAGGACGAAGACCAGGACGAAGACCATGGGTCTCATGGTGATGCCGGATCCGAAGACCACATGACCGACGATCTGGGCCACCCCCGACCCCAGTACGGCCCCCACCAGCGCGCCTACCAGACTGATCAGGGCGGTCTCGGCCAGGACCAGACGGGAGACGGCTCCATCGGTGGCCCCCAGAGCCTTCAGCAGCGCGAACTCGGCGGAGCGTTCCGATATGGAGGCGGCCATCAGATTGGCCACGGCTATGGCTGCCGCCAAAAGACTCAGAACGGTCATCAGAATCATGACGGCCTGGGTCTTTTGAAGCACATCGCCCTGGAGTGCAGCCACCTGGCGGACCTGCTTGGCCACGGACCCTGGTATGGCCTCCTCGATCTGGTATGCGATGGCCGACGGATAGGCCGTGCAGTACCAGGTCTCCCATTCGTCCTGGGAGAGGGCGGCCGGATTGCGCGCCGCCTTCCTGGCCAGGTCATTCTCGGGGGTGGTCAGTGCCTTGACCTCCACCCTGTCGATCTGGTCCGGCAGTCCCGCCACGGTCTGCAGGGCCCAGGTCGGCACGTACAGGGCCGATGAATCCGCATCACCGGAATCGAAGATACCGACCACCTTGACCTGCTGGTTCCGTTCCCCGACCTTCAGATCCACGGTATCGCCGACCTGCTTGCCACCCAGTCGGGCGGCCAGATCCTTGCCCATCATCCCCTGGACCGGGCCCTGGTCACCGGACCCGGATGCGTCCCCGGTCCGGGGTCCGGTACCGTCCTTGGCCCAGGCACCCTGCACCTTCCACCAGGAACGGAGCCCCCTGACCCCGACCGTGGTGTCCTCGCCGCTGTCCAGATGTATGTCCTTTTTGAACCAGGTGCCCACCACGGGGGTGCCGACCTTGTCCACATCCGCCCTGACGTTGAGTTGAGGGGCGAAATCGGTGATGTTGTACGCCCAGAAAATGGTCTTGATCCTGGGTACGTCCGATTCCTTCAGATAGGCGGTCGGCTGGGATGCCTGGTCCTGGACACCGGTCGACGAGACCTGGGAGCCGTAGAGGTCGGAAACGACCGCGTCGGACTTGGGCTGCACAGTGATGTTGGACCCATAGGTGGAGAGCTCGGCATTGAGCTTGTCGCCCACGTCGAAGACGACCCCCAGCATGGCCACGGCCACGCAGGCAGACAGGCAGAAGGTAACGGCTATGAGGATTCTTCTGCCGAACTGACGGCTGAAGGATCTGACGATCATGCGTATCAGAAACATTCCAACAGCACCTCCTCAGCTCTTGAAGTGGGCGGACATGGCATCCAGATCGGCGGTCTGAATCAGGATGCTCCCCTGACCGGTGGTATAGGGCAGGGGAATCGGGTTGCAACCACCCTTGAAGCCGATGGTGGCCAGGTTGATGGCCACATCGCACTTCTTGCAGATGATCTTGCCGTCTTTCTCGTAGTATCCGGCATCGCCGCAGTTCTCGCAGGCATCAAGGCCGATACCGTATGCCGCCCCGTTCTTCTTGATGATGATGAACCGCATGACCGTGCCGTCCTTGGCCTTGTACTGGAAGCGGTGAAGGTGGCCGTCACTGACCTGGGAGAACTTGATGGTGGCCTTTCCTCCGGCCAGTGAGTAGGTTTCCGGCGGTGACAGGACGGGCACCTTGTGGGCCTGGGCCGTTCCGACGGTCAGGGTCAGGGTGACGATGATCATGGCCACCAGACTCCAGCCCGCCGAAGCCAGTGCACGGCGGCGGAAGGCCTTGTGCTGCCTTTTGACCGCAGCATTCCGCCCATCCTGGGGCATACGGAAACCCGCAACCAGGCAGGCTACGGCAGGGATGATGAAGACCCAGGCCTGGACGATGACCAGGGTCAGGTTGGCATTGTAGAGCAAGGCCATGATCCTGAAGGGCAGGCCGTGCAGGATGAATTCGCCGGTATTCTGCAGGAGGGCCAGCAAGCCGGTGCCATGCTGGACGAGGGTCACAAGCACCACGAGGAGGGCGGCCAGCGAAAATGCCTTCCGGGAACAGGTCCGATGCATGGAGCGGAATATAGCCGCCACGATGACGGCCGTGGCTATGGCCAGGACGAAGCCCAGCGCCCTGAGCAGCATATCGGAGGTGAAAACCGGTGAATCAGGCTCCACGAAGGCCGTAAGCTGCAGGATCACATCCGGCAGGGTCCGGAAGACGCACAGGGCGACGGCGATGGCGGACAACCCATTGGCCAGGTTCAGTGCTGCCTTGTGGCCATGCCAATCCCGGGTTATGCGCCCAGCGTCCAAAACAACCCATATGAGGGCCAGATCGGCCAAGACACAGGCTATGAGGGTCGGATAGTTGACCATGGTGCGGCGGTTGATGACTGCGGTGGCCCTCAGGGCCGCGAAGACGATGGCCGCCAGGACACCTACACCCAGACCCACCAGACGCCAGGAAGACGAAAAGGGCTTGTCCCTTCCCTCGCCGACAGTCAGAAGCACACTGAGGGCCATTACCAGGAGGGCGGGCCCAAGCGTCCCCGGTAGGACCGTGACGAATTGCTCAAGCATAGTGCTTGCCTTTCCTGTACTGCCTCATGTATGGAGGTAGGCGGCATAGGCATCGAATCAGGGCCTGAATCGTGCCTATACCGCCATCCGCCATTGGGACGGGTCGCCGTCACCCCCTGGGCTGGAGACCGCGACGAACCCGACCTTTATATCACCACTGATGTGGAGTGTAGTCCCAATCCCAGCTGACAACGATGGGTTCTGTCCAGAAATGTCCCTTGACACCGGTCTCGGGATCGACGTGCAGCATCCAGCCCTTCTTTTCCGGGGATTCAATGGAATAGGTCAGCTTGTATGAGCCGGCCTTGTCCATCTTGATGTTGGCACCGTAGTGGGGGCCGTCAGAAGCGTTCATCTGCATGAAGGTGCCGGCCTGCTTGTCGTTGGGGTCGTTCTTGTTTTCGATCGTGTAATTGACCGTGAGATCGGGGATGAACTCGCCCTTGGCATAGCCCAGGTTGTTGTTGGCCAGGGCGTGTATGTCGGCCTCCAAATGAAGACTGGCATCCGCGGCCTTGAGACCCATGGAGGCGGGCTCCATATCGATGGGCTGGAAGAAGACCGTCCCGATGTTCAAGGGCCCCTTCTGCTGGTCATCAGGCGGGATGGGTATCTCTTCGAACCCGGCACCCTTGCCGTCGCCCTTGTCCCCACCGGACTCGGACTTGGCCGATGCATCAGGAGCGGGAGCCTCCTTGGCCCCCTCGCTTTTGCCCCCACCGCAACCGGTCAGTACCAGTGTCCCTGAGAGCACCAGAGCAGCCAGGGCCGCAAGTTTCCTCTTCTTCATTTCTCTTTCCTTTGTTTGTTCAATTTTTACCGTCTCATTGGATATGAGTCTTGCGCACATTCATGGATGCCTGCGTACAGGGTCGTCAGTGGCTGGATTCCGGCTGCCTAACCGACTCCTTCCGGTTCTTTCGGATGGTCGAAGCCACGGCGAAGACAAGAACAAGAATCAGCGCCAGCACCTGGGCACCGATGGACTGCACGTAGGGATAGAGCCCGATCCAATCACTGGTCGGCACACCAGGCAGGTAGGTGGCCGGGACCAGGTCGCCCTCAATCAGGGCATGGACACCACCGCCGGCGAAGATGACCACCATGATGGCCATCAGCGCACTGGTGATGATGAAGAAGGGCCTGATGGGTATCCTGACCGAGGTGAACCGGATCAGGACGAAGATGATGACCAGGACCACGGCCGCTGCGGCGAACCCGGCCCATATCTCCCTGGAACCGCTGGGTGCCATGGCGAAGATGGCCTGGTAGAACATGACCGTTTCCGCCCCCTCCCTGAACACAGCCAGGAAGGACAGCAGGGCCAGGGATATGACGCTGCCTTGGGAGATGGCGGCCACCGTTTTGGTCTTGATGTACTGGTTCCAACTCTCCACCGACGACTTGGACAGCATCCAGTTGCTGGTGTAGAGGAGCATGACCATGGCTATCAGGGCCACGACACCTTCAAGGATCTCCTGCTCGGGGCCATTGCCGTTGAAGAGCAGGGTGAAGAGTATGGCCACCAGGCCACTGCCGGCAAGACCGGCCAGAATGCCCCAATAGATGTAGCGGATCTTGTCCTTGTACCCGGACTTGACCAGGTAGGCGATGATGGCGGCCACGACCAGGATGGCCTCCAGCCCCTCACGCAGCAGGACGATGAAGGCCTGACCGAATGCCGAGGTCAGGAAGGTGGTCCACTTGTTGACGTTGTCGGCCGCACCACCGTCCAGTATCCCGGCGTCGGTGACCAGCATCCCCTTGAGCTCATCCACCAGCGTCTTGATCTTCTTGGGGGATTCCCCGCCGGCCATGGCCATCCGGGTCTCCTTGAACTGGTATTCCACCTGGGATACCCGGCTGCCGCTGATGGCGTTCATGACGTTCTTCTCGAAGCCCAGCTTTTCGTAGTACTGGTAGTAGGCCTTGTTGACCAGGGTGGACCCCGCCTGGCCATCGCCCTTGGCGGCCGCTTGGTAGGCCTGGTCCAGAATCGGGGTCATCTCCTTGGCGACCTGGCTCCAGGTCTTGTCGCCCTTACCCTTGTTCTTGTGCTTCTTGGCCGCATCCAACCGCTTCCGGTCCGCCTTGATCTGCTCTTCCTGGGCCTTGGCATACTGCCGTGGCTTGGCCAAGGAGCCATTCGCATCGAGTTGGGTTGCCACATCGGTCAAGTCTGTTTTCAGGGCCTGGATATCCTGATCGATCTGTTCCTGGTTGCCAGGCGCGTAAGCCTTTGATTGGAGGGCCTGGAAGCGCTGGTCCAGGCTTGACCGCCGATCCTGCCCCAAAGTGGAGGCCGTGACCGTCACAAAACTGGAACCCACGTAAACCGCGTTATAGGCCGACATGAAATCCGCGGCGGCACCCGCATTGTCTCCGCGGGCATAGGCCTCACGCCCGGAATCCAGCTCCTTGGCCATGGCGGTGGACACGTCGTTCCAGGTGTCATAACCCGAGTTCTTGGCGGCAACGGCAGTCTGTGCAGGAAGAAAACCGGCTGTGAATATAACCATGACGGTCACCAGGCAAGCCAGAACCGAACCCACGACCTTCAGGGCTCGTCTTGCTATGGCCTTGGAACACATGGAACAGCCCTCCCTCGCCAGTCACCGTCGTACACAAACCGCCGCATACCATTCTGTTCTCGCGCTATCAATCAGCCAATGTAACGCAGGGAGGGCTGAAAAAATAGACTTGATTTTTGTCGGTTTTCCGACTAGCCTTGCGCACCCGTTCAGGATGGAACGACCCCCATCCGGCATTTTGCCGTCCGGGGGTCGTCCCGTACAGGGTCAGAAGCTACCGGCTGATCAGATGCGAGCATCCACTCCGGCCGCTTCAGCGGAGTCGCGATGCCTCCAGAGGCAGATGCCGCCGAAGGCGACCAGCCAACAGAGGCCGAAGATGCCGGGAACGCGGGTATCGGCGGCGAAGAAGAGGGAAAGGTAGACCACCAGGAAGAAGATGATGGCGATGGTGCCGGTCACCTTGTAGGCGGGCATGATGAATCCGTCTGGCATGAAGTCCTTGCTGGAACGGTACCGGCGGTGGGCCAGGATGGTCAGGATGTAGATGAAGATGATGACTGCGCTGGAGGCCGATGTGAAGAGGACGAAGGTGTTCTCGAAGCCAGGCAGGGCATGCAGGATGGGCGAGAGAAGGATCAGGACCCCGGAGAGGATGATGGCCCTGGCGGGGACCTTGCCCCGGCGGGAGATCGTATAGAGACTGCGCAAAACGGGTGACCTGCCACCTGCAGCCAGCTGGTAGAGGTTACGCCCTGCCGAGTAGAGCAGCGAATTCAGGGAGGAGCAGGCGGCCGTGATGACGACGAAGAAGACCAGCGCCGCGGCCCAGTTCACACCCGCATATCTGAACACCATGACGAAGGGGGAGGCGAAGCTGCCGTCGGCATTGGGCTTGAAGGACCGCCAGGGCACGATCAGCATGATGGCTATGAGGGCACCCACGTAGAAGATCAGGACCCGGATGATGATCTGGTTGATGGCCTTGGGGAGGACCTTCCGGGGGTTCCTGGTCTCGGAGACCGTCACCCCGACGAATTCGATCATCTCATAGGCGAAGAAGACCATCTGGAAGCTCATGAAGAAGGACATCCAGCCGTTGGGGGCCAGGGAGAGCCCATTGAAAATGTTGTCCAGTCCGGCATGGCCGGCAGGGCTCACCTGGTCCTGGCCCGGCATCTGCACGGCGGGGTAGCGGAAGCCGACGATTACCATGACCACGGCGGTGACGATCATGGCCAGGATCAGGGTGATCTTGATCATGGAGAACCAGAATTCGGTCTCGCCGAAGACCTTGACCGCGACCAGGTTGATTGAAACCATGGCCGCCAGGAAGAAGACCTCGATCAGGCCGCGCCAGGCTTCAAGGTTGATGCCGAAGGTGCTGAAGAAGGTCACGAAATAGGTGCCCACGGCCGTCAGTTCCGACATGCCTATCAGGATCAGCACGATCCAGTAGGACCATCCTGCGAAGGACCCCCATCCCTTGCCCAGGTACCGGGTGATGAAGGTGATGAAGGTGTGCTGGTTGGGGCTGCGGTACATGAGTTCGCCGATGGCCCGCATAAGCAGATACATGACCAGACCGACACCTATGTAGACCAGGATGATCGAGGGACCGGTCAGGGCGATCGATTTGCCCGAGCCAAGGAACAGTCCGGTGCCGATCGTGCCGCCAATGGCGATGAACTGAACGTGGCGGTTGCTCAGACCACGCTCCATCTGATTGGCTGCACCCTGGGATCCGTCAGTACCCTGCCCGGTCCCGGTCGCCTGTGTTGCTCCGGTTTGGCTCATCGGTTCTGCCTCCCCTACCTTTCCTCATTGCCTGCATTGCCGAACCCCGGCGAACAGGCCGATACCGGTCCCGCAAGTGTTACGGGCCGACGACCGCATGTCGGGGACCGGACCGAACCACCCGCCCGGTCCGCATCCATGCGAACAAACGTCCATGCTAATCCGTGCCGATTGCTTACAAGTGAACGACAAGGCCCAGCCTTCGGGACCATTCCTTTTCACTATGCAAACACCCTGCCGGACGGATGCGAGCGCTGACACCTATGCTTGGGTGCGTCAGCACAGGCCGGTACGCTGACAGCTATTACCAGCCTTCACAGCTAAGGAATGGCGACCAACATGACTCAGACCCCATCCGTCGACCAGGCGGGCGCAGAGGCGTCCTCGGAAGATGGAGCCCTGCGCAGGACCCTGAAAAACCGGCATATCCAACTCATATCACTGGGTGGGGCCATCGGCACCGGACTCTTCTATGGGTCGGGAGAGTCCATAACCCTGGCCGGTCCAGCCATCATCATCGCCTACCTAATCGGCGGATGGGCCATCTTCATGATCGTGCGAGCCCTGAGCGAGATGAGCGTGGAGGACCCCAAAGCGGGTGCTTTCAGCTACTACGCCACCCGCTACTGGTCCAAGCGGGCCGGGTTCGTGTCCGGGTGGAACTACTGGCTCAACTACGTCCTGGTCTCCATGGTGGAGCTCTCGGTGGTGGGCACCTTCGTCAACTTCTGGTTCCCGTCCATTCCGGCCTGGGTGTCGGCGGCCTTCTTCCTGGTGATCATCACTGCCGCCAACCTGATGGGGGTCAGCAAGTTCGGCGAGTTCGAATTCTGGTTCGCCATCATCAAGATCGTGGCCATCATCGCCATGATCATCGGAGGTCTGGCGGTCATCATCCTGGCCCTGCCCACCGCAAACGGGCTCAAGGCCTCCTTCTCGAACTGGTTCACCGTCGGCGGCGGATTCCTTCCCAACGGACTGATGCGACGCGGGGCCGATGGACAGTGGACCGGCCTGCTCATGGCCCTGGCCGTGGTCATGTTCAGCTTCGGGGGCACCGAGCTGCTCGGCATCACCGCCGGCGAGACGGCCGACCCCCGCAGGACCATCCCCAAGGCCACCAATGCGGTCGTTTGGAGGATCCTGGTCTTCTATGTGCTGACCCTCGGCGTCATCATGGCCGTCGTTCCCTGGAATGCCATCGGCAAGCCCAACGCCCAGGGCATGGTGGTCAGCCCCTTCGTGCAGATCTTCGACTCGGTGGGCATCCATGCCGCGGCCGGGATTCTCAACTTCGTCTGCCTGACGGCCGTGATGAGTGTCTACAACTCCGCCCTCTACTCCAACTCCCGCATGCTCTACTCCCTGGCCAAGCAGGGCAACGCCCCCCGCTACCTGGGCAGGCTCTCCAAGGGCGGGGTGCCCTATGCCGGTGTCCTCACCTCGGCCTGCGTCATAGCCCTGGCCGTCGTGGTGGTCTTCCTCTGGCCCCAGTTCGCCTTCAATTATCTGATGAGCGTGGCCACCATAGCGGCCATGCTCAACTGGGCCATCATCATGCTGACCGAGATGCACTTCCGCAAGGCCGTCGCCGAGGGCAGGGGCCCGGGCGGGTTGGCCGGCAAGACCGGGAAGGAAGCCCTGGACGCCCTCCACTTCAAGCTCCCCTGGGCCCGGGTGACCCCCTGGCTGGTCCTGGCCTTCATGGCCTTCGTGGTGGTGCTCATGTGCTTCTCCCCCAGCTACCGGGTGGCGGTCATCGCCGGGCCCATCTGGCTGGCGGTCCTGCTGGTGGCCTACCGGCTGACCCATCAACATAGACACGAATAAGGGGAAACAGAGCAGAGTCAGAACCGGCCGGTCACCAGTGGATTCACCCTGCGCGACCAGCCGCCTTCCATTCAGCAGAAATCAATGCTGACCGGCGCTTTGGTTCTCTCCATCACTCACCAGAGCCTGGAGGAGCAGCCTATCGCGATCCCGAATCATGCCCCGGCTCTTCGCCCCCGCCCAGGAATAGAACCCCTGACCGGTCTTGGCCCCGAGCTGTCCGGCATCCACCTTGGCCTTGAGTGTCCGATCCTCGCCGGGCTGGTTATCCAAATCGTCATACAGGTACTTGGAGATGTTGTCGAAGACATCAAGCCCACCCAGGTCGGCACTGGCAATGGGGCCGAGGATGCTCCATCGACGGCCCAGGCTGTATTTGACGATATCATCCACGGCCTGGGGACTGGCAATGCCGCGGTTGACGATGTTCAGACATTCGCGGATGACCGCTGACTGGATACGATTACCCACAAACCCAAGGGACTCCGCGGATAGGGCCACAGCATGTTTGCCGATCCTGTTCATGAGCTCGACCGTCGCATCCACCATGTCCATATCGGTGTCTTCGGCGGGGACCACCTCGACCAGGGGCATGAGTTGGGCCGGGTTCCAGAAGTGGGCCACCAGGAACCTGGCGGGATGGTTGAGGACCGTGGCGATGCCGGAGGGGCTCAGACCGGAGGTATTGGTGGCCAGGATGGTCTGATCCGAGACGATTGCCTCCACCTGCCGCCAGACCTGGTGTTTGACATCCATATCCTCCAGGACCGATTCGATGACGAAGTCGGTATCAGCCAAAGCCCCGTATTCTGTGCCGGCATGGATGCGGGCCAGGATGGCCTCACGCTCATCAGCCGGTACCAGACCGGCATCGATAAAGGTGCCAAGATCATGCTCGATGAGGGCCTGACCCCGGTCCAAAGACTCCTGGCTGGTGTCGACCATCCTGACCGGATACCCCTTCATGGCGAACTGGAGCGCCGTGGCATGCCCCATGGTCCCCGCACCTATGTTGCCGATTACCCTGATGTCCTCGACCTTCATCGACCATCACCCCTTGATATTGGACTATGCAGATACACATTCATGCTAAGACCCGGGGTTCCTTGGGCCGGGGAGGCGGCATGACGGAAAGAACCCACCCGGAGGCAGGCTGGCTGCCGCACGGCCATCCACAAGGTGGTTCCACTCCGCACAATCGCCTTTGAGTGTTGGGCCTGAATACGGAATATGGGCGACCCTTGTCGGAGAAATACTCTAGGCTAGCCTGTGATTGCAAGTCACTGAAGAGGTTGCCGAACCTATCAGTACCCGGGGTCAGACAGTGTGGTGTCGGCCATCCCCGGCGAAAGGAAGTTCGGCCGAAACGGTCCGGTTCTGCACTGCCGGCTCGTTGGGTCCGGGCTGAAGAAGTCCGGGACTGTCGCGGCTCGATGCCGCGGAGCGCTATGGACCTTGTCGCAGGCTGACTGCCCCCTGGCAGTCTGCACCGGTACGCGGTTGCAAAACCGCGCGTGATACCGCCGCCATGGCAGCCTCAGAACGTGTCGAGGAGAAGATAGCTATGGCGACCAGTCGGGACGGGCACGGAAATCCGTCTTCACAGCGAGAGCCCGGACAGGGCACGGGCGACCAGGTCCGGCGCAACCTGAAGACCCGGCACGTCTCCATGATCGCCTTGGGCGGATGCATCGGCACCGGACTCTTCATGACCTCGGGTTCCACCATCTCCAAGGCGGGACCGGGCGGTGGACTGGTGGCCTACGCGGCCATGGGCCTGATGGTCTACTTCCTGATGACCAGCCTGGGCGAGCTGGCCACCCACATGCCGGTCTCCGGCTCCTTCGCCACCTATGATGCCAAGTACGTGGACCCGGCCCTGGGGTTCGCCATGGGATGGAACTACTGGCTGAACTGGGCCATCACCGTGGCGGTCGACATATCGACCGCGGCCCTGCTGATCCAGTACTGGCTGCCGAACACCCCGGGATGGGTCTGGAGCCTTCTGGTCCTGATTGTCATCTTCCTGATCAATGCCCTGACCGTCTCGGCGTTCGGCGAGACCGAATTCTGGCTCTCCCTGATCAAGGTCCTCACCGTCATCGTCTTCCTGGTCATCGGCTTTGCCATGATTCTGGGTATTATGTACCATCCGGCGGCTGGACTGAAGAACTTCACCTACAAGGACGCCCCCTTCGTCGGCGGCTTCCCGGCCATCCTCAGCGTCTTCCTGGTCGCCGGTTTCTCCTTCCAGGGCACCGAGCTGATCGGGGTCACGGCGGGTGAATCCGAGGACCCCGGCCATGCCGTGCCCAAGGCCATCCGAGACGTGTTCTGGAGGATCCTCCTCTTCTATATCCTCTCCATCTTCGTCATCGCGGCCCTGATCCCCTACACCAGCCCCAACCTCCTCGGTGCGGCCGACGGCAACATCGCCATGTCGCCCTTCACCCTGGTCTTCCAGCGGGCTGGACTGGCCGCGGCCGCCAGCATCATGAACGCCATCGTCCTGACCTCGGTGCTGTCCGCGGCCAATTCAGGAGCCTATGCCGCCACCCGCATGCTTTATGCCCTGGCACATGAACACTACGCCCCACGCATCTTCGGCCGGACCACACGCCATGGGATCCCCCTGATGGCCCTGGCCGCCACAACCGTGGTCTCCCTGGCCACCTTCGCCTCCAGCATCTTCGGGCAGCGGATCTACATGTGGCTGGTGGCCGCCTCCGGGCTGACCGGCTTCATCGCCTGGATAGGCATAGCCCTGAGCCACTTCCGATTCCGCCGGGCCTGGGTGGTCCAGGGGCACAAGGTCAGCGAACTCAAGTACCACGCCAAGCTCTTCCCCCTGGGCCCCATCCTGGCCCTGGTCCTCTGCCTGGTGGTCATCGGCGGCCAGAACATCGAGGCCTTCGTCAGCTGGAACTGGCAGGAGATTGGGGTCACCTACATCAGCATCCCCCTGGTCCTGATCCTCTATCTGGGCTACAAGATCAGGCACCACACCAAAATCGTGCCCCTGGACAGGATGGACCTTTCCCCGTCCTCGGCTGATTACTCACTATAGCCGAGCAATTCGTATATTATCGAGGATGATATCCCGGTATCCGGCCATATTGGCCTCGGCGTCGCCGATACCTTTGATGTCCGGCTCCTTGTCGGTGGAATAGATGCCGAACCAGGTATCCTCATCCGGACCCCCTGTCAGATCGAATTCACACCTAGCGGTAGTTCCCAATGCCTTGCGCAGCGGCTGTAGGCTCATATCATCCTTGGTCACTTCACCCTGCCCGACAGCCAGGGCGTAGATGCCGTCCGCGCCGCACTGATAGTCGAAGGAAATCCTATAGGATCGGCCAGCCTTGAAGGGGACGTTCTGAGGGATGGTCTGGCAGAGAAGGGCTCTCTTCCCAGTCAGTCCACTGATCTTCAGCGACCAATCACCTTGGAGGACATCATCCATCTTCTTGACCTCCCAACCGGCCTGGGTGAAGGGGGCATGCAGCTGGGACAGATGAATCCGATTGTCTTCCACTCCCTCGGCTCCGGCCACCACCAGGGGCCAAATTCCCTGGATATTATCCTCAAAGTCGCAGGCAAGCTCCTCCAGATAACCATCTTGGTCCAGTCTGATACCGGTGTAACCGCTTTCAACCAAACGAATGTCATCGAAGTAGGCGGCGCCATCACCGTCATGGGCCAAGACCAGACGGGTCTGGCCACCCCGGGGAGCCATGAAGAAGAGGTAGGCATTCTGAAAGTAGCTGCTGCCGTCAACCGTCGAGGCATCAGTGTTATGGGCGTAAGCCTTGATATAGTTCTTGGCAATACTGGGACCGATGACGTTCCGCGCCAAGACTCCACCATGATCAGCTTCCACACTCAGAGAGACCCTGCCACGACGGTTATCAAGCCCCAGGTACAGGGCATACCGCCTGCCCGGCAGCAGGTCGATTAAAATCTGCTCAGTGCTGACCGAACCCTCTAATCTGAGCATGGGGTTGGCGCACTGGCCCCGGGAAATCGAAGCATGGCCAGCCCCCTTCACGGTCCAGGTGGACCTGAAAAGCTCCTCGCCACCATTAAAGCCGGCATCCATCAGGTGGTCCCCGGCCCAGTCCACTTGGACTCCCTGACCCGCCTTGCGACATACCAGATATGGGGTTCTGGATTTGGCATTCAGGGTCAGGGTTCCCTGAACCACCGGAATCTCATGGGGGGCGATCCTCCCCTGATCGGTCAGTTGGTAGACGATGACGGATGAACAATCAAGCCACGTTTCGGGGAGTTTCCACGTTGTGGAACCACCGGCAGTATTCCAGTGATAGAGCCGCTGCTTATCAAGATCAAGCAAGTCCCCGGTCCTGGCATCCCAGATCCAAGGCAAGAGGTAGGCTCCCGTGCCGGTTTCAACCCCGTGCCCGGTATTATCAGACTTGGAGTCATCGGCCTCCAGGTCTCCAATGAGGATCACCCGGCCATTCAACTTCATCGTGCGCTCGCGGTAGGCGGGCGATGCCGGATCATTGGAATTCCTGGTGATGACCAGCTTGTCACCTTGGTCATTGACAAGCTCGACCTGTTCATTCCCCTGGTTCATGGCAGAATCCTGGACAGAATCAACATTTATGGGGTCGTTATACCAGGCATCGACACGGAAGTGCTGGATGAACTTGGCCGAGAGGTCATAAGTGTACAGATTGTCCAAGTAGGCATCAAAATCGTTACGTCCCTGCCACCCCTCGAAATCCTTCATGCTATAACCACCCAGGAGAGGGGCGTTGGCCGCGCCGCCGAAAACCGGGTGGTCACCCATCCAGCTGTCCTTCTGATGGTTGCGGAGAAAGCGCATGACCTGAGAGTTCTGACCTTTACGATCGGAAGATCCGTAGGCCAGGTCCAAGGCCCAGTGTTGGAAGGTGGCGTCATATTCGTTGGCCGAGGCGTATTCGGTGCCGATCCCCCAGCCGTTGTCAGTCAAGATTTTCGAGAGCTTGCGGGTCTCCCAAGAGTCCTCAGCCCCCGAAGTCCCATCACCCCAAACATCCACGTAGACGAAATCCATCCTGCCGCCGACCTTGCGGCCGAGCGCGTCAAAACGGTCCTTCCTGGCACCCGAGACCAAATCGTAGATGCCATCAATGCCCACTGTCTGGTCCAGCCAATTCCAGCCATAGCAGAGGTCACCCTTGTCATCCCTGCGGACCATATCCTCTGCGAAGGCCCGAGCCTCAGGGAACATCTCGTCCACATTGACGTGGACCCCGAACCGAGCCCCGTAAACCCTTCCTTTGTCCATCAGCGCATTCAGGTCTCCAGCCCCACCAATTCGACGACCAATGTCGGCATAGTCCGGATGCCCGGAATCATGGCCCTCGTTTCCGTATCCCTTGAGAAGGACAGACTGCCCCAAACCGTCAGTGGCCAGAGCAACCCTCTTGACGTTATCCAGGGTAGTCATAAAGGGGTTCTGGGCCTGGGAACCGAAATTCATGGCAATACGCCGAGCCACCTGATCAGGAATGTCATCAGAACCATATGGGTTGTTCATGATGCATCTGAAAGCGATGGCTCCATCCTGCCAGTTGACTCGCCCGTCCCCATTCAGATCACCCGCCAGGGCCACTGCCATGGCAGGCATCTCGGTCTGTCCGACCGTATAGGAACGGCCTCTGGAATCCCGGACAACCCGGGTGTATATCCAAGGCGCGCTGGTCAGACCAAGGACGGTAGTCCCGTCCATCTGGTCGCGGATGGTCATGACCCTGGTGTTTTGAGCTCCACCCGTCCCGGTCTTGCTGGCCGTTGTCCCCTCGTGCTCGGAGTTGCTCCAGAGACCGGCACTGAGACCGTCTGCGGAAAGGAACCCATACATGTAGTCCTGCCCGATGGGATCCTCCACCATCTGCTCGGTGACGGCCCGGTGCACATCACCGCTAATGGAGACGTCTACAGACATGCGAGCGCCGGTGAACTCTGCATCCGCCTGTGTGCTGGCCACTGAAATCAGACACTGCCCGGGGAAGGCCACCGTCTGAACCGGATGATTGGATCCGGCCTGGTTATCGATGGAGATTACCTCGAAACGGAGAGAGGTATCCCTGGCCGATAGACGGACGGCTATTACAGCGTCAATCCCCCGATCGACAGACACTGCATGGAGACGGTAGACGAGACTGGCCTGATTCTCCCGGTTCAGTTCAACCTGGTCAGAACCCAGCTCAAGCTCATCCCCATTGATGGCAACCAGGTTCAGGTCCCGTACCTGCCCAAGCATGGTCCCCTTGGCCTCGGGGGTAATTAAACGGTAATCAATCACCGATGGGAAATGAGGCCTGACACGGACCTCCATCATCTGGGTACGGAGGGTTTCCCAGGAACCAGGGACACCCGATTCCCCACTCGAGTGGTTTCCCCTCAAGCTTGTTTTGTCCATTAGTCATCCACCTCGTCATCGTGGTCATGAGTGGTGCCTTCATGACGGTCGTGTTACGGCTACGATTCGCTCCCGGGCTTCATGAACTCGGCATGGGTTCCGAGCCACACCCAATCAAGCCGAATCCGTCTAATCCATATCCATATCCAGTACTGCAACCTTTCGTTTCGAGAACTGTTTCCGACGCCTTACCGGCTCAAAAGCTGTGTTCTCCCTCTGCTGGCTATCGGCAACCCAACCCCCTCAAGAATTCCTCGGTCTGCTCAGGTCGCTTGAACACTGCTGTGTTGCCGAGAATCCGAGAACATACGCTACCTATCTCGTCAAGCACGGCCGTGTGGACCTTGCCCGGCTCACGTGAGCCCCGCAATGCCCGGATGATTTCGTCATATTCCAGGCTAAAATCAGCAATCCGTTGAGGTAATCCGGCACCCGCCACCAGGGCCTCCTCCAGACAGGAGAGCTCACTGACCAGTCGACCGGGCAGGACGAAAAGCCCCTGGGCCTCAATCAGGCCGATGGGCTCCTGCTTAACCGGATAGAATTCCGGATGCACGTGGAAAATCCCGTCCGGCAGTTCCGGACTGGTTCCGTTGTTGCGAAGTATCAGGCTCATTTCATAGCCCCGGTCGGTCCTGATCAGGCTGGGCGAGAGGGCCGACTGTGGTCCCTCCGGCCCTTGGCTGGCAATATTCAGATCGGGATTGTCATATCCCGCCCAAGCCTGTCTGATTGCTTCACTGACCTCGGTGATTTCCTGACGGGAGGATGATACCACCCTGATAACAGTTCCCGGCCAATCCAGGATTTCAACCGGGGTATCGGGATGTCCATCCAGATGGAGTGTCCGCCAGGTCCCCGCCCGGTGCATGGGGAGGTGCTCTCCGCCACCTTGGTAGTGGTCATGGACCAGAACGGAGCCGCCTATGCGCGGCAGGGCGGCGTTGCAGCCAAGGAAATAACCAGGGAAGCGGTCTACGAAATCCAGCAGGTTGCCGAAGGTCTCCCGGTCCACATGCATGGGGGTGTGCTCGGCATTGACACAGATACCGTGCTCATGGAAGTAACCGTAAGGCGAGAACTGCCAGAACCATTTGTGCCCGCCCAGAATCATGGGAATGGTCCGCAGGGTGCGTTTGTCACGTCCGGCGAACCCCTCGTTTTCGTGACAGATGGTGCACTTGGGGTATCCACCTGCGGTGCTGTTGCCCGCCGCGGCTTTCTTCATGTTCTTGAATTCAGGCTTGACCAGGTTGATGGTGATCTCCACGCCCCGAGAGGGAAAACGGGGGTTCCGGTCCAGTTGGTCCTTCTTGATGTAGGTGTTCCTGACACAGTAGTCATAGAACCAGTGCATGGCTGCCATCCCGCCCTGGTCCTCTTCCATCTGAACGAAGCGCCGTTGAAGATGGGAGGGCCTGGAGGAGAGAATCCCCATGACCGCATCCCCTATGGAGGTGGCATCATCCTGAGTCATAAGGCCAGCGCCGGCCGAGGCGCGAAGGAAGGAATCCAAGAGGGCATCCACATCGCCCTCAGATGAGGCTGTAGTAGCCGTACCATCCCCGGAACCGTATGAATCCAATGAGAAAAGGGCCAGGATCTGATTGCGGGCCCAGTCAGTATCGGCCTGGTCCAGGTCCAAGTAAGCACACGCGTACCGGATCAGGGCATCGGAACTCCGGCAGAACTCGTTGAATTCGTCCCCGGACCTTTCGCCCGCGCCCATCAAACCCCCACCTCCTCGGCCACTTGGGCGGTTATCTCCTGCATACGAGCGTCTGCGGCCTCCATCTCTTCAACCAGGCGCATCTGCGTGTGAGTTCGCACCAGGTTGTGCTCCGAATAGGCGGTTGAGAAGTAGATGTCGCCCTGAAGGTAGTCGGTCAGGAAGCGCATCCCACACTCCATGGTCATGATCCGGCAGGAGGCCGGAAAGAGGGCCAGCTCGCGGCCGACAGCCTTGCTGGCCACTGCACCTAGGAATCCTTGAGTATAGGCATGGTAGAGGTCAGGGTTGAAATGGACCTTGTCCAGGTCCTGTTCGTCCTCCAGGGCTGTGGAGGCACCGAAGCGAATGGAGTCTCCGAAGTCAAAAAGCATGGATCCGGGCATTATAGTGTCCAGGTCGATGATGGCCCTGGCCTTCCCGGTGGCGGCATCCATCAGTATGTTGTTGAGCTTGGTGTCATTATGGGTGACCCGGAGTGGGACGGACCCATCAGCCAATCCCTCCATGATGACCGGGTACTGGTCGGCCCGGCTCATGTACCAGTCAATCTCGGACCGGCAGGTAGAGACCCTATCCTCGGTGTCCTCCAGAACCGCCTGTTTAAAAGTCTCGAACCGCTTTGGGGTGTCATGGAAGTGGGCGATGGTCTCGGTCAGCTGAGAGGCGTCGAAGAGAGCCAGCGAGTTCTGGAATCGCCCGAATGCCTGGCCGGCCTCCTTGAAGACTTCCCCGTTTGGAACCAGGTCGTAGGAAACCGTGTTCTCGATGAAAGCATAGATCCGCCAGGCTCCATCCTCGAGCTGGCAGTAGGTTTCACCGTCCTTGTTGCGTATGATATCCAAGGTCTCCTGGTTCTGCGAGCGCAGGAATTCGGTGACTAACTCGATGTTGCGCATCAGAGAGGCTGTGTCGGGGAAGACCGAGGTGTTCATCCGCTGCAGGATGTAACGACGCTTGTCCGTGCGTATGAGATAGGTCTGGTTGATGTGCCCGTTGCCGTACGGCGCGATGCTCACCACCTGTCCCTCAAGGCAGTAGAGGGCGGCTATACCAGCCAGCTCCTGATCTTGAATCGTCATGACGATCTCTTTTCTCCATGTCCACCGGCCCTAGCTCTACCTGTAGCCATGCCGGCGGAAGAAACCATTGAGCCGGCCCCGGCCGGACTTGCACTTATGCCTGCTGCCAGACCATGGCACCAGGTTCCAGTACGAAGTCCCTGACCTGCCCGTCAGCCTGGCGGACGCTGGTCTTCTGGACCAAATCGGTATTGTTGATGACGCAGTAGTTGCCGGCCTCCGGGAAGTGGGCCACCTCGCAGTGAGGATTGGTACAGCTCCAGTCCGCATACCGGTCCTCATGCCTACTGGCGTAGAAGAGTATCCGCTCCAGAAGCCTGGCATTGGCCGCTGAGTAAGGAAGACCTGACAGATATATCCCACGCCCCTTTCCGTACTGGTTGACGGCCAGCTGTACCTGACCCTGGTCGGCCTTGAGAAGCGTGACCTCCTCATTGAGGGGGTATGTATTGGCAATCTGCTCTCCAAAGTCCACACCGCCACCCTCAGGCAGGTCTTCGGTAATGAAATGCCTGGCCGTGATGGTCGGGAAGTACTTGTCGACCGAAAGGGTGTGGAAGCGTTCCTGGTCGATGCCGAGTACATCGGCCAGCTGGAAGAAACGCCCCTCCATATCCAGAGCGGCGGGCTGACCGAGGCCGACCAGAGCCCCTCCCCCATCGACCCAGGTTCGTAGAGTCTCCACCAAGGCCGGGTTCTTCCAGACTGTACCGCCACTAAAGGCCGTATCAGCCGGGCCACCAGTGATGATTACATCCAAGTCCTGATCCACGCCTTGAGCCAGGACGTCATCGAAACTGATGAAACGGACGTTCACCCTCATACCGGACAGGGCCTCCAAGACTCCGTAGTAAGAGTAGGTCTGCTTGTTAGGCAAGGCGTGGGCCACCGTATAGGCCATCCAGGAGCGCATGGCACCCCAGGCATTCAGCACAGCCACGTTGAGCTGCCCCTGAGCCGCCTTCCCGTTAGTTCTGTCATGCAGGTCGCGGAACTCGTCGGCGATGTGGGTCACGGTCTGGATGAACCTGGGGAACTTGGCAGCCAGGGACAGGTAGCCGCCATAGCCCATGCGCGATATGGGACTGCGCAAGATGGCTCTGCGGGCCTTACGCCAGTTGCTGAGCCCTTCGACACTGGGATCGTTGCCCTCATAGAACGTGTCAGGGAAGAAATAGGGCAGAAAACGACCCTCGGTGTAACGGACGCCGGGAATGTCGGAAATCATGCGCAAGGTGGTGCCGTCACCCACAGATCCGACCACGGCATCCAAGCCAAGGTTTTCGAATCCGGGCATGTAGGGTTCAGTCCCTATCCATTGATCACCCAGGAACATCATGGCTTCCTTGCCGGCCTGATGGGTCATATCGACCATGGTCTTCACATTCTTCCGAACGACACCCGAAAGGAAGTCAATCCAGTCCCGCTGTGCCTTGCTGGGAATACAGAAAGAGGAGTTATAGCTACCTTTGTTGATGAAGTCCTCAGGACGTAGACGATAGCCATAGCGGGTCTCGAAGTCATCCAGGGCCTCGGGGGATACCGTACAGGCATACCCAAACCAGTCCACCAGTTTCTCACGATGATGTTGGTCGAAGATCAGCGTGAACTGGTAGAAAAAGGTGGTGAACCGGACCACGTCGGTTGCCGGGTTCTGCCCCAGCCACTGGCGATAGGCGTCCATGACAAACTTGCGGGTGGCCGGATGGTAGATGTCGAAAGGAATCTCGTGTTCCTTGTCACCCCAATCGTTGGTCAGATGGTTATACATCTCGACCGGGTCCCAGATGATGTAGGCCAGAAAGGATGCCGTGTACTCGTGCATGGGGGTCGCCCCGGTCACGTGAACCAGATCCCGGTCCGGGTCCAGGCTCCACTCCTCCAGGTCCAGAACACGACCGGTGGTACGGTCGATGATCTCCCAGTACCGGTGAGGGTCCGCATCCCTATTGGGCCTGAGTTGCTGGTCGAAGTAGTGGTCCATCAGAGGAACGTCCACCCGGCCGCCATGGGCCAGAATACGCTCCGACATCAGATAGACCTGAGGGGTCTCATTCATATGTTGACTGATCCACTCGTTGTGGGCCCTGGCAGGGAAGTAGGCACTGTAGACCTTCCTGCCCAGGTGCATCAGCGCCTGGTCCAAATGAGTACCGTCCGAGTTGCGAATTGCATCAGCCCCCCATAGCTCGGCCAGTTCTTCGGTTTTTCGGGCGAAGTTCTCCTCACTCGGCAGGGTAAAGCGACCGGTCGTGGTCATTGATCAAATCTCCTTCGGATATCTCAAACGGGTTATCTGGAAACTGCGTACTGCCCGGGCCGGATACCTCCCGAGCCGGGCCCTACTCCTTGACTGACCCTGCGGTCAACCCTGCCTGCCAGAACCGCTGCAGGCAGAAGAAGAGGATGATCACCGGAAGAACGCCCAGCAGGGACCCCATCATCAATGCCCCTCTATCGGTGAAGACCGGGAGGGAGACCAGGCCATAGAGACCAAGGGTGACAGGGAAGAGATTCTCGCTGGAGAGCATCATCAGGGGCAGGAGGAAGTTATTCCAGGTGGCCACAAAGAGGAAAAGGAAAATCGTGACCATGGCAGGCGCCAGAATCCTCAGCACGATTGTGAAGAAGATCCTCGCTTCACCAGCCCCATCGATCCGGGCGGCCTCCAAGAGCTCAGTCGGAACCGAACTCTGGGCGTAAACCCTCCCCAGGAAGAATCCGAATGGGGAAACCGAGCAGGGGATGATCACCGCCAGCATGGTGTTGCTCAGATGGAGGGCGTTGAAGATCGAGTACTGTGGAATGGTCATCAAGGCCGAAGGCATCAAGAGAGCCGACATGACAATGGCCATGACGACACCCCTGCCACGGAACTGGAATTTGGCTGTGCCGTACCCGGCCATGACCGAAACCACGGTGCCGATCAGAGCGGATATGCATGAATAAATCAGGGAGTTGAAAACCCAGTGCCAGAACTGTGAGTGGGTCCAACCCAGAAGAATCGAATAGTTGGTCGCCACAGCTTCGGGAATCCTCTTCAGACCGACCGCAAACCAGAGACCATTGCTGCCGACCAACTGAGAGGGCGACTTGGTGGAGGCGATGATGGCCCAGTAGATAGGGAAGAGGAAGTAGATCAGGGCGAAGACCAGGACAACGATTGTGGTGATCTTGACCACCTTGGAGGGCCTCATGGAACGAGGCAGATCGTCGGCCTTCTGCTTTATCGGTTTTTGCTGCTGCTTCGCTGCGCGGACGTGATTGGCCGAGGTCATGATTCGTTCACCTTCCCCTCAATATAGGCATAGAGGGCGGCAAGAACCCCTGCGATCAAGGCCATGACGATGGCGATGGCCGAGGCCGGGCCGTCACCTTTGGGAGTGAGGATGCCTCGGGATGTATTCAAGGCCATCATCATAGGGGTGTAGGAGTTCGATATGCCCTTGTCGACGGTCTGCATGACCTGGGGCTCATTGAAAAGCTGGATGCTGCCGATGATGGACAAGAGCATGGCAAGAAGGGCGGCCCCCCTGACATTGGGGAGCTTGATCCTTATGGCAATCTGGAAGCCATTGGCACCGTCAATCCGGGCAGCCTCATAGAGATCACGCGGGATGGCCTGGAGGGCCGCCAGGAAAATCAGCATGTTGTAGCCTGTGAAGGTCCAGGTTGTGATGTTGGCCATGGAGACAATCAACGCATTGGGAGCGAAGAAATTGACGTGTACTCCTATGGCGGCCAGACCCTTGACGATGGGCGAGAACTGATCGTTATACAGGAAGACCCAGATGATGGCGGCAATCGCGCCAGGAATAGCATAGGGCAGGAAGTAACCCAACCGATAGGGGGTGACGTGCTTGATGATGAAGGAGTCCAGAAGCATGGCCAAGGCCAGGGCCGCAATGATCATGACCGGCACTTGGATGATCGTGTAGAGCAGGACCCTGCCGATTCCAGACCAGAATGCCCCTGAAGTGACTACGTAGCGGAAATTCTCCAGACCGACGAACCTGTTGATCATTTCGCCCCCGCCATAGGCGCCTCCACCCGAGGCCACCTGCTGGAAGAAGCTCATATAAACGGCATAGGCGATGGGAATGATGAAGACAACGGCAAACAGGATGCAGAAGGGCAACATGAATGCCCAGCCCGTCCGTTCATTGCGTCTGGCTATCTCGGATCCCCGCCTCTTACGGGGTCCTGCCTCGGATGTTGCTTGACGGCTCATGTGACCAACCAATCCTCTTGGAGCCTAGAAGGCGGGCACCTCCCCACAGATGAGGAACCCGGGTACACAATTCGGATTCCCCGGACTGGGGACGGGGAGGTTCGCCTGCCGTATCCGCTGAAGAGCGGTTACCGATCAATCCTTGGCGATCGGGAGACCATAATCTTTCAGAGTGGCAAGAGAGGTCTTCTGGGCCTCATCGAAGGCATCTGCAACCTTGCCCTGGCCCTTACCAGCCTTGTCGGCCGCCTCGCCCACGGCACTGGAAACAGCGGAGAATCCGGGCATATAGGTGAAGGTCCCCATGTTGTCATTGGCGGTGGCAAACTCGGACATCACATCCTGCCCTCCGAAGAACTCGGTCCATGACTGCGGGGTCTTGGCCTTCTCGGTGGTAGCAGCAACAATCAAACCCTGGGATGTCAGATCCGGCACTTGGGTGTTGAACCAATCCAGGAACTCCATGGCTTCGGCCTTGTGCTTGGTCCCCTTGATGGCGGCCACGCCCGAACCTCCGTTGGGCCCGGTTTTCTTGCCGTTCTTGAACCAGTCTCCAATCTGGGCGACCCTCCACTGGCCCTTGCCCGCATCACCGATCCAGTCCATCATGATAGGGGCGTTCCAGGCGGCATCGATACTGCCGATGATGGAACCGTCATGGAAGGCACCGGCGTATGAAGGGTCGGTGCTGGGTGTCAAGTTCATGGCCTTGGCGTCGAGAAGGCGCTGGTAGAAGTCGGCGGTAGCCTCGGAGCCGGGCGTATCGACGTTGACGACCCACTTGCCGTCCTTGATTTTGTACCAGGGAGAGGATGCGCCGGACAAGGCCGAGAAGGCCATACCGGCACCATCGGGCTGGTAGGTCATGATGTACTTGCCCTGGGCAGCCGCCTTCCTGGCGGACTCGACGAACTCTTCGGCCGTAGTAGGAACCTTGATACCCAGCTTATCGAACTCGGTCTTGTTATAATAGTAGACCATGGGTCCTGTGTCCTGGGGCAGACCGAAGGCCTTCCCATCCACACTCATGAGCTTGGTGGGACCTTCAGCGAAGTCTTTGGAGTACTTGCCGACCTCGGACGTAACATCCTCGACGATACCCTTGGTATAGACCTCGGGAAGCTCGGCATAACCCACCTGAGCCAAGTCGGGAGCATTTCCGGCCTTGACGTCGGTCTCGAGCTTCTTAATCAGATCCCCAGGGCTTCCATTGAACTTGGTGGCCTTGACCTGGATGTTCGGATGGTCCTTGTTCCACCTGGCAACAGTGTCTTTGACCATGGTCATGCCCTGCTTGTCGGGAAGACGGTGCAGATATGTCAACTCGACCTTGCCGCCCGACTTGGAATCACCACTCTTGCCGTCACCGGACCCGCCCGAGGAACCGCACCCCGCCAAAGCCATGCTCATAGCCGCCACCGCAGCCACCGCAGCCATCATTCGTTTACTGCCTGATTTCATCACCCTCACCCCTCTACAGATAACCTCATTGTCATACTTGTAACGTGCAGATTCAGTATAGCAAGATTCAATTGCAAAGTTGGCATACTAATTTATGCCGGCAAGGTCGGAAAATGATGAGATGCAAATGAACTAGTGGAACTACATTCGATGATGGCCACTCACAATTAAAGTCCGTCCATGGGCCAGTGCCTTCCCCGTGTGCAAGTTGATTTCTGCTCGTTGCGTCGAGGAGTGGAAACCCGAATCAGGTAATCCCACTGTCTAAACCACGAAATATCCGGGACACACCACCTAGTAAACTGGTGGACCATTGGGACGGACACCCCCACAACAGCATCCTGGCCGATTCCGTGACGCCAATAAAGTAAGGGCTTAGGGTAGGCACCGGTGTATTTCATATCGGGGATCAGTCGGATGAATAATCCGACCAGTCTGCCCCTTCCCCGAAAGCGCCGGGGAGGGCAAACAAGCAAATCAGTACCCAGTCTGCAGACATACAGTCTGTGGACCCGAAAGGCGGATAAGATGTCTTCAGGTGACAAGGGCAGGGAAACCGGACAGTCCCAGAGCGAAGTCAAGCGCAATCTGAAGACCCGCCATATATCAATGATCGCCCTTGGCGGCTGCATCGGCACCGGGCTCTTCATGACCTCGGGTTCCACCATCTCCACGGCCGGGCCGGGCGGCGGTCTCCTGGCCTATGCGGCCATGGGGGTCATGGTCTACTTCCTGATGACCAGCCTGGGCGAGTTGGCCACCCACATGCCGGTCTCCGGCTCCTTCGCCGCCTACAGCTCCCGCTATGTGGACCCGGCCCTGGGGTTCGCCATGGGCTGGGACTACTGGTTGAACTGGACCATTTCCGGGGCCGTTGACATCTCGACGGCCGCGCTCCTGATCCAGTACTGGCTGCCCGACACCCCCGGCTGGATATGGAGCCTCCTGGTCCTGGTCGTCGTCTTCCTGATCAACGCCCTGGCCGTTTCGGCCTTCGGGGAGACGGAGTTCTGGCTCTCCCTGATCAAGGTGGCCACCATCATCGTCTTCCTGGTCATCGGCTTCGCCATGATCTTCGGCATCATGTTCCACCCGGCCGTTGGCCTGCGGAACTTCACCTACAAGGACGCCCCCTTCGTGGGCGGCTTCCCGGCCATCATGAGCGTCTTCCTGATAGCCGGATACTCCTTCCAGGGGACCGAGGTGGTGGGGGTCACCGCCGGCGAATCGGAGAACCCCGGCCAGGCCGTGCCCAAGGCCATCAATGAGGTCTTCTGGAGGATCCTCCTCTTCTACATCCTCTCCATCTTCGTCATCGCGGCCCTGATCCCCTACACCAGCCCCAACCTCCTTGGGGCCTCGGACGGCAACATCGCCATGTCGCCCTTCACCCTGGTCTTCCAGCGGGCCGGACTGGCCTCGGCGGCCAGTGTCATGAACGCCGTGGTCCTGACCTCCATCCTCTCGGCCGTCAACACGGGCGCCTACGCATCCAGCCGCATGCTCTACGGACTGGCCAAGGACCACTACGCCCCCAAGGTCTTCGCCAGGACCACCAAGCGGGGCATCCCCATGGCCGCCCTGGTGGCCACGGTCTGCATGTCGCTGGCCACCTTTGCCTCCAGCATCTTCGGCCAGACCTTCTACATGTGGCTGGTGACGGCAACGGGCCTGACCGGCTTCATCGCCTGGATCGGCATAGCCCTGAGCCACCTCCGCTTCCGCAGGGCCTTCAAACTCCAGGGACATGACGTGAGCGAGCTCAAGTACCACTCCAAGCTCTACCCCCTGGGCCCCCTCCTGGCCATGGCGCTCTGCCTGATCGTCATCGCCGGACAGGACATCCCCTCCATGGCAAGCCTGAACTGGTCACACATGGCCATGACCTACTTCAGCGTGGTCCTGGTCCTGGTGCTCTACCTGGGTTACAAGTTCGTCAATCACACCAAGATCGTCAAACTCAAGGACATGGACGTCTCCGGAACGGATTCGGCCCGCTGATGAAACGTCGCCCTGGGCCTTATTCCGCCGGACTCCCTGTGGGTCAGGGCCACATATGACAAACCGCCCAGCGAAGGAGCCGAAGCCCATCCGCGGGGCGGTCTCTCACTCAGACCTGATGCGGTCCCCGTGAAAGCGGGGAATCACTGAACCTGGGAGCGGGCGATCTTCCCGGTGAAGGACTGGGCCTCGTCGGCATCCTTGACGTCCTTGTTCCAGGAGAACATGGCACGCAGCTTGGGGCCGACCTCCTCGATCTTCTCGTGGGAGTACTTCTCCTGCAGCTCCTTGAACTTGGGGGCGCCGGCATCCTGGTCGTCGATGAACTCCTTGGCGAAGGAGCCGTCCTGGATGCGCTTGAGCTGGTGACGCATGCGATCCTTGGTGGACTCGTCGACCACGGTGGAGGTGAAATCACCGTACTGGGCGGTGTCGGAGCAGGACCAACGGGCCTTGTTCAGACCGCCCTCGTTCATCAGATCGACCAGCATCTTGAGCTCGTGGCAGACCTCGAAGTAGGCGATCTCGGGCTGGTAGCCAGCCTCGGTCAGCACCTCGAAGCCGGTCTCGACCAGGTGGTTGACGCCACCCATGAGCACATCCTGCTCGCCGAAGAGATCGGTCTCGGTCTCCTCCTTGAAGGTGGTCTTGATGGCGCCTGCACGCAGGGCGCCCAGGGCCTTGGCGTAGGCCAGGGTGATGTCCCAGCCGTCACCGCGGGGATCCTGCTCGACGGCAACGACCACCGGCACACCACGGCCGGCCACATACTCACGACGGACGATATGGCCCGGGCCCTTGGGGGCGACCATGAAGACGGGATGATCGGCGCTGGGCTTGATGTATCCGTAATGGATGTTGAACCCGTGGGCGAAGCCGACAGCGGCGCCCTCCTTGATGTTGGGCTCGATGTCATCACGCCAGATGGTGCGCTGGTACTGATCGGGGGCCAGGATCATGACGATGTCGGCTTCCTTGGTGGCCTCCGCCACGGTCTTGACCTCCAGACCCTGCTCCTTGGCGAACTCGACCGACTTGGAGCCGGCGCGCAGACCGACCACTACGTCAACACCGGAATCGCGCAGGTTCAGCGCATGAGCATGTCCTTGGGAACCGTAGCCGATGATGGCCACCTTCTTGCCCTGCAGAACCGAGAGATCCCCATCCTTCTCATACCAGATCTGTGCTGCCATTATCTTTACTCCTTTTTAAACGGTCCTGCCGGTCCATAAAGTGCGGCCAGGGATCGTGACGCATTACTTACTATTTGATCAGCTCTTGTTCAGCGGACGTTGCTCATCAACTCCGGCTCCGGATTTTGTCCTTTGCCCAGGTCGATTGACGGATACTGCTTCTTTGTCTCCAACCATACTCGTGGCGTGGCCAGGCGAGCATTCCGCGACTCATTGTTTGGACACCGACAGGTTGCCAACCCTGCATACAGGCCGGGAACCACCTCCATCCTCAGCCGGGTACATCCGAAATCACTACCGTGACAGGTCTTGGGCTGCGGTCACTTGGTGAAGTCCACATCCCTGGTCTCGTGGCAGGTCAGGACCGCCACCAGACAGCAGACCGCCATGACGGCCAGGTACAAGCCGACCGAGCGCACACCCCAGTGGGAAGAAAGCCAGGTGGCGACGGTGGGCACGAAGGCCGCACCGACTATGGCCGCCAGGTTGTAGCCGATGCCGGAGCCCGAGTACCTGACGTTGGCGTCGAAAAGTTCGGGGAGGAAGGCGCCGATCGGGCCGAAAGCCATGCCCATGAGGGCGAAGCCGACGCAGAGGAAGACCATGACCTGGAAGGTGTTGTGGTGATCCATGAGCAGGTAGGGGAAGGCCAGGCTGAAGACCACCAGCATGACCGAGCTGCCCACCAGGACCCGACGCCTGCCGATCCGGTCGGCGTAGACGCAGGAGAGCACGATGAAGAGGGCGAAGACGACGATGGAGACCATCAGCATGAGGAGGTATTCCTGGTTGCTGAAGCCCAGGCCGCCACCGCCCTGAGACCTGGGCTTGGTGCCGTAGGCCAGGGACCAGGTGGCCAGGGTGTAGAAGAGGGTGTAGGTGACGGCGACCAGGAAGGTGGCCTGGAGCACTTGGCGCCAGCTCTTGCGGAACACCTCGACCAGGGGGGTCTTGACGACCTTCTTCTGGTCCAGGGCCATCTGGAAGATCGGGGTCTCCTGCATGGAGACGCGGACGGCCAGGCCTACCAGGACCAGGATTGCGGAAAGAAGGAAGGGTACGCGCCATCCCCAGGTCAGCATCTGCTCGGGCGTGCAGAACATCTCCAGGAGGAAGTAGGTCCCGTTGGCCAGGAAGAAGCCGATCGGGGCACCCAGCTCCGGGAAGGACCCGTAGAGGGCGCGCTTGCCCTCGGGGGCGTTCTCGGTGGCCACCAGGGCCGCACCCGACCATTCACCGCCCAGGCCGATACCCTGGACGAACCGGCAAAGGCAGAGGACCACGACGGCCCAGAGGCCCCAGGTGGCGTAGGTGGGCAGGACACCAATCAGGACGGTTGAACAGCCCATGGTCAGGAGGGAGACCACCAGGGTGGTCTTGCGGCCCCGACTGTCGCCGAAATGGCCGAAGATCAGGGACCCCAGGGGTCTGGCGATGAATGCGATGGCGAAGGTGAGCAGTGAGGCCAGGAGGGCCACGGTCGGGTCCGTCTTGGGGAAGAAGAGCTTGGGGAAGTAGTTGGCCGAGGCGGTCCCGTAGGCATAGAAGTCGTAGAACTCAATGGCGGTACCCACCATGGATGCCCCTATGACCATGCGGACCGAGCTACGGGTGACCTGGCGCGGCCGACCGGCTTGTTTGGTTTCGTCACCGGCCAAAGAGCCGGCGTCGGTATCACTTGCCGTCATCACTTCATCTCCTTCTCCCGGTCGGCTCCTGGCCTGAAGCCACGGAACCGGACCATTACGGAAGACCCCGCCGTTGGCAGGGTCTGGTGAAATGAAGCGATGCTTGTTCAACCCTGCCTTCTGGCGGGGTCGAACAATATGAGGATTGCCGAATCAGTCCGCCAACGAAGACGGGCTAATAATTCGTACGGACACAGTACCGAATCGACCTGTGCTCAATTTCCTTGTCATCGCGGCGAACCTCCTCTCGCAGTCTTCCCTTCGAATGCGTCCTGCATCCGGATTGGTTTTGACCTTAGGCCCGGGTAATCACCCGACCGGACTATGCGTCCAATATATGGACGAACTGGTCCATTGATGGGCCGACAATTCAAGCCGGGCCAAGTTTCCGATGTCCGAGAATCAGTCTTGCCGCGGATCATGCCTTGCCGATCAAGACAGGGAACCGGTTCTAAAGCACGGTCCACGATCTCAGCCCGTGAAGATAGTTCCCGGAAATCCCCTGGAGACCACGGCCCGACGATTGTCGTCAATCGTCGCACAGGCGAAGGAAAAGTGCTCGGCCAGGTCATTGGCATCAACCAGGAAGAGGGCCGTCGATAAGCCGTCTGCCAGGGCGGTCGGGTACAAATCCGCCAAACGACCATCCTTGCCCTTGCCCGGATTCTGGCCCTTCCTCGGAACACGATCCGGGGTCCAATCCCGTCCCGAGCGCTCCGGCGAGCATTGCCCCTGATTACATATCGATGCCCCCGCGCCCTGTTCGCCATCGTTCCCGTCCCGGCCAACCACCACCCAGGTGGCCTCGACCCGACGGACCGGCCAGCCATCAATGGCGTTGACAATGTGGTGAAGGACCATCAAACCGCCCGCCGCCCCGTCCTTGCGAGGAGCGGTCCACCGCCGTCTGCTGGGGGCCGAGGCACAGAGGGACCCCGATACCATGGAAACCAACCCAACCGCCTTGGTCAGATCATCCGGGTCCTCCATGGCGATGGAAACGGCCTTGGGAGCATGGATCCTCATGTCGCCGCCGGCGTCAATCAGATAGTCCCCGACCCGGTAGGTGCCTTGGGCATGCTCCAGAATACCGGCCAAGAGGTCGACCAGATACCCTTTGCCCAGGGCACCGAAGTCCAGCTGGACCGACCCCGTGGTCCTCAGGGTCGTACCCACACGTTCAACGTCATCGCCCCAGGTGGCCCTGCCCCGGATCCTGCCGAGATGGTCGACTGCATCGGCACTCATGCGGAAGGTCATATCCCTGCCATAGCCCAGACGGACCAGGTCGGCGCCCACAGCAGGATCCAAGGCGCCCCCGGTGGCGAGATACAAGCAGTCATACAGGTCGAACAGACCCTGGCAGTATTCGGGGAAATCGAAGCTTCCGCCCCGATCAGACTCGGCCATGGCTGCCGGTATCGAATCATCCCGGAACCTGGACAGGGTCGATTCATAGGCCTCGATCAGGTGGCCCATCCTGGCTCTGAGCCCTGATCCGACAGGCTTGGCGGTGTTGATGATGATGCCGGTCCCCAACGCCTCCGGGAAGGCGGTCAGGTGGGGCATGGATGAAGAGCCCACCTCCCGTGCCATGGCCGGATACCGGTCAGTCCGTCAGGGAGTGGATCTGAACGATCTGGTCGCGGCCGGGGCCCGAGCCGATGGCCGAGATGCGGCAGCCGGAGATATCCTCCAGGCGGTGGACGTAGTCCTTGGCCTTGACGGGGAACTCCTCGAAACTGCGAGCTCCGGAGATGTCCTCACCCCAGCCCGGCAGCTCCTCGTAGACCGGCTGGGCGGACTGGAATTCAGCCTGGTCGGTAGGCATTTCATTGACACGGACCCGGGAACCGTCGGCCCCGGTCACGTCATAGCCGACACAGACGGGGATGGTCTCCAGCCCGGAAAGGACATCCAGCTTGGTCAGGACGATGTCGGTCAAGCCGTTGATCTGGACCGCATAGCGGGCCACCAGGGCATCGAACCAGCCGCAACGGCGGGGGCGACCGGTGGTGACCCCGAACTCATGGCCCTGCTTACGGAGCCATTCGCCCTGCTCATTGTCGAGCTCGGTGGGGAAGGGCCCCTCACCCACGCGGGTCACATAGGCCTTGGCCACGCCGACCACACGATCTATCTTGGTGGGGCCGACCCCGGTTCCGGTGCAGGCACCGCCGGCCGTGCAGTTCGAAGAGGTGACGAAGGGGTAGGTACCGTGGTCCACGTCCAGCATGGTGGCCTGGCCGCCCTCGAAGAGGACGTTCCTGCCCCGGTCAAGGGCATTATTGAGGATGAGCGAGGTGTTGGCCACGTAGGGGCGCAGGCGATCCGCGTATTCGCTCAGTTCGTCCACAGTGGCATCGACGTCGATGGCACGACGGTTGTAGAGCTTGACCAGCATCTGGTTCTTCTGGTGGAGGCTGGCCTCGACCTTGTCGCGCAAGTGGTCGGTGTTGAAGAGGTCATGCACGCGGATACCCACACGGTTGATCTTGTCGGCGTAAGCCGGGCCGATGCCACGACCGGTGGTACCGATTTTGCGCTTGCCCAGGAAGCGTTCGGTCACCTTATCCAGGGTCCGGTCGTAGGGGGCGATGATATGGGCGGACTCACTGACGCGCAGACGGCTGCAATCCACGCCTCGCGACTCCAGCCCGTCAACCTCCTCGAAGAGGGCCTGGGGGTCCACCACCACCCCGTTGCCGATGACCGGCGTGATGGATGGATGGATGATGCCGGAGGGCAGGAGGTGGAGGTCATACTCCTGGTCGCCCACGACCACGGTATGGCCGGCATTGTTGCCGCCGTTGAACCGGGCGACATAGTCCATGCGCTCGCCGATAAGATCCGTTGCCTTGCCTTTACCCTCGTCACCCCACTGGGCTCCGACGACCACGATTCCGGGCATAGGACACACTCCCTTCTCCAGCGATCCCCCTCTGGAGAGGGCGGACCATCCACCAATGAGCCTATCCCCACGTATGGAGCTGGCGACCCCCTCCACGGAGGACAGGAGACCATTTCAGAGCAGGTCAGGGGAAAGCGAAACCAGCGAATGTCGGGCCCGGATCCGATGTGTTCCCCGGCAGGCCGTAGACCGGCCTGTCCACTGCGCTTTTCCGCCAATTCCCATCGACATACTTGGGTCACAACCCATCCATATCACCGCAAGGCCCGACCGGCGCTCCCCAGCTCCCGGCAGGCCTCGACCACGCGGGCCGCCATGCCGTCCTCGCCCTCCCGGCCCCAGGACCGGGGGTCATACTCGTTCTTGGCGCCGACCTCGCCATCGACCTTGAGGACCTTATCGTAGTTGGTGAACATATGGCCGGCTATGGCCCTGGTGAAGGCGTACTGGGTGTCGGTATCGACGTTCATCTTGACCACGCCGCAGGAAACCGCCTTGGCTATGTCGGCCGGCTCGGAACCGGACCCACCGTGGAAGACCAGGAGGAAGGGCTTGTCGCCGGGAACTTCGGGGCCCGGAGAAGGGAATTGACCGGAACTGACGGCCCGGGCGGTTCGGCCCTGAATCTCCCCCAGGAGGTCGGGACGAAGCTTGACCACCCCCGGCTTGTAGGCCCCGTGCACGTTGCCGAAGGTGAAGGCCACCATATACCGACCCGACTCACCCATGCCCAGCTCGTCGACCACTTTCAGCCCGTCATCAGGCGAGGAATAGAGCCGTTCGTCAATCTGCGCGGAGTGGCCGTCCTCCTCACCACCGACCGTGCCCACCTCAATCTCCAGAACCGTGTGGGCGGCCTGCGAATCCTCCAGCAGTCCCTTGGCGACGGCCAGGTTGCGGTCCAAGGGTATGGAGGAACCGTCCCACATATGTGATTGGAAGAGTGGCTCCTGGCCGTGTTTCACCTGGTCCTTCTCATAGGCCAGGAGGGGACGGACCCATTCGTCCAGGTACTGGGGGGCGCAATGATCGGTGTGAAGAGCCACGGTGATCCCGGGATAATGGTCGATCACCTCCTGGGCGAAACGGGCGAAGGCGATGGAGCCGGTCACCCGATCGGCCAGGCGCTGCCCCGACAGGTAGGATGCACCACCAACCGAGACCTGGATGATGCCGTCGGATTCCGCTTCGGCGAACCCCTCCAGTGCGGCGTTCAGGGTCTGGGTACTGGTCACGTTGATGGCAGGGTAGGCATAGGAGCCGCGCCTGGCTGCATCGAGCATCTGCACGTACCGTTCAGGGGTTGCAAGGGTCATGCCTTCATTATCCCAGCATGCCGCGAAATTCGGGGTCTCTGACCCGCATGTCGACGCGCCCGATTCCCCCCATGCGGACAAGTCGAGCCGGTTTGCCCAAAAGTCTCACGATTAATTTCTCTTGGCGAACGTACATGCCCAAAGGTTGACAAGAATATCGACCCCTAGTAGTTTGTCAAGATGCAGTCTTGATGAAACGTTACATCAATGTGAAGATACAGCCTCCCCTGTCGGTCGGCCGTATGAAGGAAACGGCCCCGCAAGGGAAGCAAGGGTGGCCCGCACCCGCCCCTCCCGGGAAGGAAGCAACCGTGTCAGCAAGCAGCGAAACCCACAGGAAAATCATTCTGGACCTCGACACGGGCATTGACGACACCCTGGCACTGTCCTACGTGCTGGCCTCGCCCGATGCCGAACTGATTGGCATCACCGGAACCTACGGCAACGTGGTGGTGGAGCAGGGGGTGACCAACGACCTGAACCTGCTGGCCATGTACGGTCGTGAGGACATCCCCGTCTTCAAGGGCATCGACCATCCCAGCACCGCGGACTCGTTCTCGGTGCCGCCCGACTCGGCGATCTTCCACGGTGCCAACGGAACCGGCAACGTCGAAATACCCGCCCACTCGGACGCGAAGCCCCGGGATCAGGGGTCCGTGGACTTCATCATCGACTCGGTCCGCCGCTACCCCAAGGGTGAGCTGGTTGTGGTACCCACGGGCGCCCTGACCACCATCGCCGCCGCCCTGGAGCAGGCCCCCGACATCATCGACAAGATCACCATTGTCATGATGGGCGGCAGCCTCACCCAGCCCGGCAACGTGGGCCCCTTTGCCGAGGCCAACATCAACCAGGATCCTGAGGCGGCGAACAAGATCTTCGCCACCAAGGCGGACATCACCATGATCGGCCTGGACGTGACCACCCAGGTCCTGATGAGCCAGGAGGACACCGACTCCCTGCGCCGCACCGGCACAGAGGCAGGCAGGTTCCTGGCCGACATGACGGATTACTACATCCGAATCAGCGAGCAGGAGGAAGGGGTCTTCCTGGGCGGATGCAACCTGCACGACCCCCTGGCCGCCGCCGTGGCCATCGACCCCACCCTGGTCACCACCTTCGCCACCAATCTGATGGTGGAGACCGAGGGCCCTCAGCGCGGCCGCACAATCGGAGACCCCAAGAGGCTCCTGGACGAGACCAAGAACACCAAGGTGGCCCTCTCGGTGGATGCCGAGCGCTTCACCAAACAGTTCGTGGACAGGCTGAGGACCCTGGTCACCACACAGCGGAACGAACAATAGGAGGGGCATACGATGACCGAAACCGTTACGACCGGAACCACCGGAATCCCAGCCACCGAGGCCGATGACAACAGGTCAAGGACCAAGCGCGCCCTGCCCGCCCTCCTGGCCATCTTCCTCCTGGGAACCCTGATGATCCAGGCCTTCAACCTGGTCTTCCAGAACGTGGGCGACTCCCTGGGAATGTCCGCAAACGCCTCCCTGATCAGTACCCTGCCCGGCATCGTCCTCGGTGTGGTCTGCATGCTCTACGGGACGCTCTGCGACTACATCTCCCCGCGCAAGATGACCCTCTTCGGAGTGGGCGCCCTGATCATCGGCAGCCTTCTGGGCTTCCTGGGCGCCTCGAACTTCTGGGCCGTGGTCCTGGCCAGGATGATCCAGACCGCGGGTGGCCAGGTGGCAGGATCAGTCTTCCTGGTCATGGCCATGAAGTACCTGAACGACAAGGAGCGAGCCTTCTACCTGGGCGTCTTCAACGCGGTCTACTACGCCTCCTCGGCCGTAGGCATCTTCGCCGGCGGACTGATCACCTCCATCGACTGGAAGTACCTCTTCCTGGTCCCCCTGATCGCCGTCCTGCTGATTCCCCAGGTCCTGAAGAACACTCCGGACACCAGCGTCAAGGGCGAACGGATCGATGCCTTCGGCATCGCCATCTTTGCCCTGATCGCCGGATTCGTGGCCGTGTACTTCTCCTTCCCCGCCACATGGATGCTTGGCGTCCTGGCCGTACTGATCGCCGTCTTCGCCGTCTACGTCTGGAAGGGCAGCAACCCCTTCCTGAGCAGGAGGTTCGTGACCAACGGGGCCTACATGTCTGTTCTTCTGGCCCTCTTCATCTTCTACTTCTTCAACTTCGCCTGCGTGCCGATCTACAACGTAATCGGCGACCAGATCTACCGGATCTCCCTGAGCCAGGTCTCCATCTGCCTGACCATCGTCTACCTGGTGGCCACCTTGGTGGGATGCCTGTCCGGAACAATCCTCTCGACCATCGGCAGGCTCCCCATGTTGGTCCTCTCCGCGGTCCTGATGATCGCAGGCAGCTTCGGATCGGCCATCTTCATCTCCTCGGGCTTCTGGACCCTGACCGTCCTGGCATGCGTCTCCATCGCAGGTATCACCATGTCATACACCCCCCTGTACGACTCCTTCTCGGCCACCCTGCCGACGGATCAGAACGGACGCGGCATCGGCATCGGCGACCTGATGATGAACACCTCGGCCTCGATCGGCATGGCCGTCTACAGCGGTCTCATGGCCGACGAGAGCTTCGGTTCCCGCGGGTTCCTGGGCGTCCAACCCGGTACCCACGCCCAGGCGTCCAACATGTTCTGGGTCATGGGACTGACCGCCGTCCTTGCCCTGGTCATCGTCCTGGTCTTTCACGGGAACATGTCGGCGCAGGCCCCCAAGGAGGACCAGTGAACCCCTTCAAGGGAATCAACATAGAAGACTTGGCCGGGTACCGCGCATCATGCCGGAATCCGACCGCCTAGACCGGGGAGGAAGTGGAAGTCGATTCACATCCGGCTTGTGATATCCCCCTCTTCCCTCAGCCGCCGGATGTGACGAGACAACGTCCACCCCTCCCCAGAAGTAAGGAAGGCCCCGTCAAGCCATAACGACGGGGCCTTTCTCTATACCCGCCGAACCGATCTTCGGCTCCGGTGCCTTACTCCGGTCCGGCGCCGTACGCACAGAGGCACAAGCCGACAGCAGGCAGGAATCATCTCATGGTCGCAGAATCGACGGCCCATGCAATCCTGATATAAAAGAGAACCCGGCGGAATCGAATCCGCCGGGCGAGAGAGAAGAAAGGGAAATCAGTTATACTGCCGTCTTGACAACGCCAGGTCGACCTTGTCAATTGCCGACAATCACAGTAAACAACGTGCACCTTAAGAGGATGATGGGGTTACCTGAAAATTCGCTGAGAACAGACGTGGGGGGGGGGGCATCCCGGCAAGGAATCCCGCCATACCAGGTTGTAGACTGAAAACAGATGAATCGCCCTCGTAGTTGGGGTGCTTCTCCCCATCACCATAAGGAGATCAAATAGGCATGTTGCTCAGCGACCATGACATTCTGGATTCCCACGAAAGCGGACACCTGGATCTCGACCCTTGGACCACTGAAATGGTTCAGCCTTCCAGTATTGACGTGCGACTGGACAGGTACTTCCGCATCTTCAACAACCACCAGTACACCTATGTCGACCCGGCCGAGGATCAGGGTGCCCTGACCGAGCAGTTCGAGGTGGCCAAGGGGGAACCTTGGATTCTCCACCCTGGCGAGTTCGTGCTGGGATCCACCTGGGAGTACGTCAAGCTCGATTCCACCCTGGCCGCACGACTGGAAGGAAAGAGCTCCTTGGGCAGACTGGGTATTCTGACCCACTCAACGGCCGGTTTCGTGGACCCCGGTTTCGAGGGCCACATCACCCTGGAACTCTCCAACGTCAGTAACCTGCCGGTCAAGCTCTGGCCCGGCATGAAAATCGGCCAGATGTGCTTCTTCAGGCTCTCCTCGCCGGCGGAGTACCCCTACGGGTCCAAGCACAACGGATCCCATTATCAAGGGCAGCGCGGTCCGACCCCATCCCGTTCGTTCGTCAACTTCTACAAGGCCGACGTCTCCGACTGAGCTCCACCTTGCATCCACTTTTCCGCATAGCAGGAAATTGTAGAGATATCTTTTTATCCGTGCGTTTGAGTACTTGACTTGACAGAATAAGAGCGCTTGAAAATGCCAATTTTACGGGAAGCAGACCATGTCGAGAGCCGCTAAGCACTTCAACCATAGTACCCGTCACGGTCAGGCCGACTCCAGCACCGCGTTCATCAGGAAACAGGAATTGAGAAGAACGCGCACACACAGGACACTGGTCACGATCCTGATGGTACTGCTCCTTCTTAGCGTGCTTGCCGGCATTGCCGCCTTCCAGCTCTTCCGCGACATTAAACAAATCAAGGACCACGAAGAACACACACTGTCCCTGATAAACTCCTTCCGGGACGATGGTGTCCTTAAGAAGGCGGACACCATGGATCAGACCATAGCCGAGGCTCAAAGCGAATCCTCGCAAGCCGAGAAAATAGTACATGGACCCCTGATAAGCATGATTGCACATTTGCCGGTCTATGGCAATGATGTCAAGGCGGTCCAGGGGATGGTCGATGCGGCCGATGGAATCACCCAGGAGACACTACCACAATTGAGCAGCATCACTCGGCAACTGTCGACGGCCTCTCTCAACACCCAAGACGGTCAGATAAATCTTAAACCCATCAGCCAGGCAAGTGCACAGTTCAACAAAACCAACACCGGCGTGCAAAATCGGTTACAGACGCTGAAGTCCCTTCCGCAACCAAAGATCGGATTCGTAAACGCCACCTACCAAGAAAGCATAGAAAAGCTCACCAAGGTCTCCGACAAGATCAACGAGCTCAATAATGGCATTCAGGTTCTCCCCCAGTTCATGGGTGAATCAGGAGAACGCACCTATATCATCGTGGCTCAGACCACCTCCGAGTCGCGCTCCGGCGGAGGTCTGATTGGCTCCATGGGCTCGATGACTGCTGTAAACGGCGAGATAACAGTCAACGACTTTCACCCCAACAGCGAGTTTATTCCCTTGGGAGGCGGCGCGGAAGCTGATGCCGAAAGCATCTTCTCCGGTCCCCTGAAAATGAGCTTCGATATTCGCGACCTGACGGCATATCCGGATTTCTCGCAGACCGCACAGACTGTCAACACCCGATGGCAACGGTCTCCTTATGCCGGACCCGTGGATGGTGTCATCATGATTGACCCTGTCTTCGTGCAGGAGATGCTGAAAATCGGCGGCCAGGTCAGGCTCTCCTCCGGAACGCTGCTCAACGGAGACAACGCAGCCGAGTACTTCTCCAACACGATATATAAGGAAATCCCTATCCTCCAACAGGATGCCGTCTTCGCCAGTGCCTCGCGAGATGCGCTGAACAATGTCCTTACGAATCTGGACATGGACAAGCTTATGAAACTGGCGAATCTCATCGCTCCCCTCGCCAAGGATAGACATCTTTACCTGTATACCTTCCATGAGGACGAGGCGGCACATTTCCAAGGCGCAGGATTGGCCAAGAATGCACCCGAGAGCGAGGAACGGCCTGAGGTCGGCATCTATCTGAACGAAAACAATCCATCGAAAATGGATTGGTACATACATCGCAAGACCACCATCACCCGTACCTCATGCTCATCCAGAGGTGCTCAGACTTATCATGTCAGCTTCTCCATGACCAATGAGATCTCCCAAAAGGATCTGAACGAAGCAGGTTGGTACATCCTCGGCGGCACACTACCCTTCACCCAGTCCGGTACAGCTCTTGAGCGAATCCTGATTTATGCCCCTGCCGGTGGGAGCATTTCGAATATCAAGGGAGGTGAATTCCAGCAGGCCACGTTGAATGGCAAGCCCCTTATGACCGGAGTCTCATCGATTCCGCCCAACGGTACCGTCACGCTCGAATTCGATGTTACGACATCGGATAAGGCCACCAGCGATCTCATGCTCGACCAGACCCCCATGGGAAGGACGGATCCGGGAATCACCAACAGTGCCGGCCTTTGTCCGGTGCAGAAGGGCTGACTTCATCAACCCCCCCCCCCGCCCATTGATGAGATCGCCCGCCGGCGCGGTACAAGGTAATGTATGTCATATGGAAGATTATTGAAACTTCTTCGTGATCAAGTGGACGCTAATTGACAAAACAAGAACCTGATAGGAAAGAACGTTATGACAATCTATTTTCTGCTTTTCATCTGGTTAATAGTTTGCTCAATCGTCTTTCTAAAACTCCCTGGACACGCACGAAGACTTGCAGAGTTCCTTTGCTCGGTCATTCCAGCGACAATGATTGCTGCGCTGAGATCGGTTGAAGTAGGAACAGACACCAAACAGTACGTCTATGCGGTCCTCCTCATCAAGAAACTGGGCTATGGGCAATACCACAGCAAGGGTATGTACTCGAACTATGAGCCCGGGTTCGTCATACTCCTGCGCCTATGCTCTCGGTTCGCCAACCCGGCTCGTATCCTCATCATCGTCTCATCCATCATCATCTGCGTCTTACCGTTCTTTGCCATCTACGCACTGACAGACCGGCCGGCCCTGGTGTACTGCGCCTACTTCATGACCACGCAGTACTTCACATCGTTGACGGCGATGCGGCAATGCATCGCCATTGCGATCATTTTCATAGCCATACTCGTATTCACCCGTACACAGAACATATGGGTCACCATGCTTCTGGTGGTCGTGGCAGCCATGTTCCATTTGACGGCCATCATCGTGATCCCTCTGTTCATGGTGGCCAGGATCAGACCAAAGACAAGAACCACAGTCGTGGTCATGCTGATATTCGCAGCTCTGATTGCGATAGTAGGTTCGATGCTTCCGACAATCATCGGCATGATACCGAAGTACCGGGGGTACGCCACCCATGGTCTTCACTTCCTGCAGCCCGGCAGACTGATGCCGGCCATTCAGATACTGTTCTTCGGCATATTCCTGGCCGACCTTCTCATCGTCGGCAATACGCGGGAAGATCCACATGCAGAAGCCGCCAGGCCCCGGATAATCCCTAAGGGCCCCAGAAGCATCATCAGCCGGCATGCCAAGCCGTCCTATTACGATGTGGAGGGGAGGCGGCAGACCGGCCTGCTCTGGAACCTGGCGACATACAGTTGTGCATGCGGCATACTGGTAGGCACCAGCGTTCTGTTCACCAATGTCCTGTACCGCCTGATGTATGAGCTTTTGCCCTTCCTGACCTTGGTCATCCCCACGCTGTTCATGACCAAACCGAAGACGACACCGCAAAAGATCATGCACGCTTTGTGCGCCCTGGCCCTGGTGCTCTTTTTCGTGGCTTTCCTGCTCGTACCGCAACGCTGGTTCGGAATCAACCCATACGCGCTGTACTCGGGAGCTCCACGGATCTAACTACCGCCGTCGGCCTCGCCGCAACAGATGTACCAAGATATCCTTTACCTGCCAGATCTGTACAGCAACGACAGCCAGGAGGCAGCCATAGGCAACCAGTTTGTATGGCGTTTGGTCCATGCAGATCGAGAATGACGATACCAGCAACAGTACGATGGTCATGACGGTTACGGTACGTGATGCATCGATAGTGACAAAACGCCGAGAGTCCAACAGCCGCATCAGCCAGACCAGGGCATTACCGAGCGCCGTGGCGATTCCGGCCCCAGGCAAGCCAATCAATTTCAGGAGGATCCAGGTCCCCGCTACGCAAACCAACGCACCAACCACCGTGGTGACGAACAGGTACTGGGTCTTCATACTGGCCGTGTAGACCGACCCGTAGAAAGTGTTCAGGGCACTGAAGTAGAAGGCCACCAGAAGGATAGGCACGAGGGTCCAGGCCTGGAAGAAGTCCTTCTGGAAGAGCAGGGTTGCGATCCACTTGGAGGAACAAATCAGCAGGATCGTGGTTATGGCCAAGCCGCACTGGTACACCTTGAAGACCGTGCTGAAGAATGCGTCACGTCCTTTCTCCCGGTACTCCTGGAAGGCGGAAAGATTCCATGCCTGCTGGAAAATGGAAGCGACCATATTCAAAATTCCCGGAATCCTGCTGGCGGCTGCGAATAGCCCTGAAGCGCCGATACCGATGAAACCGGTGATGAAGAACCTGTTGATGCTCTGACTGACCCACCAGAAGAGGGCATTGGGCACAAGGGGCAGGGAATAGGCGAAGAGGGAGAGGAGGCTCCTGGACAGATTAAATGTCCCAAAGCACTGATGACGCAATCCGCCCACCAGAAGATACCACAGGCATCCGGCCGTATTACCCAGGACCCAGGAGAGGAAGAACCCGACAACCCCCAGATGAAGAACGGCTATGGTAACCACGGCCGTCCCTATATTCACCAAAGACGACAGGATCGATGCGACCATCATGGTCCGCATCTTGTCAAGACCGCGGGCCACGACGGATAGGTAGTTGTGGATGGCCATGGTCGCATAAGCGGCGATGAACCAGACCTTGTAGGCCCCCAGACCGCCAAAGAAGCCCAGGTCCAGAAGAGGCAGGAGAAGAGCCACCAGGATACAACTGGCACCTGTGACGAGAAAACCAAAGCGTATGTACTGATTCGCCCGGCTCCGGTCGTCAATGGCATACCTCAGAACAGCGTCGGCAACGGAACCGGTCACTATGGGAAGAACAAGCGCGGTAACCGTGTTCAGCATATCGGTTATGCCGAATTCGACGGCTGTCAAGTAATACGTATAGAACGGTACCAGCAGGAATGATATGAGTTTTATCGCCACATTGCTTACGGTGAACGCGCCAACGTTCTTAATCAGTCTGCCATACTTAGACATAGCTTCCAAGCCACTCCATCCGCCTACGGCTGTTCGTCAGCACCGGCATGCATCCACGCCCTTACTCAGCAGCGAACTGCATCTTCCAATCATGTATTGCCTGGTCGGGAATGTGAATGCCGAAGGTCGTTTCCTGCTCGATGAAATCGTCCATGGAATCCTTCAAATCAGCACGCATGGCGATGGGAAGACCCGTGTCCTTTGCTATGTCGGCCGCACGGTTATCGATGGACACAATCCTGGAACGTATGCGGTGATTGAGGCAGTATATACCACAGTGCAGGCGGGTGCCGAAATAATCGATGTCCTTATGGGTGGCGACAAATTCCCTCAGCCCCGGCAGTCCGGTACGGATGAGCTCTATCCCTCCGATATGGGGCAGGAGCCTCAACCTGTCTTCATCCTGCGTTCCTTGGACCCACAGATACACGGTACGATAGTGCTTCTGCAGATTCCTGAGCATATAGCCGTCCATTGTCGGGTCGAAATTGTAATCCGTTATGGATGTCAATACATCAGTATGCTTCTTACGTGGGATGGATGCGCAGAACTGCTCGGTCAGATCCCACATCGTCACACAGGAGGTATTCAGGACATTGGTGATTCCGATGTCCTTCAGCGCCTTCTCCGTATGGCCATCTCGCACGGAATGGATATGGTCGCCAGCCAGCAGATTCCTGAGTATTCTTCGGGTCGGCGCATTGAATCCCGTTCCCTCAGCGGCATCGGCCAGTCCAACAGCCAGCAGCAACACAGAGTTCCGGTAGTAGTTCACATGCCCGGGCAGGGCTATCGAATGATGTCTGTTCATGTGCGTGTTCAAGGCATTGGTGCCGCAGAGTATCTTGAGCCTGCCCTGCACATCAGGACCGACATCAACCCGTCCCCCATGCACTGGAATTCGGCGGATATGCTCCAGGTTGAACAACCGCGAAAGCTGTTTGTTGGCATAGTGCATGATGATATCGTCGCCGGCGTTCCAGCTCAGCATTCCGGTATCCAGAAGAATCGGGTCTCCCCCATGCCCGCTACCCGTATCGCGTGGGGTGCTGCACTCGTACTTCAGATACACGGCGGATTGGCGCAGGTACTTCAGCCCTTTCTGCACGGTGGAAGCATATGTACTAGTACCGTCTCGACTCATTGTCCTACCCTCTCGCAAATACCGTAAACTCTTCTCGTCCATTCATTACCGCAACAACACCTGATTCGTACCGGGGCGCTTGGCATACCGGAAAGACAGCAAGATGCGGCTAACCCCAGGCAGTGGAAGGCGCCCGGAAACAAAACGACCTCGCAGTACAACGGCCTCGTATCGGAAGTAACAGGTTGTGGCACACCAGCAGCATCATTGCCCTCCCGCCTTGGTCGCCTTGTCTCCACTGGCAAGACGCAGGTAGTAATCCTGCATGTGTTTCGCTGTCTCCCGGACGTCAAACCCTGCAGCTTGTACCGCTTTCAGACCTGAGGCGCGGTTCGACAGGTCCCTGTCCCAGTCCTTGACGATCTCTTCCGCCCATCCACTTGCGGGACCGGTAATCGAACAATAATGCGCGGCTTGAGAGATGAAGACATCGGAGGGGACCGTCTCCGAAAAGATGCTTGGCAGACCATTGCATTGAGCCTCCACTCCCGTTAGAGGAAGCCCCTCGTAGAGGGAGGGAAGCAGGAAAACGTCAGAGGCGGAGTAGTACCATTCAGGATCCGCCGATACACCAACGAAACGTACGTTCTCCTCCAGATGGGACTGAGCCACACGGGCTTGGATATCGGCCTTGGTTTCACCCTCGCCGATCATAACCAGCACGACCGAGGGGACCAGCTTCTTTACCGCTTCGAGCACGTCAATCAAGTATGCATGGTTCTTCTCGGCCGCAAACCGCCCGACATGGCACAGAACCAAGGCTTGTTCATCAATATGCAGGTTCTGGCGGATTCGGATTCGAGTATCCATGTCGAATCGGAACCGCTGCACATCAATCGCGTTACGAACAATATGGAAGGGCCTATTACCGAAGTAGTACTCTCCCGCGCTGCCGGAGCAGGCCAGCAACTGAGTCGCATGCCGCCAGGACTGCTGGATCAGGGCTTTCCTTACATATCCTCTCACACTTCTGATATATGAACTCTCATGAGCATGGATAATCCTATTGGCGACACCCCACTTCTGCGCAGCCTGTAAGTAGAAGAGAGCTGTGGTGCCCATGTGTCCATGCACCAGAGAGAACTCTCGATGCTCGTTAAAGAACCGATCCAAGTCGTTGCGGTAATCGAAGAACCTGTCCTTGCGTTCCATGTAAGGAATGCGGTAAATCAGTCCCCCCAAGGAACGAATCTCATCATCAAAGAACTGATCATCCGAGTAATGCTCCAGGAAATCGAACTGCACCTGATCCCTATCGACATTGCGATACAGGCTCATGATGAAGTTCTCCAGGCCCCCCTGCTGCATCTTCGGCACGACCTGCAGAACTCGAACCCTTGCTCCGCTCATGCCTCGACCTCCTTACGCAGAACCTGCGTATAGATGATTCGCCGTATACGATTCGGCAGCAGGCAGATAATCATGTGGGGAAAAGTGGAGATGCAGAAGTCTGCAAAGCTCGAATAGCCACGTCTCCAAAGGCCATATTTGAACCTCCACATATCCGACAGGTACCTGAACCCCCCGCGCCTCACATAGAAATCCTCGCTCACCCGCATAGCCACCAACGGTTTGTCGATGTTCCCGACCCTGCCACCAATCCCGATGATCCTATTGAAGAGATCCCAATCCTCGAAATACGGGTAATCACCGTTGTAGTTTCCCGCCTTTTCAACAATGCTCTTCCTGAATACGACAGAAGGGTGCCTGAAGGGATTCCGACGTTTCGAGTACGCCCTGATTCCTGTCTGTGTCACGGGCAGATCCGTACGGGCAATGGGATGATGCATATCGCCGATGAACTCCGTGACCTGGGAACCTACCAGGTCCAAATGTTCCGAGTCCATCTTTCGCAGTTCAACCTCCATACGCTCGGGTGATGAGTAATCATCGGAGTCCATCCGTGCAATAATCTCATTCCGGCATCGAAGGACCCCTTGTGACAAGGCCTTACCAAGCCCGCAATTGTCTTTCAACGGCACTATGGTGAACATCCCTGGGTGCGCCTCCGCGTACTCCGATATAAGACCATGGAGGGCATCGGGAAGAGGACCATCTTCAACCAGCAGGATTTCTTCAGGCGGCCGGGTCTGGTCGATAATGCTGGCAAGCGCAAGCCGAAGGTTATCCGACTCCTCCTTCGCATAGACGCTCATGAGAACGCTGTATCGAGGCCTCCGCAGCATTGAGTCTTCGCTCCTTCCTTAGGTTCCGGCTTACGCGATAAACGAAAATTACATGGTCAATTTAACGCAACTAATATATTCTTTCAGGTCGTTCCCACTTCCAATTCAAAACTTGCACTTGGTCAATGGCATGGGCACCTGGTATCAACAGCCATGGCTCCTCTTCGTGCTTGATCCGAACCGACCTATCCAGGGTTCTTCCATCGCCGCCGGAAAATAGCGGAGCCGTCTTCGGCCTGATTCCACGCTGCTTATGGATTCCCGGTCTGCTCATCTGCGGGACCTGCCACCGTCATGTGGTGTCCGAACGGTTCACAAATCCCCGCGGACGGTGGTCGCATTGGTCCCGCAACCACAGTCAGAAATAGTGTGTTTTCAATGATTATTTGATGGCCACACCGCTCCCGGATGGCATTAAGTTCGCGAATTTCAAGACACTGCAACCATACGAGGGCCGCGTTCGCGACTTTGAAACTCAACGTACGTATGATAAATTATTTGCTATCAGTAATCGTCAAGGTTACATCGCAGTGACGTGAGAATGGAACGGTACTAGGAAGCGCCCTAAAGAGGAACTGAACGAGGATGGCCAGGAACAATGTTCACAGGACAGATAACTTTACCACAAGACGATCCTCGTTCGTCAGCCGCAGAGTGAGCAGCTACGGGATAGATGATTCTCCCGAGATGCGGTTCCAATCCAATTCGCCTGAAGCTGGCGTGGAAGAACCACCACTGCTTTTTATCAATTCGCCGTTCAGCCCGACGGACCAATCTCGCGCGCAAACCCACGATCGTTCTTTTGTGCCAACCTGGCGATACCTGTACATAACACTGCTGATTATTACCGATGTGTTCATCATGCTTGTCTCATTGGGAATCTGCTCTGTTCTCAATCCCTCTTCCCTGGGCTCATTGGAGTCCGAGATATCCCTCTGGCAATTCAGCATCCTCCAATGTGCCACTTGGCTACTCTGCCTATTGATCTGCGGCACCTATCACCGACATGTCATGTCGGAGGGATATGACATGTATACCAAAATCATCAACTCGGGTCTGCTGACCATAGTACTCACCAGTTGTGCCGTATATATGCTCGATTTGCACTTCCCCCGCACTTCGGTCATCGCGGCTCCTGCTCTGGCCTGTGCGCTCGATATAGTGGCGCGATGGCTCCTGCGGCGGTTACTTCATCGCTGTCGGTTACGTGGACTGTGCCGCTACGATGCCGTGATAGTCGGGTCCCCCGAGGGAATCGACGAAATGCTGGCGACACTGGGCAGCAGCCAGGCCAGCGGTTACCGGCCTATCGCAATATGCCCCATAGCACCGGATCCCAACGCACATGATGGAAGCATCATATCCGTTCCTTATCAGACTCATCCGTCACAACCGGAAGAGCCGAAAGTCATTGCTTTCAATTCGCATTTCCCCCGTACTGTCAAACTCCTCGGGGCACAGATCGTCATAATCGCCGATGTCATCACCCGCGACAGCAAGATCATGCACGCCTTGCCACTGGCTGTGGAATCACTCGGTGTCGAGTTCGCCCTTTCCATTACTGTCGCGGACATCGGCAGCCATCGCATCGACTTGGACCATTCCGGTTTCCAACCCATCATGGTGGCAAGCCTCCCGCAATACTCCACAACCACACGTTTCATCAAGAGAACCATGGACATCATCGGCTCTCTTGCGGCATTGATCGTCTCCGTGCCATTTGTCATACTGCCCGCGGCAATCGCCATCAAACACGAAGATCATGGGCCTGTGTTTTACAAGCAGAAGCGGATAGGGATGAACGGGGTTCCGTTCGACTGCTACAAACTACGTTCCATGTGCCTGGATGCCGAAAAGATGGATTCTCGGCTGGCTAAGCAACAAGGACAGGATCTGAATGCTCTTTTCAAGGTCAAGGAGGATCCGCGAGTGACCAAGGTCGGCAGGGTCATCCGTAAATACTCCATTGATGAATTCCCTCAGTTCTTCAATGTGCTGAAAGGCGATATGTCTCTGGTGGGCCCTCGTCCCCAGCGACAGTACGAGGTCGACACCTACGGCATTCTCTATTCCACACGGCTCCTGGTCAAGCCTGGCATTACCGGCCCTTGGCAGATATCAGGCCGTTCGGACCTGACCAGGGAAGAAGCCGAGCAGCTTGATGTCTCCTATATCCAACGATGGAGCATCACCGGAGATATCGCGATTCTGGCCAAGACCGTGGTGGCGGTTCTGAGTCACCGCGGCTCATACTGAACCCGCATGTGCACAGCCTTTCATCTCCGCAACCTGCGAACACCCCATATGACCAGCTTGCGCAGCTCCGAGGCGACCAGGACCAAGGCTGCCAGGCCGATGCACTCCAGCCAGGCCTGGGGCTGAAGGGGCACGGTACCGAAGGCCTCGCCCAGGAAGGGCAGGTAGATCACTGCCATCTGCAGGAGGATGGAGACGCCGATGGCGCCCCACAGCCAGGCATTGCTGAAGAGGCCGACGAAGGCGGACTTCCGGGACGAGCGCGAAGCCAAGGCGTTGAAAAGCTGGGCGAAGACCAGGATGGTAAAGCCCATGGTCCGGGCCTCCCGCATCTGGGCCTCATGGCCGATGGCCTGGAGGGAACGGTCGGTGAAGAGCCCCCCGCTCAGGTGCATGTCCATGCCGATCAGGGTGACCAGGGCCATGACCAGGCCGATGTAGATGATGTCGATCCACATGTCCCGATCGATCACCCGATCGATCACCCTGCGGGGCGGGCGGTCCATCAGGTCGTCGGTCTGGGGGTCCACGCCCATGGCCAGGGCCGGGGCCGCATCGGTCAGGAGGTTGATCCAGAGGAGCTGGGTGGCCAGGAGAGGGACGGTGACGCCCAGGCTGCCGGGCTGGGAGATGCCCAGAAGGCCGGCGAAGACCACGCCTCCGAAGACCGTGAAGACCTCACCCATGTTGGAGCTGAGCAGGTAGCGCAGGAACTTGCGGATGTTGTCGAAGATGCCGCGGCCCTCGCGCACGGCCTCGACGATGGTGGCGAAGTTGTCATCCGCCAGAATCATCTTGGCCGATTCCTTGGTCACCTCGGTTCCGGTGATCCCCATGGCCACGCCTATGTCGGCGGCCTTGACGGCCGGGGCATCGTTGACGCCGTCGCCGGTCATGGCCACGACCCGGCCCTGGGACTGAAGGGAGTCTACGATCTTGAGTTTGTGCTCTGGGGCCACACGCGCATAGACCGATACCTTGGAGGTGGTCTCCCTCAGCTGGTCCTGGTCCATGGCATCCAGCTGGTCGCCGGTGCAGGCGGGCTGACCGGGTTCGATGATACCCAGGTCACCGGCGATCCTGGCCGCGGTCAGAGGGTGGTCACCGGTAATCATGACGGTCCTGATGCCTGCCTTGTGGGCCTGTGCCACGGCTTGGCGAACCTCGGTACGGGGCGGGTCGATGATGCCGACCATGCCCGTCCAGATCAGACCTGATTCCAGGGACTCGCCCCTTTCCACCACTGCATCTGCCGATAGGGCGAGTGTGTCTGTCGGCTGGCCCTGGGCCTCGGTACGGACTCCGTCCACCGACCGGCCCGCATCCGGGTCAGCCAGGTCGGCCAGCTCTCGGATGGACAGGGGGCGGTAGGCCTGCCCGAGGGTACGGTAGGCATCACCGGAAAGGTGGCTGACCTGGGCCAGTATTCCCTCCCGGTCCCCGTCGGTCAGAGGGCGCACTCGGCCCTTCTGGAGTATCCGGTCACAACGCCCGAGCAGAACGTCGGGGGCACCCTTGCAGAAGAGCCGGGCACCCTGTGCATGGGGGGAGTCGCCGGACCCCTGCCTGGGCAGGGCCAGGACCGACATGAGCTTGCGCTCCGAAGTGAAGGGGATCTCGGCCAGACGGTCGTACCCGTTCGCCCGGGTGTCGGCCCCGACCTTGCGGGCGGCCACGATCAGAGAGACCTCGGTGGGGTCGCCGATGGGCCGCCATTGGTCGGCGGCAGCCGAGCCCAAGCCGGAACCCGAGCCGGAATCGTAACCTGAGCCCGAGCCGGATCGGGGACCTGAGCCCGAGCCGTGGTTGGCCCCGGACCAGTCACCAGCCTCCTGGCGCAGACCTCCATCGTTGGCGACGGACCCGACCATCAGGGTCTGCATGACCTCGTCGACCAGGGAGGGGTCCACATCCGTATCGGCCGACAGTCCCTGCGAGGCCACCCGGGTCATCGACCCTTCAGGATTGTACCCGGTGCCAGTGAGGCTGACCTGCCCGGAGGGGACCACGACCCGCTCCACGGTCATCTCGTTACGGGTCAGGGTACCGGTCTTGTCGGAGCAGATGACCGAGGCCGACCCCAGGGTCTCCACCGAGCTGAGCTTCTTGACGATGGCATGGTGCTTGGCCATGCGTTGCACACCCAGGGCCAGGACCACGGTCAGGATGGCGGTGAGCCCCTCGGGGACGGCCGCCACGGCCAGGGAGACCGCCATGAGGAGGGAGTCGATCAGGTCCTGGATGGTATGGAAGCCTTCCATGACGGCCAGGGCGGCCAGAACCAGGACGGCGATGGCACAGACAGCCAGGCCCAGGATCTTGGAAACCCGGGCCATCTCCTTCTGGAGGGGAGTGGGTTCCTCCTCGGTGTTGGCCAGCATACTGGCGATGCGGCCCACCTGGGTGCCCATGCCGGTGGAGGTCACGACCATCCGGCCCGTGCCCTGGGTCACTGCGGTGCCGTTGAAGGCCATGTTGGTCCGGTCACCCAGGGCGGTGGTCCCGCTCAGCCTGGCCGGTCGCTTGCTTACGGGCAGGGATTCGCCGGTCAGGGAGGCCTCGGCCACGCGTAGGCCGGCCGCGGTCAGGAGGCGGCCATCCGCACTGACCGTGTCACCCTCGGCCAGAATGACCACATCACCCGGAACGATCAGGCTGGTTTCCAGACTGACCACCTGCCCCCCACGCAGGACGGAGGCGTGGGGGGCCGTCATGCCGGCCAGGGCATCCACGGCACGTTCGGCCTTGGCCTCCTGGGCATAACCCAGACATGCGTTGAGAAGCAGGATGGCCACAATCACGATGGCATCGAAGGGGAGGGGCTCGCCCCCACCGGCCGAGGGGTGGGACCGCTCCACCACCCAGGCCACCAGGGATATGGCCGTGGCGGCCAGGAGGAGGTAGACCAGGGGGTCCTTGAACTGCTGGAGGAACTTGCGCCAGGCTGGCACCGGAGGGGCGCCGGCCAGCTCGTTGGGGCCGAACCTCCCCAGCCGCCGTGCGGCCTCGTCCTCATCCAGCCCGTGGGCCGGATCGACATTCAGGGCTTTGCAGACCTGATCCACCTCAAGCACCGAGGGATCATCCAGTCGGGCATCGAAATTCCCCGACCGGGCGGTCGCCGCCTGGTCGGCCGGGGCCACCGAGGCGGCCCCATCAGGGAAGGGATGCCCCTGTCCGGACGGAGTTCCGCCTGTTACGAGGGGTTGTGTCTGCTTGGAACCGCTGGTTGACCCAGTCATACCACTCTCCTGCTCATGCCACGGAGTAGTCAACGCTTCGGGGGCCTGTCGAACGAAGTCGGAAGGGGCCAAACCCGAAACGCTGCGTGGATATCTACCAAGTTGGTATCAGATATTACACAGATGCCCGCACAAGCTCCAGTTCCGACTCTCGCTTTGAGACGAATCCTTCACCTGCGCAGGCCCCTTGACTTCAAGCCCACTTCAAGGCGTATAGATGGAGTTCAGGAACACGCCATCGGGAGGCACCATGACAAATCTGCTGATACTGGGCGCCAATGGTCGTATAGCCCGCCTGGTCCGGAAGGATCTGCTGGCCGGCGAGGACGACACCCACCTGACCGAGTACCTGCGCAGCGCCGACCGACTTCCCGTCCTCGACCCATCCAGGGAGACCATCACCGAAGGGGACGTGAACGACTACCCCCATCTTCTCCAAGCGATGCAGGGCCAGACCATGGTCCTCGCCGATCTGGGTGGCCGATTCGAACCCATGGCCAAGAAGACGGTCCGGGCCATGGACCAGGCAGGGGTCAAGCGTCTGATCTGGATTACCGGACTCGGGCTCTACCATGAGGTGCCGGGCGAATTCGGCCGGTGGGTCGAGGAGTCCTGCGGTCATGAGGTCATGGAGGATACCCGCCGGGCGGCACGGATCATCGAGGATTCCGACCTGGACTACACAATCATCCGCGCCGCCTATATGGATGACCAGCCCGACAGGGACTACGAACTGACCGAGAAGGGTCAGCCGTACAGGGGGACGACCGTATCCCGGAATTCCATAGCGGACCTGATTGAAAAGATCCTGGCCTGCCCTGCCGAACACAGCCGCGCCAGCCTGGGGATATCCCGACCAGGCACAGACGGCGACAGGCCGGTCTGGGTGGGCTGACGGCATTCCGGGCACCCGAGTGCCCTGATAGGCAAGACCCGGGAGGGCCGGATATCGTTGATGTATCAGTGACGACGGCAGATATGAAAGAAGGAGAAACCATCATGGCAATCAAACAGACGGCTGGGCACGACCAGCTCGGCGACTTCGCACCCCTCTTCGCCCACTTCAACGACGATGTGCTCTTCGGCCAGGTCTGGTCCCGAGAGAAGGAGCTCTCGGCCCACGATCGCAGCATGATCACCTGCGCCGGGCTGATGGCCATGGGCCTCTTCCCCCAGCTCCAGAGCCACATGAACCTGGCCAGGCGCAACGGGGTCACACGATCCGAGATGGTGGAACTGATCACCCAGCTGGCCTTCTATGCCGGATGGCCCAAGGCCTGGAGCGCCTTCAACCTGGCCAAGGAGATCTTCGGCAACGAGGACACGGCGGCAGGCGAGGGCGGAACCCGGGCCGGAGACCAGACCAGCGATCTTCCCGACTCCGGCCCCTACCCCCTGGGCGACCCGGCCGATGGCCCCAACTTCACCGGTCATGCCTGGCTGCACCACCTGACCGAACCGGATGCGGAATGCTCGGCAGGCAACGTCACCTTCGCCCCCGGCTGCTTCAACCGCTGGCACACCCACCCCCATGGCCAGCTCCTCCTGGTTACGGCCGGCCTGGGTTGGGAACAGGAGGAGGGTCATGAACCCCGGCAGCTCAAGCCGGGCGATGTGGTCTTCTGCCCTGCGGGGGTCAGGCACTGGCACGGGGCGTCGAGGAACTCCTCCATGACCCACGTCGCCATCACCCCGGCCCAGAACGGCCAGTCCCCGGTCGAGTGGCTGGACTTCCCCGATTCCGAGCAGGTGGCAGCCCTGGGCTGATACCAAGACGCACAGAGTGACGGCAGACGTTCCTCCGGACTCTTCGGACGGGTCGTCATGGGGTCTGCCGGACCCGGGCAAATCCAAGGGACCATCCGCAAGAATCCCCGGAACCGCGCAGGCAGTCCTTCCGGGCCTCGCCACCGAGCCGCCATCACGAAAGCCTTCGATCGCATGGACAAGCATCTTCAATACCTGATCGCCCGGCAGACCTCTCAGGTCGGCCTGCTCTTCACGGCAGGCCGGTCGGTTCCAGCCTGCCCCTAGTATGGAAGACATGGCTATGAAGAAAGGCCCGACCAAGGGTTCGGGCGGCAAGCACCGCAACAAGCTCCGCGGCAGGGGGCCCACCCCCAAGGCCGAGGACCGCGTCTACCACAAGGCCTACAAGGCCAAGCTGGCGGCACGCCGCCGTCAGGCCGCCGACCCACGCCTGGCGGCACGCCGTCGTGCCGACCGGTTCACCTCGGACTCCGATGATCTGGTCATTGGCCGGAACGCCGTACTGGAGGCCCTGCGGGTGGGTGTGCCGGCCAGCCAGCTCTACCTGGCCGCCCGGATGGAGCACGACGACCGGACCAGGGAGATTGTCCGTCTGGCCGGGCAGGAGGGCCTGAACCTCCTCGAAGCCGACCGCCTGGAGATGAACCGCATAGCCCGGTCCGGCAACCATCAGGGCGTGGTGCTCAAGGTGCAGCCCTACCAGTACTCCTCCCTGCAGGAACTGGTCGACCGGGCCGAGAAGCACGCGGCCGCCCTGGACAAGGCCGAGGGGGCCGCGAAGGTCAATGCCCGCCCCCTCTTCATCGCCCTGGACGGGGTAACCGACCCGCAGAACCTGGGGGCCGTGATCCGTTCGGCGGCGGCCTTCGGAGCTTCCGGGGTCATCCTGCCCGAGCGGCGCAGCGCCTCGGTCACCGCAGCGGCCTGGAAGGTGTCGGCCGGAGCGGCCGCCCACCTGCCCGTGGCCAGGGTGGTCAACCTGACCAAGGCCATCCAGGGGCTCAAGGAGCGCGGCTACTATGCCGTGGGGCTGGACGGTGAGGGCCGGGCGATTGTGGGCGAGACAGGTTTCGAAACCGATCCCCTGATTGTGGTCCTGGGATCCGAGGGCAAGGGGCTGAGCCGCCTCGTCCGTGAGAGCTGCGATGCCCTGGCCTCCATCCCCATCTCCAGCTCGGTGGAATCCCTGAACGCCTCGGTGGCGGCCGGCATCAGTCTCTATGCCGTGTCCACAGCCCGGCGGAAGTCCGTCGAGTAGGCGGTCACCAGAACCATCCAGACCGCATTCAGCCGACCTCCGGGTGTCAGGCCCCGGGGTCGGCTGAATCGTTGATCAGCGAACGGTCGTCAGCTGGAAGCCCATACCGCGTCATCCTGATCGTCCTGGTCTGCGGCGGCCTCCAGACTCCCGGGGGCGAACCCGTGCCGGGAGGCTGGGGGATTCACGGTACCGGTCTGGCCAATCTCGGTCTGGCCGCCATCGCCACCCTGCTTCTTCCAGTGCATCTCATCATCGACGACACCGGAGTCGGCCTCCTCATTGATGGTCTTCATGTCTTCCGAGTCCAGCTTGTATTCGGGCAGGGATTCATTGATGTAGCTCTGCACGGCCTCCGCCATGGGCACATCATGCCCGGCCTTCTCCGCCAGAAGCCAGCGGTGGGTCAACACCTCGTGGAAGAACTGGGCCGGTTCTATCTGGCTGCGGTATTCGGCCGGAATCATCCGCACGGTGGGTTCGAAGACCTCACGCATCCAGTCGGTGGCCACAATCTCCAGGTCCTCGCCCTGCCGCCAGGTCGAGGCCCGGTAGGCATCCAGATCGTTCAGGAGCCGGCGGGCCTGGTTCTCCTGCACATCCAGGCCGGTCAGGCGCAGGAGCTTCCGGGAGGCGTACCCGGCATCGACCACCCTGGGCCGCACCAGTACACGGTTCCCGCCCTCCTCGGTCTTCATCTCCAGTTCGTCCACGTCGAAGCCCAGGTCGTTCAGCTTGTTGACCCTGCGTTCGATCTTCCACATCTCGTCCGGGTCGAAACTGTCCACGTCGGTCAGGGCACTCCACAGGGAGTGGTAACGGTCCACCAGGCGATTGCCCACGTCCACCTCGTCCACGTCGCCGGAGAGGAGGTTGCCCGAATTGAGATCCATCAGCTCGCCGATGATGTTGGTCCGGGCCAGGTCGATGTCGTATTCGCGCTGGCCATCGGTCAGGCTGGCATGGAGGTCGCCGGTCTCGGCGTCGACCAGGAAGGCCGAAAAGGCGTCGGCATCGCGCAGGAAGAGCACATTGGACAGTGACACGTCGCCCCAGTAGAAACCACCCAGGTGGAGCCTGACCAAGAGGACGGCCAGGGCGTCGATCAGGCGTTCGGCCGTATCGGGGCGGAGGTTGCGGGCAAAGAGCGCCCGGTAGGGCAGGGAGAATTTCAGGTGCTGGGTAACCAGCATGGCCTCCAGCGGCTGGCCGTCACGGGTGTGGCGCCCAGTGACCACGGCAATCGGATTGACCGTGGGCAGCTCCAGTTTCTGGAGCTTCCGGAGGAGCTCATACTCCCGCTCGGCCACCCGCTGGGTAATCTCCTTCATGGCATAGACATCGTCGCCCACATGCACGAAGCGGACCACGTGCCTGGAGATGCCCCGGGGCAGGTTGGCCAGGAGCTCCTGGGGCCAGGTCGCCAGCGGCTTCTCCCAGGGCAGGGTGAACATCTTCGGGTTGGAACTGGAGGCGGTGATGTGCAGGGCGGCGGGTTCCCGCTCGGGCAGGGCATCATCCGGTGCCTGGATGGATGTGGCCTTGACGGCTCTGGGGTCCAGGGAGGAGGCGGTGGCCCGGTTGAGATTCACACTGGTCATGCTTCACCAATCTAATCGTCGCCCTTCCCATACGGGAAGAGCCCCGCGCGAACCTCTCGCACAGGGCTCCTGGTCACCCGACCAATAGGAAAAGGAGAAGAAGGAAAGGAACCGTGTGGCCACATCCGATTCATTCGGACACGGCCACAAGGAACACGGTGGAATCAGTTCAGACGCAGCTCGGTGGCCGGGGAGAAGAGGTGCATCTTCGCTGGATCGATATGGATCTTCACCACATCGCCGACCTTGGGCAGGTCACGCGGGTTGACGCGGATCGTGGTCAGCTTGTTCTGGTCGGACATGACGGTGGTCTGTTCGGCTGCACTGTTGTCGGTCAGGATGTTGCCGTAGATGTATCCGTCGGAACCCAGATCCTCCACGTTGGCGACCTTCAGGGAGAAGGCATCCGGCTCGGCCGGACCGGCCAGGGTGGCATCTTCGGGACGGAAGCCCACGACGATTCTGCCCTCGTCCTCGGGGGTCAGCTTGTCGACCGCCTCGCGGGGCAGGCTGACGGTGTCCTCACCGATCTTGGCCTGGCCGTTGACCACCGGGTGGATGTTGATGTTCATCGAAGGCGAGCCGATGAAGCCCGCCACGAAGACGTTCTCGGGGCGGTCATACAGCTCGGTGGGGGCGCCGACCTGCTGCAGGACGCCCAGCTTGATGACGGCGATCCTGTCGCCCATGGTCAGAGCCTCGGTCTGATCGTGGGTGACGTACAGGGTGGTGACGTTCAGCTGACGCTGCAGGGCGGCGATCTGCGTACGGGTCTGCACACGGAGCTTGGCATCCAGGTTGGAGAGGGGCTCGTCCATCAGGAAGACCTTGGGCTGACGCACGATTGCACGACCCATGGCCACACGCTGACGCTGACCACCGGAGAGGGCCTTGGGCTTGCGGTCCAGGTACTCGGTGAGGTCAAGGACCTCAGCGGCCTTCTCGACCCGCTGACGGATCTCGTCCTTGGGGGTGCCGGCGATCTTCAGGGCGAAGCCCATGTTGTCGGCGACGGTCATGTGGGGGTAGAGGGCGTAGTTCTGGAAGACCATGGCGATGTCACGGTCCTTGGGCTGCATGGTCGTGACGTCCTTGTCGCCAATGAGGATGCGGCCCTTGTTGACCTCCTCCAGGCCGGCCAGCATGCGCAGGGTCGTGGACTTGCCGCAACCCGAGGGGCCAACCAGGACCAGGAACTCGCCGTCCTTAATATCAAGACTGAGGTCACTCACCGAGGGCTCGTCATTGCCCGGGTAGATACGAGTGACGTGGTCGAATACCACTTCTGCCATTGTTCATCCTTTCATCGGCAGGTACGTGCCGAACGATCCGTAGTGAAGGGTTGATTTTTCACTGTGGTTTCCGTCTTGGGACCAGGCCGACTTCGGCAGGGCCGTACAACGGTCTTCTGTTTTGCGGTTAAGAGAAACTCTCCCTTGAGCCAAGGCCCACTATACACCAGTAACCGGAACAGGCACCTTCCGGACCTGTAATCGATGTCCATCGGGGCCCAGACACGGGTATGCTACAATTCTGATAGCTTTTTGTTGAAGGGGCCATTCCTGGTTCCCATTCATTCCGTCATGGGGGTGACGGGGTTCGGGGACATGCGGGGCAGCATACGCGGGGAATGGCTGTTGGGGGAGGAGACCTGTTACCCATGCGCCACAGCATCACCACCGGTAAGCATACCGGTCGTTCGTTTATCGCCACTTTCGCTGTTCTGGCCGCCATGGGGTTGGGACTGGCTGGCGCGACAGGCAGCGCGAGGGCCGATCAGGCCACGGATCAGACCCAACAGTCCCAGCACGCTGAAATCAACGGGGGGGGGGGGTCGTCAGACCCCGACATTAGGTAAGGACCCGGCGCCATCGCCCACCACATCCGCACCATCCTCCGACGCGCCGGCGACAGCACCTGCCACCCCGCAGGGACTCGGGGCCGTGTCCTCTCCGCTGGCGACACCGGGCCCCTCGGCCGGAGTCTCCTCGCCCGCGACGCAGGCCCGTTCCGGTGGCGCGAACCCCCGCGCCGTCTTGCGTACGGTGCGATTCACGTCCGAGGCGGGGGCCGTGGGCATGCCGGCCGATCAGCGCGTGCCCGACGGCAGGCCGGCCGCCTGGCCGCATGACGATCCGTCGCGTCCGGGCTGGACCTTCGACGGCTGGTTCGACGGGGACGTCGCCTGGGACTTCACCCGGCCCGTGACGGGTGATGTGACGCTGACGGCCCGGTGGGGCCGGTGGTCGTCGGGTCCCGAGCGGGGCCCGTGGAAGGGCGGGACGGACGTGAGGACGCAGTCGCCCACGGACCCCGTCCGCTTCGCGCAGGTGTCCGGGGGTAATAACCATTCGCTGGGCCTGGGCAGCGACGGCGCCGCATACGCCTGGGGATACAACTACTACGGCCAGCTCGGCGACGGCACCACCAACCAGCGGAACACACCC
>NZ_BTXM01000006.1:0-61132 GCF_036987015.1 Bifidobacterium indicum
ACACACCACCAACACTTCACACGAGTAAGGGGCCACACCAAAGGGATCTCCCCATCCCGGCCCAGGAGACGACCCGCCACCAACACACCCCACGGCGGGCCGCCTCCACCCCACACCCACCCCCACCGTCATGCCCGCTTCCCGTCCAAGCCGACGGACAGACCAAGGACCTTCGGACAATCGGACCCTTTTCAATGAGACGGGGCACAATAGAGGTATGAGTGATCTTGAGGGACTGAATCTGGAACCAGGTCGGCTGGTGGGCGGGTACACCCTGATCGAGCCCCTGGGCGGCGGTGCCATGGGGTCCGTCTGGCGTGCCCGGGATGACGGAGGTCAGGACTACGCCATGAAGATCCTGCGGGAGTCCCTGGCCGAGGACGACCAGGACCAGCCCGACAGTCCCGAGGCCCGTGACCGTGCCTCCGCCCGCGAGCGCCTGCGCCGGGAGGCCCTGGCCCTGAAGCGCATCGACCACCCCGGGGTCTGCCAGATAGTCGACATGGAACTTGACGACGCCCTGGCCTTCATCGTGACCGAACTGATCGAGGGACGGAACCTCCGTGACGACGTGGCGGCCAATGGACGCTACACGGGCGATGACCTGGAACGACTGACCAGCAAGTTGATCGATGCCGTCCGGGCCGTTCACGGTGCGGGCATCGTCCACCGCGACATCAAGCCCACCAATGTGATGATTTCAGCCTCCGGACCGGTCCTGGTGGACTTCGGCATCGCCATGGGGCAGGGGGAGAGCCATGTGACCCGGACCGGTCTGGTCATGGGAACCCCCGGCTTCATCGCCCCCGAAATCATCGACGGGGCGGACTCCGATCAGGAAACGGACTGGTGGAGCACGGCGGCGGTCCTGGCCTTTGCGGCCACCGGCAGGCCAGTATTCGGCAGCAAGCCCATGATGGCCGTCCTGGAGCGTGAGGCCTCGGGCAACGCCGACCTGTCGGGCCTGCCCCTCGACACCATGAAAGCCTTCAGGTCCGCCCTTTCACCCAACCGGGACTCCCGATGCAGCCCGGAAGACCTCCTGGGTGCCATCACCAGGGACGCCTTGGGCCCCGAACCGGGTGCCGGAACCGGAGCAGGTACCGACCCCGACGACCAGCCCGATCGACATCGGACGGAAGAGGGCCAACCCGACCCGGGCCGGAGCAGCCGGAAGGAGGGGATGCGCCCTTTTGGCGCAGGCTCTTCAAGTGATGGCCTGGATCAGGGGGTTCCGACCCGGGTCGTGGAACCGGCCAGGCAGGTGGCCGAGCCTGATGAAACCCTGCCCCCGATCCCGGTCGGGGGCACGGCCGGGCCTGCCGCCCAGGGTAATCCCCGTGTGGCCTGGTCGACCAGAGGAGAAGGGGCAACCGGCCAGGATGCCCCGGACGGGAGCGACCCGGAGGAAACCACCAGGCTTGATGGCGCCGAAGTGCCCGCGACCAGGGCCTTCCCCCAGGAAACCTGGGATGAACGCCAGCCCCAGTCCGATGCGGAGGATGACCAGGCCACCAGCTACCAGGGTCCCCCCCTGCCGGTCGCCAGCCCCCTCCCCCCTGAGGACACCGATCATTGGCTGGGCGATGAGCCCCGGGTCCAGGACACCCCGGCCCTGATCCGCCAGACCCGATACCTCCATGCCGGCACCGCGACCCTGATTATGATTGGCTTCATTCCGGCCCTGCTGGCGGTCCTGGCTCCGGTTTCGGCACTGGCCCTGGCCTGGATTCTGATGTGGTTCCTCGGTACGGCAGGTCTGAGCCTGCAGGGGCAGATCAACCGCGAACTCAAACGTGGGGGCCCGCGCAAGGGGCATGACAATGCCCTGAACGTGGCCGCCCTGCCGTGGCACCTGCTCAAGGCCCTCCTGCTCAGTCTGCCACGAATCTTCGGCATGGCTCTGGTGGTCCTGGTGATCGGGGCCCTGGCCACCTGGCTGGGCGGCCAATCAACGGTATCCGGGTATGCGAGCCCGGGCGGCCGCCTCCTGCGCTTCCCCCTCCCGGCCGGGGCCCCCCTCTCCCTGGCGGGGTTGACCCTGGGCCTGGCGACCCTGGTGGGTTGGCTCCTGGCCATGCTGACAGGGGAGACAGGGCGGGGATCGACCAAGGCAACCGGCTGGTCCCATACGGTCAGACTGGCCGCGGGCTGGCTCCCCCTGGGCGCTGTTGACCGCGCCACCCTCCCGGCCACCGATCCACAGGCCGACCAGGGTCAGCCTGGGACCGGATCCGCCATCTCCAAGCCCATGGGCCACGGTCGGGCCTGGACCATGGTACTGGTCTGGTTGCTCGTCCTGGCTGTCATCATGAGCCTGATCGCCCTGCACACCTCCTTGGACTGGTCACCCATACCGATTCTTTACCCATAGCCCGTCTATCACCTCATGGACTGCTACTAGACTGTGCTCAGTATCCAAGTGAAAGGACCCGTGACATGTCCAAGGGCAGCAAGGCCAAGGATGCCGAGTCGGGCCGTCAGGCCATCCAGACCAGACAGCGGCAGAACCGCAAGGCCAGGCTCCAGGCCGAGGAGGAGGCCCGCCAGCAGGAGGCGGCCAGGGAACGCAAACAGCAAACCCTGATCGGCATCATCGTCACCGTCGTGGTGGTGGCCCTGATCGCCGCGGGCGGATTCATCTATTGGAACAGTCACAGGCCGGTCAGGAAGGAGAACACCTACGAGGCCGTCCAGAAGGTCAAGGTGAAGCCCTCGGTCGCCAATGACAAGGGAGGCATCCTGGTCAGCGGGGCGGGCGTGGGCAAATCGGTCGAAAAGGCCCCCACCATGGAGATCTACATGGACTTCATGTGCCCGGGATGCGGTGCCCTGCACCGGGGATTGGACTCCACCCTGACCCCCATGGTCAAGGCGGGGCAGATCAACCTGGTCCTGTACCCGATGTCCTTCATGGACCGCCTCACCACCGACCAGTACTCCGCCCGTGCGGGCTCTGCCGCCGTCTACATAGCCCAGAACGACCCTGACCACTTCCTCCCCTTCGTGGCCAGCCTTTATGAGAAGGACTTCCAACCCGACGAGGAGAACTACAAGCCGGTCAGCGACCAGCGGATTCGCCAGCAGGCCATCAAGGCCGGCATCAGCCCCGCCATGGCCGATCGCGCCCTCAAGGGTCAGTACAAGGCCTGGCTGAGTGCGCTGAACGAGTACACCCCCACCCGCAAGGAACTCTGGCACACCTCGGGGCAGAACAAGGGGCAGATGTCCACACCGACCGTTCGCATCAACGGAACCTTCTGGGACCTGGACAAGCTCTCCACGGCCAGGCTGGACTATAAGGCCGGGCTGCTCAAGGCCATCGGCCTCGACCCCGACCAGGTGGGCCGACAGGGAACCATGCCCTCGATCGGAGCCAAGGGCAGCCCCCTGGCCCTGTAAGGGATCACCAGGCGATACCTATGGCTGTGCACCGCCAGAACCGGGCCCCACCCATGGCGGTTGCCTGTTCGCGCAGAGAGCACTCCAATCCGGTCACGGGTGGTGCTAGGATATGCATTTGTATTGTGGCTTGCGTCTGTTGAAGCAGGACCGCCTCCTTAGCTCAGCTGGTCAGAGCAGCCGCCTTGTAAGCGGCAGGTCGTCAGTTCGAATCTGACAGGAGGCTCATTCCGTGACAGAATTGCATTGGTTTCCCGGTCGGGTTTCCTTTTTCGACAAGTCACGGTAGAGTGATTTCGGATAACTACAGAGCTTCCCTCGAGTAAGTCATTTCGAAGGCCATGCCTTCGAAGATACGGACCGGAGTTTTTCCCCAACCATCTCCGCTCCGTATAGGGGACGGGACTATTCCCCTTCATTCCCGTCCTCTACTCGTAAGGTCCGCACCTTGAAACTGCGTGACCCGAGAAGGCCGGTCGACCATGATGTCGACCGGCCTTCTTGCTGTTCCAGGCGCCTTGAAATGTGTATGTTTACCTGACTCTGGTGCCCCTGTTCCCAAGATCGGACCCTCAACCGCTAAGATTCCATGCAGGATACACCTGGAGTCTGCAAATGTGAAAGGAGCCCTGATGGCCAGACGCTGGACACCACGACGGTTCATCGTACAGAGGCGGGTACGCGTGGCCCTGAGTGCCGTCCTGATCACCGTGGCCGTGATCGCCGCCTTCGGTCTCACGGCCCGCAAGAGCGTGGCCCTGAGCGTCAACGGGCAGACACGGACCGTCAACACCTACGCCTACAGCGTGGATGCCCTCCTCAGACAGGCCGGGGTCAAGGTCAAGACCCATGACCTGGTCGAATCGACCTCCGACGGGCAGCTGCACAACCACGACGTGGTCACCGTCCGCTCCGCCTACCAGACCACAATCAACATCCAGGGACGGCAGGTGCCCTTCTGGACCACGGCCACCAGCGTCGACCAGCTGCTGGGCTTCTTCGAGGCCAACCAGCGCAACGCCATGAAGGTCACCGTGGATGTGAAGAACGTATACAACCAGCTCACCGGAGGTCTGGTAATCAACCAGAAGGGTCCTGTGACGGTTGTCGCCGACGGGAAGAGCTCCGTGGCCCCCAATGGCAAGCTGCCGGCAGCATCCATCCTGGACTCCAAGGGGATAGTCCTGGGCAAGGAGGACCGGGTCTCGGTCGAGAAGGACCAGGAGGCCACGGTCCTCAGGGTCAAGCGGGTCACCCACGGGCAGACGACCCGGAGCATCCCCCTGCCCTTCGGGTCGCGAACGGTGATCGACCCGAACCTGGCCCCCGGGCAGACCGAGATTCGCCAGCAGGGCGTCAACGGGGAAAAGCAGGAAACGGTTCAGGTCACCTACGTGGATGGCCAGGCGGAATCCGAGAATGTGGTCAAGGAGGAGACCGTCAGCATCCCCATCGACCAGGTGGTGGCTGTCGGCCCCGAGAAGCAGGAGACCCAGTCGGACCGAGGCAAGCAGGCGGACGGATCCAAGGACAAGGCCAGTGACGAATCCAAGCAGGATTCCAACCAGTCCAAATCGGGCGACTCCGGCAACGGCGACAAACCCTCCAACCCGACAACCCCCACCCCTTCTCCCTCCTCTCCGCCTTCTCCCCCGTCTCCACCTTCGCCACCCTCTCCCCCGTCTCCACCTTCGCCGCCGTCTCCCCCGTCTCCACCGACAGGTGGGCTTTGGCATGCCTCCGCAGGGCAGGCCATGACCTATGCCGCGGGAGCGGCGGCACAGCGTGGCTGGACCGGTAGCCAGTTCGACGACCTGGTCAAACTCTGGAACAGGGAGTCGGGATGGCGCTGGAACGCCGAGAATCCCGGCTCAGGCGCCTATGGCATACCTCAGGCCCTGCCTGCCGACAAGATGGCATCTGCCGGAGCGAACTGGCACGATGATGCGGCCGTTCAGATTGACTGGGGCCTGTCCTATATCGCCGGCAGCTACGGCAGCCCCAGCGGGGCCTGGCAGCATTCGGAACGATTCGGCTGGTACTGATGCCCCTGCCTGCCTTCGATGTTTGCAACCACCATGACTGACTACACCACCGACAAGGACTCGGCCGGGATGGGACACCTCCTCGGGGCCGCGGACATCCGACGCATAGCCAACCAGGCCGGTATCCACCCCGCCAAGCGCCTGGGGCAGAATTTCGTCATCGACCCGGGGACCGTCCGTCGAATCGTCCGCCTGGCCAAGGTAGGCGCCGGTGATTCCGTCCTGGAGGTCGGGCCCGGCCTGGGTTCCCTGACCTTGGGCCTCTTGGAGGCCGGGGGCAGGGTTACAGCCGTCGAGATCGATCCAGGTCTGGCCGGCCGCCTGCCCGAGACCGTCGCCGACCTCATGCCCGGGGCTCAGGGACGCCTTACGGTCATCAACAAGGACGCCCTGACGCTGACCCCGGGCGACGAATCGGGGCTGGCCACCGCCGACGGCCTGACCCTGGTGGCCAACCTCCCCTACAACGTGGCGACCCCGATCATCCTGACCCTTTTGGAGCGCTTCCCCAACCTGGAAGGCTTTTTGGTCATGGTGCAGAAGGAGGTGGCCGACCGCCTGGTGGCAGGCCCCGGCTCCAAGGTCTACGGTGCCCCCAGCCTGAAGCTGGCCTGGTACGGCAAGGCCGGGCAGGCAGGGCGGATTGGGCGCAATATCTTCTGGCCGGCCCCGAATGTGGATTCGGCCCTGGTCTCCTTCACCCGTGCAGCAGCTCCGGCCATGGACCCTGAGGCGACGGAATCCGAACGGAAAGAGACCTTTGCCCTGGTGGATGCAGCCTTCGGCCAACGCCGCAAGACCCTGCATGCCGCCTTAAAGGGTCTGGTGCCCATGGAGGCCTTCAACCGGGCCGGCATCGACCCGACCAGACGCGGGGAGACCATGAGGGTGGAGGAGTTCGCCGCCCTGGCCCGGGCCTGCCGGAAGCTGGCAGGGTGACGGGGCAGGGCGATGCCGGCCATACCGCCGGCAGGAGCATCAGTCTGGACTGCCCAGCCAAGATCAATCTGAGATTGAAGGTGGGGCCCAGCCACGAAGAATGGGGCGGCCGCCATCGCCTGGATACGATCTACAGCGCCATCAGCCTCTATGACACGGTGGACCTGACCCTGGAAGAACCCGGATCGGGCTTGAGACTGACCATGGAGGGCAACCACCTTGGCGACCTGGGCGACCCCAAAGCCGACCCCCAGGCCAACCTGGCCATCAAGGCGCTCCTGGCCCTGGCCGAGACCGCAGGACACCAGCCGGATGTCTCCATCCATATCATCAAACGCATACCGGTCGGCGCCGGGCTGGCCGGGGGGTCGACCGATGCCGCCGGCACCCTGCTGGGCCTGAACCGCCTGTGGGGGTTGGACCTGCCCCTGGAAGCCCTGGAGCGGATCGCGGCCGGCCTGGGTGCCGACCTTCCCTTCTGCCTGCATGGTGGCATCTGCGAGGGGTCGGCCTTCGGACAGATGCTGGTCCCCCTGAATGCCCATGATGCGCGAACCGATCAGCTGACCAGGGCAGGTCTTACCGGGCATCTGCTGGTTGGTGCCTACGAGAAGGAACTCAGCACGGCCCGGGTCTACGAGGCCTTCGACCAGGTGGGACCTGGCCACGCCGACCTGAATGACCTGGAGCTGGCCGCCTGCACCCTCCACCCCCGCTCGGGCCTGGCCCTCGACCTGGCCCGCAGCATCGGAGCCGGACCGACCTTCATTTCCGGATCCGGTCCATCGGTGGTGGCCATGGTTCCCGAAACGGCCAGGATGGAGACCCTGAAGACGGCCTGGATGCGGGAGGGGGCCGTGGATCGGATCATCGAAGCCGACTCGCCGGTCAGGCCCCTGGTGAAGCCGCTAAGCGTCACCCATTGACGGTAGAGTGTTGAGCAGGAAATTTGCGGAAGGTGGACCATGACGAATCCCGAACCACTAGATGAACGTGCGGCTCGCCGACAGTTCGTACGACGCAGGCAGAAAATGGTGTTCACCATCGCCGTCTGCGCCCTGGTGGTCATCCTGATCATCGCCAGCCTGGTCATCTTCGGCACCATGGGCCGCTTCGCCAAGGCGGATAAGGTCGTCAAGCCCAACTATGGGGTCAGCCTGCCCTGCCCGCCCAAGGATTCCAAACTGGTCAACCACCCCGATATCCGTGTCCGGGTGCTGAACGGAACCAGCAAGTCCGGCCTGGGCGGCGCCGTGGCTGCAGCCCTGCTCAACCGTGGTTTCAATATGCAGGGGGTTGGGGACTACCCCAACAAGACCGAAATGGCCAGGACCCAAATCCGTTTCGGTGCCCAGGGCATCGACCGCGGCTATACGGTCGCCACCCAGTTCAACGACGCCACCATGATCATGGACGACCGAAGCGATGACCTGGTCGATGTGGTCATCGGGGCCACCTTCAACGACTTGAATGATGAGGACAAGACCTCCACGGTCGGCAAGGACATCAAGGGCATCAAGGGATGCGTCGCCGACCCGGCCAGCATGAAGAACCTGCCCAAGGCCCCCAAGGCCTAGAGATCCGGGCCAACCTCCCGGAACCTGAGCTGGTTCTAGGCTTCGGTCCCTTCCCGGGCCCACCATCGCTTCAGTTCCTCCACGGCCTGATCCTGATCGACCGGCCCCTGATCCAGACGATAGTCCAGCATGTGCCGGTAGGCCTTGCCAACCATGGGCCCGGGCTTTAGACCCAGGATCTCCATGATCCGCCTGCCGTCCAGGTCGGGTCGAATGGCATCCAGGTCCTCCTGCTCGCGCAGCTGGCGCACCCGTTCCTCCAACTCGTCCATGGCGGCCGAGAAGACCTGGGACTTGCGCTTGTTCCTTGTGGTGGCATCGGCCCTGGTCAGACGGTTCAGCCGCTCGAACAGCGGGCCGGTCTCCTTGGCATAGCGCCGGACGGCCGCGTCCGTCCACCGCTCATCCACATACCCGTGGAAGCGCAGGTGCATGCCGATCAGGTCGCACACGTCATCAATCAGATGATGGTCGAACCGCAGGGACCTGAGCCGTTTACGGGCCATCCGGGCGCCGACCGCATCATGGTGGTGGAAGCTCACCTTGCCGCCGGGCTCGAAACGTCTGGTCTTGGGCTTGCCGATATCGTGCAGGAGGGCGGCCAGGCGCAGGGTAAGGTCCGGTGCCGGCACGGGGCCGTCCGGGCCGGTCTCCAGGGCGATGGCCCGGTCCACAACCATCAGGGTGTGCTCGAAGACGTCCTTGTGGCGGTGATGCTCGTCAATCTCCAGCTGCAGGGCAGGGATCTCAGGCAGGACGATGTCGGCCAGACCCGACTCGACCAGGGCCTCGATCCCCTTCGTGGGGTGGGCGCTGAGCATGAGTTTGGTCAGCTCGTCACGGACCCGCTCAGCCGAAACGATGCTGATCCTGTCGGTCATCTCCGTAATGGCCTCGGCCGTCTCCGGGGCGATCCTGAAGCCCAGCTGGGCCACGAAGCGGACGGCCCGCATCATTCTCAGGGGGTCATCATCAAAGGACTGTCTGGGATCCACCGGGGTACGCAGCACCTGCTTGGCCAGGTCGTTGACGCCTCGGTAGGGGTCGACGAAGACCAGGTCGGGCACCCGCAGGGCCATGGCGTTGACCGTGAAGTCCCTCCGGGAGAGGTCCCCCTCCAGGCTGTCGCCGTAATCCACCTCGGGCTTGCGTGAATCCGGGTCATAGGTGTCACTGCGGTATGTGGTCACCTCAACCTTGACCTCGGTTCCGTCCGGGCGGCGGCGCACGGCCCCCAGGGTGCCGAACCTGCGGCCCATGTCCCAGAATCCGGAACCCCACTTGTGCAGAATCGGTTCAAACTCCTCGGGCCGGGCCGAGGTGCAGAAATCCAGGTCATGTGACGGTCGATGCAGGAGCAGGTCGCGGACGGGCCCCCCCACCAAGGCCAGCTCAAATCCCTGATCGGCAAACAGTTGTCCGAGTTCGATAGCCTCGGGCCAGACTTGGAAATCCACGCTCACCCTTTCCATATGGAGTTCATGCGCCTACCAGCTTACCGTTACCCCACCTGCACATTAACCTACGTAAAGTGGAATTATGATTACGCCCGCAGACCTTGCGCGCATGCTGTCGCACCGCGCCGATTCTGCGGACGGCCATGCCCGCAGACCAGGCGCGGAAGGGCTCGGGGACGATCCTGAGTCCACCCTCCTGTATTCGATCGGCGAAACCCTGGACCCCCTCATACGTGGGCGCCACCTGGCCCGGGAAGACCATGAACCGGACGATTCCGCGGAGGGCGCACCCACACCCGCCCTGATGCCTCGCCACAAGAGCGCGGGCAAACCGATCACCTTCGCCTCCCTGGATGCCCAGGAACTGCCCGTGGTCAGGGAGTATTCGGCGGGTGGCCTGATCTTCGACTCCAGGGAACGGGTGGCCATCATCGCCCGCCATTCCCGATCGGGCCACCTGGAATGGTGCCTGCCCAAGGGGCACATCGAAAGGGGGGAGACCCCGGAGGAGACCGCGGTTCGCGAAGTGCACGAAGAGACCGGGATCCTGGGGCAGGTGACCGATTCGATCGCCACGATAGACTATTGGTTCACCGGGACCAACCAACGGGTCCACAAGTTGGTGCATCATTTCGTCCTGCAGATGATCGGCGGAACCCTGAGCGTGGAAGGCGACCCTGACCATGAGGCTGAAGACGCCATCTGGGTGGACTTCTCGGATCTGGCCTCGGTGCTGAGTTACCCCAACGAGCGGAAAATCGCCTGGCTGTACGCAAGGAAGTACAAGAAAGAGATATGACCGAGAGCCCACTGCGCCCTGGGCGGCGCACACCCCAGTCGACCCGTACCCGCCAGCGGTGGACGAGACGGGTGGGTTCCTGGATTACGACCTTGGGGACATTCCTCCTCGCCCTGGCTCTGACCCTGGGCATGGCCCTGCCGACTGCCGTGGCCGCCCAGGACGATGAACACCAGCACCAGGCCCAGATCAGTCTCAAATCATCGACCCCGGTCGTCACCGACAGGTCCGGGTACACCCTCAGGGTGACCGTGACCAACACGGAGAGCCAGGAGCTGCGGGATTCCACCCTTTCGGTCGGAACCAACGCCTTCTACTCATTCAGTTCCCGGACCGACATGCAGTCCTGGTCCGAGGGCCGGACCCGCATCCCCACCCCGGACGACTTGGACAGCAGGCATCTGGATTCCATCAAGCCCGGCCAGAGCGCCGACGTCACCGTCGCCGCCGCCGCCGACAACACGGCCCTGAAAAAGATGGTGACCTGGGGCCCCAAGCCCGTCCGCCTCACCCTGACCGGCAAGGACAATCAGGTCCTTGCGGAGACCTGGACCTTCCTGACCAGGACCTGGGATGGCCTGCCCAACGCCGGGACCCCGGCCATGTCGATGACCATGGTCCTCCCCCTGACCACCACAGGCTGGACGGTGGAGGAAAAGAGCATGAAGGCCCTGATGACCCAGACCGATGAGGCCGTGGCCGAGTCCGCCAAAAATGGTGGGAATTCCGCCTCCCCGCCCGCCACCAAGACCCCGGATGAACAGGACCAAACCGCCACTGCGGCCAACGAGGGAAAGGTGATCACCCTCAGCCGCCAGGCCACCAAGACCCAGGATGCCCAGAGGCAGCTCCTGACCAGGCATTCGGCCCTACAGGTCCTGGCCGACCCGACCTATCTGACGGCCTTCAACGAACATCCCCGAGTCAACGGTCTCATCCAACCGGCCGATTTCGATATCAGCACCTACGCCGGGCAGGACCCCAACCGGTACATCCAGGCCGGCATCGCCCCGGAATCATGGAGCACCAAGGCCGGCACCGACCTCTATGCCAGGACCTTCCCTGACCAGGGCAAGGTGGAGACCGACCGTGCCTACGCCTGGCAGGGTCGGCAGGAATGGTCCATGGACTCCGTCACCGAGGCCCGCAAGGCCGGGTACACCCACGTCATCGCCCCCCGTGGATTCGAAGCGGGTGCGGGGGCCTCGGCCCACACCGGCAAGTTCACGGTCAACACCCAGGCCGGCCAGGTCACCATACTCTCGGCCCAGCGGGAACTGAGCAACCTGGCCCAAGGCAACCCGACCTCCACCAAGGCCACGGGCGAACAGACGCAGGCCGGCCAGGTCGCCCGGTTCATGGCCCAGAGCGCCTTCTACCAGATGGAACAGCCCTACGACCAGAGGGACCTGATGGTCTGCTTCGACACCGACCAGGACTCCCAGCAGGTTGAACAGATCATGGCCGGTCTGGAGCATGCCCCCTGGATCTCCCTGGGCTCACTGGACTCACTCGACAAGGCCGCCGATTACAGCCTCGGCCCCTCCCGGCTCCAGGAGAACCGGGAATCGGACAGCAAGCAGAACTCCAGTACCGTCGGCACCTTGGATTCGCTGACGAACAGCCGCCAGGACATCACCCGCTTCTCGAACGCCATCCTGGCCGCCCCATCATCCTCACAGCCCACGGCCAGTGCCACCACCGGGAAGTCAGACAGTCAGGCGTTGGCGCGACAGGATGCGGATACGACCGCCCGCCAATCCAAGGATCCCACCAACTGGCTCCAGCGGATCACCAAGGCCCACGACTGCCTGGCCCTGCACGCCCTGGGCGGCACCAAGTCCGCGCCGGCCCTGGCCGACCAGGCCCGGGCCGTATCGGACCGGCTTCTGGACGGAATCCGCATCACCCCCAGTGAGTCCCTGACCGTGGTGAGCGAAACGGCCTCCATGCCGGTCACGGTCAGCAACAACCACCCCTATCCGGTCTATGCCCGGGTCAGCGCCAAGACGGACTCCATGGAGATCGTCACCTCCCGCACGGCCGACACCATCATCCCCGCCCGCTCCGAGGCCCAGGTCACCTTCAAGGTCAGGGTGGCCACGGCAGGTCAGGCCAACGTCGACATCACCCTGATCGACCGCAACGGCAAACCATTCGGCCAGACACGCAGGGCACGCATCACCAGCAACCTCCGCCTGAGCGACATGAGCGGTCTCATCATCGTGGTCATCGCCGTCCTGCTCGGCATGGTGGGGCTCTGGCGGCAGTTCCACCGCAAGAAGGATCCAGACGAATGAGCTCCGTGGGCCGCAATTCAGTCATCATGGCCTCCGGTACCGCGGCCTCCCGCATCACCGGACAGATCCGCACCATCCTCCTGGCCGCGGCCATCGGCACCACAGGCATCGCCGCGGATGCCTACCAGACCGGGGCCATGATCCCCCAGGTCATGTTCACCCTGATCTCCGGGGGCATCTTCAACGCGGTCCTGGTGCCCCAGATCGTCCGGACCCTGAAGGAAAAGGACGCCGCCGACCGCCTCAACAAGCTGATCACGGTCTCCATGGTCCTCCTTGCCGGACTGACCATGATCCTGATGCTGGCCACCCCGGTCCTGACATCCATCTATCTGAACTCCAAGTGGAACCCGGCCCAGAGGGCCCTGGCCAACTCCTTCACGCTCTGGTGCATGCCCCAGGTCTTCTTCTACGGGCTCTATACGGTCCTGGGGCAGATCCTGGCGGCCAAGGGCCGGTTCACGGCCTATGCCTGGAGTTCGGTCGGCGCCAACCTGATCAGCTGCCTGGGCTTCCTGGCATTCATCCTCCTCTTCGGCAATGCCCAGAAACAGCCCGTCACCTTCTGGGATGACGGCAAGGTGGCCCTGACCGCCGGCGCATGGAGCCTTGGCGTGGCCTTCCAGGCGCTGATCCTCTTCATCCCCCTGGTCATGAGCGGGTTCCGTTACCGGCCGCGGTGGGGCCTGCGGGGGATGGGCCTGCGGTCGATGGGATCGGTGGCGGCCTGGAGCCTGGGTGTCGTCATCATCGACCAGCTGGCCAACGTGGTCAACGCCAGGATCACCAACGGCGCCCCCCTGGAGGGAAACCCCTTCGACATAGCCGGCAACGGGTCCTATCAGAACGCCTACACCCTCTTCATCCTGCCCTATTCCCTGATCGCCGTTTCGGTCAGCACGGCCATCTTCCCCCGCCTTTCCAAGTCGATCTCGGACGGACGCATCGACGACGCCCGGGAGGAGCTCAGCCAGGCCCTGCGCAACGTCGGCCTGATGATGTTCTTCTTCAGCACGGTCATGCTGGCCATCCCCGTCCCCATCACCCGGGCCCTCCTGCCCTCGGTCGGCATCCACGAGGCCGTCCTGATCTCAGGCCCCTTGCTGGGGCTTTCCCTGGGCCTGGTGGCCATGAGCGCCTTCCTGCTCATCCAGCGCACCTTCTATGCCTTCGAAGACGGGCGCCACCCATTCATCTTCGCGGCCGTCTCCAACATGATCCAGGTCATCCTGGTTCTGGTGGCCATCCGCTTCTCGCCCCCGCGCTACTGGACGGCCCTGGTGGGGGCGACGCTGGCCCTGAGCAACATCCTCAGCTTCCCCGTCCTGGCCAGGATGCTGCGCAGACCCTTCCATGGCCATCTGGACGGCCGCCGGATCCTGACCACCTACGCCAAGGCCCTCCTGGCCTCCCTCCTGGCCCTGGCCGCCGCCCTCCTCCTCAAGACGCCCGTAACCCATCTGGTCGGAGCCTGGGTCCAGGGACGTCAGGGGCATATGAGCTGGGTCCAGTCCGTCCTGATCTGCATCATCATCACCCTGGTGGTGGGCCTGGTCTACTCGTGCGTCCTCATTGCCCTGAAGACCACCGAATTCACCCGACTCCTGACCACTCTGGTTGCCAGACTGGGCAGGTCGACCGCCCACCCGGTCCAGAGCCTCGATGACCTGGCGGAGCAATCCTCCCACCGTACCGGCAAGTCGGCCCGGCTGGTCCGGTCCTCATCACCGGACTCCACCGAGGCCGGGCTGGAGGCCGCCATGGAGAACCTCGAGGAGGAAGATGCCCTTCCATCAGATGGAGAAACCGCGACAGGTGACCTGGAAGAGCCTACACACAGCCGGGAGCCGGTTAGAATTGTTCCCGTGGACACCCCACAGAAGAGGGTTCCAGAGTTGCAGACCGGCAATTCCGGGGGTGCCCCACCCGTTGACCTTGGCGCCGCCCCACGGGAGCGGCGCTCCACCCTTCATGAGAGTTCTGAAGCCATGAAACCGCATATCGGAGATACCGTTCTCGCCAGATACACCCTGGTCACCATTCTTCGTCGAGCCTCAGGACTGAGTGCCTGGCGCGCCCACGACAAAGCGCTGGACAGGGACTGCCAACTCTTCATCGTCAACGATTCCTCCTCCACCGATCTGATCAACACAACCGCATCAGGTCTGGCCTTGAGGAAGGACCGGCGCTTCACCCCGGTATACCAGCTCCATACCAGGGACGGGATCTCCCTGATCGTCACCGCACCCGATGCCGGCATGGCTCTCCGGGACTACATGCAGGGACCGGCCGCCGAGACCCTGAGCCACAAGGCCATGCGGACCATCCTGGGAGAGGCCACCGAGTCCATGCGGGCTCTGGGCAAGATGGGGTTGACCGATTACACCGTTTCAACCACAACCATTCGGCTCTCCCCGTCCTCGGTCATCCTGGCAGACGCTCCGATCGGCCCCATGATTGCGGATTCCCCCAGGTCCAAGAGCGGGCAGGACCTGACAAGGGAGGAGCTGACCATCCGGCAACTGGCTGCCGTCCTGTATGCCATGCTGACCGGCCACCCGGACCATTCGGGTGATGACTACAATCTTGATTCCCTGCCCAAGGACACCCCCGAAGAGTTCAGAATCATCTGCGAGCGCGGCCTGGGCATCAGCCAGGCCGAGGGTGTACACCCGATCCCCCTGGTCACCCTGGCCGAGCTGTCAGCCCTGCTCAGCCCCTGGGCACCGCCGGAGGAGCTGACCGACACCGACCTGATCTGGCCCGATCTGGATGGCCGCGCCTCAATCGAAACGGTCCCCCTCCGCCAGGCCGATTCTGCCTACGTGCTCCCACTTCCCAATGAACTGACGGGCACCGACATGCCCGCCGCCCGGACCATGACCCAGGATGAGCCGCACTGGGAGGCCAATCAGCTCCTCTTCCCCGGGCGCAGCGAAATCGAGATGATCAATCCGGAGGACACCAACACCGACCTCTTCTCCCTCTTCGACGAGAGACAGCGTCAGAATGCCAACAGGAACCGGCCCCAGCGCACCCTCCCCATGGATGTGAGCAACCTGCGGACGGGTGCCTCACCCCGGAACCTGGAGGAGTCCAAGGCCGTGACCGGCAGGATGCCGGCCGTCATGCCGGACCAGGGTCATGCGGGCATCCGGGGCACCGACACCACCTCCGACGACCCGGTCGAACTTGGCTTCTCCAAGTGGGACTTCCAGAAGCCCGAAAAGGATTCCGCCGATGAGGACAGCCCGGGAGCGGATGGGACCGGTGGGGATTCCGCCGCTGCCGGGGCGGAAGCAGCCGGAGACCAGGCCCTCGATGGCCGGACAGACCCATCCTCCGGGGAAGCGGAAGATGAGGGGCCGGAGACCACCGCCATGGAACCCCTGCCACCCAGCTTCACACCCGAGGCCCACTCCATCCCCGCCCCCATTACCTATGTGGCCGCTGACGGGGACCAGTCGGACGACGACCTGGAAGATGGGGACATGGCCGACACCCGTCTCTTCGGACGCTTCACCACCCGGTCGGTCGTCATCACCATCGCCATTCTGGTCGTCGTTGTGGCCCTGGTCTGGGCCCTGGTCACCGCCGTCGGCAACCGCCCCAGAGGATCAAAACAGGATGACGGATGGCCGGTCATGTCGAACGTGCCCTTCCCCGGCGAGTCCGCCGATGGCGAGCATCAGGAAGCCGATGCCAATCCGGACAAGCAGGGCGATGAGGCAACCGACCAGAACCGGAAACAGGCCGATCACCCTGCCAAGAAGTCCTCTCATGGCACCGACAAGAAGGTCGGCACGGTCCCCGCCCCCCGTGCACCCAAGAACACCACCCCCTACCCGGTGGACCGTCAGACCTTCCTCAACAAACCGGCAGGCCTCCCCGGTTTCGGTTGGTATGTGCACCTGACGGAACCGAGGGAGGTGTCCAGACTGGACATCGCCATTCCCCAGAGTGGCGGGCATGCGCAGATCTTCGCCAATGCCACGGCCACGCAACCCACCCAGGGTCAGGCCCTGGCCGACTTCAGTTTCGACCCTTCGGGGACCACCCACGTGACCCTGCGGGAGCCGGTAACGACCCAGGATCTGGTCATCTGGGTACCCATGGATGGAATGCCGGGGAACACCCTGCACTTCTCGTCCGTCACCGTGTACTGAATTGGTGAGTGGTTGGTTGTTTCCTGGTTCCGCGCGCCGATTGGTAATACAGTTTCGATACATATGAACCTACCCGGCCGTGGCACCTATCGGCCCCGGCAATGAGCCCAGGAAGGCGGATGCAAGCATGGCGGATGATATCAATATCCCATCCAAGGTCATCAGGAACGACCCCTGGTTCGGCTCCTATGCCAAGCGGGCCGAGGGAATGCGAGCCTCCGAGATTCGAGCCCTCTTCGCCGTGGCCAACCGCCCCGAGGTGGTATCCCTGGCCGGTGGCATGCCCTACCTGGGCCGTATGCCCTTCGATGAGCTCGCCGACCAGGTGGCTGAAATGCTCCGCAAGCAGGGGCAGGTGGCCTGGCAGTATGGATCCGCCCAGGGTGACCCCCACCTGCGTGAGGATGTGTTGCCCATCATGGAGCTGGAGGGAATCAAGGACGTCCAGCCGGACGATGTGGTCATCGTCAACGGGTCCCAGTCCGGGCTCGACCTGATTACCCGCATCATGTGCGATCCAGGCGATGTGATCCTGGCCGAGGCCCCGAACTATGTAGGAGCTTTGGGTGTCTTCCAGTCCTTCCAGGTCGACGTGGTCAATGTGGCCATGGACGGGGACGGGCTGATCCCCGAGGCCCTGGAGCAGACCATCATCAAGCAGCGCAAGGCCGGCAAGCAGGTCAAGATGCTCTACACGGTCCCGAACTTCCACAACCCGGCCGGTGCCACGATGAGCCGCGAGCGCCGCCCCAGGGTCATGGAAATCGCCAAGAAGTATCATGTACTGATCGTCGAGGACAACCCTTACGGCCTGCTGGCCTTCGACGGGCAGACCTACCCGGCCCTGCGATCCTACGATTCGGAGGGCATCGTCTACCTGAGCAGCTTCTCCAAGATCATCGCCCCGGGCATGCGCGTGGCCTGGATGGTGGCCCCTCCCGGAATCCGGCAAAAGCTGGTTCTGGCCAACGAATCAGCCATACTCTGCCCCTCCAATATGAGCCAGATGACCATCACCACCTATCTGGACAACTTCGACTGGAAGTCGCAGATCAACGACTACCGGGGAATGTACAAGGAACGATGCGATGCCATGGATGGGGCCCTGAAAGAGTACCTGCCCTACTGCTCATGGCTCAAGCCCAAGGGGGGCTTCTACATCTGGCTGAAGATTCCCGAGGGGCTCAACGCCAAGGACATGCTGCCCAGGGCCATCACGGCCAAGGTGGCCTACGTTTCCGGAACGGCCTTCTATGATGACGGGCAGGGGGTCGACCACATGCGGCTCTCCTTCTGCTACCCCACCCCTGAACGGATCAGGGAGGGCGTCCGCAGGCTGTCGACGGTCATCGACAACGAACTCGACACTGTGCGGCTCTTCGAACCGGAGACCGGCACAGGCACAGGCAGGGAAAGGGACTGACATGGCGGCCAGACACAGCAGGACACCCGAGCAGGCAGAGGATCGGGAAGGACGTTCCGAGATGAGGGGCAAGCAGTCCAAGATGACCGGTGATGCCGGTCATATCAAGAAGGCGGGACGGCACGGGCACACCAGACGCCACGCGATCGGAGTCGCACCCGCCACCAGGGAGGACGTGCAGTCCCTGTCTCTGAAGGCCAGCAAGCGTGGCAGCAAGTCCATCATGGTCATCTGTGGCGGTCTCAGCCATGAGCGCGACTTCTCCCTGAGTTCCGGTCACCGCGTCCAAGGCTTTTTGGAAGAGGCTGGATGGACGGTCAGTGCTCACGATATGGACTCAGATCTGCTTGGTCTCCTGACCGACAAGAAGACCCGCCCCGACCTGGTCTGGCCCCTTCTGCACGGTGCCAATGGCGAGGATGGGTCCATCCGCGACATCCTGGAAATGGCGGGTCTGCCCTATATCGGGTCCCGGGCCAAGGCTTCACGGACCGCCTGGAGCAAACCCATCGCCAAGAACCTGGTCCGCATGGCCGGATTGACCACCCCGCACTCGGTAACCCTGCCGGAATCCATGTTCCGCGAGCTGGGCGTCAAGCCGGTTATCGACCTTCTCCTCAAGTCCCTGGGCCTCCCCCTCTTCATCAAACCCACCATGGGCGGATCGGCCATGGGATGCACCCTGGTCAAGGAGGGCAGGGAGTTGCCCCAGGCCCTGATCAACTGCTTCGGCTATGGGCAGGTCGCCCTGGTGGAACAGGCGATCGTCGGCACCGAGGTGTCGGTCTCCATCATCGAGTTTGATGGACACCCGCTGATCCTGCCGCCCCTGGAGGTCTGGACCCCTTCGGGAACCTATGATTACGAGGCCAGGACCACCCCGGGACCCACGGAGTTCTATGTGCCTGCCCGGCTGGACCCCCATGCCATGGAGGCCGTCAAGGAGGCAGCCCTGACCGCTCACGACGCCCTCGGTCTGCGTGATATCTCCCGCACGGATTTCATTGTCGATGGGCAGGGGAGGCCCCAGTTCCTGGAAGCCAACGTGGCACCCGGCATGACCGACACCTCGCTTCTTCCCCAGTCCGCCGTGGCTGCCGGCTACGATCTCCCTGACCTCTACACAGCTCTGGTGCAGTCCGTCCTGGGGCAGAACCGGACCGAAGCCTGGCACCGGGCCGTTCCCCCGTCAGGTCATGCCGACCTGTCGGCTTACCGGCTTGTCATTACGCCATCAGGCCGGTAACCAGGTCCGATGCCCTTGAACGGCTCTTCTGCTTATTGGAACCTGACTCTTTCATCTCCGGACGGCTTGTTCCGCCTCAGGTCCTTCTCTGCCGTCGACCGACTCGTTCGAGACACATCTTCCGTCATCGTCGGTCCTGGGTCGGTCCTGAACTCATCCCCACCTTCAGTCGACTTGTGCGCCTGGCCGGTCTTGTCATCGTCAGGAGACATCCAGAATCGCCAGCTGTGCCAGCCATCATCGACCTTGTCCTCGTCATCATGGTCCTGTGGTGGATGCTCACGCATGAGCCGCTGTATCCTGGCCAGGAGCCAGAAGAGCACAATCAGGGTACCAAGATTGGTGATGATGGCCACGATGATGGTTTTCTCCATACCACAACCATATCCCCCATCCTGGCTTGGATTGTTCCAGCACGGTGCGGATTGACCCTCGGGGGCGAGGGAGGGTCAGCCTCAACCGGGTGAGGCTGACCCTCCCAAAAATCGACCCTGGAATGGGGGGAATGCTGTTACGCCCTCCGCTTGCCGACCGGTCAGGCTTCACAGATAGAGTGTCATCATGACTCTCACCGTTCATGATGCGATCGTTATCGGATCCGGACCCGCCGGCTACACGGCGGCAATCTACCTTGGCAGGGCAGGATATGCCCCCCTGGTCATCGCCGGTGCCCTGACACCAGGCGGACAGCTCATGAACACCACCGAGGTGGAGAACTATCCTGGTTTCCCCAAGGGAATTCTGGGCCCGGACCTGATGGAACAGATGCGTGACCAGGCCGAGCACTTCGGAGCCCAAATCGAGTATGACGATGTCACCTCGGTCGATTTCTCCGGTAAGATCAAGCGTGTCACCACCGATGGCGGGCAGGAATACCTGGCCAAGGCCGTGGTGGTCACCACCGGTTCCCAGTATCGCAAGTTGAATGTTCCGGGAGAACGCGAGTTCTCCGGCCGGGGCGTCTCCTACTGTGCCACATGCGACGGTTTCTTCTTCAAGGACAAACCCATCGTGGTCATCGGCGGGGGTGACTCAGCCATGGGTGATGCAGACTTTCTGACCCGCTTCGGCTCTTCCGTCCGGCTCATCCACCGCAGGCAGGGCTTCCGCGCCTCGAAGATCATGGTCGATAGGGCCAAGGCCAATGAAAAGATTGACTTTGTCCTCGATTCTGTCGTCACCAAGGTCAACGGTGATGAGAACGGAGTCACCTCGATCGGTATACGCAACACCACCACCGGTCAGGAGACCACACTCCCCGCCAATGGTGTCTTCGTGGCCATCGGGTTCATTCCCGAAACCGGTTTCCTGCAAGGACAGGTCGACCTGGATGACGATGGCTACATTCTGGTTCAGGGAGCCTCCACCAAGACTTCCACCCCCGGAATCTTCGCCGCCGGAGACGCAACAGACAAGGTATATCGCCAAGCCATCTCCGCGGCAGGTATGGGATGCCGTGCAGCCTTGGACGCTCAGGAGTATCTCAACACCTTGGAAGGCTGACAAGGCTCCACAGCCGTCTTCCTGCAATACCGCGGGCCTTGTGACCGTGCACCGGTCAAGGCGCCCGGTATTGTGTACCGCCCCGCCTGCCGTCTAGACCGTCATTGCAGGCTTGGCGACAGAAAGCCGTGGGTAGATGATGGGTCCTTCTGTCCTGTCAGACCCAACCGTCGGTCTGATCAGGTGGGTTGGAACCGTCCTGTTTGCCATTGAGCAGCATGGCAAGAATACGATCCATGTCTTCGGGCGAGGAGAAGACGATTTCAATCCTTCCGTGCTTCTTCGTGCCCTTGATGGCAACCTTGGTATCGAACCTGCTCTCCAGATTCTGGCGAACCGGGCTATCATTCCAGATATCAGGCCGCGATTTCCTGGTTTTCGGTTTCGTCTGACCTGTTTTCAGTGCCACCAACTCCTCGGTGGAGCGCACGGACAAACCCTCGGCGATGATCTTGTTGGCCACCGCATTCATATCCTCTTCCGTGGGCAGGGTCAGAAGAGCCCGGGCATGTCCGGCCGACAGGACACCGGAACTTACTTTCTTCTGGACGCTCGGGGGCAGCTTCAAGAGGCGTAGGGTGTTGGTTATCTGGGGCCTCGACTTGGAAACGGACTTTGAAAGCCCATCCTGCGTCAAGCCGAATTCATCAATCATCTGTTGATATGCCGCGGCTTCTTCCAGAGGATTCAGGGCAACCCGATGAAGGTTCTCCAACAAGGCGTCTCGCAGCATGGTGTCGTCCGATGTGGTTTTGACAATGGCTGGAATGCTGGTGAGACCGGCCAGCTGAGTGGCCCTCCATCGTCGCTCCCCCATGATGATCTCATAGGCGGCAAGGCGGTCTCCCGATCCTCCGCCCTTCCCGGCAACTGGTTTTTCCTGCGTGGGTTGAGCAACTGTCTTGGCTGTCTTCCTGACGACGATGGGCTGAAGGACACCAACTTCTTTGATGGAGCGGGACAATTCCAGCAGTTCATCTTCATCAAAGATATGCCTTGGCTGCTGGGCGTTAGGACGGATTTCATCGGTCTGCAGCTCCACCAGGTATCCACCTTGAACAGGCTTCAGCTCATTGCCATCCGCCGCATCGCCCTGGGGTGCCTCGACGGGTTCCGCGGTCTTCTTTTCTGCAGATGCGGATGACACATCCGGTAAGTTCTTCTGACTTCCGCTTCTCGTCTTGTCTTCTGCTGAAGATGTTGCCTCCCGATATGTTTCACGTGAAACATCGGTAACGGTTGGGCCGAAGAAGAGGTCACTCGGATGTTTCAGGCTGTCCAAATTCGGCATCCTTGGAGTGTTCCTTCCCTTGGTCGACACCGATGTTTCACGTGAAACCTTCCCCGGCTTCGCCCCTCTGCCTGCTGTTGCCTTGGCGGATGTTGAAGTTGCGGAGCCAGCGGTGGAGTTCTTCTTTGCTGCGTTCTTACTGGATTCCTTCGTGCCTGCCGTGCTCTGCGGGGCGGTTGTATCGGCTTTCGCGCCGTCGTTGGGCACCCCGTCTGCGTTGCCTCGAGCTGCAGCGGATGTACGAGTGGTTGTCCTGACTCCAGCTTTCACTTTTCCGGCGGTCTTGGAGTCCGAGCCTGCAGTGGCCGCCCCGCCCTTCTTGGACTTGGACTGTGCGCCTGAAGAAGGTTTCGCTTCCGTTTTTGCGGACTGGGCTGCCACCTGTTCTCGTGTACCGGGCCGTGACGATAAGGTATCAGTCTTATTGTCCTGCTGAACCGTAGCATCGTCAGAAGTCTTGGCCTGCTTCGTCGGCCCCTCACCTGGGAGAGCAGGGAATAAAGCCCCTAGGCCCTTACCTAAACGTGACCGGCTTGCCATGCTTTTCACTCCCCTTGCTTCCTGTTGGCGATATGTTTCAACACCCACTTTGATCTCTGTGCAATCTCCAAAGCCGCTTCTTCATATGAAATTGCTCCCGCTCCCCTGGGATCATAAGTGATGACACTCTGCTGGAAGCTTGGGGCTTCAGATATCTTCACCGACCGGGGAATGGTGGTATTCAGCACTATCTCGGGATAATGCTCTCGGACCTGATCAAAGACTTCCTTGCTGAGTAAGGTCCTCTTGTCATACATGGTCAGGAGCATAGTCGAAATAACCAAGTACGGATTATATGATTGCTGAACCAGCCCGATGGTATGCAGAAGTTGCTGCAGTCCCTCCAAGGCGTAGTACTCGGCTTGCACAGGGATCAGAACCTCGTTCACCGAGCACATGGCATTCAGAACCAGCAGGCCCAGACTGGGAGGACAATCGACCAATATATAGTCGTAGTGCTTCTTACTTCCCCTCAAAAAGTCGGTCAGAGCCTTTTTCAGGAGCTGGTTGCGCTCAGGCATATCTGCTACTTCAAGTTCAGCACCGCTCAAATCGATTGAAGAAGGAACGACTTCTAGGGTTTCGAAGCCCGGGGATGCAACCTTGACCTCTTCAATGCCGTGACGACCCTCGAGCACATCGTAGGTCGACTGTATTCCCGTCTCATGAGGAACCCCGAGCGCGGTTGAGGCATTCCCCTGCGGGTCCATGTCGATGACCAAAACTTGAGAACCGAACTCAGCAAAAGCACTTGCCAGATTGACAGTAGTGGTGGTCTTCCCCACCCCACCCTTCTGGTTGGCCACTGCAATAAACCTGGTCTGCTCAGGCTGCGGAAAAGTGGCCTTTTGTAGAGCCTGATACCTGGCAGTCAGGTCAGCCATCTCAGCCCCGGCCGAGGAACCGGATGCATCCGAAAAAATCCTGTTGAGGATTTCTGAGGCTGTCTCGACACCCCCGGCCCCGATCACACTGCGATGACCGGCACCCGGGGTTCCCTGAGAACCTGAATCCACCTTGTTCGATACAGACACTAACCGTCCCTCCTTATAGCTGTCACAATTTTCCCGTCTCACATGGACATGTGGAAACCCACAATTGTGCACAGTCATTGTGCATAACTGTGGATAAGTGTGGAGAGCCTTTCCACCCTCTCCCGACTCACAACTTCCAACCCTGTAAGTAAATTCGTTGGAATGTATTGCATCCTCTGTTCAAAGAGTACTCCAACCAAGAACCAAATGTTCGATTGTGGATAAGTTCCGAGCGACGCTAAGATTGTGCATAACTTACAATTAGCCACCTCAATGAACCGCTCAAGACCGATCCCTCCCCGTACGCTCTCTTGTCCACTCACACTGAATTTCTTGTACCTCTTACTTCCGACGTATTCAAGTTGCTGCCCGATTGCCTTGCTGGGATCGAACTCCTTCAAGCCGAACCTTGAATCAACAGATTGGTTTCACGTGAAACATTGATTATGTCATTACTATCCACGATCACCATCGCATTCATTCCATTCGATTCATCAAGGGGTAAATAGACGATTCGATATTTACCTTGGCGGTACTTCCGGTCACTGAATGATCAACGTATCAATCGACAGTTATGACACTCGTACATAGTAAGCGGCGGTAATATATCCAAATCATTGCATCACTTCTTCTTTTTTCTCCCCAACATCCGAGCAGGCACCATACCCTGGTCTGATATACCACCGGCGCAGCTGTAACCATTGAAGCAAACTCCTCAATTCACTTCCAGTAAACATAACGATCCAAACAGCATTTCCGTGTGGTTTCAGATCTTCAGTCTGTGAACACCATTCAGAGCAATTATTGTCATTCGAAGTTTCACGTGAAACATCAGAACCGTCTAGTTGAACATAACAGCCCTGAGGTAAGGGTTACGGACGCTTGGCCTTTCACTGAACTTGAAGACCACTATATGCTCCGATCCGGACCGATATATAGGAACAATCATGTTGACTCCACAGGAAAACCATACTTGCTTGTGTTTCAGCTGAAACTCACTGACATACTGCGAGGTGAGATACTTCCAATTGAATCACTGTGGGTAAGCTAGACAGTTATGCTGCGAACAGCGGCACTACTTACGCTTCGGTTACCTCGAATCCATCCTATCTGCGGTTAACAATTCGTTTCACGTGGAACATCTGCTGAATGAGATCACTCCATTACCGTTAACGGCCACATTGCCGGTAAACCGGTGTATTCGGAAAAGCCAGTTAACCAGACATCCACCACTGCCGAAACAATCCTGCCTAGCCGAGGTATAGAGGAAAAGGGCCAGTGTTGTTTCACGTGAAACATCGGACATTCCCAACTTTCGATAATCAAGATTTGGATTCTCAATCGAGATGACGCTTCTTGCTCTAGCCACTGGTAAGCAACAGAAACAAACAGTCAACACAGTTTCTCATCACCAAGGCTTCAAGTGATCACATGTTTCACGTGAAACACTGTTTACAGAATCACTAGCACTAATGGGACAAAACGAAAGGAAAGATGTGGACACTTCAACTCCGTTATCTACTACCGGGACGGGAAAGGTAACCTCGAGAAGTTCATCCAAAGCAGCATTGAGTTATCTTGGGGTATCTCAGAAAATAGTCTTCAAACAATGAACCGTCTTCCATGGGAATCGGCTAATGAATGATGTACAACACCAACTCCAGTAATCCGACAAGAAACACATGAGCGGGGCAGCAAAACAACAACGAGCTATTCTTGGTACTAATCGTAAACCTCCATCTCTGTATTACCGAAACCGAGACACAGGCGCCAGTTTGATTTATAGTATACTTGCCACGCTCCTGCCGGAGCATTGGTGAACTCTGGTGGCGACAGAAAACGAATTACATCAGTGTAGTTTATTGAAGGATTACCCTCAGGCCTTATCCACCAGCACCACATGTGTACCCTCAAGGCCTGGACCTACAGCAGCATCGCAGACGCGAGGATTGCAACCGTGATTCTTCTTGATCTCCTTGGACGCCTTATCGATTTCAGCCTGGGCGGATCTGCCCTTCAGGGCTATCAACCGACCACCGGGATGCAACAGGGGAAGGGTCCAGCCTGAGAGTTTGGTCATGGGAGCAACGGCCCTGCATGTCACCATGTCATAGGGTCGCAACGTATATTCGCCATGATTATCATCATTGGCATCCACTCCACGTGGATCAATTACAGCTACTCTCTGATCTGCACTCACGGAATCAGAACCGGCCAGCCTACCATGATGACGCCGACGTTCCATTGCACGACGCCCGCCGCCTCTGTTCGGTTTGGTCCTCTTCTCAGGACGAGGCAGGACCTCTTCAGCCCGCTTGCGAAGAACGATAGCGTTCTTCAGCTCCATCTCCTCGATGACTTCGTGGAGCCAGACAACCCTGCGTTCCATGGGTTCAACCAGACTCACCTGACACTCCGGCATGCAGGCAGCCAGTACAACTCCCGGGAATCCGCCGCCGGATCCGATGTCGGCGATCCTCGGACCCAGACCATCGTTCATGGCGCCCTTGACAAAAGGCACGATCGCCGCGGAATTCAGGATATGCCGCTCCCAGATAATCCCCTGGTCCCTGGGCCCGATGATTCCACGCTCGATGCCCTCGCGGGTGAGCTTGTCATGAAAGACCTGCAAGGGCTCAAGAGCATCGCCCAGAACCTGCCCCAGAAGGGAATTCCCCTCCAATGCATCGACCTGGGACGGTTCCATACGGTGGCCACTACCTTCTTCATCAGTCATGCATGATTCCCAACCTCATAGACCCGAATATGGAAACGGAACAAACCCTACCGGTATTGCTATAGAAGCCCAAGCAAACCCGGGGACCGGTCGTTTCACGCACCACCGGCCCCTGAATCAGAAAGAGTCACTCCTCATCAGCGGAATCCACGTCGATGTCATCAGCTGGATCCGAGTCCTCAACGACCTCATCCTCCACGTCATGCTTGCGAACGTGGTGACGATGATGGGTATCAACTTGTTGCGCCTGGTCAATCGAATCATAGACCTGTACATCATCGTCCTGATGACTGGAGGACTTGAGATAGACGGAAACGTACCGGTGGGGTTCCTCCCCATGAGACCGGGACTTGAGTCCCTCCTCGCGGACCATGTCATGGACAATCTTGCGCTCGAAGGAGTTCATGGGCGGCATATCGACCTGCTCGCCGGTCTCCCGCACCTCGTCAATCGCGTCCAGGGCCTTTTCACGCAGCAGTTCCCGCTTGCGCTGGAGGAATCCATCCACATCAACAATCAGGTGCGACCGTTCCCCCATCTTCTGCTGCACAGCCAGCCGGGTAAGCTGCTGAAGGGCATCCACGACTTCGCCGTCATGCCCGATCAGGTGCTTGATATCGGCATCATCATCGGCCACGATCTGCACCGTGGGGCGATGATTGCGCACACCCATTTCAATATCGCCTTCATAATCGACGATATCCAAAAGACCTTCCAAGTAGTCAGCGGCAATATCCGCTTCCTCATTGAGCTGATCTATCGTCTTTTCCTGTTCCTGAGACATCCATGCTCTCCTTACACGCGTTTACATTCGCCCGTGACTGGTCCGTCCACACTATTCAATCGCCTCAGAACGAGTGTCCACTATCGAGGATACACGGTTGGGACAACCGCGGAACATCATCAATCCGATGAAATCGATAATCCGGGATCAGCGTCCTTTACGCTTACGACTCGGCTGGCTGCGCTGGTGGGATACACCCTTGTTCCTCCTCGCCTCCTCTTCGGCCTGCTTGGCCTCCATCAGTTCCTCCTCCTCCAGGGAGGGCAGTCCCTGATGGCTGCGGCGGGCGTTCTCACGGCGGTGATCACGCTCCTGCTTCTCTTCGGCTGCAGGCGACCCGGGGGTCGGCATATGCCTCACCTGGAACAGTGTTCGCCCGAGGTTCCAGAGGTTGTTGGTCAGCCAGTAGATCAACACGGCGAAGGGGAAGTAGATGCCGGAGAAGATGTACATGACGGGAAAGATGAAGGCCATCATCTGCTGCATCCGGTACTGCTGGCCCTGCATGGCCGAACGCGGCATGTTCTTCCGGACGTTGTGGAACTGGGAATAGAACATGGCGAGGCACATCAGAATGATGAAGACCACGATGACGATCCTGCCGGCACCCTGGGCCGACATGAAGTTGTCGGAGATTTTCAGACCGAAAAAGGTGGTTTCCTCGAACTCCGTGGCCACTGCGACATTGAAGGCACCGAGTGGATCCCGCTTCCCCCTGGCTATGAAGGGAACGGCCGAAAGCACGTAGAACATGGTCATGAAGACCGGGCCCTGGACCAACATGGGCAGACAGGATCCCGCCGGGTTGACGTGGTTGTCCTGGTAGAGCTTCATGGTCTCGCGACTCATGGCTTCGCGACTGGCCTGGTCCTTCTTGTTCTTGTACTTGTTCTGGATTTTCATCAGCTTGGGCTGGAGGGCCTGCATGCGTTGCATGGACCTGAGCTGCCTGATGAAGAGAGGGAGGACGCAGATGTTGACCACAACCACCAGGAGGACCACCGACAGGGCCCAGGCCAGACCAGGCCCCTCGGGTAGACCGAGCAGGGTCAGAAGCCTGTGGCAGTAGGCCATGATGTAGGTCATCAGCCACTCGACGGGGCGCAGGATCTTATAGAAGAAGCCATATATGCCCGTATCGAAGGTGAAGGTTTCGTTGTTCTGGAACATTGTCAGGCCGTCTCCTTGTCCGAGACCATTGGCGTCAGTCGTGGTTCTTCATGGGCCTTGGACCATGAGAATCGATAGAAGGGTGAAAACCGCTGCGGCACATCATCGATGCCCCCGCTATTGAAAGGGGTGCACCGCAAAAGGCGCACAAGGGCCAGGAGGGACCCCCTCAGAGCGCCAAAACGCCGAATTGCCGTCAGGGCGTACTGGGAGCAGGTGGGGTAATACAGACAACGAGGCGGCGACAGGGGCGACACATGTCGCTGATACCAACGGATGGCGGCCGTGAACATACCGGTCAGGGGAGATGTCATGCTGCACCTGCCTCTCCGGATTCAGCCTCAGGTTCTTCGTGCCCTCCCGGATTACCGGATACCACGCTTCCGGTATGGACCCTCCTGGCCAGATCACGGAAAAGGCGGTCCATCTGCTGGTCCAGATCAAGGAAGGGGGCCTCGGCCGCTCCGGGCTTGGCACGGATGACCAGGTCACAGCAGGGTGGGAGGAGATCCTCCTTGGCACGGGCCAGTTGACGGAATCTGCGCTTCACCTTGTTTCGTGTGACGGCCTTGCCTACACTTTTGGATACAGCCAGCCCCATGCGACGGCGGTCCTGCGCCAGGTCGTCGCATTCCGCCTGATCGCCCGGGGCAAAAGGTGAGAGAGCCGCCACGGAATCAGGTACCAGGTAATGGATGACCAGATCATGACTGCTGACTCGCCTACGCCGTCTGAGCACCGTGGTGAAGTCGCGGTGGCTTTTCAGCCGTTCCACCTTCTGCGGGAGGTCAAGTCCGACTCAGGCAGAGAGGGACTTGCGACCCTTGGCCCGACGGCGGTTGATCAGCGCACGGCCGGAACGGGTCCGCATACGGGCGCGGAATCCGTGCTTCATGTGACGACGACGGTTGTTGGGTTGGAATGTCCTCTTCATGATTAATCGCTCCTGGTTGTAGTCATACTCGAGTACGGCTCGTCATGAGTCAAGCTATACCACGGTACACATCAGGCGGGACCGAGTCAAAACGCAACGGCTCCGAATTCGCCACATTGCCTCTTCCGTCTCGTGACTGGTCGAGCCGAATCCACAACCTGGTCGAGAAAGACAAATTCGAGAAGACATTCCCTGATCGCCAGATCACGGAGTCGATGGTTTCCGGATTGCCATAAAGCCCATGATTACAGGAGGGAAGACACCGGACTTATCCACAAATTACATCACTGTTATTCACATTCGACCGTAAAACAACACGCTACCCTGTGGATAACCTGACTGAGTCGGTGTAACAATAGTCTACTGTCTGTTGGTAGGAATGCTGCCTTATATACGCAGCGCACCGGGGACGGTCTGTATCACCGAGAGGAGTTGGAGATGGCGCAGGATCCGCTGGATGCCACATCCCAGGCCAAGAGAATCTGGGACGCGGTCCTGCAGGTACTCCGTTACAGCAATTCCCTCACCTCGCGCGACAAGGGCTGGTTGGAGGACATCACCCCCGAGGCCGTTTTCGGCACCACCATCGTGCTTCGTGTCTCCTCCAGGGAAACCCAGGAAGCCGTTCAGGGTCCGCTGAGCCAACCCCTTTTCAATGCTCTTCAACTGGTCACCAACCAGGAGATGTTCCCGGCCATCAAGATCGTTTACCCCCAGCAGGCCAATGCCGACCAGGGCGAAGGCGCCCAGGCGGGGACTGCGGGCAGTGGGGAATTCAGACAGATCCCCACCACCCAAGCCGGCCCCGTCAATGAACCGGATCCCTATCCTTCCTACCAACCCTCCCGGCCGACCCATTCAGGCCAGGGCAAGCAACAGACCCCTGTCGGCTGGCAACAGGGTCAGGATGGATCAGGGTTCCAGGCGGGCTCCAATCTGGGCCCCAGTCAAAAGACCCCGATCATTTCGAGCGATGACTTCCACCAGGGCACCTACGTGCCCATGACCCTTGACATGCAGGCTGAGCTGGCTGAACAATCCTCCGTGGTCCCGGGAGGCCGGCACGAGGGCGAATACCATGGCGAAGCCGCCGTGCCGCAGAAACACCAACCCTTCTCGGTCCCCCAGTTCCCGATGGGCCAGAACAAGGTGGAACGGGATCCGGAGACCCACCTCAACAAGAACGCCACCTTCGATACCTTCGTTCCCGGTGATTCCAACCGGTTCGCCCGTACCGTGGCCCTGGCCGTAGCAGAGGGCTCGGGGCAGAACTTCAACCCGCTCTGTATTTATGGCAGCTCGGGTCTGGGCAAGACCCACCTCCTCAACGCCATCGGCAACTACGCCCTGGTCAAGGATCCATCGCTGCGGGTGCGGTATGTGAATTCCGAGGAGTTCACCAACGAGTTCATCGACGCCCTGCAGAATTCGACCCAGGGCAACGGACAGATTGCTGAATTCAACCGACGTTACCGGGAGGTGGATGTCCTCCTGATCGACGACATCCAGTTCCTGGGGGGCAAGGAAGCCACCCTGGACCAGTTCTTCCACACCTTCAACGCCCTGCACGATGCCAACAAGCGTATCGTCATAGCCTCCGACGTGCCGCCCAAGAACCTCAAGGGATTCGAGCAGAGGCTGATTTCACGGTTCGATTCCGGTCTGACCGTCGACGTCCAGCCACCGGACAGGGAGACCCGCGTGGCCATCCTGCGGATGATGGCCTCGATGAACGGGGTCAGCATCCCCAATGAGGTCCTGGATCTGATAGCAGAGCGCTTCACTGAGAACATCAGGGAACTGGAGGGGGCCCTGACCAGGGTCACCGCCGTGGCCAGCCTGAACAACCAGCCGGTCACCTCGGCCCTGGCCGAGCAGACCCTGCAGGACTTCTTCTCGACCGACGTGGAAATCAAACCCACCGACATCATCACCCAGGTGGCCAAGTACTTCCACCTGACCTTTGATGACATCGTGGGGCGCACCAGGACCAAGAACATCGCACTGGCCCGCCAGATCGCCATGTATCTGGCCCGTGAGATGACCAGCATGTCCCTGGTCGATATCGGTGAGGTTTTCGGAGGCAGGGACCACACCACCGTCATGCATGCCTATACCCGCATATCCAACGAGATGCAGGAGAAGCGGGAAATATACAACTACGTCATGGAGTTGACGGTCAGGCTGAAACAGCCTGCCAATGCCTGACGACACGCTGACACATTGGGGATGGAAGAAAAAAGTTTTCCACCCACTTATCCCCAGATGTGGGTAATCCTTGGGAATAACCCACCATTCTGGCGTGGAAAACTGGTGGACTTTCCGTGAATAAGCACCAGAAAAATGTGAATAACTTTAGATTTTCTGACGCTTGTGGACAAGTCGATTTGTTATGCACACTTGCTGACCAACTTATCCACTTTTCTCGACGGGAAACTATCCACCCACTTGCAAGGAAAATAAAACTTATCCACACAATCCACCGGTCTTACTACTACGAACCCATGAATATTTATCCAGTTCACCATCATCTCAATCAGTTCCGGAGAACATCCCATACCGGAAGCACCACGATTCGATAGAATGAACCCAGATCATTCATCGACAAGAAGGCCCTATGAAAGTTGAAGTCAACTCAGCCGCGCTGTCAGACGCCATCGCCTGGACAACCCGCATCATCCCATCACGCCCGGCATCACCTATTCTGGCCGGCATCAAGCTCGAAGCATCCGACGGAACCTTGAAGCTGTCGGCCTTCGACTACGAGGTCTCGGCCCGTAACCACATCGAAGCCGGTGTCGACGAACCCGGCACCGCACTGGTGCTGGGCAAGCTCCTGGCTGACATCACCAAGTCGCTCCCCTCGGAGAAGACCTACCTTTCCACCGAGGGCTCAAAGATGACCATCACCTCGGGGAAATCGACCTTCTCCCTGCAACTGATGCCCGATACGGAATACCCTGACCTTCCCGCGGTTCCTGAAGCCATGGGCCAAGTCGATGCCGGGACCTTCGTCCAGTCGATCTCCCAGGCCATCGTCGCCGTCTCCCGCGAGGAAAGCCGACCGGTTCTGACCAGCGTCAAGACCGAAATCGAAGGCGACAAGGTGGTCATGACCGCAACGGACCGTTTCCGTCTTTCCCGTTCCAGCTTCACCTGGACCCCCAGGGACGCCGACTTCTCCACCTCCATGCTGATTCGTGGTTCCCTCCTGCGCGACATCGCTCGCTCCCTGGACGAGCACCAGAACGTGGTCATGGATTACGAGCAGGACAATCCCACCATCATGGGCGTCGAGAACGCCGGCAAGGTATCGACCTCCCAGCTGATCGACGGGGAGTTCCCCGCCGTGGACCGTCTCTTTGCCGATGAGTACCCCATCCAGGCGGTCGTCTCCCGCCAGGAGCTGATCGACGCCATCAAGCGTGTGGCCCTGGTCACCGAGCGCAATGCCCCGATTCGAATGCTCTTCTCCAGCCAGGAGCTGACCCTGAGCGCAGGGACCGCCGACGAGGCCCAGGCCCATGAAATCCTCCCGATCGACCTGGACGGTGAGGAGATCACCGTGGCTTTCAACCCCAGCTACCTGATCGATGGCCTCAGTGCCATCACCGAACCTTTCATCCGGGTCAAGATGACCTCGGCCGTCAAGGCTGTGGAGTTCAACGGTCAGCAGGAGAAGGATTCCGAAGAGTCCATGGACTACCGCTACCTCCTGGTTCCCATGCGGTTCAACAACTGATTCACCGTCAGGCCACCCATCACCTGTTCGTCGACGGCCCCGCCTTCACGGCATCCGGAGTCGGAGGGGGATAGGTGGCCTCCCTATTCGAGGAAAGCGACCCGTGTACATATCCCGCCTGGTCCTGGACCACTACCGTTCCTGGGACACCTGTCTTCTGGATCTGGAACCGGGCGTAACCATCATCAAGGGCAGGAACGGACTGGGCAAGACCAACCTGGTCGAGGCCATCGAGGTCCTGTCGACCGGGACCAGTCACCGTGTATCCTCCTCGCTGCCCCTGGTGGAACGAGGGCGGTCCAAGGCCACGGTCAGGGCACGGATCCAGGGTGGTGAGGATCCGACCGACTACGAGCTGACCATCACCGCCAAGGGTGCCAAGCGGGGCCGAATCAACGGCGGCCCCTCCCTCTATATGCGCGATATGGTGGGGAAGGTGCCCTGTGTGACCTTCTCACCCGATGATCAACGCATGGTTTCAGGTGAGCCCTTGGTGCGCAGGTCCTTCCTGGACGAGGCCGGAGCCCTGCTGGACCCGGACTATTTCAGGAGCCGCCAGAACTTCGCCCACATCGCCCAGCAACGCTCCGCCCTGCTCAAGCAGTTGCTCAAACAAGGTGATCGGGGGACCGACCAGCGCAATGCGGTCCTGTCGGGGTTGGAGATATGGACCGGCCAGTTCATCCAGGCAGGTCTGGACCTGACCAGGCGACGGATGAGCCTGGTGGCTGCGCTTGCAGGTCCTTTCGAGACCCTGTATTCCGATTTGGCCGGGCCTGGGCAGGAGGCCAACCTGGACTATGTCCCCTCTCTGGATGAGATCAGGGACCAGGATGGATCCGAAAGTGCGGTTGAAGAGGCCATCAGCCAGCACTTCCAACGCATCTACCCGGGTGAGGTGGCTCGTGGCACCAACCTGATAGGCCCCCAACGCGATGACCTGGTCTTCGGACTGAACGGAATGCAGGCCCGTGAATTCGCCTCCAACGGGGAGATGTGGACCCTGGCCCTGGCCCTGAGGCTCGCTCTATTCGAGGTGATTGTCCAGACCAAGCAGGTCAGGCCGATTGTGGTGCTTGATGATGTTTTCGCCCAGCTTGATGAGGGCCGCAGGAGCCAGATCCTCGCTTTTGCGGGTGACCAGGACCAGGTTCTGATCACCGTGGCGGCCGACGGTGACATTCCCTCGCTGGATGAGGCCCGCCTGGTGGATGTGGAATCGCTGAAGGCCGATGCCTTCGAGCGGGATCAGGACGAGGAAATCAGCAGGGCACTGGCCGATCTGACCCGTGCCCGGTCCGGTCAGGACGGTGACCGGACATGAGGAGGCCCATCGTCGAAAGTCTGCATCTGGACCAACGTCTCCTGCCCGCCAAGGTGTTCGAGGAATATACCCGGCAGGCGGCCAAGCAGGAGGAACTGCGGGAGAAATCACGCCTGGCCTGGTTCGACTTCGGCAAACCGGGCAGGGACCCCAACCGTCTGGGTGGGGTGATCTCCTCCATGGCCGCCGGCAGCGGATGGGTGCCCCACATGAAGGTGGCCAGCCTGCAGAACCGTTGGGATACGGTGGTGGGGCCGGGCATAGCAGCCCATTCACGGGTGGTGTCCTACAGGGATGGTGTCCTGATAGTCCAGGCGCAGACCACGGTCTGGGCCACCCAGCTGACCTACCTTGTTCCCCAGCTCCAGGAGGCCATTGCCAAGCGCCTGCAGATGCCGGTGACCGAGGTCAAGGTGACCGGTCCCCATAATTACTCCTTCAGACGAGGCCGTTTCGATCCCCCCGGACGGGGTGTGCGCGACACCTATGGATGATCTCCATGGTGGATCCGAATCAGGCAAGCTGCGTCCTGCGCTTTCTGAGAGCCTAAAGTCCCATAACGCTGGTAATCTATAGGACAGACGGTCAAACGCTTCCAAGGCCCCTTTATGGACGATTTGGAACGTAATGACTATGGCAAAGTCCTTCGTGCGGCCGTGTGAGAATCCGATTATCGGGGTGGTGCGAAGGTGCAGAAAGGAATACCGTGGCAGATCTCAATACTGATCCGTCTGAAGATTCACCTGAACGGGAGGAGGGGCTGGAGTCCCAGGAGCGGCTGGACGATGCCCAGCTGGATGATTCCCTGTCCCCCGAGCACTATGACGCCAGTGATCTGAAGGTCTTGGAGGGGCTGGAGGCCGTGCGCATCCGTCCCGGCATGTACATCGGTTCCACAGGTCCGCGCGGCCTGCACCATCTGGTCTACGAGATCGTTGACAACTCGGTTGATGAAGCCCTGGCCGGGTATGCGGACCATATTGAAGTGACCATCCTGCCCGACAATGGCATCCGTGTGGATGACAACGGCCGCGGCATCCCCGTGGATGATGTTCCCGGTGAGGGCAAGAGCGGCGTCGAGGTGGTCATGACCAAGCTCCACGCGGGCGGCAAGTTCGGTGGCGGTGGGTATGCGGTCTCCGGTGGTCTGCACGGCGTGGGCATCTCCGTGGTCAACGCCCTCTCCACCCGCATCGACGTACAGGTGCGCCGCCAGGGGTATCACTGGCACCAGAGCTTCCGCGACCAGACCCCCACCGCCCCCCTTTCCAAGGACGAGGCCATGGGGCCGGACGAGCATACCGGCACCTCGGTCACCTTCTGGGCCGATCCGGAGATCTTCGAGACCACCGAGTACGACTTTGAGACTTTGCGCAGTCGTTTCCAGCAGATGGCCTTCCTCAACAAGGGCCTGCGCATCACCCTGACCGACCTGCGCCCCAACGAGGGAGCCGGCGACGAGGTGGCGGGCGAGGACGATGCCACTGCTGAGAAGGGTCAGACCGTCAGCTACCAGTACGCCAACGGCATCAAGGATTACGTCGACTACCTGGTCAAGGTCCGCAAGGCCACCCCGGTGGAGGAGGACGTGATCGACTTCGAGGCCGAGGACCTGAACCTGGGTATTTCGGCCGAGATCGCCATGCAGTGGACCACTTCCTACTCCGAGTCGGTCCACACCTTCGCCAACACGATCTCGACCACCGAGGGCGGCACCCACGAGGAGGGCTTCCGTGCGGCCCTGACCACCATGGTTAACCGGTATGCCCGCGAGAAGAACATCCTCAAGGAGAAGGACGACAACCTCTCCGGTGATGATGTACGCGAGGGCCTGACGGCCGTCATCTCGGTCAAGCTGACCAACCCCCAGTTCGAGGGCCAGACCAAGACCAAGCTGGGCAACTCGGAGGCCAAGACCTTCGTGCAGCGGGTCATGACCGAGCGTCTGACCGACTGGTTCGACGCTCATCCCTCCGAGGCCAGGAACATCATCCAGAAGGCCATCGAGGCCTCGCATGCCCGCATCGCCGCCAAGAAGGCCCGTGAGAACACCCGGCGCAAGTCCATCTTCGAGACGGCCGGCATGCCCGACAAGCTCAAGGACTGCCAGTCCAGCAACCCCGAGAAGTGCGAGCTCTTCATCGTGGAGGGCGATTCCGCAGGTGGTTCGGCCATCCAGGGGCGTAATCCCATGACCCAGGCCATCCTCCCCCTGAGGGGAAAGATCCTCAACACGGAACGGGCCAGCCTGGACCGCATGATGAAATCCGATACGATCGAATCCCTGATCACGGCCGTCGGCGGCGGTTACGGCGAGGACTTCGACATCAACAAGGTGCGCTACCACAAGGTCATCATCATGGCCGACGCCGATGTTGACGGCGCCCACATCGCCACCCTGAACCTGACCCTCTTCTTCCGCTACATGCGGCCCATGATCGAGGCCGGCTACGTCTACGTGGCCATGCCCCCGCTCTACAGGCTCAAGTGGACCAAGGGCCCCCACAGCTTCGTGTACACGGATGCCGAGCGCGACAGGGTCCTGGCCGAGGGCAAGGCCTCCGGCCGTCAGCTGCCCAAGGGCGAAGGCATCCAGCGGTACAAGGGTCTGGGTGAGATGAGCTACCAGGAACTCTGGGAGACCACCATGGACCCGGAACACCGCATCCTCAAGAAGATCCACATCGAGGACGCCGAGCAGGCCGATGAGACCTTCACCATGCTCATGGGCGACGAGGTCGAACCCCGCCGTCTCTTCATCCAGCGCAACGCCCATGACGCACGGTTCATCGACGCCTGAGCAGGATGCCTCCTCTGTTCACCATTTGAGTTAAGGATCGATTTTGGCAGACGATAAGAACAACGACAATACCGCGGACCAGGATGGCATCAACCTGCCCGATGGGTCGCGTGAGCCGCTCAGCCCCCAGGAGATGGACAACACCGATTACGGCCTCCTCCAGGGTGAGCGGATCCAGCCCATTGACCTCCAGCAGGAGATGAGGGAGTCCTACCTCTCCTACGCCCTCTCCGTGATTGTGGAGCGCGCGCTCCCTGACGTCCGTGATGGCATGAAGCCCGTCCACAGGAGGGTCATCTACGCCATGTACGACGGCGGCTACCGGCCCGACAGGGGGTACAACAAGTGCTCCCGCGTCGTGGGTGACGTGATGGGCAAGTACCACCCCCACGGTGATGCGGCCATCTACGACACGATTGTGCGTCTGGCCCAGTCCTGGTCCATGCGTTACCCCCTGATCGATGGGCAGGGCAACTTCGGCTCCCCCGGTGACGACCCCGCAGCCGCCATGAGGTACACCGAGTGCCGTATGGCCCCCCTGGCCATGGAGATGGTCCGCGACATCGACAAGGACACCGTCGATTTCATCCCCAATTATGACGGGAAGACCCAGGAACCCACTGTCCTGCCCTCCCGCTTCCCCAACCTCCTGGTCAACGGTTCGGCCGGCATCGCAGTGGGTATGGCCACCAACATTCCACCGCACAACCTGCGCGAGGTGGCCCAGGGTGTCCACTGGGCCCTGAACCACCCCGACGCCTCGAAGGAGGAGCTCCTCAACGCTCTGATCGGCATCATCAAGGGGCCCGACTTCCCCACCGGCGCCACCATCCTGGGGCACAGGGGCATCGAGCAGGCCTACCGGACGGGTCGTGGCCTGATCACCATGCGGGCCGTGGTCAACACCGAGGAGATCAAGGGCCGCATGTGCCTGGTGGTCACCGAGCTCCCCTACCAGGTCAACCCCGACCGGCTGGCATCCTCCATCCGTGAGGCCGTGCGCGATGGCAAGATCCAGGGCATCGCCGACATGCGTGATGAGACCTCCGGCCGTACCGGCCAGCGTCTGGTCCTGGTCCTCAAGCGGGATGCCGTGCCCAAGGTGGTTCTGAACAACCTCTACAAGCACACCCAGCTTCAGCAGACCTTCGGTGCCAATATGCTGGCCCTGGTCGATGGGGTTCCGCGCACCCTGAGCCTGGATGCCTTCATCCGGCATTGGGTGGCCCACCAGCTGGATGTGGTGGAACGTCGTACCCGCTACCTCAAGCGTGAGGCCGAGGAACGCGACCACATCCTCCAGGGGTATCTGAAGGCCCTGGATATGATAGACGAGGTCATCGCCCTGATTCGTTCCTCCAAGGATGTCGAAACGGCCCGGACCGGGTTGATGGACCTCCTGGATGTGGACGAGGTCCAGGCCGATGCCATCCTGGCCATGCAGCTGCGCCGTCTGGCTGCCCTGGAACGCCAGAAGATCCTGGACGAGCATGAGGAACTCATGCGCAGAATCAAGGATTACAACGACATTCTGGCCCATCCGGACCGTCAGCGTTCCATCGTGGGCGACGAGCTGGACGAGATCGTCGACAAGTACGGCGATGAGCGCCGCACCCGGATCGTCCCTTATTCGGGCGAGATGAACGTCGAGGATCTGATCGCCGACGAGAACGTCGTGGTTACGGTCACCCACTCCGGTTTCGTCAAGCGGACCAAGGCCGACGAGTACCGGGCACAGCACCGCGGCGGCAAGGGTATCCGCGGTACCAAGCTGCGCGAGGATGACGTGGTGGACCACTTCTTCCTGACCAGCACCCACAGCTGGCTTCTCTTCTTCACCAACATGGGCAGGGTCTACCGGATCAAGGCCTATGAGCTCCCGGAGGGGTCCCGCGATTCCAAGGGCCAGCATGTGGCCAACCTTCTTCAGCTGAGACCGGGTGAGAAGATCGAACAGGTCCTCTCCCTGCATGGGTATGATGATGCCGAATACCTGGTCCTGGCAACCCGGACAGGCAAGGTCAAAAAGACCCATCTGGCCGAGTACGACTCTCCCCGTCAGGGTGGCCTGATCGCCGTCCGTCTGATGGAACTCGGGACGACCGGGGACGACGGGGAAGACCAGGACGGTGTGCTGACCGATGAACTGGTTGGTGCCGCACTCTGCAATGCGAAGGATGACATCATCCTGGTCTCCCGCAAGGGCATGAGCGTCAAGTTCCCCGCCGATGACGAGACCCTGCGCCCCATGGGCAGGCAGACCACCGGCGTCCAGGGGATGAAGTTCCGCGAAGGCGACGAGCTGCTCAGCATGGACGTGGTCACCGAGGAATCCGACGAGGATCTTCTGGTGGTCACCGACGAGGGCTTCGCCAAGCGCACGGCCCTGAGCGAGTACCGCCTACAGGGACGCAACGGATACGGGGTCAAGGCCATCGCCATGGTCGAGGGTCGCGGATCCCTGGTGGGTGCCCTGGTGGTGGATGAGGATGACCAGATCATGGCCATCATGAAGTCCGGCAAGGTCATCCGCTCCGATGTCTCCGAGGTCAAGCGGACGGGGCGCAACACCCAGGGGGTCACCCTGGCCAAGCCCGACAAGGGTGATGAGATTCTCTCCATTGCCCGGAACGCCGAAAAGGACCAGGACGATCAGGATGGTGCCGACGCCTCCACCGAGCAGGGTGATGATGTGGCCTCGGCCGCTCCCCTGGCCGCCCATGACCAGCCCATCGCCACCACCGGCACCGGTGAATCCACCTTTGCCGACGGCGGATCCGAGGATGGCGGGCAGTGACCGTCGACTGTGATGGGCGGTGAGGAGCCGCCCATCCGGTTGTATGGTACGTCTACAAAGGTTGGTAGTCTCAGTACAGATATCCAGGTCCCGGCTGGTGGGCCCGCAACAATCAAGGAGTGCCGATGAGCCAGAACGATGAGAAGAAGGCCAGGGCTGAACTGTCTCGGGCGAGTGGGGCCCAGCCCGACAAGTCAGCTGCCAATCCCAGGGTGAGTGGCAGTACGGAAGCGACCTCCAACATGGCCAAGGAGTCTGCTCAACCGGCTTCTGTGCGTCCTGTCCGTACCGCAGTTTCGGATTCCGCGGCGGCTCCGGCCCGTCCTGCGGCTCCGGCGACACCCTCCAGGCCCCAGGTTCCCAGGGCCCGGCGCATGCAGCTCTCCCTGACCCGTTTGGAGCCCTGGTCGGTGGCCAAGGTCACCTTCCTCCTGGCCATAGCCGGGGGCATCATCCAGGTGGTGGCGGCAACCCTGCTCTGGTTACTCCTGAACGCCATCGGACTCTTCGACAACCTGACCCAGGTCATATCGAAAACCGGTCTGGATGCCGGCGGATTCGACCTCGGCCAGGTGTTGAGCCTGAGTACGGTTCTCAGTTCGGTCACCATCTTCTCCATCTTCGAGATCGTCCTGGTCGTGGTCCTGGTTACGATCTTCGCCTTCCTCTACAACATGGTCTCTTCCCTGGTGGGGGGTATTCATGTGACGCTGGGCGACGACTGACATATCGTCCTGCTCTGCCGACCGCCGTCGGTGTCTCATTCCCGCGAATGAACCCGCCGATGGCGGTCTTGCCATAAGCTGGGGGATGTGCTTTCTACATATTTGGGTTACTTCAGCGGGTCCTTCGGTATATCCCTGGTCTTCTGGCCTTTTACATCACTCCTGCTGACACTGCCGATTCTTGCCCTGATCTACAACCGGTATCATCGTCTCCAGCTGGTTTCGGCACTGTCGGCCTACCTGGTCATCCTCTACCTCCTGGCCCTGGTCTTCTTCACACTCTGGCCGATGCCCGATGACCGTGCGGCCTTCTGCGCCACCCACCACCTGAGTCCTCAGCTCGACCCTCTGCGGTTCCTGGCCGATCTGAGCACCGGTGGGCGCACAGCCCTCTTCCAGATACTGCTGAACGTGGTCTTCTTCCTCCCTTTGGGTTTCATCATGGGCAGGGTCTGCAGGTGGAAGCTGCGCGTGGCCCTTCCCGTCGGATTCCTGGTCTCCCTCTTCATCGAAACGGCACAGGGCACCGGTGCCTTCGGCCTGGTGGGGTGTGCCTACCGTCTCTTTGATGTGGATGACCTGATATGGAACACCTCCGGTGCCTTGATCGGTTACCTGGTGGCCCTGGTGGTCAACCGTCTCCTGCCCGCCAAACGGACCGAGGCGGCGGAACTGGTCACCAGGCCGGGCTTCCTGCACCGCTGCGTGGCCCTTGCCGTGGATCTGGTGCTCTGCTACATCATCTCCATGTCCCTGGGGCTGGGGCTGACCTATGTCGTGCACCGTCTGGCTACCTACCATCTGGACGGGAGCTACCGACTGGGTCCCCTGGCAGTGGACCCGGGTCACCTGAACACCATGGTGATCATCCTGGATCTGATGCTGCTGCTGGTCTTCGAGCTGGTGATTCCCGTGTTCAGGAGGGGCAGGACCCTGGGGGCCACCTTTACCCATATGACCGTGGAGACCAAGGTCCGCAATGGGTGGTCGCGGCTGGTCTTCTATGTGCTGCGCACCCTGGTCATCCTGGCCGTATTCGGTCCCTGGACCGGGACCATGCGTCAATACACCCTCCTGCTGGCACTGATCCTGGTCATCTTCTACCTCATCAAGCGGCAGATGCCCTACGATTTGCTGCCGGGCGAGGACTGGCCACATGAGTCGACCCAAACCGTGAGCCGAACGGTGGAGTAGGTTCCGCACAAGGGGGCGGCGCCGTCGGAGAGGCAGGTTTCTGAATGGCCGGATTCACCGGGCGGAGGATAATGACCGATTGGGTGCATACGGTCGCAAGATCATATGGCCCCTGGGGAACCGTGCAGGCATCAGGGCCGTCCGGATTGCCCGGATCGTTGCGGATGCCTCCGAATCCGGACCTCGGAAATCAGGATGGCTGCGAAGATGACGGCAAAGCCGACCAGGTGGCTGCCCGTCAGCTCCTCGTGCATGACCAGGACAGACACCAGCATGCCGAAGAGGCTTTCCGAGCACAGGATGAGCGACCCCTGTGCCGCCGGTACCTGTGAGAAGGCGATGTTCTGGAAGTTCTGGGCGATGAGCGTGGAGGCCAGGGTCAGGTAGACCATGGACCAGAGGGTCTTGGGAGGGAAGTTCGCGGGCCCCGGCAGGGGGTCGAATATGAATGCACATCCCAGGAAGAGGATGGCCGCGATGAAGAGCTCCAGATAGGTCAGTATGGGGGCGTCGAACTCCTTGGTCAGGAAGCCGGTCACAACCAGGTTGACTCCGTAAAGGAGCGCACCACCCAAGGTAAGCAGGTCACCGGTGCTCAGTGAAACCCCCATTCCGCCCGCTTCCCCATGGACCGGCAGCGATATCAGGGCCACACCGACGATGCAGACGGCGGCGGCGATGAAACTGCGCAGGGCCGGCTTCCGCCTGGTCATGATCCAGACCAGGAAGGGCACGAAAACACAGTAGGTGGCGGTCAGGAAGGAGTTGCGTCCGGGGGCGATCATGGTCAGTCCCATCATCTGCAGACTGAAGGCCGCCCAATAGGTCACGCCCAGAATCGACCCGGGAACCAGCATGTTCACCAGGTTGACCCGTCGAAGACGGGGCAGGAGGAAGGGCGTCATGACGACCAGGGCACACAGGAGCCTGATCCCCATCAGCCAGCGCAGGGAAAGGGTCTCCAGAACCACCTTCTCGAAGGTATACCCAGCCCCCCAGGCGGCCGCTGCGAAGAGCAGCATGATCCGGGCCAGCCAGGTCGACGGTTTCCAGGAGGAGGATTCAACGGTTTGCACACATAAATTCTAATATGTCCCTCCCCTCACCGCCCCGGGAGCGAGTGCCTCCCGCGATGTCGACGATCAAAGCCGCCGACCTTGTGCACAAGACCCGAACCCATGTCCCGCAAGGCCTTGATGTGGGATAATACAAGGGAATGGAATTCTGGCGTATTCAGTACCGGGAGCAGTCGAACATTCGGGAATGAGGATGGCTCATGGAGACGATTCGAATCGCTGTAGTGGACGACGATTCAATCAGCTGCCAGCGCATGGTGGATTACCTCCAGAGATATGAGCAGGAGAAGAAGGAGCGATTCACTGTCTCCGTCTTTGAGAAGGGCAAGGAATTCGCCGACAACTACTCCCCCATCTACGACATCATCCTGCTGGACATACAGATGAAGCCCATGGACGGGGTCGAAGTCGCCCGTTGCGTGCGCGCGCGGGACGATTCGGTCGTCATAGTGTTCATCACCTCGGCACCGCAGTACGCCATCAACGGGTATGAGGTGGGTGCACTTTCCTACCTGCTCAAGCCGCTCCCCTGGTTCGCCTTCTCGCAGGAACTCGAACGATCGATAGCCCAGGTGCGGGGCAGGGTGGAACGGTCCATCCTGGTCAATGAGGGGACGAAAGCGAGACGCGTACCCCTCAACGACATTGTGTTCGTGGAGTCGGTCAGGCACAGCAGCGTCATGCACACCCTCTCGGACAGGTTGACCGTCACGGCCACCCTGAAGGGCCTCGAGGCACAGCTGGCCGACCATGATTTCTTCCGGTCCAACTCCTGCTACCTGGTCAACCTGGCCCATGTGGTGGGTATGGAATCCCAGGATTGCATCATGTCGACCGGGGAACGGCTTCGGGTCAGCAGGCCGCGGAAGAAGGCCTTCATGACGGCCCTTACCGACTACGTGGGTGGCAGGCCATGACGACCCATATCCTCAACGCACTGCCCGATATCCCCCGGCTCTACACGGCCATCAGCGAGTGGCTGGGCTGTCTGGTCTACCTGATGGCCACCAACCGACGGGTGCCCGTTCGGCGCACCGTGCTCATCCTGGTCATCGGGCTGGGGGTCCTAATCGGGGTCCAGTACTGGGCCGGGTCCCTCCGCATCACTTTCTGGGTCTTCAGCATGTGCCTGGCCGTGGCCTGCATGTATGCCATCATCATGCTGGGATCCGGCACTGATCCGCTCAGTGGGGCCTACCTGCTGGCCAGGGCCTTCGTCCTGGCCGAACTCATCGCCTCCCTCCACTGGCAGCTGGATTCCTTCCTGCGCCCGCCGGGCAAGTCCATGAACATCCCCGCCTCGGTGGTGCTGCTCATCCTGATATATGGCGGGTGCGGTTTCCTGGCATGGCTGGGGGAGCGGCGCAACTTCACCAGTGATGCCATCCAGCCGCCCGGACGAAGCGTATTCATCGCCGCTGCCATCGCCGTGGTCACCTTCGCCATGTCCAACCTGAGTTTCGTATCCACCAACACTCCCTTCTCCGGCAGGGTCGGTTTGGAGGTCTTCTATATCAGGACCCTGGTGGATCTGTGTGGATTCGCCCTGCTCTACGCCCAGCAGGAACAGCTCAGGGAGAACCGGGCCAATGCGGAATTGGCCTCCATCGACGCCCGGGCTTACAGCCAGCATCGGGAGTATATGCGATCGAAAGAGAACCTTGAAGCCATGGGGCGCCTGGCGCACGATCTGAAGCATCAGATCGCCGCACTCAGGGCCGAAGTCGATCCTGAGTGCAAGTCCAGGAACTTCGAGGAGCTGGAGGCATCCGTCCAACGCTATGGATCCCAGCAGCACACCGGCAATCCCATCATGGATGTAGTCCTCTCTTCCAAGGAGCGCATCTGCGCCGATCAGGGAATCACCCTGACGGTCGTGGCAGACGGTTCACTACTTGCCGGGATGTCTCCCATGGATATCTCGACCCTGTTCGGCAACGCCCTGGATAACGCCATCGAGGCCCTGAAGAAGGTGAACGACCGGGACAGGCGACTGATCAGAGTGGCCCTCTTCTCCAAGGACCAGTTCACGGTTCTGCGAATCGAGAACTACTATGCCTCACCGCTGAATTGGCGGGACGATGGGGAATTGGTCACCACCAAGACGGATAACGGCTTGCATGGGTTCGGTGTCAAGTCCATACGACACATCGCGCACAGGTACCAGGGTGAAATGACCCTGACGACCGAGGGTCACTGGTTCAGTCTATGTGTTTTGCTGCCTCGCGAGGATGGTCAGTTGAAGCCAACGGCCGCCTCGGCCACCCTGTAGCCCAGGCGGATGGCCATACGTCCAGTTCTGCCGGGTATGTTGATCAGCCGGCAGAGCAAAGTCGAACGTACATCCCGCGATATTGTAGAGGAATGAAGTTTCAGGCCCTCCCAGAGGGCGTTCTTGTTCGCGTAGTTTGTGGGATTCCTGGACAGGATCAGGAAGACCGAGGTTATCACGCAGTTGATGGACAGGTAATGGATCATATACTGGTACAACCCGTAAGGTACCTGTCCCGGTTCGGGTGTGGCCTGGACCATGAGACCATTGACACGAAGGAGCTGATCCACCCGTGAGACCATGACCGAGGTCTGGACGGATTGGCCCTGGCGCCCCGTGTGGTACCGGTAAAAATCGGTATCCAGGTAAATCAGGCTGTGTACGAATGGCAGGGGCTGGTAAGAGTATATGAAATCCACATAATAGGTATGTTCAGGCAGGTGGGTTGCAGCCTTGCGCAGGACCTGGGTGCGGAAGATCAGGGCGTGCATGATCATGTATTGAGCCATGCCGAACCGTCCGACCTGATCCCAGTCAAGGATTCGATCCGAGGCCATGACGCTCCGGAAGTTGATGACCCGTTTGTGGCGTCGCCCTTCTTTCTCATACACATAATTGGTCACAATCATGTCGACCGGTTCCTGGATCCGGACCTGGTTGCGTAATTGTGTGAGCACCAGGGTGAGGGAATCGGCATCCACCCAATCGTCGGCATCGATCACTTTGATGTACAGGCCATGCGCCTGGGAGAGACCGGTATTGACGGCCCCGCCATGACCCTTGTTCTGCTGACGAATCAGGTGGACGGTCCGGGGATGGTGGGCATGATAGCTCTCCACGACCCTGGCCGTGTCGTCAGTGGAACCATCATCCACCACCAGGATTTCCAAGTCGTCGTCATGTCGCGAAAGCAAGGAGTCCAGGCATGTATCCAGGTGATCGGCCATGTTGTATGCCGGGATGATGAAGGTGATGATCGGTTGGTCCGCACCGTCTTGAGCAGAAGATTTCATGACATATCACTTCGCATACGTACAGAGATTTTCAATTAAGCAGGCCATGGGACTCGTAATCCTTCTGTCTGGGAAATCGGTCCTTGCATTCGATCACCCTACCCTAGTGGAAGAAACGGATATGCAGAAGACCCTGGCCAGTGCCTGGTTTTGAATGCCGGTTCCGGTCAGGCACTGGCCAGGACCACAGTTCAGTCCTCGGCCTTTTCCTCGTCGGACACCTGCTTGAAGATGACCTTGAAAATGGGGAAGAAGACCCAGAAGGAGATGGCGGAATTGATGATCATGGTTACGAGATCAGCCACGGTGGTACCTACCCCGCCCCAGTTCAGGGTGTTTTGGAAGAAGCCATAGATGGGATCCTTGTACCAGCCTTGAAGGGCTGCTGCGATGACGGTGATCACGATATAGGCCAGGATGTACCAGAAAGCCGCTTTCCAGACGGAGGAGTTTGACTTGAAGGTGATGTTGCGCTGCAGGAAGAAGTTGATGATCTGGGCAATCAGCAAGGTGATCTCCACTGCCAAGAAGTAAGCCAGTCCGCCTCCTCCCCCATTGCTGATGGCTCCCGAGGCGTAGTCGAAGAGGTAATAGGGCTTGCCGCCGACCGTACCCATATGCCAGAATCGAAAGCTGATTCCCACAAGTGATGTCCCATTGAAGATTGCCTTGAGGACGGGCATCAGAATCAGTTGCAGTACCGTAACACCGTTGGACAGGATGAAGAAGACGATGAACTGGGCGACGGTTTCGTGACGGTCGGAGAACCGCTGCCACCAGCGGACGATGCCATACCTGGAGGTTGACTCTTCGGCACTGGCGGCTACCTCACCGGTTTGTCCTTGCCGTTCACTCATGGTTTAGTTCCTTTCTGGTCCTGCGGTTGGCGGACATGTTCCGGAAGAAGCCCGCTATGAAGCCTCCTATCCCCCGCCAGAAATGCCCATTGGGAATGCGGACGGCCGAGTTGACCATGGCCATGTCGATCAGGCCGTTTGCCATCTTCCCCATGGCCCTAGGTGGCATGTTGAGGAGAAAGAGAGTGTTCAAATCCGGATTGCCGGTCTTGGCTTCCTGCCTGCGTTCTCTATTGGACAGGAACCTGGCCACGAATCTGGCCGTTCCGCTTCTGGAGTCCTTCCAGGAGGAAATCGGATCGTTGAGGCCAAAGGTGCTGATGACTCCCTGACCTTCCACCGGGTGGCCGAAGAGGGCTGCCAGGTTTTGGTCCGTGGCATCCTTGACCTTGCCGGTCAGGTAGGCGCCCAGTGCCGGATCGGCCTGCCGGGGCTTGACCGTGCCTTTGACCGGAAGTGTGCCGGTCAGTTCCATGGTTCGGGCATCGGAGCCGATCATAATGGTCCAATCACCCGTTTCGGTCTGCCAGGAGTCGCTTTCCGTATCGAAGTGCCGGAAGGTGGTTTGGTCGAAGTCGATGCGAACGGTGGTGGTCTGGCCGGCTTTCAGGTTAACCTTGTTGAATCCCTTGAGTTCGCGCAGAGGCCGCAGAACCCCACCCTCGGGAGCCTGTACATACAGCTGGGCCACAGTGGAACCGTCGCTGTCGGAGTCGTTGGTCAGGGCGAAAGAGGCCCCATTCTCGTCCAGGGTCAGATCCGAATAGGCGAAATGGGCGTATGAAAGCCCGAAACCGAAGGGGAAACGTTCCTTCACGCCTGCGGTCAGGTAGTACCGGTAACCAACGAAGGGCCCTTCCCTGTATATGCAGTCACGTTCTGTTGCAGGGTACCAGTCGGAACTAGGGCAGTCGTTATAGGACCGTGGCCAGGTCTCAGCCAGATGACCCGAGGGGTTGGCCCTGCCGGTCAGGAGGTTCAGGGTGGCCGAGGCACCAGCCTGTCCGGACAGGCCCACATAGAGGACGGCATCGCACTGGTCGATCCAATCGGTGGAGACGGGTGATCCTGCCACCAGAACGACGATCAGTGGCTTCCCGGTCTTATCCAAGGCGGTCAGGAGGTCGGTCTGGGCAGGGGGAATATCCATGTGGGAGCGATCCAGCCCCTCGGATTCGCTGCGCTCATCCAGACCGACGCAGGCGAGGATCACATCGGCCTGGTCCACGGAGGCGACGGCCTGGTCGATCAGGCTGGGATTCTTGTCGCCGTGTCGTTCGTAGCCTTGGCTATATGAAGTCAGTTCCAGACCGGATTCCTGCCCTTGACGGAGGAGGTCCAGCAGACTCTCCTGCCGGGTTGCATTGACTTTTGAGGAACCCGATCCTTGATACCGCGGGGTTTTGGCCATGTCGCCGACCAGAGCCACTCTTGTACCGGCCTTCAGGGGGAGGCATTCATCCTTGTTGACCAGCAGGACGGCGGACCCCTCGGCAATGCGACGGGCCACCTGATGGTGGTCGAGTTTCTGTTCCTCGGACAGGTTCCCGTCGGCATTCATGGCGGGGTCGAAGGTCAACTTGGCGAGTTTGGCCACTTCTGCCGCCCTGGCATTCAGGTCGGTCACCGACAGGCGTTTGTTTTTCACTGCCTGGGCGATTTGACGAACCGAGTCAAAACCTGATTCCGGCATCTCCAATGAGGAGCCGTTGGCGGCCGCCGCCACAGCACTGTTGGAACCGCCCCAGTCGGAGACCACCATGCCGTCAAATCCCCACTCCTTGCGGAGTATCTCTTTGAGGAGGTGTCCGTTTTCATTGGCATAGGTGCCGTTGACCATGTTGTAGGAAGTCATGATGGCCCAGGGGTGGGCCTGGCGCACGGCAATCTCGAATCCGGTCAGATAGAGTTCACGCATGGTGCGTTCATCCACCACGGAATTGGATGCCTGACGGCGCAGCTCCTGACTGTTCAGGGCGAAATGCTTGGGGGTGGCTGCCACGCCCTGGGACTGGATTCCCTCGATCAGGCCGGAGGCCATGTGCCCCGCAACCTGGGGGTCCTCGGAATAGTACTCGAAGTTCCTGCCGCACAGGGGGTTACGTTTGATGTTCATTCCCGGGCCCAGGACCATGTTCACCCCCAGGCTTTTGGCCTCCTGCCCCAGGGCCTCTCCCATAGTTCTGGCCAGTTCAGGATCCCAGGAGCAGGCCACGGTTCCGGCTGTGGGGAAACAGGTGGCGGGCTTTGACTGCCCCATACCCAGATTGTCACCGGCCCCTGTTTGCCTGCGCAATCCGTGGGGGCCGTCGCTGAGCACCATACTGGGAATTCCGGCGCGCTTGACCTCTCGGGTGTCCCAGGTGGATCTGCCGGAGAGCAATGATGCCTTCTCCAACACTGTCAGATCGTTGACTTCCATTGTCTTCCTTTTCATACCCGCGCGTATTCGCTGGCTTTGAGGGAAGAGAGAGATTCCTTGTGCCTGGAACCTACTCTGCTTCCGCCGATTGGTTAAGCCGCGTCAACCCGGTTATTACGTTTCATGTTCATTATTGACCCGATAGGAGGAAAGGAAATCACAATTGCGCATAACTTGTCGTTTTATCGGCATGAATGGTAGGTATGCCGGATGATGATTCCTGCCTGACAGCGGCAGATTAGGGTTTGAAAACGACAAATTATGCCACTCCCCATCTCTGGTTTTGGAGGCGATGGATATGGTAAAGCTGTTTCCACTCAGCTAAAGAACAGGGAATCTGCAGGATGATACCTGCCATTGATGACCGTCATCAATGACGTCCCTACGTGTCAACGATGAGACTGTAAGGAGAGATCATGGAATCGGAAAAACCCGAGAAATTGAAGATGAGCGGCCGCGTATTCAAACGAATATGGGTTACTGTCGTGGTTGTTCTGGTTGTTCTGGCAGTTGCCCTGACAATTGCCGGCAATTCGTTCGCCAGTGTCTTGGACAGCTATCTTGGTGGCGGTCATCTGGTCGTCAACAAGGCTTCCGGCACTAGCAGCTGGAACGCAACCTATAACGCCAAGACCACGAACTCCATGCGGGAGGCCAAGGAAAAGAGTGATGCCATTTCTCAGCAGGTGACGGATGAAGGTATCGTCATGCTGAAAAACGATGGTGTGCTGCCGCTGGCAGAACACAGCGCGGTTGCACCCTTTGGCGCCGGTTATATGGATCCGGCATATTCCGGGAGCGGCGCAGCGGCCACGACCGATAAGGATATGACCACTGCGGAACAAGGACTCAAGCACTATTTCAAGGTGGATGAGGACACGATCAAGGCGATGAAGGGCGCCAAGCCTTCATCGCCGGGGGCCGCGCAGGGAACCAACGCCCTGAATTCGGACAAGAACTCAGTCCAGGCCATTATGGACAAGGGCAAGTCCGCCCACATTGAAGAGTACGATGCCGGAATCTATGATTCCCTGGCCGACAAGCTGAAGGACACCACCGGTATCGTCTATGTAAAGCGTTCCGGTTCGGAAGGAATTGACAAGCGGACGCAGGCCTATGACGATGGGACGCCTCATTATCTGGCCTTGACGGCCGCCGAGAAGAAGACCATCAAATTCGCCAAGGACCATTGCGCAGCGGTGGTCGTGGTTCTCAATTCTGCAAACCCCATGGAACTGACACCTATAATGAGCGGCGAATTCCAGGCCAACGCCATTGTCTGGACCGGAACCACCGGCTCCCGCGGGTTTGAGTCCTTGGGTAGGATTCTCAGCGGCAAGGTCACACCTTCCGGCCGTCTGACGGACACCTATCCTGCAGACTTCACGAAGGATCCGACCTTCGCGAATTTCGGAGACAACCGTTATATCAATTCCAAGGTCACGGACCAGTCCGTGCTGGGAGATCTGATGCCTGGTACCAGTCGAGGCACCATGGATCGGCCCTTCGTCGAGTATGAAGAGGGTATTTACGTCGGCTACCGGTATTATGAGACGGCCAGTGTCGAGGATTCCGACTTCGTCTACGGAAGCTTGGACGATGCAGGTGCATTGGTCACTCCCGGTGCCGTGGCGTATCCGTTCGGCTACGGACTCAGCTACACTTCCTTCGATCGGAAGCTCAAGAGTGTTCAGGTATCCGGCGGCAAGGTAAAGATCAGTGTGGACGTGTCCAATACCGGCAAGGTTCCTGGCAAGGATACCGTGCAGGTGTATTACACCGTTCCCTACACCGATTACGATCGTGCGAACCATGTGGAGAAATCAGCGACCGAACTGGGCGACTTCAGCAAGACCAAGGAACTGAAGCCGGGAGAGAGCCAGGAGCTTAAGCTTGAGTTCGAGGAAGATGATATGGCTTCTTATGATTACCATCATAAGAACAGCAACGGGTCAACAGGCGCCTACGTCCTTGAGGCCGGAGAATATGCCATACAACTCAAGAACAATTCGCACGATCTTCTTGACCAGCGTCAACTCCAGGTGGCCAGCACCAAGTTCTTTGAGGGTAACAATCCGCGTCAGTCCGACAAGGATGCACAGTCGTCCCTGAACGCCAAGGGTGAGCCCACAGGCAAGCCGGACAAGGGCAAGACCTTCAAGGCTCCCAGTAACGCCTTCCAGACTCTGGACACCTATATGGATGGTAAGAACGTCACCCAGCTTTCCCGTAGCGATTGGAAGGGCACCTTCCCCACGGCTCCTGCCGGTCATAAGGAGGAGGCGCCTCAGGTCGCCCTTGATGAGTTCAAGTGGTTTGACAACTACGATCCCGAGACCGATAAGGTCCTCGGTAATGATAAGTCAAGCGAGGTGTATCAGAGCAAGGAGCCGACATCCAAGGCCAAGCATGATCTCGCCTTGATCGATCTGCGTGGCGAGGACTACAATAGCGGCAAGTGGGATAAGTTGCTGGATCAGATCGACTGGCAGGGCGACAAGAAGAGCATCAGAGAGGTCCTGTACAAAGCGGCTTATCAGACAGCTTCAATTCCATCTATCGACAAGCCTGCCACCGTCGACAAGGATGGTGCAATGGGCTGGAGCGTCAAGGGTGCCTCCTCCTGGGCCGGTGCCAACGTCATCGCTTCCACTTGGAATGTAGACCTGCTCAAGAAAATGGGCGAGGCTCTGGGTGAAGAGGGCCTTCAGTCTGGTCTCAATGCCTGGTATGCCCCCGGGGTCAATACTCATCGTTCGCCGTTCAGCGGAAGAATCTATGAATATTACTCCGAGGATGGTCTGCTGTCAGGCAAGCTGGCTGCCGCATCCATCAGCGGTGCGGGTGACAAGGGCATATTCAGCTACCTCAAGCATTTTGCCTTGAATGAGCAGGAAACATTCCGCGACATGTATCTTGCCACCTGGGCCAATGAGCAGGCGGTTCGCGAAATCTACCTGAAGCCATTCGAGATAGCGGTCAAGGATGCCAGGAGCACCGAGAACTATATCTCCGATGACAAGGGCACCATGAAGAAGAAGGTGATTCGTTCCGCCACGGGAATCATGTCCTCACAGAACAGCATCGGCGGTGTCATTGGGTTCGCTCATCGCGGGATGCTGACCGACGTGCTCCGGGGCGAGTGGAACTTCCACGGCGCTGTGATCACCGATCTTTATCCGACCAAGCAGCCTCAGCTGCGCGACATGACCCTTCGTGCGGGGAACGACCTGTTCATGAACCAGATGGACGGCCCCGCCAAGGATTATGACAGCCCAACGGCTCGTGTGGCGATGCGTACGGCTTTGCATAATATCGGCTATGCGACTGTCAACTCCAACGCCATGAATGGGATTACGCCGAAATCCAGGCTCAGGTATTCCATGAGCCCCTGGAAGAAGCTGCTGTACGGCATTGATGTGGCTGTTGTCCTTATTGCCGCTCTCATCATCTTCTGGATCGTTCGTCGTGGTCGTGATGAGAAGGCCCATCCGGACCATTACCGCAAGCCTAAGAGCCGGAAGAAGGCAAAGGCCTAAAGGTAAGGCTGTGCAACCAGTCATCCGCAGTTTTAGATGAATGGTGGTTTACAGGGTAGTCGCGTGATTATGCGGCTACCCTGTTCTTTTGTAAATTCGTAGTGCCGGGCCAATGATGAATAGCCCAGTGAGATAACGCCGAACTTGAGCAGGACTTCCACTTCATTAACTTGGATCAGCGTGGCAGTGGTCTCTCCTACTATCCCTTCGCTTCGGATGAGTTGGTCACCATCAGTTCCATGGTCGAGGGTATTCATCGGTTCGTACTCACCATACTGAGGGCCTATCGACAGGATTCACTGATCCTAATCGGGGAGACTCCTGGGGCGGTATCAGAACTGCGTTCTTGGCCTTCTGCACGTTTGCCCCGATGCTTATGGCAGACTAAGAAAAGTGAGAGAGCCAAGGGAAATTGGAAGTTAATACAACGATAACCTATTTTGTGACTTATGAAGTGTTCAAGACCATGAAGATTGCCCCATCCCCCGAAGCCAGCATGGAAAGAATTTGCATGCGAGAAGAAAATGCTATACATTGAATAGCAGTCAGTACAAGGTTGTATTTAGTTGCCGGTTGTGTGCTTTGCTAGCAGGACGGTGCCGTTCCGGGAGTTAAAAACAACGTTGTCCTTATTAATGAACCCATGGAGGTCTGACAGGAATGGAATCGACGAGCTCAATTTCCCAGGGACAGTCCCGGTTGCTCATTGACCAACGGTACACAATATCGGATATAGACGATAGGCTTTTTGGATCCTTCGTTGAGCACCTGGGCAGGTGTGTCTATACAGGACTTTTCGAGCCTGAACATCCTGATGCCGATGAGCATGGGTTCAGGAAAGACGTCATTGCCTTAGTCAAGGAACTCGGAGTTTCCACAGTCAGGTATCCAGGCGGTAATTATGTTTCCGGGTACCGTTGGCGCGATGGTATCGGAGACCCGGCCAAGCGTCCCCGGCGTCTTGATCTTGCCTGGCATTCCACCGAGACCAACCAGTTTGGTCTGCATGAAATGGAGCAGTGGTTGGCCGAGACCGGAGGCAATGAGCTGATGGAAGCCGTCAACCTGGGAACGCAAGGTTTCCAGGAGGCCTTGGATCTCCTGGAATACAGCAATATAGAGTCGGGCACGGCCCTCTCTGATTTGCGCCGCAGTAATGGTGCTGAGAGACCTTTTGACATTCGTATGTGGTGTCTCGGTAATGAGATGGATGGCCCCTGGCAGTTAGGCCATTGCGATGCTGTGGACTATGCAAGAATGGCGGCCAAAGCGGCAGCCGGCATGAAGCAGATTGATCCTGATTTGGACTTGGTCGTTTGTGGATCGTCCAGCCATAGTATGGAGACTTTCGGGGATTGGGAACGAACGGTTCTGGAAAGAACCTACGATTACGTCGACTTTATTTCCTGCCACGCTTATTATCAGCCAAAGAATAACGATATAGAGAGCTTCCTCGTCTCTGGCGTTGATATGAATTCCTTCATCAAGGATGTTGCAGCCATCATTGATTCCGTCAAGGCCACACGCCATAGCAACCATCAAGTGTATATATCGTTTGATGAGTGGAACGTCTGGTATCAGGATGGCGAAAAGTCAAAGAACCCAGAAGGCAGAAACAACTGGCCTGTGGCTCCGAGGCTTTTGGAGGATGTTTACACGGTTACGGATGCCGTTGTTCTGGGCGACTTGTTGATTACGCTTCTTCAGAATGCGGATACGGTACATTCGGCCTCTCTGGCCCAGCTCGTTAATGTCATCGCTCCTATTATGACGGAACCAATGGGGGATGCGTGGAGGCAGACCATTTTCTATCCCTTCGCGTCCATGGCTCGCTATGCCAAGGGTGGTACCGTTCTTCGGACTGTTCAAGAAAGCACGAACCACAACACACAGCAATATGGCGATGTGGCAGACGTTAATTCAGTCACGGTCCAGCGGTCCGATGGTTCATTGGCGGTATTCGTGGTGAACAGGTCGATGGATAAAGAGAACCGGCTCACCATTGATCTTCCGGCCAGCGCCAGACATTCGCAAGTCAAGGCTTACACTCTTCATGAAGATGATCTGCTGGCGGTCAACACATTGCAGGATCAGAATCGTGTGATTTTGCATGATAATCTGACGGCTTCGATTGATACGGATGGTCATCAGTGTTCGGTAGCTCTGCCAGCGGTTTCCTGGACCATGCTGTTGTTCAACTGAGATTGAGATGTTGCTGCTCGACAAAGATGTGAAGGCAGTACTGATAGGTAATAAGGAGAAAAGATGAGAAAACTACGACTCATAGGCGCGTCGGCACTTGTGGCTGTAATGGCCTTGTCCGCGGGTGCATGCGGTTCACCGGGAGCACCATCCGGATCTGGCGATGACGGATCAAAACAGGTTCATTCCGATGCGAAAGCCAATGACTCGGCAAAATGCCGCAATACCGTGAAGAAGCCTAAGGCCGAAAAAGTAACTGTCTGGGCGTGGTATCCTGAATTCGGCAAGCTGGTGGATCACTTCAATGAGACCCATGATGATGTGCAGGTGTGCTGGACCAGTGCAGACCAATCAGCCAAAGCTTATTCTCGTTTCAACACAACCATCAAGGCAAAGTCGGGTGCTCCTGATGTCATCCAGCTTGAGTATGCGGTGATGCCACAATTCGCTTCAGGTGTGGAGAAGCACCTGGTCGATTTGACCAAATTCGGTATCAACAAAGTAAAAAGCAACTACACTGCAGGTGCCTGGAAGGATGTCCAGCTGGGAGGCAAGCAGGGCGTATACGGGGTTCCTGTCGATGTTGGGCCTGTAGTCATGTACTACCGTAAGGACATCTTCGATAAATACCAGGTCAAGCCTCCTACCACGTGGGATGAGTACGAGCAGGCAGGTAGGCAGCTCAAGGAAAAGGGTTATACGGGTCATATCGGCAATTGGCAGCCCAACGGAACTCTGTTCAACTATGCCTACTACGATCAAAACGGAGCGAAAGTATTCAAGTACTCCGCAAACAATCCGGAAAACGTCGGGGTGGATATTAACTCAGACAAGGTAAAGAAGGTCGTTTCCTTCTGGCAGAAGCTTGCGAAGGATGACATTGTTGCTACCGACGACACTGATACTGCTGAGTGGAACAAGAAGAACGTTGATGGTTCCTATGCAACAATCATCCATGCCTCCTGGCTGGTCGGTTACCTTAATGGGGTCAGCGGCGTACAGGAGGGATCGCAGTGGCAGATTGCCAAGGCGCCTGTTTGGGATCAATCGGATCCTGATGTCAACTGTGGTGGTTCCGGCATGGCCGTTACCGATCAGGCCAAGCACACCGAGGCTGCAGCAAAGGTGGCCATGGAGCTGTTCGGCGATGAAAAGGCGCAGGACATTGCCGTCAACGAGAGCGGATTGTATCCCACTTGGGTAAAAAAACTCAGCTCCGATTCCTTCTTGAACCGTCAAGAGCCCTTCTTTGGCAATCAGAAGATCAACCAGATCATCGCCCCTGTCGCGCAGGGCTACAAGGGTTACGAATTCCTGCCCTTCCAGACCTATGCGAATGACGAGCAGACCAAGGCCCTGTCTTCCATACTTCGTGATGGAAAGGATGTCTCGTCGACCATGGACAAGCTGCAGTCAACATTGAGTGATTATGCCAAGCAGCAAGGTTTCAAGGTAGAGCAGTAATCCGTTGTTTCAAGTCTCATGAGGGGAAGGTTCCGGCCTTCCCCTCCGGGAGGATATGTCATGTCAGCAAAGCTTGCATCTGCCAAGAGACGTAGTGGTTCACGAAGAGACAATACGTGGGGTTGGTTCTTTACCCTTCCTTTCGGAATCGTATTCATAGTATTCCTGGTTGTTCCATTGGTGTATGCCTTTTATGTTTCTCTGTTCACCTATACACAGGTTCGGGGAAGTGTCTTTACGGGTCTGGCCAACTATCAACGGGCATTTTCGGATCCGATCTTTTTGAAGGGTATGGGCAGGGTAGTCGTCTATACGGTTGTCATGGTTCCCATACAGCTGGGGTTGGCACTGGTACTGGCGCTGGTTATTGATTCCATGATGACACGCCTCGCATCGGCTTCCAGACTTCTTTTCTTCTTGCCTTATGCCATCCCTGTGGTCATTGGTGCCCTCATGTGGGGCTTTATCTATTCGAAGAATCTTGGCCCATTCACTTCCATATTCGCTCTGTTCGGTCAGAATCCGCCTGATTTCCTCAGCACGAACGGCATATTCGGTGCTTTGGTCAATATGGTCACATGGCAGTGGACAGGGTATTACATGGTCATCCTGTATTCGGCTTTGCGAGCGATACCTCATGATCTGTATGAATCGGCACGTTTGGATGGCGCATCAGAACTGCAGATAGCCGTCCGTATAAAGACACCGATGATTGCCAGTTCCCTGGTTATGGTCACGATCTTTTCTCTCATTGGAACTCTACAGTTCTACACTGAGCCAATGGTTCTGAGGAATAATGCCAATTCCGCCATTCCCCCTGAATATACGCCCAACATGTATGCCCAGGCCCTGGCTTTCAACTACAACCAGATTAATTATTCTGCGACCATCTCCTTCGCACTGGGCCTCCTGGTGGTGGTGTTCAGTGTCATTTTCATGCGTATTACCCGCAAGCAATCCGGACTGGGAGATTAGCATGTCCAGAACAAAATCGTCTTCGCTTCAAATCAGGCAGAGGCCCAGAATCGTATCGAATGTTCTACTGGTGGTGTGCATCATCTACTTCCTGATGCCGGTTTGGTGGCTGGTCATCGCTGCCACCAAGTCAAACTCCGGACTTTTTATGGGTACAGGCGGCTCGATGTGGTTCGATAAGCATTTTGCGCTCTTCGACAACATCAAGGAGCTCACCACCTATGAGGGGGGCATTTACTGGAGATGGCTGCTCAACTCCTTCCTCTACGCCTTTGTGGGAGGTTTGGGAGCTACCGTCATTTCAGTGATGGCCGGATATGGGTTTGCCAAGTTCCGTTTTACGGGCCGGAACGTCTATTTCGATATAGTTCTGGGTGCTTTGATGATTCCGACCACGGCACTGGTTATTCCCACCTTCATCCTTATGTCGCAGATAGGCATGAACGATACGGTTTGGGCCGTTCTTCTGCCCTCTTTGCTTTCTCCGTTTGGGACGTACCTCATGCGTGTCTACTGCACGGGTTCTTTACCGGATGAGATGCTGGAAGCGGCGCGTGTGGATGGGGCTGGTGAGATTCGGACTTTCGTGCAAGTCGCCCTCCCCATCATGACCCCTGCGATTACTACGGTTTTCCTGCTTTCCGTAGTTAACTGCTGGAACAATTACTTCCTGCCGCAGGTTGTTCTTGCTGATACGAAACTCTTCCCTATAACTGTCGGCCTTACACAATGGCAGGCGAAATCGAATGCAGGTTCCGGTTCGGAACAGGTCTGGAATCTGATAACATCTGGTGCCTTTATATCGGTGATTCCGCTGGTTTTGGCCTTCCTCTTCCTTCAGAAGTACTGGGTGAGTGGGCTAACTGCAGGAGCTGTCAAGGAGTAGATAAGCGTCGGCAGACCATTCATAACACGGGGTCCTTCACCATGGTGGTGAAGGACCCCGTGTTATTGTACGAAGCAGAGTAATCGTTGCATCATCAAGGAGCCATAATGCAGAAACGGGTGACCATCAAGGATGTGGCGAAAGAGGCGGATGTCTCGATAAAAACGGTCTCAAACGTCCTTAACCACTCCGGTAGCATGCGTCCTGATACCAGGAAACGCGTCAAAGATGCCATGGTGAAGCTTGGTTACCAGATCAACATGTCCGCACGTTCCCTGAAAACTGGTGCCACAGGGATACTCGGTCTCGGAATCTTTGATTTCACCCAACCCTTCGGAGCGTACCTCGCCGATAAGGTCATTGAAACAGCCCGTGAACAGCAATATGGCGTCGTCGTCAGCACATACAGTTCCGGAGGGCCGGGAATCACCTCCATCATCGACGAGACGTACCATCTGGCCACGGATGGTTGGATATTCTTCGTTGAACGCCCATTGAAAGATAAGGGTCTGCTTCTTTCTCAGACCTATCCCATCGTAATGACCGGAGATTATCGGCCTTATGGAAAAGCAGATTTCGTCACCATGCCGAATACCGAAGCAGAGCGTTTTACAACCGGGCGCTTGCTGGATGCGGGTTGCAGAAGGCTGGCTCTTGTCGGAGCACCGGCAAAATACAGCAGAAGGAAGATTTTCTCTGCGGTTGAGGGAACGCAGGAGTTACGAGTAAAAGGGTATGTTCAGGCATTTGAAGAACGGGGATTGGAAGTCGATCCCAGCATGATTGTGGGCCTTCCCAGGCTTATGAGCGATGACGGCATGAAGGCCGCCGATTACCTCTTGGATGTCCACCCTGACGTTGATGGCATCATCTGCCTGAATGATGCCGTAGCCTATGGCGTGATGCACCAGATTCAGAAAAGGGGGAGGTCTGTTCCTGACGACGTGCAGGTTGTGGGATTTGATAACACCCCTGAGGGTGCTTACGCCAATCCATCCTTGACGACAGTCGACCCCCTTATTGACGATTATGCACGCATGGCGGTAAGTATGCTGATAGAGCGAATTAATGGGTATTCGGGTCCGGTGCGTACCTATACAACAGGTTTTGAGCTGGTTGAGCGTGACTCGACACGGTTGGAAGACCATTAAGCTTGTGCTATGACCGGTCGTATAAACCAGATTCGTAGTCGCTCGCACATCTACCAAGCCCGAATCAACGGCGCTCGTCTGGTTTTTTCCATGAATCCGGCTCCGCGCGAGGCTCCCATCATCCTCTATCTGCATGGTGGTCCTGGTGATGCCTGCATTCCCTTGACCATGCGCTATAACGCCGAGCTTGAGGAGGACTTCCGTTTCATCAACCTGGATCAGCGTGGCAGTGGTCTCTCCTACTATCCCTTCGCTTCGGATGAGTCGGTCACCATCAGTTCCATGGTCGAGGACATTCATCGGTTCGTGCTCACCATACTGAGGGCCTATCGGCAGGATTCGCTGATCCTGATCGGACACTCCTGGGGCAGTGTGCTGGGTCTGGAGATGGTGCGGAGGTATCCCTTGCTGATCAGCCACTATATCGGTCTGGGCCAGGTCGTCACCATGCAGGGCGCTCTGACGCTCAGGCAGGATCTCAGTCGGCGGTCCCTGCCCAAATGGGGGCAGAATGTGGCAGGCAGGGAAAGCACCCTTGCCGACCTGGTCATGTCGGTGCATGAACTGAGGCAGCAGGGCAGTATCAGAACCGTGTTCAGCACACTTGGCCGCGTTCTGTCCTATGTACGTTCGCCCTATTACTCCTGGAAGTCTCTGGTCAACCTGGGTAGGGGCATACAGCAGTCGCGCAGCCGACTGAATGGGGAGCTCGAGGAGGTTGATTTCCGCAAGGTCACCTCCTATGGGGCGCCGGTGACCTTCATCGGCGGCAGGTATGATTGGCATCTCCCATCAATCCTGGTTGAACGGTATGCATCCACGATACGGACCGACCACCGTTTCGTATGGTTCGAGCATTCAGGGCACAGTCCGCACTGGGACGAGCCTGCCCACTTCGCCGGCCTGGTCAGGGAACTGTGCCTACCTCAATGAGATTGATGAACATATCCTGAGGAAATTTGCCCTGAACCGGATAGGGGATACTACTATGGACTGTGACGATATTGGTTTGAGTCTCGCTGGTGAGTGCAGCGGGGTTCATGAGATGCGGAGTTCGGATAGCAGGTCTGGCCTTCAAAGTGCCGACACGCCGTGAAACCCTTGCGGCCACGGGTTTTCTGCCTTATCTGACTATGCCAATTTGCCATTGGAACCCGATTCGTGTAAATTGTTCTTTTGCTGCCCGACAGAGACAAGAAATCAACTGGTTCCTTGAAACTGTTGGTGTGGTGGTGGTTTGAGAACTCAAGAGCGTGTTTGTGCTACTTTATAGCTTTTTTGATTGCCAGTCCGATGCCCGCCCGGTGTTGCCGGGTGCACGAGGGTGCTGAATGGGTGTCGGGGTT
>NZ_BTXM01000007.1:0-54055 GCF_036987015.1 Bifidobacterium indicum
GTGGCGGGATGCAGGGGGGAGACGGATGCCAGGGGGCTGTCTGGTCCCCCGCCCAACGGTGAGGGGACGGACAGGGATGGGGCGGCCGGTCCGGCCGGTGTCCCGTCGGATGGTGATGTGGTTGGTGCGGGTGTGGGTGTGGCGGCTGGTGTGGCGGGCCGGGTCTGTTGCCTGTCAGCTATGCGGGGGGATCGACCCCCCCCCCCCTGTGCCATTCGAGGGTGTGGCCGCGGCCGTGGGTGCCGCGTCGGCGGCGGCCGGGGCGTGGATTGCCGCGGGCAGGATCATGGCGGCCATGAGCATGACGGCCAGAGCGAGTCGTGGCGAGTGTGCGAAGCGGTGCAAGGTGCGGACCCCATTTCCCCAAACTCATCCCACCGTCCCAAACCGGCGGGAAAACAACCCGACGTGCGCCACAGCGCCTTCCCCCGGCACCCGGTACACGCGACGGACCCCAAGCCCATCAGCAGTTACTATACCACACAACCACAGCACACACCCACCAGGCAGAAAAATTCCCCACCCACGCAGGTGCTCCGGCCAGCAGGAGAAGGCCGGAGCACCTGCGTGAGAAGAGAGTCAGGCCAGGTGCAGACGGGCAACCAGTCCGCAGTGGTCGGTGCCGGGAACGCCTATGGTGCGCATGGACTCCACCCTGATGCCCCGGCTGATCAGGATGTGGTCGATCTCGATCATGGGGGGGAGCCCCACTTGGCGGTAGGGGAAGGTCGGATGGAGCCCCATGCCCAGGGAGAGGGAGGCGTCTCGCAGACCGCCGGCAGCCAGCATGGCGCGGAAGGTGGGGTGGTGAAGGTTGGCGTTGCAGTCGCCCAGGACCATGGTGAAGGATGGTTCCTGTCCCGCCCCGGCCTCCGGTGGGGACCCTGCGGGCGATAATCGTCGTGGCCTGTTGAGCAGGGCCAGTCGTTCGATGCCCAGTCCCCATTGCCGGGCTCCGCGTTGGGGCGACCGGGGGTGGACCGAGGCCAGGCGCACCGTTCCGGCCTCGGACTTCACCACCATCAGGGGAACGGCCGAGGCTTCCAGATTTAAGCCCGCGGGCTGTGATTGCATGGGCTCGGTGCGTGAGAGGAGGGCGTTGCGCCCCCCGTTGTCCGTATCGGTTCGGGGGCCTTCCACCAGGTAGGGCAGGGTGGCCTTGAGGCCGACCTTGCGCAGACCCGCCAACAAGGAGGAGTTGACCTCCTGCAGGGCCAGCAGGTCAACCTGATGGGCCCGGATCTGGTCCATGATGGATTGCGGGTCGGCCTTGCCATAACGGCAGTTCAGGGTCATGACCGTCAGGGATGCACCCGGGGCCGCCTTGTCGCCCGGTTCGGAGACCGGGTCGGCGGGGGAGGGGATGCGCAGGCGGTACTGCAGGCGCCATACGCAGACCAGGGTCAATTCGACCAGGGCCAGGGCGGTCTGCGGCCATGCCTGGATCAGTATGGCCCAGACCAGAAGCGCCAGGAGGGGGGCCGAAAGGAAGTCGATCAGGGCGATCAGCTCCACCAGGGGGCGGTGCCGGTCGGCTCCGGCGGGAAGGTAGCGCAGGGCCATCCACAGGGCTGTGAGTCCCAGGAAGATCCAGAGCATGGTGTTCATGGATGGGGCCTCCTGCCGAAGGGTCAGTTGCCGCCGAAGAGACCGCCCAGTCCGCCGCCCAGGTTGGGGGGCAGGTCGGGTATCCCCTCGGGCATCTGCGGGGCCTGGGGTTGCTTGGTGAAGGCTGAGCCGCCGGAGGACTTGCCCTTGCCCGACAGCCGCTCGCGCAGGGCCTTCTCCTCGGCCTCGCGCTTCATGGGGTTGCCGGACCGTGACCCCTTCTTCTTGCCCTTCTTGCCTGCCTTGCCCTTGCCTCCCATGCCTGCTCCGCCCATGCCGGGCATGGAGCGTGTGCCGTTGGTCATCCGCTTCATCATCTTGGCGGCCTGCTCGAATCGTTGCAGGAGGCCGTTGACGGACGAGACCGTGGTGCCGGCGCCGTAGGCGATGCGGGCCCTGCGCGACCCGTCGATGATCTTGGGGTTGCGCCGCTCCTCCGGTGTCATGGACTGGATGATGGCCTGGGTGCGGTCGACCTCCTTCTCGTCGAACTGCTCCAGCTCCTTGCGGTGCTGGGCCATGCCGGGAATCATGCCCAGGATGCTCTTGAAGGAGCCCAGCTTGCGCACCTGCTGGAGCTGCTCCAGGAAGTCGTCCAGGCCGAAGCTGCCCTCCGACATCTTCCCGGCGGCCTTACGGGCCTCCTCCTCGTCGAATTCGCGCTGGGCCTGCTCGATCAGGGTCAGGATGTCGCCCATGTCGAGGATGCGCGATGCCATCCTGTCGGGGTGGAAGACCTCGAAGTCCTTCAGCCCCTCGCCGTTGGAGGCGAAGAGGATGGGCTTGCCGGTCACCGAGGCCACGGAGAGGGCGGCACCGCCACGGGCGTCGCCATCCAGCTTGGAGAGGACCACGCCGCTGAAGTCCACGCCCTTGTCGAAGGCCTCGGCCGTGGTGACCGCATCCTGGCCGATCATGGCGTCGATGACGAAGAGGATCTCGTCGGGGTTGACGGCGTCGCGGATATTTCGGGCCTGCTCCATCAGCTCCTCGTCCACGCCCAGACGGCCCGCCGTGTCGATGATGACCACATCGTAGAGCTTGTCCTGGGCCAGACGGACCGAATCGCGGGCCACCTTGACCGGGTCTCCGCCGGTCAGTCCGGCGGAGACCCGGTCGGGGGTCTCGGTCTGCACGCCCGGTTCGGGTGCGTAGACGGGCACCCCGGCCCGCTCGCCCACCACCTGGAGCTGGGTCACCGCGTTGGGGCGCTGCAGGTCGGCCGCCACCAGGAGGGGGGTGTGGCCGGCATCCTTGAGCCAGTAGCCCAGCTTCCCGGCCAGGGTGGTCTTGCCGGCGCCCTGGAGGCCGGCAAGCATGATGACCGTGGGTGGGTTCTTGGCGAAGTTGAGGGGGCGGTCCACCCCGGAGCCCAGGATCCCAGTCAGCTCCTCATAGACGATGGAGACCACCTGCTGGGCCGGGTTCAGGGCCTTGGAGACCTCCTCGCCCAGGGCCCGTTCACGGATGCGGGCCGTGAAGGCACGCACTACGTCCAGGGAGACGTCGGCGTCCAGCAGGGCACGGCGGATCTCGCGGATGGTCCCGTCGATGTCCGCCTCGGTCAGTCTGCCCTTGGAACGAAGGTGGGTGAAGGCCTGTGAGAGCCGGTCGGTCAAAGATGAAAAAGCTGCCATAATCACCCCAGTCTAGCTGCTGACCGGGAGATTCGGACAGGGGGGTGCGACGGTTCGTCATAAGCGGTCCGGGTGCGGATTCCGTCATCCGCTCCCGGCCCTCCTGTACGGCGTATGGGGAGGGTTGACAAGGTCGTGGTTTGCTTATATACTGAATCGAAACGATTCGATTGAGGAGTTCGGCGATATCGAATGGTGTCGATGAGGATGATAGGGATTGCCCGGGCGGGCATCGGTTGCAGATGTCCGCACGGGCGGTGATCCGATAACGGGGAAAGGAGAGGGCGCTCTACCAGCCGGTGCAAGGCAGCATGCGGTCGGGTATTTACCAAGCGGTGGCGAAGCGCCATCGTCGAAACATTTCGATTAACAGAACTGCAGAAGCAGTAGTTTCAACGAGGAAAAGGAACCATACCATGAAGATCACAAAGAGTCTCGGTGCGGCCCTGGCCCTGGCCATGTCGGTCGTTCCCCTGGTGGCATGCGGATCGAATTCGAATACGGCACAGGAGGAACATCCCTCCAGCATCAAGATCTGGTACTATGAGGAGCCCAGCAGCGGGCAGGCCAAGGGATGGCTCAAGGCCGCCGACATCTTTACCAAAAAGACCGGTGTCAAGGTGGACTTCGAGGTCAAGTCCTTCACCCAGATCGCCCAGAACGGCAGCCAGTTCCTGAATTCCGACGAAGCTCCTGACGTGATGGAGTCCAACCGAGGCAACGGCTCAGCCGGCGTGCTTTCCAGCGAAAAGCTCCTGACTGACCTGAAGCCCTATGTAGAGAAGTACGGCTGGGACAGGAAGGTCAAGGGTCAGGCGGCCGCTGTGGGTAAGTACGATGACCGCGGGGTCATGGATGGCGATACATGGTACGGTATCTCCTCATACGCTGAGATGCAGAGGGTCTATTACAACAAGAACCTCTTCGACAAGTACGGTATCGCCATCCCCACCAGTTTCGACGAGTTCACCGCCGCGCTGCAAAAATTCAAGGACAACGGGGTGACCCCCATCGCTGCCGATGCCCAGGAGTATGGCGTCCTCTGGCTCTGGTGGCAGCTGGCCATGACCAAGGCCGATACGGCGTTCATCGATGACTGGCAGCTCTACAAGCACAAGGTCGACTGGAACAGCGAGCCCCTTACCTTCGCGACCAACACCATCAAGGACTGGGTCGACAAGGGATACATCTCCAGGAACGCCACCGGCATGAAGGCGGAGGACACCACCACGGCCTTCATCAAGGGCGACTATCCGATCTACCAGACGGGTACCTGGAACCAGTCCCGCTTCATGGACCAGATCAAGGGCTTCGACTGGACCGCCGCCATCTTCCCCGATGCCAGGAAGGTCGAGGGCTGCGCAGGAAACCTCCTGGTCATCCCTGAGAAGTCCAAGCGCAAGGACCTGGCAGCGCAGTACATCGATGTCGTCCTGTCGAAGGAGGTCCAGAACTACATCGGCAACGAGGGAGGCGTCCCGGTGGCCGCGGACACCAAGGCCATCACCAATCCCAAGAGCCGGGATCTGGTGGACGAGTACACCAAGGCGGCAGCCGCCAACAGGATGAGCTACTACCCCGACTACCCGGCCCCCAACCTGACCGATGCCATGCCCGCAGCACTTCAGGGTCTGGTCAACGGCACCAAAGACCCGGCTCAGGTCCTCAAGACCATTCACAAGAACTACGACGACGGCGTGTCGCAGCTTGGACTGAATGATTGAGCAATCACCGTCGGCGGCCGGCCCCATCCGATCGGAGGAGCCGGCCGGACATCGAGGAGAGTAGATCATGTCTGACAAGCAATCCAAAGGTGGACGGACCGCCTCGCGCATACCCGGGAGCAAACCCTCGCGATTCGTTCCCTATCTCATACCGGGGCTGATCGGCATCATCGCCATCGTCATCGTCCCCATCCTCTGGAACTTCTATCTGAGCTTCACCCGTTGGCGGGGTGTGGGACCAACCCGTTGGGTCGGTCTGAAGAACTGGAACCACCTGATTCGGGATTCCACCTTCTGGGCATCCTTCAGCCATTCCCTGTGGATCATCGTGGCCATCGTGATCATACCCACCATCCTGGGTCTGCTGATTTCATCAGCCCTGACCGATGTGATCCAGAAGAGATTCGGAGCCCGCACCTCATCAACCCTGCGAGCCCTCTACTACCTGCCACAGGTCCTGCCCGTGGCCGTGGCCTCCATCATCATGGGCTGGATCTTCCGTCCCGAGGATGGCGCGGTCAACGATCTTCTGACCAAGATCGGACTGGGCTCCCTCCAGCACAACTGGCTGGGTTCGCCGGGCACCGCCCTGCCCATCCTCATGGTTATTCTGATCTGGATCCAGCTGGGATACCCGATCGTCATCTTCATGTCCGGCCTGCAACGGGTCGATCCCGAACTGTACGAGGCGGCCAGCCTTGACGGTGCCAGCTGGTGGCAGAAATTCCGCGTGGTCACCCTGCCTTCCATCATCCCCGAGCTGATGGTGGTCATACTGACCTCAACCATCGGAGCATTGAAGACCTTTGCACCGGTCTATCTTCTGACCAAGGGCGGGCCCGAGAACAGCACCATGGTGCCCTCCTACTACTCATACAACCAGTTCTTCCAGCTTCAGCAAGTCGGTTACGGCGCCGCCATATCCACGGCGCTGACGGTGGTCATCATCATCTTCTCCATCGTCTTCACCATCGTGCAGAAGCGTGTCGAGAAAAACATCGCCTGAGAAACGCAAGGAAGCACATCATGAATAATCACGCATCCGCAAGCGAACCACGGGCAGCGATCGGCGGGCGTCCGCGCCACATCAGGTCCTGGGGGGATTGGGCCGGTCTGGTGGCCCTCATACTGGGAGCCCTGATCATGCTCTTCCCCCTCCTGATTCTCACCCTGAATGCCTTCAAGACCACGGCCGACTACAACATGACCGGGCCCCTGTCAATCCCCGCCCACTTCAGCATGGATGGCGTCGTCTCCTTCTGGAACAAGACGGACTTCCCGATGAAGTTCGCCAATTCCCTGTTCATTTCACTGGTCGTGTCGGTGGTGGGGGTCTTCCTCTCCGTGCTCAACTCCTTCGCCCTGGGTATCGGCAGGGTCAAGGGCAACACCATCATTCTCCTCTTCATCATGTTGGCCAACATGGTGCCCCAGGAGGCCCTGCTCTACCCCCTTTACGTCATGTTCAAGGGGGTCGGGCTGTACAACACCCAATGGGCCATCATCATCATTTTCATGATCATTCAGAGCGCCTACGGCACCTATCTGCTCTCCGCGGTCTACGGGACCTTCCCCCAGGCCATCCTCGAGGCGGCCACCGTGGACGGCGCCACGCGCTGGCAGATCCTGCGCAGGATCGTTCTGCCCGTGTCCTGGTCGACGATCAGCGTCCTCTTCGTCTTCTTCTTCATCTGGACCTGGAACGAGTACATGATCCCCATGGCCTTCCTGATGAGCGACAAGACGCAGACCATCCCCCTGGCCCTGGCCACCATGCAGGGGCAGCACACCATGGCCGCGACGGATCTGGCCTCGGCTTCCCTGCTCAGCATCATCCCGACGATCATCTTCTTCATCTTCTTCCAGAGGAAGCTCTCCCAAGGCATCGTGGCGGGCTCGGTAAAGTGAACCATGGATCACCCGCGACCCGAACCGGGACGCGGGTGGCGAATAAATCGACAAAGAAGCGTACAACAGCAGGAAAGGCACCTATCATCATGGGCGTGACCACGGTACAGCAGGCTTACGGACTGGATGCACTCACCATGCGGTCCCCGGACCGAACCCGGTGTGTCAACGCCGAGAACCCGAGGGGAGGGAAGGGCAAAGCGGCCATGTCGGCCAGTCACCTGGGTCCCTCCCGAAAGGGAACGCCCTGTCTCAGGGACATCCAGCCCGGTCAGGAGGTCGTCCTGGCCGATCTGCAAGGGGCCGGAGTGATTCGCCACATCTGGATGACCGTGGCCGAATCCACCTCACCCACGGGCCCCAACCTTTTGCGCAATCTGATTCTGGAGTGCTACTGGGACGGGGAGGAGTCCCCCTCGGTCTGTGCTCCCCTGGGGGACTTCTTCTGCTGCGGGCACGCCCAGGCCTGCAGGATCGAATCACTGCCCATGGCCGTCTACCCCAGGCGGGGATTCAACTGCTACTTCCCCATGCCCTTCCACTCAGGCGCCCGTATCGTCCTGCGCAACGAGCACCATGAACCTGTCGAGGCCTTCTTCTATCAGATCGACTACGCCGAAAAGGATGATCTGCCTGATGACGTGATGACCTTCCACGCCCAGTGGCGCCGGCAGCGGGTCACCGACCTGGCCCGGGACTATGTGATCCTGGACGGGGTCAGGGGGGCGGGCACCTATGCGGGGACCTACCTGGCCCTGACGGCCCTCGAAAGCCGGTGGTGGGGAGAGGGCGAGGTCAAGATGTACATCGACGGTGACCAGGATTATCCGACCTGGTGCTCCACAGGCAGCGAGGACTACTTCGGCGGGGCCTGGAGCTTTGCCGGGCATGACCCCGATGGCGCCACCGTCGAGCAGACCTACACCGGGACCTTCATGGGCTTCCCCTTCCGCTCCCGCTCGTTGCACGATAGGGAATCCGAATACTGGGACACGGACACCCCCGTCACACGGGGCTTTTACCGGTGGCACATCCCCGATCCGATCGTTTTCCAGGAGTCCATCAAGGTGACCCTTCAACAGATCGGAGTGGATGAGCAGGGGCTCTTCGAGCGGCAGGACGACCTGGCGAGCGTGGCCTATTGGTACCAGATCGAACCCCACCTGTCCTTCCCGGCGGAGGTGTTGAAGACCACGGAACGCGATCGGCGCCCTCGCTGACGGGCATCGTTCCGGTGGCTCAGGGCAGCCAGGCTTCGGCCCGGTCCCGCACCCGGCGGGAGGGTCGGGGCCTTCCGTGTCTGTCCGACGGTTCAGGCGGCCCCGAAGGAAAGGGTTCGGGTCGGCCGGGGCATGACCGAACCCCTGTCAATGAGCTTGGGCTTCTGGAGTATGACTCTGCCCGCAATCGAGTCGCCTCCCTCTATGGCATGGGTCAGAAGGTCACTTGCCGTGGTGCAGAGGGTATCGGGAGTCAGGGGCATCTCGGATATGCCCTGTCTGTCCAGGGCCGTGCTGGCCTTGCCGGCCGCGCAGGAGAGGATGGAGACATCCTCCGGTATGGAAAGGCCCTTGTCGCGCATCCGGGTGACCACCGTATCCAGGAGGGAGGGAGGAATCTCGCCGATCACTGCGTCCACATGGTTCCGAGTCATGATCTGCAGAACTCCCAGGGTGTATTGGAGATCCCCGCCTGTCGGGCCCGGTTCCTCGCGCAGGTCCATGCCGTACCGGTGGCACCAGGCTCTGAGCGAACGGGAGAGAATCAGACGGAAACCGGATCCACGCCGGTACTCGCTCTTCAGATCCTGAAGAAAAAGCACATGTCTCCTACCGGCCCGATACATGGCTTCGACGGCCATCCGTCCCATCAGTTCGAAGTCCAGGTCCACACAGGCCAGGGTCTCGTGGTGAATCGGCAGCCCCAGGGCCACGCAGGGCCGACCGTAGGTGGCGGCCTGGTCGGCCCGTATGTCGTCGTGGACGATATCCATCAGAATGACCCCGTCGGCCAGGTTGCTCCGCGTGACCCTACGGATATCCTCCACCCCGTTTTCCGCGGTCAAGAGCAGCGAATCGTAGCCTCGGGCGTGCTCGCTGCTGGCCATTTCGATGAAGTAGTCCGAGTAGGAGGTCCGGTCCTGCCGCTGGCGCAGAGGGGCGCTCAGGGCCACGATGTTCTTCCTTTTGGCTCTCAGCATCCGTGCACCGGCATCGGGTGCATAGTCCAGCTCCTCGACGGCCTCCATGATCCTCCGGTAGGTCTTGGAGGAGATGGGACGCTTGCCGGAGAAGGCATAGGAGACCGTGCTGACCGATACCCCGGCCTTCCTGGCTACGTCCCGGATATCCGACATGTGTCTACCTGTTGATCGTCCAGGTGCTGCCGGTCGCCGTATCGGCTATGGTCACTCCGGCCTGTTCCAGATTCGCCCTGATGCCGTCGGCCCGGACGAAGTCCTTGGCTCGGCGGGCTTCCTCCCTGTCCCTGAGCTGGGCCTCGACCAGGGTCTCAAGGGTTTCGGCAGCACGGTCATCCTGCCCCGATGGCATGGTCCATTGCGGGTCCAGTGGATCCAGCCCGAGCACATCCAACATGGCTCTGACGTGGAGGAGCGAGTCCCGGGCCATGGCCCGGGACTCGGGGGAGGAACCCTCGGCTGCGGACTCGAGAGAGTCCAGTACGGCGTTGGTTTCCCGGATGGTGGCGAAAATGGCGGCCAACCCGCCGGAGACGTTCACGTCGTCGTTCATGGCCTGGACGAATCCGACGGGCAGGTGGTCGGCGTCCAGGTGGACGACCATGTCCCGTTCCGGCTGGCCGCCGCAGACCTGACCGGCGCGCTGGATGAAGTTGGTGATCCGCTCGTAGGCTCCCTGCGCCTCGTGGAGGGTCTGGTCCGACCACTCCAGCATGGAGCGGTACTGGACCGTGATCAGGGCGTAGCGGACCACCCAGGCCGGGTACCGTGACAGAACCTGATCCACCAGAAGTCCATTGCCCAGGGACTTGCTCATCTTCTCGCCCTTCTGGGTCACCCAGGCGGTGTGCATCCAACGGTGGGCGAAACCCCAGCCGGCGGCATGGGACTGGGCCATCTCGTTTTCATGGTGGGGGAAACGCAGGTCCAGACCGCCCCCGTGAATGTCGAAATCGGCACCCAGGTAGCGGTGGCTCATGGCCGAGCACTCCAGGTGCCAGCCCGGCCTACCCGTGCCGAAGGGGGTCTTCCACCTGGCTGTGGGTGGGTCCGTAGGTTTGGGGGCCTTCCAGAGGGCGAAGTCGCGAGGGTCGCGCTTGCCCGCCTCGGTCGGGTCGGCGGGGTTGTATGGGTCGTTCCGTCCGCTGGCCTGGGCATCCACGCTGGGACCCATCCGGTCGGCGATGGCGGCCTGCTCATCGGCCGCCTGGGTGCCGGTCTGCTGGTGGGTCAGCTCCCCGTAGTCGGGCCAGGAGGGAACGTCGAAGTAGACATTGCCCGAGGGGTTCCCCTGGGTGTCGGGTACCACGTAGGCGTGGCCCCGGTCGATGATGCGCTGGATCAGGTCGATCATGTCGGTGATGTGGCCCGTGGCCCGGGGTTCGTAGGTGGGGGGAAGGGCACCAAGGGCATCGTAGGCCTTGCTGAACTCGCGCTCGTAGATGTACGCCCGCTCCCACCAGCGCTGACCTGCGGCCGCCGCCTTGTCAAGGATCTTGTCGTCGATATCGGTCACGTTGCGCACCAGGGTCACCCGGTAGCCCAGGCGCATCAGCCAGCGCCGGATCAGGTCGAAGGCCAGGGTGGTGCGGATATGACCGATGTGGGGTGACGACTGGACCGTGGCCCCACAGACGTAGATGCCGACCCTGCCCTCCTCGATCGGGCGGAAGGGGGTCACCCGGTGGGTGGCCGTGTCGTAGAGACGCAGATCGGCGGCCGCAAGGCTGACGGAATGCTTGTCGTTTTGCGGATGAGAGCTCTTGTCCATACGCCCGAGCCTACCAAGTCTTGTTGACCGGCTTCGCCTGCTGAATCACCCTCGGCACGCCCCGCCGAAGCTGCGGTTCCGGTCGGCCCGCGACCTCCCGTCACCCTGGTGGTCGCACGGCTGCGACCGCCCGACATGTGGATGTGCAAGAATGGGACCATGGCTAAACCAAGTGTGCTTGTACTGCAGCATGTGGAATGGGAACGGCCGGGTCGCATCCTGGAAAATCTGCAGGATTGCGGACTGGAGACCAGGATTCTCAACATCGTGGATGAGAAGCAACCCGAACTGCCCCACTTCAAGGAGCTTGCAGGTGTGGTCATCATGGGCGGGCCCATGTCGGCCGACGACTTCAACCACCATCCCGGACTCAAGGCGGAGACCAAACTGGTCAAGGCCGCGGTCGGTGCCGACAAGCCCGTTCTGGGCATCTGTCTGGGGCATCAGATCATGGCCAGGGCCCTGGGGGGCAGCCTGGTCAAAACCGAACAGCCGGAGTATGGCATGGCCCCCATCCGCTGGGTGGGGGATGACGATGACATATCCATGTGGAACAAGCGCACCGACGTGCTTCACTGGCATGGTGATCAGGTCACCCTGCCGCCGAAGGCCACGCTCCTGGCCCGCTCCCGGTACACCAAGGTACAGGCCTTCAGGTTCGGGTCCGGGCTGGGACTGCAGTTCCACCTGGAGGTGACGGCGCCGCTCTTTGACGAGTGGATGCAGGTCCCCCAGATGACCAAGGGGTTCAAGAAGTCGCAGATAGACCAGATGCGGGAGGACTTCCAGCGTGGACTGCCGCAGATGCAGCCCCTGGCCGATTCGATCTTCTCGGCCTTCGCCGCCAGGTGCCAGACCAATGCGGCCGCCCTGGAGACCGTCTGAGATCAGTCGTCGTCAGGGCGGTCCCTGTCCGTTCGGGGTTGGATGTGCCGGCTATGGGCCTTCGAGGATCGGCCATTTCGGGTATGGCCCGCTTGGGATCCTGCCCGATCGGGGGCCTGGGTGGCTACTCCAGTTCCTCCCCGATGGTCAGCCACTCCTCCTCCAACTCGTCGGATTGGCCGGTCAGGTCCTTGAGCTTGGCGTTCAGGTCGTTCAGCCCTTCATAGTCGCTGGGGTCGTGTCCGGCCATCTCCGCCTCGATCCGCTTGCGCTGATCCGCCAGCTTGGCCAGCCTGCGTTCGATGGCGGCCGCCTGCTTGGCCAGGTTCCGCTTGGCTATCCGGTCGGCCTTGGCCTGGGCGGGGTCGGGGCGGCCACCCGGTTCGTTTCCGCCGGCCCCCTTCCGGGGTCGGTCGCCCTGACCGGCCTGGTTGTCGTCCTCCGTCCGGAGCTTGCCCGTCTCGACCATGTCCAGGTAGTCCTGGACCCCGCCGGGCAGGTGGACCACCTTGCCGCCCGTCAGGGCGAACTGCTGGTCGGTCACCCGTTCGAGGAGGTAGCGGTCGTGGGAGACCACGATCAGGGTCCCCGGCCAGGAGTCCAGCAGGTCCTCCATGACGGCCAGCATGTCGGTGTCCAGGTCGTTGCCCGGCTCGTCCATGATCAGGACGTTGGGCTCGTCCAGGAGGATCAGGAGGAGCTGCATGCGTCGCTTCTGGCCCCCGGAGAGGTCCTGGATACGCGTCATCAGCTGGGCGCTTTCGAAGCCCAGGCGCTCCATGAGCTGACCTGGGGTGACCTCCTTCCCGTCGACGACGTAGGAGGGCCTGTAGCGGCTCAGCACCTCCTTGATCCGGTACTTGCCCAGCTTCTCCAGCTCATCCAGGCGCTGGGTCAGAACAGCGAACTTGACCGTCTTGCCGACCTTGACATGGCCGGCCGTGGGGTCGATCCGCCCGTCGATCAGCCCCAGGAGGGTCGACTTGCCGGCCCCGTTGGCGCCGACGATGCCGAACCGGTCGCCAGGTCCGATAAGCCAGGTCACGTCATCCAGGACCATATGGCCGCTGACCGTCCTGGTCCGGGCCGCAACCGTTTCATCCGGGTCGGAATCGTCAGGATCCTCGGCGATGGTGACCGAGCCCATAAGGGGCCTCTCAGCGAAGGGGGAGGGGACGGTGTCGATCTGGCCGCCCCTGCCATGGGCCTGCCTGGTCACATCAGGCTGGTCGGCGGGGTCGCCGGGCCGCCCATCCCCGTCGCCGCCGGTGGAGGCACCCGTGTCCGTCAGTCCATCGGTCGCTTGGGAGGGGTCCCCGGCCGGGTAGATCTTGGTCACGTCGATCAGGTCGACCACCTGCTTGCCCAGGCGGGAGGTGGCCATCCGCTTCAGCTCCAGGCTGTTGCGCATGGGGGGCACGTCGGCGATCAGCTCACGGGCGGCCTTGACGTGGAACTTCTGCTTGGTGGCCCGGGCCCGGGCCCCGCGGGTCAGCCAGGCCAGCTCCTTCCGGGCCAGGTTGTGGCGCTTGGTCTCGGCCAGGTCGGCCTGGCGCTCGCGTTCCACCCTCTGGAGCATGTAGGCGCTGTATCCGCCCTCGAAGGGATCGATGGTCCCGTCGTGGACCTCCCACATGGAGGAGCAGACCTCGTCAAGGAACCATCGGTCGTGGGTGACCAGGAGGAGGGCGCCGGAGTTCCTGGCCCACCGGTTCTTCAGGTGCTCGGCCAGCCAGTGGATGGTGACCATGTCCAGGTGGTTGGTGGGCTCGTCCAGGGCCAGGATGTCCCAGTCCCTGAGGAGGAGCCGTGCCAGGTCCACCCTGCGGCGCTGGCCGCCGGAGAGGGTGCCCACCCTGGCCTCCAGCTCCATGCCGCCCAGAAGTGATTCGACGATTTCGCGTGACTTGGGGTCGGCGGCCCACTCGTAGTCCTGGCGGTCCTCCAGGGCCGCCTTGCGGACCGTGTCCTCGTCTCCCAGTGGGTCGCGCTGGTCCAGCAGGCCGAGGGTCAGGCCGTTGCGCATGGTCACCCGTCCCCGGTCTGGTTCCTGGGTGCCGTTCAACAGGTGGAGGAGGGTGGACTTCCCGTCACCGTTCCGCCCCACGATGCCGATCCGGTCACCTTCGAAGATGCCCTGGGTCACATCCGTGAAGATGGTTTTGGTGGCGAAGGATAGGGCGACGTGTTCCAGACCGAGATCATAGATGGGCATGATGCCCCAATCTACCGCCAGCCTTGGATGGATGGCTCAGGGGTTTCCCGGTGGCTCGGCCCTGGTCGGTCTCCCGGCCCGTTGTCGGATCCGTTCCGGGCAGCCGGTCCTGTCACCGGCCGGTGATCCGGGAGCCCAGGACCTTTTCGCTCAGGGCCTTGGGTCCACGGGTCACGGCCACGGCACCCGACCGGACCAGTTCGATGATGCCGAAGGGCTTGAGGAGGCGCAGCAGGGCCTCGAGCTTGCCCTCGGCCCCGGTGGCCTCGATGGTCAGGGACTCGGGGTGGACGTCGACCACCCTCACCCGGAAGAGGTTGACGATCTCCAGGACGTCGGACCGGTTGTGCTCGTTGGCCTTGACCTTGATCAGGACCAGCTCGCGCTCCACGGCCTCCTCGTCGCTCAGCTCGACGATCTTCAGCACGTGAAGGAGCTTGTTGAGCTGCTTGATGATCTGTTCCAGGGGAACGGCCTCCACGTCGGCCGTGACCGTGATGCGCGAAATGTCGTCCCGCTCGGTCGAGGAGACCGAGAGGGAGTTGATGTTGAAGGCGCGCCGGGCGAAGAGGCCCGCCACCCTGGCCAGGACGCCGGGCCGGTTCTCGACCAGGACGGAAAGGGTGTGACGCTCGGAACCGGGCTTGGATGCTGGATAATTAGCCATGATTTGTCCCCTTTCCCTACTTCTTCATGTGGCCGGCGGCATCGTTGGCCATGGCGGCCCGGTCGGCCCCGGTCCGCTCCTGGGGCTCCTGCTCCTCCTGCTCCGGCCTGATGCCGGCCAGGGGTTGGACTCCCGGCTTGTAGATGATCGTGTCATTGGAGGCCCCGGCCGGCACCATGGGCCAGACCATGGCATCCTTCCAGACGCGGAAGTCGATCAGGACCGGTCGGTCGTTGACCTGATTGGCCCTGTCGATGGCCTCCTGGGCCTCCTCCTTGGTGAAGGCGCGCAGACCCAGGCACCCGTAGGCCTCGGCAAGCTTGACGAAGTCGGGAATCTCGGTCCTGCCGGGCTCTCTGGCGTCCCCGTCGTGGAGGTTGGTCTGGGAATAGTGGCTCCCGTAGAAGAGGGTCTGCCACTGGCGGACCATGCCATAGACGGAGTTGTTGAGGATGGCGATCCTGATGGGCAGCCCCATCTGGCCTGCCGTGGCCAGTTCCTCCGAGGTCATCTGGAAGGACCCGTCCCCGTCGATCAGCCAGACGGGGCGGGGCGCCTCATCGTCCTGGGTGCCGATGGAGGCACCGATGGCGGCGGGCAGGCCGTAGCCCATGGTGCCCAGGCCGGATGAGGACACCCAGGACCTGGTCCGTTCGAAGTCGATGAACTGGCTTGCCCACATCTGGTGCTGGCCTACGCCCGACACCCAGATCGTTGCCGGGTCGGCCTTGTTGCTCAGGGTCCTGACCACCCACTGGGGGGCCAGGGACCCGTCGGGGGTCTCCTCCCAGGTGGTGGGGTAGTCCTGCCGCCAGGATTCCACCAGGTTCCACCAGGGCTTCAGGTCGGGTCGGCCCCAGGTCCTCTGGGCCTCCTCGATGGCGGGGACCAGGTCGTCCAGGACCTGGCTTACGTCGCCCACGATCGGGACGTCCGCCTGGCGGTTCTTCCCGATCTCGGCCGGGTCGATGTCGATGTGGATCACCCTGGCCACTGGGGCGAAGTCATCCAGACTGCCGGTCACCCGGTCGTCGAACCGGGCCCCGATGGCGACCAGGAGGTCGGAGTGCTGGATGGCCCCGTTGGCGGCCACGGTCCCGTGCATGCCGGGCATGCCCAGCACGGCCCGGTCGGAGTCGGGGATGATCCCCCTGGCGGGCAGGGTGGTGACCACCGGGGCGCCGGTGACCTGGATCAGCCTTTCCACCTGCTGCCGGGCGTTGGAGCGCATGGCCCCACCGCCGAGGTAGAGTACGGGCCTGTGCGACTGGGCGAAGAGCCGGGCCGCATCGGTGAGCACATGCCCATGTGCCCTGGTGACGGGGTTGTATCCGGGCAGGATCATCTCCTGGGGCCAGGAATAGACCATCCGCTCGTTCTGGGCGGTCTTGGTCAGGTCGACCACGACCGGGCCGGGCCTGCCGGACTGGGCTATGTGATAGGCCTCGGTCATGACCCGGGGGATGTCCTGGGCTTTGGTGACCAGGTAGGAGTGCTTGGCCACCGGGTAGGTGATGCCGACGATGTCGGCCTCCTGGAAGGCGTCGGTGCCGATGGCGGCCACGCCCACCTGGCCGGTGACCACGACCATGGGCACGGAGTCCATCATGGCATCGGCGATGGGGGTGACCATATTGGTGGCCCCGGGGCCGGAGGTGACCAGGCAGACCCCCACCCGGCCGGTGGAGACCGCATACCCCTCGGCCGCGTGGCCGGCCGCCTGCTCATGGCGGACCAGGGTGAACCTGAACCTGACCGAATCATCGATGGCATCATAGGTGGGGAGGATGGCGCCTCCCGGAACCCCGAAGACATCCCTGACCCCCAGATCCTCAAGTGAACGGATCAGGGCCTGCGCCCCGGTCATCGCCTCCCCCTCGGGGGTGGTTCCCGCCTGGTCCGGGCCCTCATCCTTGGGGACTGAGCTGAACGCTTGCAGAGGTGTCGGCAGACTCATGTTTTCCTCTCAACCTCTCGACTGCGCGACGACATGCCGGTCGTGCGTCCCTAACGTGGTACCTATCGGGTCAGGGGCTCAGGTTCGGCCAAAACGAGTCCCGATCAGGACCGGGGGTCCCTGCTGCTCGTGGCGCAGGCCCGGTTGTTCCTCACAGTCTATGCAGAGGTGTGGCCCGGTCCCAATCAGGTACCGAATGGCGGAATGCCGGTCCCTACCTGGCTTCCCCGCCCTTCAGGGAGGCCAGGACCGCCGGGTCGTCCAGGGCCTTCCACCCCTGGGCGGCAGCGGCCAGCTGGGCCTTGCGCTTGCTGCTGGCCTCGGCGGTGCCGATGACGGTGTCGCTGCCGTCCAGGCTCAGCCTGGCAGTGAAGACCTGGGCGTACTCGGGCCCGGAGACGGCCATGGCGTAGTGGGGTTCGCCCAGGCCCAGCCCGTGGGCCTTGACGGTGATGGAGGTCTTCCAGTCCAGGGCGGGACCCTCGGTGGCCACCTCCTCCAGGGTGTCGTCGAGGAGGGCGTGGACGGTGACACGGGCCCCGTCGATCCCGTGCTCCACGAAGACGGACCCGATCAGGGATTCGACCGTGTCGCAGAGGATGGAGTCCTTGTCGGCCCCGCCGTTCTCGGCCTCGCCGCGCCCCAGGAGGATGTAGGGGCCCAGGTGGAGTTTGGTTCGGGCTATGGCCGAGAGGGATTCCTCGGAGACTGCCTTGGCCCGCATCTTGGCCAGCTGGCCTTCGCTCTGGTCGGGGTGGGCCCTGTAGAGGGTCTCGGTGGCCACCAGTTCCAGGACGGCATCGCCCAGGAACTCCAGACGTTCGTTGTTGGGTATGCCGGGGTGCTCGTGGGCGAAGGAACGATGGGTCAGGGCGTGGACGAGCAGTTCGGGGGTGAGCTCCGCCCGCAGGGCCCTGAAGAGTTCCCTGGCGGGCAGGTCGCTCTCCTGGTCGTTCTCCTGATCGGGCGCCCCGACCGTGTGGTTCCGGGTGTACTCCGCCTCCGCGTCCGTGCCCGTCTTCGTCTCCCTGCCCGTATCCCTGCTCACGACACTGCCTTTCCGGTCATGCGATTCCGATCCCGACCTCTCTGATGGCTCCCATTATGCAGGGAACCCCTGCCACCCGTCGATGGCAGGGGTTCCCTCAACGATCTTGCGAACGCACGCTCACTTGCTGAACTGCGGTCGGATGGCGTCTCGGTACATGCGGCCGCGGTACATGCCGCAGCTCGGGCATGCCATGTGGGGCAGCGTGGGGGCCCCGCAGTTGGGGCAGGCCACCGTGGTGGCGGCCTTGGTCTTCCAGTTGGCGCGGCGCGAATGCGTGTTGGCGCGCGAGGTCTTGTACTTTGGCAGTGCCATGTTATCCTCTGTTTCGATCGAGTCTCGGGCTTAAGCGTAGAGCAGTTTACCGCAACCCCAGGTCTTTGTCACACCGGGCCGATCCTGAGGTGGCTGCCGGGGATCATTCTCCCTTTTCCTGGCCCTCCAGCTTGGCCTTGAGGCCTTTCAGGGCATCCCAACGGTCGTCCAGCACCACATGATGGTGGTCAGGGTGCTCGTTCAGGTCGATTCCGCACTGGGGGCAGAGTCCCCGGCAATCGGGCCTGCACAGGGGCTGGAGGGGGAGGGCCTCGGCCAGGTTGTCGCGCAGGAGGGCCTCCAGGTCGGCGAAGGCCCCGCCCTCGGCCAGAGGATAGGTGTCGCCGCCCTCCTCCTCACCGGCGATGATTTCGGCCTTGCCGGTGGTCTGTTCAGGCTCGGGGGTCTCGTAGGGGAAGAAGACCACGGGGTCCACCCCGATGTCCCGCTCGATGGGCTTGAGGCACCTGGTGCACTCGGCCCGAAGGGGGGCGCTGATGTGGGCGGTGAAGATCAGTCCGTCAACCATGGACTCGAAGGACCCGGTGACCTGCACCGGGTCGCCCTCCCTGATGCCGACCACCTGGTCACCGATGCCGCTCGGGGCGGGGAAGTCCTGGTCGACATGCTTGCTGCGCCCGGCCCTGGCCGCCACCTGGGCCACGGAAACGGCCCAGGACGAATCCTCCGGTCTGCTCATCCCTGCTTCCTTTCGCACGATGCGGTCCTGCCCGGTGCCACCTCCGGTCCGGGCCCGTATGCCCTATTGCTGGTTGGAGTTCCCGCTCATGGTACGCGCAGCCTCCTGCTCACGCTCATGGAGAACCTCCATCCCGGCCCGTACATCCTGGCCGACCCTGTCCAGCTGGGTGCCCAGCTCCTGCATGACCTGGGCGGCGTACCCGTTGGCCCCCTGGGTCAGCTTGTCGGCCTGGGCCTGGGCCTGGTCGATGATGGCCTGGGCCTTCTGCTGGGCCATGGCCACCACGTTCTCCTGACCGGCCAGGAATCGGGCCTGCTCGCCTGCCTCCTTGACGATTTCGGCAGAACGGCTCTGGGCCGCCGATATGGTGGCGTTGGCCTCGGTCTGGGCGGAGTCCAGCCGGCGTTCGGCCTCCCGCATCAGGGCGGAGGCGCGTTCCAGCTGGACGGGGAGCATCTTTTTGAGTTCGTCAAGGTCACCGTCGAGCTTCTCCCTGTCCACCTTGACCATGCCCGGGCTGAGCAGGGGGGCCTTGGCCTCGTCCAGCATGGTCTGGACCCGGTCGATGATGTCGTAGACGGTGGTGAATTCCGCCCGGGGCTCATTGGAGGTCGCCTCGCGCAGATCGGGCAGGTCATCCATGTTCAGGCCCTGTCTGGGCTGGCTCATCCGGGTGGAATCGTCGATGGCCGGGGTGCTCGGTTCGGTCTGTTCTCCTGGTCCGTCCGGGTCCCCTCCCCCGAAGCGGAATGCCTTGTTCGTCTGGTCGGAGATGTCCCCGTCGCTTCCCCGCCTGTCTGTCTCCTCAACCATTGTCGGCTCTTTCCGTCTGTAGTATGGTGGTCAGTTTCTTCACTACACTGTTGGGTACCATGCCCGTGATGTTGCCGCCATGCCTGGCAACATCCTTGACGATGGTGCTGGATATGTGTTCACGCAGCGGATCAGCGGGCAAAAAGAGGGTCTCCACATCGGCCAGCTTGCGGTTGACCAGGGCCATGCCCAGCTCGGCCTCGTAATCCCCGTTCTGTCGCAGGCCCTTGACGATGACCGAGGCGCCGACCTGAAGGCAGTAGTCCGTGATCAGGCCCGTGGTCGAGGACACCGTGATCTGCGGGTACCCGTCCTCGTCCAGGGCCTGACGGATCATCTCCACCCGTTCCTGTTCGCCGAACAGGGGGGTCTTGACGGAATTGACGGCCACGACTACGTGGACGGTGTCGAAGAAGGATGCGCAACGTTCAATCACATCCAGGTGCCCTGAAGTCACTGGATCGTATGATCCGGGGCATACAGCTATTGTCATGTCAACCAGATTAGCCCCTTGGCTGGAACCAGCGGGATCCACGGTGCCCCCTGCGGACGGGTTCGATTGCTCTCAGCCCGGGGATGGACCGTATCGTCAGGGCCCCGGGAGCGGTTATCATGGTGGTATGACTGCTTTTGAGACTCCCTTGCGCCCCGCTTCGCCCCTGCATGGTCCGGAACCCGTCCTGGACCAGGACCCGGTCTCGCCCCTCTCCGATCCGGACCAGGGTGCCGGTACGGCCGTCCTGGACAGGCCCGAGACCGAGACCCGGGAGGAGACCCGGCGCAGCGACCAGGGGGATGCCGACAGGTTCGCCCATTACGTGTCCAAGGAGCGCATCGCCGAGTCCAAGTTGACCGGCAGGCCGGTCGTGGCCCTCTGCGGCAAGGTCTGGGTGCCCAAGCACGACCCCTCCCAGTACCCCGTCTGCCCGGACTGCCGACGTATCTACGAGGAAATGATGGGCGGCAAGAAGTAGCCCTTCCCGCCCGTCCGCCGGGACGGTCAGCCCTTGGAGATCAGGTCGATCCGGTCCAGCTCCTCCTGGCTGAAGTCCGTATTGGCGCTCGCCTTGAGGTTGTCCAGGATCTGCCCCGGCTTGGAGGCTCCGATCAGGACGGTGGTCACGTCCGGGTCCCGCAGGAGCCAGGCCAGGGCCATCTCGGCCAGGGTCTGCCCGCGTTGACCGGCCAGGTCGTTCAGCTCCTTGATCTGACCCAGACGCCTTGGGGTCAGGGCCGACTCCTTGAGGAAGCGCCCGTCGGCCCTGATCCTGCTGTCTTCGGGAATGCCGTGCAGGTAGCGGTCGGTCAGGAGCCCCTGGGCCAGGGGGCTGAAGGTGATGATGCCCTTGCCCAGCTTCCGGGAGGCCTGCTTGAGTCCGTTGGATTCGATGGTCCGGTCGAATATGGAATACCGGTTCTGGTTGATGATGAAGGGAACGTGGAGTTCGTCCAGGATTTCGCTCGCCTTCCTCAGGGTGGGGCCGTCGTAGTTCGATAGTCCCACGTAGAGGGCCTTGCCGCTGGATACGGCCTGTGCCAGGGCCCCCATGGTCTCGTCCAGGGGGGTGTCCGGGTCCGGACGGTGATGGTAGAAGATGTCCACGTAGTCCAGCCCCAGGCGCTCCAGGCTCTGGTCCAGGCTGGACAGGAGGTACTTGCGTGACCCGAGGTCCCCATAAGGTCCGGACACATGGTGTAGCCCGCCTTGGTCGAGATGACCAGTTCCTGGCGGTGGTGGGCGAAGTACCTGGACAGGATCCTGCCGGCGTTGCGCTCGGCGGCTCCGGGCTCGGGCCCGTAGTTGTTGGCCAGGTCGAAGTGGGTGATACCGTGGTCGAAGGCCGTGAAGCAGAGTTCCCGCATCCGCTCGAAGGGGGTCTGGTCCCCGAAGTTGTGCCAGAACCCCAGCGATATGGGAGGCAGCATGAGGCCGCTGGATCCGCAGTGCCGGTAGGTCGTGGTCTCGTAGCGGTCGGGCGCAGGGGTGTATGAGCCGTTCTGGTGGGGTACGGTGCTCACTTTTATATCGTTTCTACGATGGTGGGGATGATCGGTTCGCCCCGCATCAGGCTGAGCGCCCCGATGGGCAGTTCGTCCAGGGTCCTGGCACGGTGGTCCCTGGCCTCCAGCACGGCCTGCCCTCCCTGGTATTCCCGGTTGATGCAGCCGTGGTCCACATAGGTGACCAGGAGGTCCCGCCAGTCCTGTTCGGGCCTGAATCCGTCCAGGGACTGCTCCGCCCCGGATATGACGTGCTCGGCACTGGCCAGGTTGTACTCGTAGGACCGGTAGGCGAGCTTCCGCCCCGGCACCGATGCCTTGCCGACGGACTTCTTGGCCACGGCCTGCATGGTCCCGGCCGAATTCTCCCGTTCGGTCAGCTTGTAGACCATGGCGCAGGTCGGCGCCCCCGACCCGGTGACCAGCATGGTGCCCACCCCGTAGGAGTCGACGGGGGCCGTCTGGAGGGAGGCGATGGCGTATTCGTCCAGGTCGTTGGTGACGGTGATCGTGGCCTTGGTGGCCCCTAGGGCATCCAACTGGTGCCTGACACGCTGTGCCAGGGAGCCCAGGTCGCCCGAGTCGATCCTGACCCCGCCCAGGTCGGGCCCGGCCACCTCCACGGCCGTCTTGACCGCCTCGTCGATGGAGTAGGTGTCGGTCAGGAGGGTGGTGTTCCTGCCCAGGGCATTGATCTGGGCCACAAAGGCATCGCGTTCCGTGTCGTGCAGGAGGGTGAAGGAGTGGGCTGCGGTGCCGATGGCCTTGAACCCGTAGCGCTGGGCGGCCAGGAGGTTGGACGTGCCCTGGAATCCGCCCACCATGGCGGCCCTGGCGGCGGCCACGGCAGCGTACTCGTTGGCCCTCCGGGCGCCCATGTCCATGCAGGGCCTTCCCTTGGCCGCCGAAACCATGCGCGAGGCGGCCGAGGCCACGGCAGAGTCGTAGTTGAGGATGGAAAGGATGACGGTCTCCAGGAGGGTGCACTCGCCGAATCCGCCCTCCACCTGGAGGACGGGGGAGTTGGGGAAGAAGACCTCACCCTCCCTGTAGCCCCGAATGGTGCCGGTGAATTGGAAGTGCTCCAGCCACTGTATGGTCGCCGGGCTGACGATCTTCCTGTCCGAAAGGAAACGCAGCTCATCCTCGGTGGGGTGGAAGCGCTCGATGGCATCCAGGATCCTGCCGGTCCCGGCCACCACCCCGTAGCGCCGCCCCGCGGGGAGGTGACGGGTATAGACCTCGAAGACGGACCGGCGCCCGGCAGTGCCGTCCTGGAGGGCGGCGTCCAGCATCGTGTACTCGTACATGTCGGTCATCAGGGCGGTGGAAGTCCGGTCGGTTTCGTTCATGTCAACCTCGCTTGCAGTTCCTGTGCTTGCCGTGTTTCCCCACAGTCTAGTCCAATCCGCACCCGATATGTGCAGGAAGGCCGCCCCGACCATCCACACGTCCAGGCAGTATGACCTGCGGGATATGCTGGTCCCCATGAGATACCTGGTGGCCATCTATCGGTTCCTTATAGCCTTCTTCTGCCTGGCGGGCACCCATGAAGCCTGGCTTCTGGGCATCGGGAACAAGTGGGTCTACTTCACCTTCCAGACCAACATGGCCCTGGGTCTGGTCATGCTCTGGGCGGGGGCGGCCACCCTTCTGAAGGGAATCCAACCCCCGGCCTGGCTCAAGGGGTGCCTGACCCTGTACATTCTCATCACCGGCCTGGTGGCCATGGTGGTCCTGGGCATCAACTCCTCGCCCTATCTGTTGGTGATGGGCATCCGGACCACCTACATGATCCATGCCATCGCCCCGGTCATGGCCCTGGTCGACTTCCTCCTCTTCGACCCCCACCGCCGGTTCAAGTGGCACTATGTCCTGACCTGGCTGATCTACTTCCCCCTCTACCTGGCCTTCGTCCTGGTGCGGGCGGCCATCTGGCCCCACTCCGGCCCCGAGCCCGGCGGGAACCCCTACCCCTACGCATTCATCGATCTGAGCAGGCTGGGATGGGGGCAGATGACCGTCAACATCGCCGAGTACCTGGTGGTCTTCTTCGTCCTGGGGCTGGTGCTCTTCCTGATCGACAGGATCCTCCCCGCCAGGACGGTCCTGACGGCCTCCTGAGTGCAGGTATAGGGCTCCCGGGATAATCAAGTGCAGTATGCAAGGAAAGGATGTGCATCCATGGTGGCAATCAAGGACATGTTGGCCGATGGGGCCGTGGTCAGACCGGACGGCAGGGCGGTGGACGAGCTGCGCCCGGTCAGAATCACCCGGCACTGGACGGATGCCCCCGAGGGGTCGGTCCTGATCGAGTGCGGGAACACCAGGGTCATGTGCACGGCCTCCTTCACGCCCACCCTGCCCCGGTGGCGGAGGGACTCGGGCCTGGGATGGGTCACGGCCGAGTACGCCATGCTGCCCAGGGCCACATCCGAACGCACCGCCCGTGAATCCGTCCGGGGCAAGGTCGGCGGCCGTACCCAGGAGATATCCCGCCTGATCGGGCGCTGTCTGCGTGGTGTCGTCGACATGGAAGCACTGGGGGAGAACCAGGTGCAGCTGGACTGCGATGTTCTCCAGGCCGACGGGGGTACCCGCACCGCCTCGGTCACCGGAGCCTATGTGGCCCTGGTGGATGCCCTGCGTTGGGCCCAGGGCCACCACCACATCCGCAGCGTCGAGAAGGTCATCAAGGACCAGGTGTCCGCCGTGTCGGTGGGAATCATCGACGGGCATCCCATGCTCGACCTGCCCTACATCGAAGACAGCCAGGCCATGACCGACATGAACGTCTCCATGACCGGTTCCGGCGACTTCATCGAGATTCAGGGAACCGCGGAGCATCGCCCCTTCAACCGGTCCGAGCTCGACACGCTCCTGGAACTGGCCACCAAGGGCAACCGGGAGCTCCAGGCGGCCCAGTCTGCGGCGCTCGCCACGGATTGATGCCCGGAGCGGTTGATGCCGGACTTACGATGGAGATGGCCCGTTGATTGTCTCTCCGTAGCCGTCGGCTGAAATCCGCGGCAGCGGGGGACGGGCAACCCGTGCCGGACGTACCGGGGCCCTGCAAGGAGGAATGAGATATGGAGAGAGGCGGACAGGTCGTCGTGGCCACCCACAACCAGGGCAAGCTGGTCGAGATGCGTCGCATCCTCGATTCCCTCCTGGGGGATGACCGGTTCGGCATCGAGCTCGTATCCGCTTCGGACCTGAACCTGCCGGATCCCGTGGAGACCGGGACCACCTTCGAGGCCAACGCCCTCCTCAAGGCCAAGCAGACGGCGGAGCTCTCCGGCCTGCCCGCCCTGGCCGACGATTCAGGCCTGATCGTCGACATCATGGGAGCGGCCCCCGGCATTCTGTCGGCCCGCTGGAGCGGTCGCCACGGGGATGACCAGGCCAATATCGACCTCCTGCTCAGCCAACTGAGGGACATTCCCGACGAGTCCAGGACGGCCCGGTTCGTCTGCGCCGCCGCCCTGGTGGTTCCCGACGAACCGGGGTATCCCGTCAGGAACCGCCACACCGTGCGCCAGGGTGAGATGCCGGGCAGGATCATCCGGACGCCCAGGGGCGGGGACGGGTTCGGCTACGACCCCATTTTTGAGCCCGATGACCAGCCCGCCCGGGCCGGGACGGACCACCGTCTGACCTCCGCCGAGATGAGCCCAGACCAGAAGAACGCCATCTCCCACAGGGGGAAGGCCCTGGCCGCCATCATGCCCGTCCTCATCCGGTGGGTGCTGGACGATGGCCATGACGTATCCTGATCCCGATACGAGGGCATCGGCGAGGGGGACACCCGCCTGTGGACACTGGAAGAGGTGGATCCGGGTCTGCTGATCCGTATCGGTGTCTGCGGTAGATTCCGCAGGTGCAGGGTGGATCCATGTGCGAGATGGAGAAGATTCGAACCCTGGGCCTGCTGTTCCGAAGGCAGGGTCCATCCGTGCGCGAGATGGGACTCGAACCCACACGTCCGAAGACACAGGAACCTAAATCCTGCGCGGCTACCATTACGCCACTCGCGCCCAGTGGAATACGGATAAGTGCATATCCATGCCATCAATGAATACCACAAAGGTGAGATGGCCCATACGAAAGGGAGCCACTTGACAGAATCGAACTGTCGACCTTCTCATTACGAGTGAGACGCTCTGCCAACTGAGCTAAAGTGGCCTGCCGCCCTCGAGGTTCCGGACGGCGTTTTCGATACTACAGGATGTCCGGGATAAAACCGCCGGGCGCGGGAGTCGTATCCGTTTCGGTGTGGCACGCCTGTTTCACCGGCCCGGATTCGAGGAAGGGGCCTTGGTGTACAAGCACCTTGGCAGAATGGGGAGTATGGATCTTCGCGATTTCTATGCCATAATCCCCGCCGGGGGAGTGGGAACCAGGCTCTGGCCCCTCAGCCGCCAGGACCATCCCAAGTTCCTCTACGACCTGCTCGGGTCGGGCAGGACCATGATCCAGGGCACCTTCGACCGTCTGGCCGGAATCTGCGGGCAGGACCATGTGGTGGTATCCACGGGGCGGCGGCATGTGGCACAGGTCCGTGCCCAGCTGCCTGGACTCGGTGAGGATGCGGTCTTCCCCGAGCCCGTTCCGCGTGATTCCACGGCGGCCATCGCCTTGGCCACGGCCGTTCTGGCCCGGCGGCACGGCGATCGGATCGTTGTGGGCTCCTTCGCGGCCGACCATGTGATCCGCGATGACAAGGCCTTCGGGCAGTCGGTCCGCCAGGCGGTCGCCGCCGCCCGCGCCGGTTATGTCACCACCATCGGGATGGCCGCCTCCAGGCCTTCCACGGCTTTCGGCTACATTCACCAGGGTCCATCCCTGGCCGCCGAGATTCCCGATGCCCCCGATGCGCGCCTGGTCAGCGAATTCGTGGAAAAGCCCGATGCCTCCACGGCCCAGGCCTATCTGTCGACCGGTGAGTATCGATGGAACGCCGGCATGTTCGTCATGCGGGCCGATGTCGTCCTGTCCTGCCTGGAGCGTTTCGTGCCCGACCTGTATGCCAGCATCATGGCCATCGCCCGGGTCTGGGATGAGGGGGCGGACCAGCGCAATCAGGCCCTGGACGAGTACTGGCCGGGCATCGAGAAGATCGCATTCGACTACGCCGTGGCGGAACCCCTGTCCGCGGCGGGCGGTGTGGCCATGGTCCCGGGCGGCTTCGATTGGGACGACATAGGCGACTTTAATTCGATCGCCGGCCTCCTGCCGTCGTCCAACCGTCGCAACATCAAGATCCTTGGCGATTCCGATCGTGTGGTGTATCTGGATTCGGGCGGCGACATGGTCGTGCCGGAGACGGGGCGGACCATAGCCCTGCTCGGGGTGGACGACATGATTGTGGTCGACACGCCCGATGCCCTTCTGGTGGCACCCAGGGCACGCAGCCAGGAGGTCAAGGACATGGTCGGCAAACTCTCCCAATACGGAAGGGACGACATTCTCTGAGCAGACCTTCCTGTTCGCCCCCGGCTTAGGCCGGGGAGGCGTGGCTGAGCCGGGGGTGACCACGGCCTGGTCCTGACGGACCCCATGCGCGGAGGGTCCTTTGCACATCCGACGCGATGAACCATAGTTGCTGTTTTTGTCGTATTGTGTCCGCTTTTGTGAGTACTTTGGTAGAAGACCCAAACCTGGGCGGATCATCTCTGAAGACCTGTTCCAAGTCCGGGCATGAAGTCACGAAAGGACCTATGCATATGGCCATCAATCCTCCAGTAGACGCGACGCAGACCAAGGCCTGGGCGGCCCTGCAGACGCACTTCTCGGATTTGCAGAAGAACGGCATCGACCTGCGGTCGTGGTTCGCCGAAGACCCCCGGCGCACAGAGCGGTTGAGCTTCGATGCCGCCGACCTCCACTTCGACCTGTCCAAGAACCTGATCAAGCCCGAGACCCTGACCCTCCTTGCCCAGCTCGGCAGGGAGGTCGGCCTCGACCAGCGCATCGAAGCCATGTTCCAGGGCGAGCACATCAACAACACCGAGGACCGTGCCGTTCTGCACACCGCACTGCGTCGGCCCGAGGAGGAGCGCGGCACACTGATCGTCGACGGTCAGGATGTGGTGGGGGATGTGCGCGACACCCTCAAGCGGATCTACACCTTCGCCGACCAGGTCCGTTCCGGACAGTGGACCGGTGTCAGCGGCAAGAAGATCGAAACCGTGGTCAACATAGGAATCGGCGGGTCTGACCTTGGTCCGGTCATGGCCTATGAGGCCCTGAAGCCCTATGCGGATGCGGGCATCACCGCACGGTACGTCTCGAACATCGATCCCAACGACTTGGCCGAGAAGACCCGTGGACTCGATCCGGAGACCACCCTCTTCATCATCGTCTCCAAGACCTTCACCACCCTGGAGACCCTGACCAATGCCCGTCAGGCACGGGCCTGGCTCCTGGACAGGCTCCAGGCCCAGGGCGCCGTGGATGGTTCCGAGGCCAAGTCGGCCGAGGCCATCCGTCGTCACTTCATCGCCGTATCCACGGCTCTCGACAAGGTCCAGGACTTCGGCATCGACCCCGCCAACGTGTTCGGTTTCTGGAACTGGGTCGGTGGCCGCTATTCGGTGGATTCGGCCGTCGGCACTTCCCTGGCCATCACCATAGGCCCCGACGGGTTCGAGGAGTTCCTGGCCGGGTTCCATGCCATCGACCGCTACTTCCGCGACACCCCCCTGGAGAAGAACGTCGTGGCCCTGATGGGTCTGCTGAACGTCTGGTATGTCAACTTCTTCGGTGCCCATTCCCATGCCGTCCTGCCCTATGACCAGTACCTGCACCGCTTCCCGGCTTACCTGCAGCAGCTGACCATGGAGTCCAACGGCAAGTCGGTGCGCTGGGACGGCACCCCCGTGACCTCCCTGACCGGCGAGATCTTCTGGGGAGAGCCCGGCACCAACGGACAGCATGCCTTCTACCAGCTGATCCACCAGGGGACCAGGCTGATTCCCTCCGATTTCATCGCCTTCGCCAACACCCCCAACCCCGCCAGGGATGGGGACCAGGACGTCCACGAGCTCTTCCTGGCCAACTACTTCGCCCAGACCAAGGCACTGGCCTTCGGCAAGACGGCCGACGAGGTGCGCGCCGAGGGGACCGATGAGTCCATCGTCCCGGCCCGTGTCTTCACCGGCAACCGACCCACCACCTCCATCTTCGGCGATGCCCTGACCCCCAGGTCCCTGGGAGAACTGATCGCCCTCTACGAGCACATCACCCTGACCGAGGGCACCGTCTGGGGGGTCGACTCATTCGACCAGTGGGGTGTCGAGCTGGGCAAGAAGCTGGCCAAGGAGATCACTCCGGCCATCTCCCGTGACGACCAGGCCCTGGCCGCCCAGGACCAGTCCACGCGCTCCCTGATTCAGTATTATCGGGATCATCGTCGCTGATCGCCGGCCTGGGCCCCGGTCCCTGCCTGGTGTATCATTGAACAGTTGCAATGCCGGAGTGGGAGCTGCCGCATAGGTTCCCCTCCTTGTGGTCCAGCCGGTTCATGGCCGGCGGATCGGCGTATCCCGACGGCAGACCGTCGGGCTCGGGTACGGCCCTTCTGTCGAAGACGGGATGGGCCTGGAACATGGGTCGGTATGCGGCGGCCGTGGAGGAACAGCATGAACGCCATTCAGGAATTCGATGCCAGCCACATGAAGCCCGCGGAGGAGATTCCGGACTTCCGCCCCGGCGATACCGTCGAGGTCAATGTGAACATCAAGGAAGGCAACAACACCCGTATCCAGGCTTTCACCGGCGTGGTGATCGCCCGTCATGGTGCCGGTGTGCGTGAGACCATCCTCGTACGCAAGGTCAGCTTCGGTGTGGGTGTGGAGCGTCGCTTCCCCCTGCACTCCCCGCAGATCGATTCCATCAAGGTCCTGCGGCATGGTCGCGTGCGTCGCGCCAAGCTCTATTACCTGCGCAACCTGCACGGCAAGGCCGCACGTATCGTCGAGCGTCGCGACAACAAGGCCGAGACCAGGTAGGACCGTCCTTGTCGACCCGGAGGCCGTTCAGGTCCCCGGGTTTTTGTTATCCCGCCGGGTAGGGTATATGAATGAGGGGCCGTTGCAGGTGAATGGCGGTCGAGGGTCGGATCCGACCCGGACCTGGAAGGGATTTCGGACGGTGCAAGCAGAAGGAGCAGGCATGTCGGTTCCCCAGTCAGGTGATATACGGACGGGTTTTGCCCCCAGGCACCGTTCCAGGGCCTCGCTCAGGGTCGAAGGCGACCCCATCGCCCCCTACGACGGGGGCGGCACCGATCCTGCATCGAACGAAGGACCCACCCCGGACAACGGGTCCGGATCCCTGATCCAGTTCCTTGTCGACCTGGTGGTTCTGGTGGTGGTCGTGGTCTTCTGTCGTCTGTTCATTCTGGCCCCTTTCGTCATTCCTTCGGGCTCCATGGAGGAAACCCTGGGCATCAACGACCGAATCTTCACCACCAACGGTCTGACCAGGTTCCTGGCCAAACCCCGCAGGGGGGACGTGGTGGTCTTCACCGACCCGGCCAATTGGCTGGCGGATGCGTCACCGGACGGGCATAACAGCAACTACCTGGTCAAGCGGCTGATCGGCATGCCCGGCGACACGGTGGCCTGCAAGGGGAAGGGGCATCCGGTCACGGTCAACGGGGTCGCCCTGGACGAAAGCTCCTACCTGAGGCCCGGCGCCCAGCCCAGTGATTTTCCCTTCACGGCCACCGTCAAGGCCGGCTACGTCTTCGTCATGGGAGACAACCGCTCCAATTCGGCGGATTCCCGTTATCATCTCAATGATGGGAATGAGGGTCAGGTACCCATGGGGAACATCAAGGGCACGGCCATGGTGACCTACTATCCCATCAGCAGCTGGAAGCTGCTGAACAACCGGCACCCGGTCTTCGATGCCGTTCCGGACAGGCAGCCCAGGTAGGCGGCAGGGATGCACCCCATACCCACCCTGACCCTGGAGACGGAACTGGCCGCCGGGGGGTCGGATTATGTGTTCGGTCTGGACGAGGTGGGGCGCGGAGCCCTGGCCGGGCCCGTCATGGTGGGCGTGGTGGCACTCAGATCATGCGATCTTCCCGGGCTGAAGGTTCCCGAGGGGGTGGCCGATTCCAAGATGCTGACCCCTGTCCGCCGCACGGCCATATACCTGGGCCTTGAGGACTGGGCTGCAGCCTGGGCCGTGGGTGCCGCCTCCAACCGTGAAATCGACCAGTGGGGGATCACCCACGCCCTGGGCATAGCCGCCCTGCGCGCCCTGGCCGACGTCGAGACCCGGCTGGGCATGGGGGCCGAATCCAACACGTCGGCCATCCTGGACGGCCCCAGCGACTACATCACCAAGGCCGCAGACAGCTTCGACGCCCCCGACCTGGCCATCCTGCCGGCAATCACCACCAAGGTCAGGGGGGATGCATCCTGCGCCACGGTCGCCAGTGCCGCGGTCATAGCCAAGGTGACCAGGGACCAGTTCATGGTCGACCTGGCCGGGCAACGTGACGACCTGGCCCCCTACCAATGGGAGCGGAACAAGGGATACGGCTCGCCTGCACATATGGCGGCCATCAGGCGATACGGGCCCAGTGACCTGCATCGGGTCAGCTGGCATCTGACCGGCTGACCCGATGCAGGTCACCGGTGTCCTCCCCGCGCCGGGCTATGATCGGAGCAGTCGAGACGGGTTTCGGGAAGAAGGATCACATGCCTCCAGGCAGTAGGGAACGCCACCGTTCCAATCGCCCTTCCATGTTCGAAGTGGCCCGGTTGGCGGGGGTGTCCCACCAGACCGTCTCACGGGTCATCAACAAGTCCAAGGACGTTTCGGAACCCACCCGCCGAAAAGTGGAAGAGGCCATACGGCAGTTGGGGTATCGGCCCAGTAACTCTGCCAGGGCCCTGGCCTCCAGCCACAGCAGGACCATCGGACTGGTTGCCGGAGGGGTCAGCCTGTTCGGACCGGTATCCACCATCACGGCCATCGAGACGGTGGCGCGCTCGCACGGTTTATTCATGTCGGTCATGATGGTCAACGAGGCCGCTTGTACCCTCCATGGCTTCCAGGAACTGTGTGGCACCTTCCTGGAGCAGAACGTCGACGCCTTCATCTTCATCACCCCCACCGATACGATGTTCCAGGCGGCCTGCCAGGTGAATGTGACCCAGCCGCGGATCGTCGTCACCTCCACCCACGGGTCGATGAGCATCGAGGAGGCACTGAGCCACAATCCGGGCTCCGACCGGGTGGCCCTGACGGGAATCGACCAGTGGGGGGCCATCCAGCAGGTGGCCAGGCAGCTGGTGCAGTTGGGGCACCGCAGGGTCCTGTATATGGCAGGCCCGCCAGAATGGCGCGATGCCTCGACCCGCCTGGCCTCCTGGTGGAAGGCCTGCGCACGGTACCATGTCAAGACCGCCGTGGTCCATGCCCGCAGCTGGGAGTCGGCCGAATCGTACACCTTGATGAACCACCTGATCGATCAGCGGGGCATGAACGGCACTTCCATGCCCACGGCCGTGGTCACCGCCAATGACAACCAGGCCGTGGGGGTGGCCCGCTCCCTCCAGGAGCATGGACTTCGGATACCGCAGGATGTCAGCCTGGTGGGATTCGACGACATCCCCACGGTCGACAACCTGAACCCGCCCCTGTCGACGGTCCGTCCCAGATTCGAGGAGTTGGGCACCGCCACCATGCGGCAGCTCCTGGCCATACTCCACCAAGGTCAACCCGTGGAGTTCCCGACAACCAGACATGGGGTGGGGCTCATCCAGGCCGACGTGGTACCCCGGCGGTCTCTGGGCAGGGCCGTTCGGCGGTCCTGAGATTCACCCGACCCCCGTTTGCCTGATCCGCTTGTCACGACTAGACTTGTCACTGGATTATGTGAGCGTTAACAGTCCTTGTTGGCGGAGGTCAAGACGTGCCTCCCGGCCACGAGGACGGCCAGGCAAAGGAGCGGATCATGGAAGCTGACACCGGTAAGGACCTCGCCCAGGAGATTCAGGCAGGCAGGACCTCCCTGGGCATCGAGCTGGGCTCGACGAGAATCAAGGCCATCCTGATCGACAGGGAGTACCAGACGCTGGCCGATGGGGATTTCGCATGGGAGAACCAGCTCAAGGAAGGACTGTGGACCTACTCCCTGGACCAGGTGTGGCAGGGGGTGCAGGGTGCCTATGCCGCCCTGGCCGCCCAGGTCAAGGAACGCTACGGGGTGGCACTGACCCGGATGGGCGCCATTGGATTCTCGGCCATGATGCATGGCTATCTGGCCTTCGACAAGGACGACCGGCTCCTGGTTCCCTTCCGCACGTGGCGCAACACCAACACCAGCCAGGCCCACGAACGGCTCTCGCGGATCTTCCGGGTCAACATCCCCGAGCGCTGGTCCATAGCCCACCTCTACCAGGCCATTCTCGGCGGGGAGGAACACGTGGACAGGGTGGACTTCATCACCACCCTGTCCGGGTATGTGCACTGGCGGCTCACAGGGCGCAAGGTCCTGGGCATCGGAGACGGATCGGGCATGTTCCCGGTTGATTCCCGCCGCCATTGCTTCGACCAGGCCATGCTGGACACCTTCGACCATCTGCCTGAGGTCAAGTCCCGGCCCTGGGCCATCCGAGACATACTCCCCAAGCTCCTGGTGGCCGGGGAGGATGCGGGATCCCTGACCGAGGAGGGGGCACGGCTGCTGGATCCCACCGGTACCCTGGAACCCGGCGCGGCCATGGCTCCGCCCGAAGGCGATGCCGGAACCGGCATGGTGGCCACCAACTCCGTGCGGCCCAGGACGGGTAATGTGTCGGCGGGCACGTCCATCTTCGCCATGGTGGTCCTGGAGGACCGGATGGAGCGCCTCCACCCCGAGGTGGACCCGGTGGCCACCCCGGCAGGCGACCCGGCAGGTATGAGCCATGCCAACAACTTCACCTCCGACCTGAACGCCTGGGTCGGTCTTTTCCGTGACTTCACCGAGGCGGCAGGGCTCAGGATGGATGACGACGAACTCTATGCCACCCTCTTCAACCTGGCCCTTCAAAGCGACAAGGACGCAGGCGGCCTGATCAACTACTGCTTCTATTCCGGAGAATTCCTGGCCGGCCTGGAGGAGGGCCGTCCGGTCTTCGCCAGGGGGCCGGAGAGCCGTATGAACCTGGCCAACTTCATGCGGGCCCAGCTCTTCTCGGCCTTCGCCCCGGTGACGATCGGCATGGATGCGATGACCCGGCAGGAGAGTGTTCGCGTGGATTCCCTAGTCGGACACGGCGGCATCTTCGCCACCCCGAAGGTGGCTCAGAAGATCCTGGCCGCCGCTTTCGACACACCCATCCGGGTCATGTCGACGGCGGCCGAGGGCGGCGCCTGGGGCATGGCCGTTCTAGCCGACTATCTGAATCATACCGACCAGACCCTGGCGGATTATCTGGATTCCAAGGTCTTCGCGGGGGTCGAATCAAGTGTGGAGGAACCCGATCCAGAAGATGTCAAGGGGTTCCGCGCATTCTTCGAACGCTTCTCCCGGTCCCTGCCCATCGAGCAGGAGGCCGTCAGGACCATACCCTTGGAGGGTTGAAGCGCCTGACCCTTGGAGCCCACAGGACCATAATTCCATCAATATCAATCAATAAGGAGCAATCATGGCAATGACGGATCCCTTCCAGGGCAAAGAGCTCTGGTTCGCCGTAGGCTCGCAGGACCTCTACGGGGAGGAAACCCTGCAGCAGGTGGCCATTCAGGCCGCCGACATAGCAAAGACCCTGAATGATTCGGGCCGTATCCCGGTCGGGCTTGTGCTCAAGCCCATTTTGAAGGATTCGGACTCCATCAGGAATTTCATGGTCCAGGCCTCATCCGACCCGGCCTGCATCGGAATCGTGGCCTGGATGCACACCTTCAGCCCCGCCAAGATGTGGATTCGCGGTCTGGAGCAATTACGCAAGCCCCTTCTCCAGTTGAACACCCAGCACCATGTCGAGATTCCCTGGGAGACCATCGACATGGACTTCATGAATCTGAACCAGTCGGCCCATGGTGACCGGGAGTTCGGGTATATCCTGACCCGTCTGGGCATTCCCCGCAAGATCGTCGTGGGGCATTACACCGATCCGGAGGTTGCGGAAAGAATCGGAACCTGGGCCCGGGCTTGTGCCGGTTGGGATGCGGCCAACTCGATGAAGGTCTGCCGTTGGGGCGACAATATGCGCGATGTCGCTGTTACCGAGGGCGACAAGACCGAAGCCGAGCGCGTCTTCGGGGTCTCCGTGAATACCTGGCCGGTCAATGAGCTGGTGGCCCATGTGGATGCGGTCAAGGACGACCAGGTCATGGATCTGATCGAGGATTACAAACGCAGCTACGAGGTCGCTCCCGAACTCCTGGATTCCCGTTATAACTCCCTGGTGGTTGCCGCCAGGGAGGAGGCCGGCATGCGCAACATGCTCCAGGAGGTCGGAGCCACGGCCGCGGTGGACAACTTCCAGGACCTGGGCGGTCTGCGTCAGTTGCCGGGTGTCGGTGCCCAGCGTCTGATGGCCGATGGGTACGGGTTCTCGGCCGAAGGCGACTGGAAGACCTCGGTCCTGATTCGGATCGGGAACGTCATGGGTTACGGGCTCAAGGGCGGCTGTTCCCTCATGGAGGACTACTCATACAACTTCGTCCCCGGGCATGAGGAGATCATGGGCGCCCACATGCTGGAGGTCTCGCCCACCCTGCTGACCGAAGGCAGGCCCCGTCTGGAGATCCATCCACTTTCGATCGGTGATCGCGAGGATCCGGTCAGGCTGGTTTTCACGGCCACACCCTGCAAGGATGCGGTCGTGGTCTCTCTTGCCGATGTGCGCGAACGGTTCCGTCTGGTCATGAACGTGGTGGATCTGGTGGAACCCGGCGGCTCCTTGGCCAAGCTGCCCGTGGCCCGCGCCATTTGGAAGCCGCGTCCCTCCTTGGAGATCTCGGCCGAGTGCTGGCTGCGTGCCGGTGCGGCCCACCACACCTGCATGACCACCACGGTCGGTCGTGAGGCCTGGGAGGACTTCGCCCGGATCGCCGGGGTCGAGCTGGCCGCCATCGACGAGAACACCAGCGCGGACCGGTTCACCAGCGATCTCGAATTGGCGGAGATGGTTCACCGACTCGACAACCGGCAATAAGACCTCCTAAGCCTGCCTTCTCCATCGCCTCGGGGCCCTGGTCCCGAGGCTTTTCCGTCTTCTTCGGTTCGGATGGCTTGCCGCCCCCGGGCAACACGCCGCAACCGGTCGAAATATGACATACCGGACGCTCGCACGTTTGCGTAGTTTTACTTCATTCGCTAAACTCATGAAATGGTATTGGGAGATGATATAGCAACGGCTCATGTCGAAGGGTCTATCGGGCCGGGGAATGAAAGATGTCAGGTAAAGCCGAAGTGTGTTGTTGCACATCGATCTGTACCGATTCAAAAAATAGAAGGGATGCATGCATGCATACAGATAAAATAAACGAGGGGCGAGGGTTTTCCAAACTCGTCGGCCTGGCGGTGGCTGGTGCCACTCTGCTGGCCGGGATGGTCGCCCTCCCTGCCACACAGGCTTCGGCGCTTGATACGGCAGATGACTTCCGCCCAGGTGCCATTGACACAAGTGTCGAGCCTAAGCTGACGGTCACCAAGTACCTCAGCGGTACCACGGGAAACACACCTACGGGTTCCATCACCGATGCGCCGGCTTCCGGTAGCGGCGTTACCACGGCCAAGGACATCGTGTTCGATCTTACTGAAATTGAGCCGACGGGATCGGTCGCTGACATCAACCCGGCCGTTTCCAGCACCTATAGGCCCTCCACTCGTCCAGGTGCCATTACGGCAACGGGTATGACCAACGGCGATGGTGTCATAGACTCCTGGTACAAGGCCGTTGCCAGTGGGGCCCAACAGGGTCAGCCGGATACCAGTCAGCCCGTAACACTCCCCCAAGGTCTGCACTACTTCGTCCTGGAAGAGAATCGTACTGCCTCTCCGGCATTCCAGTCCGGTCGTCTTGATTCGAGCAAGTATGCGGTATCGGCAAAGTCCTTCTTCGGTCTGCCTTACAAGACCACGGATGGGACTCAGAGCGGTTATATCTACCACCTGCATGTCTACCCCAAGAATGTCAGTAACTCATCGGTGGACAAGTCGGTATCGGCAATCAACAATGACCCGAATCTGCACATTGCCAAGGCCGGGGACACAATCACTTACAGGGTGACTCAGAAGATCTACAATACGGGCACGGCAACCGCAAACGATCAGAAGCTCGATATAAGTGAGCTGGCTGGCAACTATGGGGATCTGCGTGTCGTCGATAAGATGGGTGCATCGCTGCAGCTTGATTCCTCTACAGTGGAGGCGAGCATCAAGACGCCAACCAGCAGCATCCCATTGAATGCGCCGTCGAATTCTTCGCCGGACTACAAGGTTACGACTCAGACGACCAAGTTTGATCGTATAGCCAACAATGCTCCTACCGGGTCCAAGTTGTTCGCTAACGACAATGACCCGAACGCGAAATACACCGCATTCGATTTCTTCAGGGATGCCTCTGTTATTCGTGGGTATCTGAACACGGTGACCGATCAGGAGCTGACCGTCGTAATCACCTATAAGGCCAAGGTAACCCCGAATGGTGATTCAACAGGTACTGGTGGTGTTGTAAACGCCGTCGAGTCCGATATCAAGGATAATTCCGACGGAACCAACCCTGTCACCCCTCCTGGTGGCGGAACCGTCACTGCGTCCGGCAGCGTTGCCTTCGGTAAGGTGAAGAAGGGCAGCACCCCTGGCACTGTGGAACCTCTTGAAGGTGCCGTGTTCCGTTTGGCTGACCCGACCGACCCTGCGAAGTTCCTGGATGTTGATGGTACTTTCAAAGCTGACGGCACTGCTGGAGCGCAGTTCTTCACTGCCACCTCCAATGCCCAGGGTCTGGTGGCGTTTACCGGCCTGCCGATTCTGGATGGCAGTGGTGTCGGTATCGCAGGTGATTGGAATGTGGTCGAGTACTCGGCGCCTTCTGGTTTCAACCGCGCGCCCAACCCCTTCGCGAAGGTCCACTTTGATAACCATGTTGTTGGCAAGTCCGCCAACGATATCGTCACATACTATGGCAACGCCCCTGTTCAGCCTGATTATGGACAACTGGATTTCGGAACCTACGGTACTACAACTGAACCGGCCACTCCGATCAAGTTCCAGAATGGCAATGTTGCTAAGTACATGATGAACTTCAAGACGGGTGATTCCGATACTCCTGCTGGCCTCCCGCTTACCGGTGGTCGTGGCATCATCCTGCTGCTTGTGGCTGGTGTCATCATCATGGGTGGTGCCCTCTACGTTCGTAGCCGGCGCAATGCGGCTCGTGCATGACATGAGTTGAAGTTTGACTTTCAGGGAGACCTGAGTTCACTGAAGGCGGGTGGTCCTTATAAAAGGATTGCCCGCCTTTTTACTTGTATCATGCTATGATGTGCTTGTGTGGAAACGAGTGCACTGGTGCGTGTACAACGTGTCGGAGATTCGGGGATGCTGTTGCAGTTGGTTGTGACCTCCGACTTGGGTGATTGGCTGTGAAGTCCTCATCCGGAAGGGACGCTGGAATGAAGGGAAACACTTTGCCGTCAGATACGACTAAGCGTGTGGTGCGTTGGTTGACAATGCTAGTGGTTTGCTGTGGGCTTGTGCTTGTAGGTGGTGCAACCCGGGCCATGGCTGCTCCAGGGGCTCCAAGCCTGACTCTGCATCTTCTGAAGACCCAGGCCGGTCAGGGAGGAACAGGTTCCATCCTGCCGGGCAACAGTAATTCACCGGCCGGTTCCGGATATGTCTATCAGGCCGTGAAGCTCGATAGGACCAAGGTGAGGAGAGTGACAGCTGGATTGGCCTCATCTCCCTCAACGGTACAACAGCGGTTGACCTCCGCTGTTGTCGCCGATCAGGCATCTTTCAAGGATCCATCCAATACTCAGTTCTACGGTGCCTCGGATTCGAATGGGATCATCACGACTTCCTATAGTGCACAGACTGAGGGAGTTTGGCTGGATGGTGCCAGTCTGGACGTCAACACCGCCACTCTTTCCGGCGGAACCGCCGCTGAATTCGACGGTACGGCTGTGACACCAAGCTATTGGCTGGTCTCATTGGTTGCCGCACCTCGTGGTATAACAGTCCGCACTGACCCCTGCGTCATTCAGCTGCCCAACCTGGACTCTTCTGCAGGTTCTGCGACATTCCAAGTCGATGTATATCCCAAGCTGAACCTGAACCAGGGCAATGTCGTACCGGGCAACAACAAGGTGCAGCAAGGTTCGAAGCCATTGGCAAGTACCGGATCACCCATGATTGGGCCTATGGTCTTGCTGACTCTTTTCCTCCTGATAGGAAGCAGCCTGATACTGGTTGCGAAGGGTCGTAGGACGTTTGATTGAGTTTCACCTGGTTTGACCGGATATGAAGTGGTCGGTCATTTCGAAAGTCGATGGCACTGTGTGCCATCGACTTTTCGGGTCATGTTCACAGACGTCCGTGTTCGCTGTCCTGAAACCTGCTACCGGAACAGGTGATGTGCGTGGGTGCTCCTAGGTCTTCGATGAACAGGAAGGCGGAACAGGAGCGCCCCTCTCCCTGGCCTGCCTGGTTCTGTGCCCTGGCGGTCGGTGTTTTCCTTCTTGGCTGGCTGCTGGTAAGCATGGATATTGTTGAGCAAAACAGGAATGCCCGTATTTCCCGGAAGAATGTCGACGAGTATGGTCTCATCGTCTCGCGCTTGAGCAAGGGCAGGGTGGACTCGATCAGGAAGCGAATTCGGATCTACGACAAGGGGCTCAGATCCAATTCACCTGGTGACCCCTTCCACCCCATGGGGCTTGATGCACCACGGGCTTATGCCGATCTTCTGCGCGAGGTGGACCCATCGATCATGGGGTACCTGGTCATTCCGGCTGTGGGGTTATCGCAACCAATATATTATGGTCCGCCCGATGTGGTTCTGGAACGCGGTGTGGGGCATCTTGCATCCACGGCCATTCCCTCCGATCTGAGTGGTATCCATACCGTTCTTTTCGGTCATTCGGGTCAGGACGGCAAGCTGGTTTTCGACAACCTGGATAGACTGTCCGACGGGGATGAGTTCTCCGTGCGCATTCTGGACAGTACCTATGTCTACAAGGTCAGTCATATCGGCATAATTGCTCCGGACAGGTTGGATGCTCTGGAAGCCGGATATGGGAAGAACCAGGTGACACTGATGACCTGCACGCCAAAAGGAATCAACAGCAGTCGCCTGATGGTGACAGGGGATCTGATCTCGGTGACCGGTGAGGAGCCGGATACGCAGACCAAAGGATCTGCTTGGCTGCTCTTTGTGACCGGTGTGCCCCTCCTGGCCGCATTGGCTGGTCTGGTGGCCGTTCGGAGACGAATGGGAAGGTTGGAGAAGATGATCATGGGTATGGATGCGAAGGAGGGGGAATGACCGGCACCGGCAGGAATGGCGACCACGGGGAACCACTCAGCGGACATGCATCTTCGGTGAAGGGAGGGGCCAGGCACATGGCCAGGTCCCGGCGCCGTTTCGGTATTATCGAAATACTGGCCTTTCTGATTGGTCTCGGCATTTTCCTGTACCCTTTGGTTGCTGCATACCTGAACTACGCAGGAACGACCGAGGCTGTTGACACGTATGAGGACATCGTCAACCGGCTCACTCCTGAGCAGCGGCAGAAGATGTGGCGGGACGCCAAACAATACGATGAGGACCTGGGCAAGCCGACCCTGCGTGATCCTTTCAAGTACAAGGAAGTCAAGGAACCTCTGGGCCGGTATTCCAAGATTCTCAACGTCGACGGGAAGGGGATGATGGCCTATGTGGATATCCCCAAGATCAATGTGAAGCTTCCCATCCGTCACGGAACCACCGACGAAGTGCTCAGGGACAGCGTGGGCCACATAGCGACCACCCACGTCCCCACGGACAACAAAACCATCCATGCGGTTGTGACCGGTCACACGGGTGAGGTGGGCCATATCCTGTTCGACAACCTGACCCAGTTGAAGAAGGGCGATGTCTTCCAGATTCGCGTTCTCAAGAAGCGAATGAGCTATCAGGTGGACCAGATCAAAGTCATCCTGCCGACAGATGTCGATGCTCTGCAACCAGTGGAGGGTTCCAACTATGTAACCCTGCTGACCTGCACCCCCTATGGTATCAATTCCCATCGGTTGATCATCCGTGGCAGGTACATCGGTGACGATGTTCCACCAACCAAGCCCAAGGGTGCTCCCGTATACATGCTCTGGGTGCTCCTGGCGCTCATGGCTCTCTGCCTGCTCGCCTGGTATTACCTGTCCATACGCCGTAAGAAGTGTCGGCACCGCATCGCGTCGCTGGACAGGTTCGAGCCGAATGATGGTGAGGCCGAGCCCTTTGGTTTCGGGTCAGGCGGCGATGACGGAGGTGTATCCGAAACCGGTGGTGGAGGTGCATACGGAACCGATGCGGCAGGCGGGGACTTGGCAGTGATGGGTACCCCCTCGGGAGTGAGCGGCCAATGGGGGGCGGTCTCCCCGGATACGGATTTCTCGTTTGAGGGTCCACCCGGTATCGTGCGGGCCGGGACTGACGCCTTCTTCGGGGAAGAGGGGGGTCGGACAGGAAGGTCGACGGACCGTAGGACACCAGGGCAGGCTTGGATGGACCGGAGCCATGCTACCGGGGCGGAAGGAGAGTACGATGGGTGAGCACGCGGATGTGAAACAGGCCGGTAACGAAGGCCAGGCTCAGGACCACCGCAGCGCGGGATCTCCTACCTCCGCGAGGAAGCGGCGTACCTTGGTTCGTAAAAGGCGGATGTACTCCCTCCTGATGTGGGTCCTTGCCCTCCTGGCTCTCTTCTTCGCCTGGGCTTCCTTCGGTATGATGATGCGAATCGGGTTCCTGCCGGTCTTTGATCTGGGATACGCCTGGTTCGATGCGCATGTATGTACCTTCTTCGGCATCGTTCCGCATTGATCGGCATGGTTCCGGTTCGCTCAGCGGGCGGGTATGTTCGACCACATCGTTCCTCTTGCATGGTCACGGTTCCACCTAATCTTACAATGAGGATGACCTCCTCCCGAACGGGCGGAAGGGACTTGGCAGGACGGAGGAGTGGAGCATGACTGCTGTACCCGATATCGAACTTGCTGACGGGCACCGTATTCCCCAGATAGGGCTGGGCGTGCTCAGGATCGGGGATGACCAGACCGAACAGGTCGTGGAATCGGCGCTCTCGGTGGGGTACCGGCACATCGATACCGCTGCCGGCTATCAGAACGAGGGCGGTGTAGGAAGGGGACTGAAGGCCGCCGGCTATGATGCCGGGAGTCGGCGGGCGTCCCTCTGGCTGACCACCAAGTTGCGCGATTCCGAGCAGGGATATGATTCCACCCTGAGGGCCTTCGACAGGCAGCTTGGACTGCTGGGCACGGACTATGTGGATATGTACATGATTCATTGGCCAACCCCCTTCGATTGGCGGTCCGCCGAAACCTGGAGGGCCTTCCAGAGGTTGCGCCAGGAGGGGAGGGTCAGGACCCTGGGGGTCTGCAACTTCCGTGAGGATGACCTGGAGCGCCTCCACGTGGAGACGGGTGAATATCCTGCCGTCAACCAGTTCGAGCTTCACCCCACCTGGCAACAACGGCATCTGGCGGCTTTCTGCAAATCAAGGAAGATCGCCGTGGAGGCCTACTCACCCCTGGCCCGGGGGGCGGATCTGGATGCAGGCCAGGGGGTGATAGGCCGCATATCACGCAATCACGGTCGATCGCCTGCGCAGATCGTACTCCGCTGGCACATCGAGAACGGGACCATTATCATCCCCAAGTCCGTGCATACCCAACGACAGCAGGAGAACCTGGATCTGTTCGGATTCTCACTGACCGAGTCTGAACACGCCGCCATCGATGCTTTGGACGGTCCGGTCCGTGCGGGCCACGATCCGCGAACCTATTCCTACGCCTGAGGGCGTGACCCAGGCGATTGCAGGGAGGCAGCAGGAAGGATGACCCGCAGACCCGAAAGAAGGCAGAGCGGTTCGGTACGGACCGGGACGAGTGCCGGATTCAGGACCTCCTCGCCCCTGGAACGCGTCCTGATCCTGCTGGTCCTCGCCCTGGTCATCGGTGTCACCATCGGTCTGGTCCTCCCCAGGGTCAACGGGACGGTAGGGGGTCTGACGGGCCGCTACCAGGCAAGGGGCGATGCCGCACAGACCCTGGAGCACCTTCAGGTGGAAGACCGCCCCAGGCCGGGGCGGCAGTATCGCAGGGACTCCTTCGGGTTCAAGGAAACCGACGTGGACGGTAACGGCTGCAACATCCGAGAGGATGTCCTGACCAGGGACCTGCGAGAGGTGCGCACCACCACCCTGGGTGGCTGCAAGGTCGCCACCGGCGTCCTGGACGATCCATATACGGGCAGGACCATCACCTTCGTCAGGGGGGAAAGAACCAGTGCCGCTGTGCAGATCGACCATGTGGTGGCATTGGAGAATGCATGGAAATCGGGAGCCTACCGGTGGGATACGGCCCAACGCTACCGGTTCGGGAACGATCCCTACAATCTCCTGGCCGTTGATGGTCAGTCCAATCAGGAGAAGGGGAGCGCCTCGGCCGACTACTGGCTCCCGCCACGGACCGACTACCAATGCGCCTATGTGGCCAGGCAGATCGGTGTCAAGGACAAATACGACTTGACCGTCACTACATCCGAAAAGCGCGCCATGATGCGGGTCCTGCATGGTTGTCCGGGGCAGCCTCTGCCGAAGGACGGCTGATTCCCATTGCCATGCATCTTCCCGGCATTCCGCATGGCTCCTTGAAGGTCGGGGCTATCTGCCTTCCGCCTGCCTGTCGGTGGGTTCCAGCTGGGAGGACTCCAACTGGCCCGCCGGTGCCGATGCCTCCGTGGCGGGGGTGTGGATGACGTGGATATAGCGTAGGAGCATCCTGGTCATCTGCCGGCCGGATCCGGCACCGTTTCCCCGGACACCGAAATAGACCAGCAGGACCATGCCCAGGCAGATGAGGGCTGAAATCCGCAGTGCCCACTGTACGCCGAAGATGTTGGAGGCGATCTGGGTGGAGGGGCCGTCGCCCAGGGCCGAGTGGCGCAGGGTGGTGATGGACTCCATGATGATGACCAGGATGGGGGCTCCGACCGCGCCGGCTATCTGACGTGCCGTGTTGGTCACGGCCGAGCCCGCGGACACGTCCTTGGGTGCCAGGTTGTTCAATGACCAGGTGGTCAGGGGCATGAGGGTGAAGCCCATGCCGATCTGACGGATGAACTGGCAGATGGAGACAAGGCCTATCCAGGTCCCGCTGTCGATCATGCTGAGGGCCACGGTTCCCAGGAAGAGTATCGAACATCCCGTGAGGGCCACCGGGCGCGCCCCCCACCGGTCCAGGAGCCGGCCGCCGAAGAACTGGGCGATGGCCGTGCCTATGGCGCCCGGCAGCATGACCAGGCCGCTCATGGTGGCCGAATAGCCGCGGTCGGTCTGGATGTACATGGGCAGGATGACCGTGACCGAGCTGAAGGCGAAGAAGGACATGGAGGCGACGATGGTGCCCATCGTGAAGTTCTTGATCTTCAGGACCCTGAGATTGAGGAGGGGGTCGGTGTGGTGGAGCTGGCGCAGAACGAACCAGATGATGCCCGCCAGGCCGATGATCATGAAGGGCCAGGTCATCGGGGAGGTAATCGGGTAGTTCTCGATGTTGGTGAACCCGAACATGAGTCCGCCGAAGCCGAAGATCGAGAGTGCCACCGAGAAGAAGTCCGCCTTGACGCCAGTGTCGCGCTGCCCGAAATTGTGCAGGCCGACGATGGAGATGAGCAGGGCCACGGCCCCGCAGATGCTCAGCGTGAGGAAGATGGAACGCCAACCGTTGGCATCGGTCTGCCAGCCGCCCAGGGTGGGGCCGATGGCCGGGGCCACGCTCATGGCCAGGCCCACGGTGCCCATGGCCATTCCACGCTTGGCAAGGGGGTAGATGGAGAAGACTGTGATCTGGAGGACCGGCCACATGGTGCCCGTTCCGACGGCCTCCAGGATACGGCCCAGCAGGACCAGTCCGAAGGTCTGGGATTGCCAGCTGAGGAGGGAGCCGAGGGTGAAGACGGTCATGGAGGTGATGACGATCTGGCGGGTGGAGAAGCGCTTGGTCAGGTACCCGGTCAAGGGGACCATGACTCCCATGACCAGCTGGAAGACCGAGGTCAGCCACTGTCCGGTGGTCAGGGAGATACCGAACTCATGGACAATGGTGGGCAGGGCCGAGGCAAGCTGGAGCTGGGTGAAGTTGCCCAGGAAGGTGATGGCGGTGAGGATGGCCAGCGAGATGAAGGCCTCGCGGGTGAGTCTGCCGTTGACGTATGCTCCGTCCTTGCTGAGGGTTCGTCCTTGCCGGGCGAGCTCCTTCTTCCTCATGCACAACCACTTCCTTTTCGGTTTGTCCATCTTCATCGATCCCCACGAACGGGACCCGGGTATGGAACGAATCCCACCCCCTCATGCGGCTGCAGGGCGTCGGAGCGGTACCGTGAAGGGACACGCAGAAAACCGACAGATCAAAAAGACAAACCGGGTCGGGGAAACCGACTAGGGACTTGGGATAGAGCGTCCAACAGGAACACTATGATACACCGCCCCGTGGATGGGCGGCGGTCCGTATCCTAAGCGTGAACGGGGATGTGCAGGGTCAAAGGGCAGTTTCGCCAGGACCAGCGTTTCCAGTATGCTGATTGTGGCGGGCGCCGGTAGTCTTGATTCGGATGTTTCCCGTGAAGTACGATTCGGTGGTTGAGGAAGGCAGCATGCATTCACATGTGTTCGGTCGGTCCCTGGCCCTTTTCCTGAGCATGGGTCTGGTGGTCGGACCAGCGGCCTGCGGCGACAACACCCTACCCTCCAAGGGGGGCGTCGGTGGCGGGGACCAGAGCCTGAGCGGTGAATTCGCCGGTTCCGGGGCCTCATCCCAGCAGAGCGCCAACGAGGCCTGGATAGCCGGTTTCCGGCAGGACCATCCCCAGACCCGAATCTCCTACGATCCCTCCGGTTCCGGTGCCGGGGTCAACGCCTTCCTGAACGGATCGACCATCTGGGCCGGGTCGGACGCCCCCCTGAGCAAGAGCCAGATCAAGCAATCCGAGGCCATCTGCCAGGGTGGAACGGCTTTCGACCTCCCGGTCTACGCCACCCCCATAGCCGTGGCCTACAACCTGGGTGATGCCGGTCTGAACGGCCCGGACCATCACCTGAAGATGGAACCGTCGACCATCGCCAGGATCTTCAGCGGGCGAATCACCAATTGGAACGACCCGGAGCTGGCCAGGCTCAATCCCGGTGTGACCCTGCCCGACCTCCACATCACCGTGGTCCACAGGTCCGACAAGTCCGGCACCACCAAGAGCTTCGTCTCCTACCTGCACGATGCGGCAGGATCGGCCTGGCCCTATCCGGTGGGGGAGAACTGGCCGAACGATCTGGGGCAGAGCGCCAAGGGAACGGCCGGGGTGGTCATGACCATGACCCAGGCCCAGGGAACCATCGGGTACGCCGATGCGGCCCAGACCACCAGCCTGGGATCGGTGGCGGTCAGGGTGGGCACGAAGTGGACCCCTCCCTCCGCCAAGGCGGCAGCCCGGGTTCTGGAGTCCGCCAGGCTTGACCCTGAGGCCAGGGAACCCAGGAGGGTGGTTCTGGACATCGACCACACCACGGGCCAGCCGGGCGCCTACCCGGTCATGCTGGTCTCCTACGACGTGGCCTGCTCGGTCTATAGGCATGACCAGGACCGGTCCAGGGCCAGGTTCGCCAAGGCATGGCTGACATACGTGGTCAGTGCCGAAGGACAACGGCAGGCGGCGGCCAATGCCGGAAGCGCAGAACTGAGCGAGGCCGTCCGGGCCATGGTCATGGCATCGGTCGAGACGATCGAGGTGGACTGATGGCGGACGTGGACCAGGCAATGAAAGAAGCGGCGATGGCGAAGGAGGCAGGGGCCGGCCGCCGGACCCCGGACCGGGACCCGGTCGGACAGGCGCAGGGTGGCACCCATTCGGGCGCGAGGGCAGACAGGATCTTCCGATTCTGCGCCCGGGGGGCCGGAATCCTCATCCTCCTGGCCCTGGCTGCTGTGACCCTCTTCCTGATTCTCAAGGCCTTCCCTGCCTTCATCGGGGACGGGGGGCAACGCTCCAAGGCCATCGAATCCCTGAGCGGGGGGCGGGCATCCGGCTTCTGGCAGTATGTTGGCCCTCTGGTCTTCGGTACGGTTCTGATCGCCGGCCTGGCCCTCCTCATGGCCTTCCCGGTGGCCGTCGGCATCGCCCTCTTCATCTCCCACTACGCCCCGGCCAGGCTCTCCACGGCCCTGAGCTATGTGGTCGACCTCCTGGCGGCCATACCCTCGGTGGTCTACGGACTCTGGGGTGCCCTGGTCCTGGTTCCCCACATCACGGGGTTCTGGGGGTGGGTGGCCCGTCACCTGGGCTGGATCCCCCTTTTCGCCGGGCCCGCGGCCGCCCCGGCCCGGTCCGTCGCCACGGTGGCCCTGGTCCTGGCGGTCATGATCCTGCCCATCATCACTTCGGTCACCCGAGACATCTTCCTCCAGGCGCCACGCCTCCAGCAGGAGGCCGCCCTGGCTCTGGGGGCCACCAAATGGGAGATGATACGGCTGGCCGTCCTCCCCTTCGGACGCTCGGGAATCATCTCCGCCTCCATGCTGGGTCTGGGCCGGGCCCTGGGGGAGACCATGGCCGTCCTGATGATCCTCTCTCCCGGGTTCAGCTACGCCCTGCGTCTGCTCCGTCCCTCGACCAGCCAGACCATCGCCGCCAACATCGCCTCCCAGTTCCCCGAGGCCGACTCGACCGGTGTGGCCCTCCTGGTGGCCACCGGTCTGGTCCTCTTCATCATCACCTTCCTGGTGAACTATATGGCGCGCCGGATCACGACCAAGGCGGGTGCATGATGGGCAGGGCGGACGAGACATGGCCAGGATCGGACAAGGACGGTGAGACGCCCATGAAGGATATGCGATCCCGGGCGTCGCTTTCCCCGGTATCCTCAGCCGGTGGTTCCGCATCATCGACCTCCGTATCGCCTGATTCCGTGTCACCAGGCCCGGTACCGGCAGGCCCTGAAACACCGGGATCTGAATCACCAGCCACCGCGGCGGACGGGGGCGGCGCCGGCAAGGGGGCGGACGGGGGCCCGCTCCCCGTCATCGACTTCGGCAAGTTCAAGCCCACCCGGTCGTCGCTCAGGGCCCGCAAGCGCAAGAACCTGATCATGACGGCCCTGATCGTCCTCTCTTTCCTGGTGGCCCTGATCCCCCTGGTCTCGGTCCTCTGGGTCAGCCTGGTCAACGGGGTCGAACGGCTCAACCTGGACTTCCTGACCCACAACATGAGCGGAGTGGTGGGGGGCAACCCCACGGCCACCGGTGGATACGGCGGCATCCTCCACGCCATCATCGGCACCCTGGAGGTGACCCTGGGGGCCATGGTCATCTCCATCCCCATCGGGGTCATGTGTGCGGTCTACCTGGTCGAATACTCCCACGGGGGCAGGCTGGCCAGGGCCATCTCCCTCCTGGTCGATGTGATGAGCGGCATCCCCTCCATCGTGGCCGGCCTCTTCGCCTTCTCCATGTTCGCCACCCTGGTGGGCCCGGGCACGGTCAACGGGTTCTCCGGCTCCGTGGCCCTCTCCCTCCTGATGATCCCGACCGTGGTCAAGACCTCCGAGGACATGCTGGCCGTGGTCCCCAACGACCTGCGGGAGGCCGCCTACGCCCTGGGGGTCACCCAGCAGCGGACCATCACCAGGATCGTCCTGCGTACGGCCCTGCCTGGCATCGTCTCGGGAACCATCCTGGCCATCGCCAGGGTGATCGGGGAAACGGCGCCCCTGTTGATCGCCTCCGGCTTCATCGCCACCACCAACCCCAACCTCTTCTCGGGGAGGATGACCACCCTGCCGGTCTACGTCTACAACGAGTACTCCGAGGGGCTGGCGGTCTGCGGACCGGGGTCGGCGAGCGGCTGCCTGACCGATATCCGCATGCAGCGTGCCTGGGCGGCGGCCCTGGTCCTGATCCTCATCGTCCTCCTGCTCAACCTGCTGGGGCGTCTGATTTCGCGTATCTTCTCGGTCCAGGAGGCCAAATGAAACAGAGGGCATGGCCGTGTGGCTCCGGCCTGGCCTACGGGCAGGCGGGTTCCCCCAAGGCCGGAACCGCGGCGACAAGCATGATGAGTGTGGAGGAGGCCGTATGGGCCAGCGCATAGACATCAACCACCTGAACGTCTACTATGGCGATTTCCTGGCCGTCCAGGACATCAACATGAAGATTCAGGCCAACAAGGTCACGGCCTTCATCGGGCCTTCGGGTTGCGGCAAGTCCACGGTCCTGCGCACCCTGGACCGGATGCACGAGATCACCCCCGGCGCCCATGTGGAGGGGCAGGTCCTCCTTGAGGGCCGTGACCTCTACGGGCCTGACGTGGACCCGGTCGAGGTGAGGCGCGATGTGGGCATGGTCTTCCAACGGGCCAACCCCTTCCCGACCATGTCCATCAGGGAGAACGTCCTGGCCGGGATACGGCTGAACAAGAAGCACATCCCCAAGTCCGACGCCGACGACCTGGTGGAGTGGGCCCTGCGCGGTGCCAACCTCTGGAAGGAGGTCAAGGACCGTCTGGACAAGCCGGGTATCGGTCTTTCGGGAGGGCAGCAACAGCGGCTCTGCATCGCCCGGGCCGTGGCGGTCCATCCCCAGGTCCTCCTCATGGACGAGCCCTGCTCTGCCCTGGACCCCATCTCCACCCTGGCCGTGGAGGACCTGATCAACGAGCTGAAGCAGGATTACACGATCGTCATCGTCACCCACAACATGCAGCAGGCCGCCAGGGTCTCCGACTACACCGCCTTCTTCAACCTCAAGGCCGTGGGCCAGCCGGGCCACCTGGTCGAGATGAACGATACGACCACGATCTTCTCCAACCCCCAGGAGGAGGATACCGAGCGGTACATATCCGGACGGTTCGGCTGAGTCATCCTTCCTGATGGCCGCCTGGCACGTCCGGCCACTCCCTCATGGGCCACCCGGCTCCGTGCCGCCATTCCGGTTGATTCCCCGACTGTGCAAGATCTGACATCATCTGTGTCATATCCCGGGCAGCCGGGTACCATGATAGGAAGTCCGCGGGGCGGAAGACCAGTGGCGAGAGGAGAGACGGCATGGCGGTTGTTCTCGAACCGGCCACCCTCCTGGCCATCATCCTCCTGGGGTACCTGTTCAAGCGGTTCGGGCTTTTCAAACCCCTGGACTACCGGGTTCTGCAGACGGCCGAGTTCAACCTGATCCTGCCAGGGGCCATCATCTTCTCCTTCGCGACCAACCCGCACGACCCCGGTCTCCTCCTGGTCTCCGGGTTCGCCCTGGTCGCCTCCCTGGTGCCGCCCCTGGCGATCTACCTGACCAGCAGGGGCAGATCGGTGGGGCACCGGGCCTTCCTGATGCTGAACGGGTCCGGCTTCAACATCGGTTGCTTCTGCTTCCCCATGCTGCAGTCCCTGCTGGGGCCTGCGGCCCTGGTCCCCGCGGCCATGTTCGACATCGGCAACAACATCATGGTGGCCGCCGGAACCAACGTCATGACCCAGGGTCTCCTGCACATCAAGCGGGGGGAGACCCTGGAGCGGGATGAGGCACCGGGCCAGGAGGGGACGGACGGCCGGGTCCGGTCCGTGCCCCCGGTCAGGGTGGATGACCACGATGCCCGCAACCTCCGGTACAGGGCCATCCTGACCAACATCGCCAAGGGGTTCTTCGGCTCCGTCTCCTTCGACACCTACATGGTCATGCTGGTCCTGATGCTGGCCAAGGTGGCCCTGCCCGATTGGGTGGCCCAGGTGAGCCAGCCCTTCGCCTCGGCCAACGCCTTCTGCTCCATGTTCATGGTGGGGATGCTGATGGACCTGCCCGCATCGGGGCGGGATGTCAAGGAGGTGGCCCAGGTCCTGGCCTGGCGCATCCCCTTCGGCATCATCTTCGCCCTGACGGCCTGGTTCCTGCTTCCCTTCGGCCCCCTGGTCCGTCAGGCCGTGGCCCTGTGCTGCCTGGCACCCACGGCGATCTTCGCCACCATGTTCACCGACAAGGTCCTGGGCAATGCCAGACTGGCGGGTTTCACCCTGGCCCTGACCGCTTTCTGTTCGACCATCCTGATGATCCTGGCCCACCTTGTCATGGGGCCTGTCTGAGCGGGGCTCAGTGCTGTTCGGTGGGGTGCTCCTGCTCCAGGGTGCGTCCCTCCCGGGTGCGCTGCTTGTTGACGGTGGCGGCCGCGATCCGCTCTGCGGTCTTCCGGTCTTGGCCGCGTTCGAGTTCCGTGTCGAGAATGTGCTGGTACTGCTTCTGATCGTCCTTGCTCCAGTGGTTGTCCCTGACCATGGCTCCTCCTTGGTGCCCGTCAGCCAGGCTGAGGACCCCTTGTCCGGCCGGCCCGGGTAGTGCCGATTATAGGTTGGTCAAGGCGGTTCCTCGGGTTCTTGCAGACGCTGCATGGGGGAGGGGAATACAGGAAACAAAAAAAGCCGAGCGCACATGATATTCTTCCAATTGTCTCATCGCCAAATAAGACATATAAGGAAGAATATGCACAAGCTATTCCGGCTTTCGGACAATAATACCACAGTGCCAACTGAAGTGGTAGCTGGCATCACCACCTTCTTCGCCATGGCCTACATCATCGTGGTCAACCCCTCGGTGCTGTCGACGGCCGGCATGCCCTGGGGGGCCGTGTTCATCGCCACCCTGATCGCAGCGGTCATCGGCACCCTGATCATGGGCCTGGTGGCGAACGTGCCCTACGGGGTGGCCCCCGGGGTGGGACTCAACGCCTTCTTCACCTTCACGGTGGTCAAGGGGCTGGGCTTCACCTGGCAGGAGACCCTGAGCATGGTCTTCATCTGCGGGCTCCTGAACATCCTGGTCACGGCCACCAAGCTGCGCAAGATGATCATCCGGGCCATTCCGCCCCTCCTCCAGCACGCCATCGGCGGCGGGATCGGCGTCTTCATCGCCTACGTGGGTCTGCTCAACGTCGGCATCATCAAGTTCACACCCGACAAGTCCTCGGCCGCCCAGGCCAACCCGGGCCTGACCACCTTCAATGAGCCCTCGGTCATCCTTTTCGTCATCGGGCTTCTGCTGACGATCTTCCTGATGGTCTTCAAGTTCAAGGGGAGGCTCTCCTTCATCAACAAGGGGTCCTTCGTCATAGCCATCATCATGGTCACCCTGCTGGGCATCCCCATGGGGGTCACGTCCACCTCCAACCCCGTCAACCTGGGCCAGGCCTGCTCCCAGCTGCCCGAGACCTTCCTGGCCATCTTCGGCCCCCAGGGCTTCCCGGCCCTCTTCTCCGACCCGGCCAAGCTTCCCATCGTCCTGGTGACCATCTTCGCCTTCTCCCTGTCCGACACCTTCGACACGATCGGGACCTTCGTGGGCACCGGCCGCCGCTCCGGCATCTTCTCGGCCGATGATGAGCGCTCCCTGGAGGAGGGCAGGGGCTTCAGCTCCAAGATGGACAAGGCCCTCTTCGCGGATGCCACCGCCACCTCGATCGGTGCCCTCTTCGGCACCTCCAACACGACCACCTACGTGGAGTCCGCAGCAGGGATCGCGGCCGGTGGGCGCACCGGCCTGACCTCGGTGGTCATCGCCGGCTGCTTCGCGCTGAGCGCAGTTTTCGCCCCGCTGATCTCGGCCGTGCCCTCGGCCGCCACGGCCCCGGTCCTGGTGATTGTGGGCTGCATGATGATGAGCTCCTTCGCCGACATCGAGTGGAGCGACCTCTCCGAGGCCATTCCGGCCTTCTTCACGGCCATCTTCATGGGGTTCGCCTACTCCATCTCCTACGGTGTGGCGGCCGGTTTCATCACCTACTGCCTGACCATGACCTGCAAACGCAAGGCCAGGGAGGTGCATCCCATCATCTGGGCAGTGGCAGCCCTCTTCATCCTGGACTTCGTCCTCCAGGCCGTACTCTAGTCGGGTACGAGATCCTGCGGTCTGGGGTCGGAGCAAAGCTCGGTCGCTGACGGGTGAAGGCCCCGAGTGGCTTGACCTTCACCGAGATGGTGGCAGGTTCCGTAGCGTCACGGGACGGCAAGGACTGTGGAACCGGTGTTCCGGGCAACTCCGGGCAGTGCCCGGGAGATGCGCGGCTGACCTACCCGGGCCGGGAACCGTACAGGGATCTGCCCCCCCCCCCCTATGGTGCCTTTGAGTTTGTCTAGTCGTAGCTTGTGGCTATGGGATCGAAGAGGGGCCTTCTCGGCCTCTGGCGAGGGGTGTCCTCGGGTGGGCGAGGAGTCCAGGCGGGCCGGTCGGTCAACGTCGTCATGGGCTGATTGCTGTTTCAGTGTTCAGGCGGTCCTTGTCTTATGTGATGGCTGGTTGAGGGTGTCGTGGTGTCGTATACGGGGGTCGGGAGGTGGCTGACCGGCTGTCGGACCGGTGGTGACATGTATCCATCCGTGGTGTCCGTGTACTGTGTACGGGTGTGGTGGGCGGTCCCCCGGGTCGGGGATGATCTCTCCGGGGGGCCGTCCGGTCGGCGGGGTGTGGCTGTTGGGGATTGTGCCGCGCCCCCGGTCCGCTTACTCGGGTGAAGTCTGTGTGGCGGTGTCCTGCCGGTGGCGTCGGCCCGCCAGGGTGGCTGCCATGGCGAGCAGGCCCATGAGGAGGAGGGGCAGGATGCCTTCGCCGCCGGCCAGGGGCAGGACGGCGAGGGTGCGGAACTCGTACCGGTTGCCGGTGTCCGGGGTCTGCACGGCGCCGTCGCGGGTCCAGTCGATGGTGACGGTGACCGTGCCGGGCGTGTGGGCCGGGGTGGTCGTCCTCCAGGTGCCGTCCGTGTTCGCGGCCGGCGCGGTGCCCGGCGTGGTGCCGAACCTGACGCCGGTGGGTATGGCCGGCCCCGGGAAGGCCACCGGGCCCGGCGTGGGATTGTTGGTGGTGTTGGTGGTGGTGCGTCCCAGTTGGCCGTACTGGTTGTATCCCCATGTGTAGAGGTTGCCGTCCGAGCCGACCGCCAGGGAATGGCCCCATCCTGCGGTGGCCTGTGTCCAGGTGAATCCGGTGGGTGCGCCCGCGGGTTTGTCCGGCAGGCCCGGCGTGGGGTTGGGGTTGGTGGTACCGCTGTTGGTGTCGCGTCCCAGTTGGCCGTAGCGGTTGTTGCCCCAGGTGTAGAGGTTGCCGTCGGATCCGATGGCCATGGAATGGATGTATCCTGCGGTGGCCTGGGTCCAGGTGAATCCGGTGGGTGCGCCCGCGGGCTTGGCCACCATGCCCGGCGTGGGATCGGCGGTGTTGTTGTTGGTGGTGCGTCCCAGTTGCCCGTTGCTGTTGCTTCCCCATGTGTAGAGGTTGCCGTCGGATCCGATGGCCATGGAATGGATGTATCCTGCGGTGGCCTGTGTCCAGGTGAATCCGG
>NZ_BTXM01000008.1:0-16144 GCF_036987015.1 Bifidobacterium indicum
TCGGATCCGACGGGAACCTCTACACCTGGGGAGACAACGGAAACGGCCAACTGGGACGCGACACCGGCACCACGCCTGCCGACCGGCCCGGACGGGTCACACCACCCACCGGCATCACCTTCACCCAGACCAGCGCAGGAAGCAGCCATTCCGTGGCGGTCGGATCCGACGGGAACCTCTACACCTGGGGAAACAACGGCAACGGCCAACTGGGACGCGACACCGGCACCACGCCTGCCGACCGGCCCGGACGGGTCACACCACCCACCGGCATCACCTTCACCCAAGCCAGCGCAGGAGGATGGCATTCCATGGCCATCGGATCCAACGGCAACCTCTACACCTGGGGATACAACGGTTACGGCCAGTTGGGACGCGACGGCACCCTGGGGACGCCCGGACCAGTGTTAACGGATGCCGATGTCACCTTCACCCAGACCAATGCCGGATACTGGCATTCGATGGCGGTGGGATCCGACGGGAACCTCTACACCTGGGGAAGCGGCAGCAACGGCAAACTGGGACGCGACACCAGCAGCACACCCGCCAACCGGCCCGGACGGGTGGTCTTCCCCTCGCGTGGCACACCCACCCGGGTGCTGTTCGACCGGCTCCAGAGCACCGTTCCCACGGCCGGCGCCGACGACACGTGGACGGTCACCACACCCGCCCACACGGCCGGAGGGGTGCCCGTCACCATCAGCTGGACCCTCGACGGGACACCCCAGGCCGACGACACCGGCAACACGTACCGGTACGTCACCATCGGCAGCCTGCCCCTGACCGGAAGCCACGGCATCCTCCTGCTCGCCGCCATCGGCCTGACCCTCATGACCGCCACCGACGCGGCCAGACGACACCGACACCCCACACACACTTCACACGAGTAAGCAGGCCCGCACCGCCACACATTCCCCAAACGACGGCACGGACCACCAGGTGGCCCCGCCCCCGCCCCCAACAGGGACGGGACCACCCCCACCACAACCACAACCCGCGACGGGAACGGCCCAGCGGCACGGAAGCATCACCACAAGCCCGCAGCCAGAACACCCGTCCACCCACACGGCGACGGGCCCAACGGCACAGCGGATAAGACCACCGGGGAGGGTCCGCCGGCCATGCGCATCGCCCACCCGGCCGGATCACGTCCGTCGAGCCTGCGTATGGCGTCTCCGCCCCTTCCATGAGCCGTCTGAATCCGCCCCCCGGCCGCATGCAACGGAAGACCACCACGTCACGGGGCGGACCGATGTGGACCATCACCCCGATAGGGCCGCCGTCCATGGCCGGCCCCACCCACAGGGCCGGGTCTCCGCCCTGCACACCACCCACGACCGGCCGAACCCCCTCCTGGCCCAGGAGAGATGGGCCATGGCATCGCCCACACCACCTGCCGTGCAGCCGTGCCTGCCGGCACACTCAAGAAAACCAATGCCCCTGCATCTTCGCTACTACCAAATGGGAAGGTGGCGGACAACACCACCCACGACAACCTGCAGAAGGCGATCGACCAGACCGACGGCGTTAAGGACGGCAAGGCCAAGGACGACCAGGACGCGGCCAGCGCCCTCCAGTCGGCCTTCGACCAGGTGAACGCCTCGATGCAGGCCAAGAGCCAGACCGACCAGCAGTCGGCTGCCGCACAGCAGTCGGCGCCATCCCATTCCGGTGGTGGCCACACGCCCTCCCACCGCCCACCACCAACCAAGGTGGTGGGCGGCTGGCCCACACCGGCACCCGCAGCACCACAAGGAGGAGGAAGTGATGGATTCGTTTGGAATCAGTGGAAGCAGAATCATAAGCCGATAGGTAATCATGGTTGCAATTCTGATGGTTCGTGTGGTGTCGACTAACGAAATACAAAAATGTGTCGGTGGGACCGGTTTCTTGCAGATCTCCTGATGATTCGGAAATGATCGTCTGGGCGGATGCTGGAAAAGCACGATATCGGTGATACGAGCATTCTCGCAACAGCAATGGCGAAATTGACAACACAGATTCGCAATACCTAAGTCCGACACACCGGTAGCCGGAAACGAGCGGCCTAGTATAGGCTACAGTTATTATCATAATGATAAGAACTCGAAGGGGAGTTTGACGATGACAAATGCACCATTAAGGTGCCGATTGTTTGCGGCGCTGGTCACCATTGGATTTCTGGGAGTTTTGACACCCACCGCATCCGCTGCCCAGAACACCAATCCCTTGGTTCCCCTGGTCGACGACTTCAGCTCATATTGGGAGGCACCGGGCGAACCATATGACGGAACCGGAACATCCGGAAAAGTACTCAACAAGGCCATCTTGAATGAAAACGACCAGATTGTGGTCTCCATCAACCATGAGGGTGCCGAACAATCTCACCGGGGGCAGCCCTCTCCACAGCAAGCTCGAGCCCTGAGCGACAGAGATGCCGATAAGAATGTCGCTTTCGAGCTCAAGGACGGGTTCGGCCCCATCCTGGGACGCTACTTCCAAGAGGGATACGACGGGGGATCACTGAATCTGGTCAAGGCAATAATGGAAGAAAACGGATGGAGCGGAAACCCGGCCAAGGACGCTCATCAGTATCCACGGCCGTACGTTCAACGCGACACTTGGCTGCCGGATGCAGATCACGTCACAGCCGGGAAGAACGACATGGCCGGGCTGCCGGGAAAACTGGACATCAAGGAGGTACCCGACTCATTGGGAGCAGATGGTAAAACCCACAGCGCCGATTATCCAAAGAACTCTCTGGAGGGTTCCTTCCCGTCGGGACATACGAATAAGGCATACTCACGCGGAGTGGTCCTTGCTGCCATGGTTCCCCGTCTCGCACCGGAAATCCTTGCCAGAGTGTCCGAAGCCGGAAACAACCGACTGGTGCTGGGTGTCCACTATCCTCTGGACGTCATGGCTGGACGTGTAGGGGGTATGGCATCAGTCGCTTCATATTGGGATTCCCACCAGGAAGATATGCAGAAAGCATCAAAGCAGTTGGTGGACTATCTGAAAGATAGATGTCGACAAGACGGCTACGGATCGACTCTCGACACGTGCATTGCGACAACCGGCGCCGACGGGGCCAAAGGCTATACGAACACCTTCACCGACACCGTATCCAAACGACCAGTGAAAGATCGTGCATCCGCCCTTGATGCATACAGGGCTCGAATGACCTATGGAATGCCCAGGCAAGGAGGTACGGATAAGCCCCTGGTCCCTCCCAAGAACGCAGAAGCCTTACTCGCCTTTGCGTACCCCAAGCTAACAGCCTCACAACGCAAGGAAGTTCTTATCAAGACAGCCATCGAAGACGGATATCCTTATGACCATTCCTCTAACGGATGGGACAGAATTAACCTGGCCGCAGCCCTCAGTTCAAGAATCACCCTGGACACCAACGGTAAGGTGGTCCGTGTGACCCAGGCCCGCCATCCCCAAGTCGAAACGGTGCAGGATAAGAAAGAGCGGATCACACCGTGGATCGTTGTCGGGGCCGTGGCCATTCTTGCAGTTCTGGTAATCGCCGTCGCAGCTGTTCTTTTCAAGCGTCGTAGCAACAAAAAGACGACTGATTGATCTATTGAATTCACCAATGATGCAACAACGGGTGATCAAGACGACCACTGGATAGAAACCAATGGACTTGATCACCCGTTCTTTATTCTAACCTCTACACGCAACCCAACGGATTATTGGCCTAGTCCCCGATTCCAGACGACTTAATCCTGCAACTCGCGACTTTCTGCCGGAAGACGATTACACCAATTCGATTGCAGTCGTATGCCCCGCGATTATCGATGATCGTGCGTCTTCCTCTGGCATCCCCATTGATCAGGAGAGGTGCCGCCCAGCAAGATTCCCCGGCATCCGACTCTCTTTCGTCTAAGCAGGTGCACATGAACGGAACGACGTTGCATAGGCATTACCGGACTCGTGACGGCCATGGCACCCGGGAATCGACTCCGACAGCCACCTCTATTCCTAGGGGGGGGGGGGGACGGCCAAGGTCGGCTAGGGCGCAACGGCGGCAGCAAACCGGACAGCAGGTCATCTTCCGGGTGAGGTTGCACTCACCAGAGTGAAGTTCGATCAGGATGCGACCACCGACCTGACCACAAATACGGACGGCATCTGAAGCATGACCACTCCACCTGCGCAGCCAGCACGGTCATAATCATTGTCACCTGGACCCTGAACGGGGCCGCCCAGTCTGACGAGCACCCGGCCTACACGTACGAGGCAGCCCCTGTGGTCACCTGCACCGTCCCCTCGACTCGGCCGACGGCTCCGCCATCCCGACCCAGCAGGTCATGGACGGGGAGAAGGCCATCAAGCCCGCCGACCCGACCAGGGATGGCCGTCACCGGTTCAACGGCTGATTCAATGGGACGGGCGCCTATGACTTCACCAACCCGTCAACGGCGACCTGACCCTCACCGCATACCGGAAGCGCAACACGGACCCACAGCCCGGCGACCCTACACCAGGGACCACCAACTCTGATCCAGCGCAAAAGCCGACCGACCACGTTGAAAAGCCGGCAGGCCACGCCAGTAATCCGAATCCGTCCCATGGTGTCCTGCCCAGCACGGACAGCAACGTCGACTCCATCCTGGTCGCGGGGTTCTTCCCCCTATCGGGGCTTCGGCCCCGGTGCCCATTGACCGGGCCCCTTCACGGATCCTGCTGCATACGGGAAAGGCCCCCGTGTCGGGGTGTTCCGGAAGGGTTGCCTGTGGTGTGCGGGGGGCAGGCACCTGGGCCTGCCGGACCTCGCCCCGCTCGGCCATCCTGTCCAGCCTCTCGAACCGTGCACGGTCCCGCTCCCCCAGCTCCATGGGATTCGATGCCCAATACGTCGGCGACATCACCTGCTCCCGGTATATCGAACCCATGGCCAAGGTGCTGATCCATCTGACATACATGCAGAACCAGGGCACCGACATTGCCCTGAAACTCAGGCACGCATAGCCACAACCGTTCCTGCTCGAACCACTTGCACAAACGAGATGGGCGACCTATGCATACATCCGTCTCGTTGTCTTGTCAACATGACCGGGCCGCGCAATCACCATGCACATCTGGCCAACAGCCTTTGCAACCTCCGGCAGGCCATATCCGTATATCAACGGACACGCCTACATGGAAAACCTCTACATTGGCATTTGCGATTATGCGCCAAAACCCTGGAATGTCTTTTAGGAGGATTCCCTGGAAGACGGAAAGCAAGCTGCAGACTCTTCTTTCTTCACTCTACGAAGACAAGGAAGACCCAGGTCAAATCTGACATGAGTCGGAACCTGTCGGCTTTGGAATCGGAACCGACAAGGTACCGAAATGTATCCTCACTAGGATAAGAGATACAGGGGTATCAAGCTCTCCCGATAGCATGGATTTAGGGCAAAGACAATCATGAAGCAGGAATTCACTTGCGGGATCCGGTGAACTGATCGCGGATCATGACACGGCACAGCCATCAAAAAGCACACAAACACATACTGATAAGGAGCAGGCCGACGGTGGCAGGACAGCCGACGGAGAATCTGCACCAGGCTCCAGACCGACTCGTGCGACCAGTGACCCTTTTTCGTCGGTTTACCCGTCTATGCAGTCCCGGGCATCAGCGAGGAACCCATCCGTGACAGGTACCCCCCTCAAGCTCCGACGAGTGGCCTGCTGGACGATGCATGCCCTGGACATCCTCTTGTTTCGCTCTGCCCTTTCCATGACGGCACCTACATCGTTATGACGGTAGAACGTCTTGTTGCCATGCTGCCGATATGCTCTTGCACCCCTTCCTATGGTATCTGCCCTCTTTTCGTCCCTCGGTGGTGTTCTCTATAAAATCGCCATGCGTCGTCCATGGATGATGGTCCACCCCCCTGGCTCTCACCGCGGTCGCGGCTTCAGTGCGGGCACAGCCGTGAGCTCCGAATTCTCCGGCAACGACACGTGTATATGCAACCTCTGCATTGTCCCGTACGACGGGGAACGGGCGGCGACGCCAGCGACGTGGACATCACGGTGGACTTGCTGACGGAAGAGAACCGAAGGTTTGACGAACGTGGCAGCGGGTGTGACAGCACTTGCTGCAATCAATCACGGGATCCGCAACGTTAGCCTATTCGCGCGGAAGTGCACCTGAACGATTGGGCGAGCGATCAACAATCAACCTCAACAAGGGGTTATAGTTCAAATTCCCGCTCGCCTGTAGAACACAGTGACCGGGCCAACCGATCTGCACCCATCGGGACCTGGGTGAGGGACGTGCCTTCGATCCACCCAAGGTCCAAAGAAAGGCATGCGTAAGAGAAAGACATCCGCACACACACCTGCAGGTGGGCACATACATGCACATACAGCCGCACGAAAGATAGGGGCCTCAGAACCTACCATATGCGAGGCTTCACGATAGGCACCATCATCACCATCGGGTCCGGAAATCGGCCAGACACTCCAGGAGAATCAGACAATTCAGGAAGGTCAGACGCCCAGAGGAAATTCTCCGCATCTCCCGGGAAAGCACTGATCGACGATCCGGAGGGACAATTGTTTTTAAGCTGTGTTCTCTCTATGCCAGACGACACTGATGCGGCCTATACCGCGCTGGCGATGATCCAGCGGACAGGGTTCTAGACAGAATCACGGACGAGCGTGCCGCCATAACGCGGGAGGGCTTGGAATGATCTCTCGTTTACTGTTTTGTGTTGAGGGCGGCCTTGTACCAGAGAACGGCTATGTTTATTCGCTCCCCAACACCCAGTTTATTGAGTATCCGGCTCACTGTCTTTTTGACAGAGTCCCCTTGAATACCCAGCCTGTGCGCGATCTCGGCGTTGGTCAGGCCTTCGCTGACCAGTGATGCGACTTCGAATTCACGCCTGCCAAGCTTCGCAAACCTTTTTTGCAGTTCTAACTCTTCGTTACTCGAAATTGCCTTATCAACCCCTCGTTTGATGACCTCACCCGTGATGCGGGGGGTGAGGATGGCGTCTCCTGCATACACTGACCGGATTGCCTTGCACAGATCCGCCGTTTTCACGTCTTTGAGCAGGAATCCTGAGGCCCCTGCACTGAGACCACCGAACGCATAGTCATCTTGGTCATAGGTTGTCAATATGACAATGCTGATGAAAGGGTAGCGTTCCTTGATGGCGCTGGTGGCATCCAGACCATCCATGACCGGCATCCGAACATCCATCAGAATTACGTCGGGCAGAAGCTGTTGCTGCCTCTCGGCAGATTCCAGAAAGTCAAGGGCTTCTTTGCCGTTTTCTGCCTGACCTATTACCTGCAATCCACGATCTTTGGCCACCATAAGTGCAAATCCCATTCTGGCGGGACGTTGGTCATCTACGAGCATGACACGGATCATGTTATTCCTCGCTGTCTGTGGATTCTTTGAGTGAGGGGATACAGGCTTGTAGGAGCCACCCGTTGGATGCCGGCCCTGATTGCAGGACGCCACCATACCCTCGAAGAGTTTCTCGGAGCCTGTTCAGTCCGGTCCCTTTGCTGGATGCCTTTTGAACGGGTTTACCGTTGTCCCTGACTGAGATGGTTATGCCGCCCTGACTGTCATGGTCCCAGGAGATTACGATACGGTCGACGTGGCACCCGTGTCGGAGTACGTTGGTGATGGCCTCTCTGGTTATGATGAAGCTCAGATTAGCTTGTATAGGGTCTTGCGGTCTGCGTCCGGTTTCAGTCAGTGCGACGGTCATCCCGACTTGCCGTGCATGATTAATGATCGGGTTGATATCATCCCAGTGGTATGCCTGCTTTTGCCCTTCCGACGCGAGTTGATACCCGTCGATATTGGACGACGGCTGAAGTGCTTTCACGGCCGTTCTGGTATCAGCCAGTCCCTGGCGCGCCAGTTCGTTAATCATACTGATGGCATCATCGACTTCCGGTTTTCCGGTGATTTGGTCCAGACCCTCGGACAGCGCGATGATGGCCGTCAGGTCGTGGCCCACGCTGTCATGGAGCTCTGCGGCAATTCGGGATTGGTGGACTGCCCGATCGCGCTGTTGCGCCATGTGCTGGCTCCGTCTACGTTCGTTCGAAAGCGCCTGTTCGGACAGGTGCCGTTCCCGCCGTGCCCTGGACACCAGTCCCAAACCCACGCATAAGGCGGAGTACGTGGCTGTAGAGTAAAGCAGACCGGTGAAGTTGGCGTCCTGATGCCACAGGGTCGCCAGGATCGTGGCCGTCAACACCAAAAGAGCGGTTGGGATCAGGCAGGCGATGAGGTTTCTGAGTTTCCCGGTCTCGACCGTGCAGGCGTAGAGAGCGATATACCACACTGAGACTAGGTCGGTATATGCGGAACCGTAGATTGCCGCCGTCAGCAGCATGAGGATGGTGATAGCCAGCAGAGTCGCCGTGGGTCGTCGACGGCGTAAGCAGAGCAGGATGAGGGACAGGACGATGATGGCAACATACAGAGGCATGCCCCATGCCGTGGTGTCCAGAACCTGACGCAAGGTTCGGTCGGCGCTGTCGGGAGCGAGGACCAGCCGCGTGAGCATCATTGTTTCGTACAGGGCGCACACGAAGACCATGACATAAGTTGTGCTTGGCCTATTCCAGTATTCGAACCAATCAGCCAGCTTCCTGTTCGGCTTCATCGCTCCGGCCCCTTCCGCAATACCCCTATCTCATTATGCCGTCACCTGACGAGAAGGAAGAAGTCGGCAGCCAGAACCGTTGTCGCAACGAGCACGAGGAACGCTGCGTTGCCGGTGAGCAGTAGAGCCATCCGGGCCAATGCCCGGTGCCGTATAGCCGTTTTACGGTACGTGACCGCTGCAATGACAAAACCCAGCAGGACGCACAGGCTGTTGCAGACGATTATGGAATTGCGTAGGTTGCCCATGGCATACAGCCGGACTCCGCAGAGCTGCAAGAACAGGGTGACGAGCGAGGGGGCAAATGCTGATCCTAGGGCCAGCCAGGCTACGGCAATGCGGGTCGGCGCCGAACCGGTGTTCCTGCCCATGAGCTTCTCACTCCTCTTTTGAGATCAGGGTAAGGCTGCCGGTGAAGTGGTCCCCGCTGGCGTAGATGTAGAAGCTGCTGCCGTCCAGGGCGTAGGTCTGGTCGAAGGCGCCCCGGTGGATGGGCAGGGGACGCTTCATGTCCGAGCCGTCGGTCACCAGGATCGTCCCGGTACCCTGCGTGCCGGACACCCGGCCGGTGACGTGTATGGTCGTGTGTTTGCCGGTCCCCCCGAAGAGGGTCTCCGTGCCGGTGAATCCATGATAGGAGGCCATGTACCTTCCTGAGTAGGAATCAGCGCCATCCGATCGCGTTCCCACCAAATCGTCCTGCCTGCTGACCCCCAGGCCGGTCGAGCATCCGGAGAGGGCGGATAGCGCCAGCAACGCCGTAATGAATATGACGAGACGGCGGATGACATGGAGTGCGGGGTGACCCGCCCTGTCGGTGGCGAGGGTCATGGTGCATGTCCTTTCTTAGAATGGATTGATTCTGTTGGTCAAATGGCTTTCCTGGTGAGCTGGCGGAAGGCAAGCGCCCCGATCAGAACCCAGAGGGCCGCCGCCAAGGTCGATGCGATGACTGAGGAGACCGAGGCGAGGTTGCCCAGGTCCCTGGCCGCCGATGCGGTCGTGATCAGGGCTAGCGGGTAGGGCATGGCCAGGGTGGGGGCCACGAGCGTGAGGGCGCAGCCGGCCAGGGTGAGCAGGAGCATGATGGACATGGTGGAGGCGAACGACCCGGTCCTGGCGGCGATGGCCTGTGTCAGGGTCATGATGGCCCAGACGGCCATGGTCATGGGGACGGCCCGCAGGAGGTAGGGGCCGATCTGGGCCAGGTCGAAGCCCGTGTTCATGCCCACGGCGATGAACTCCAGCTCGAAGACGGCGACGGTCATGAACGATGCGAACAATCCGTGGAGCATCTTGCCCGCCATGGCCGTGCCGGCCGTCCCCGACGCGTTGAGGCGCTGCCAGTTGCGCCCCCGGTGTTCGTTGGCTTCGATCTGGGCGGCGAAGGCGGCGACCAGGATCGGCATGAAGACCATGCTGCTCAGCAGGATGGCCTGCCCCCAGACGGCGGTCCACGTCACGCCTTGGGCTTGGAACTCCCGACGGTAGCTGACGTATTGGTCCCGACCGAGGAACATGCCGATGGCATCGAACAGCACGGTAGCGAGCCAGTACCACAGGTTGCCGGCCTTGCGCATCTCCCAACGGAAGGCCGCCACGACGGAGGGCCGCTTGCGGACCCTACTCGCTCGACCATTGATTGCGATGGTGTCGATTGTGTGCCTGCTCATCGGTGTGACTCCTTTACCATGATGACGAATGCCGAAACGCCGGTCCAGACGATGCAGGCGACCAGGCCGGCCAGCACCAGGGCCCAGGGATTGGCGACGAGCGTCATTCTGGCGAAGCCGTCCGGCGTGGCCGTGACCAGGAAAGGACTGGCGGCCGAGCTGACGCCGGCCGGGAACAGCCAGCCCGCCTGGGCCACGTTCAACGGCCCCAGGCCCGAGCCGACCAGACCGGCGATCACGCCCACGCCCAGGCCGACGGCCTGCTTGCCGATGGTCATGGAAAGCATCAGCTGGACGGCGGTCACGGCCATGCACGACAGGAAAGCGACAAGAGCCGGTGCAAGCATCAGAGAAGGCAGGCCAACATCAGATTTGAAGCTCATAGCCAAGGCCGCCAGAGGCGTCCATGCCAGGGGAACCACAAACACCAGGGACAGGGCCGTTCCCGCCACCGCCAGCTTGGCGAGGAAGAGGCCGGACTCCCCCTGCCCCAGGGACCGCCATTTGAGGTCCATGCGTCCGCCGGTCTCCATGACGGCCAGCCGGCTGGTGAGCAGGGCGGCAAGGATCGGGGCCAGCAGGCCAACGAGCTCGTAGACATCGCCTTGCGCCAAGGTCACGGTGCGTGTCGCCGGATTGCCGCCGGCCCGTTTCATGACGGCAAATCCTGACCACAAGGAAACCAAGGTAATCATGCCTATGATCATCCACCAGAAGGATGAGCCCTTCAGCTTGCGCATCTCCATGAAGATGAGCATCAACGGGCCGCTGAAGCGTATGGCTCCGGCACCCCCGTGCTTCCCGGGCTCCACGGATTTCAGGATGTTTGCAGTGATGGCGCTCATCGTGAAGCCCCCTGCTGGAGGCCGGCCTGCGGTACATGGGCCCGGGGGCTTTCCACCAGTTCCAGGAAGGCCTCCTCTAGGCTCTTGCGTTCGGAAGCCACACGATAGACCTCCAGTCCCCGGGAGACCAGCTGGGCGACTAAACCCCCGACTTGCCGGTCATCGAATTCCCGGATCCGCAAGGCCCCGCTTTCCTGAATGTACCCATAGTCGATGCCGTCGTGCTCAAGCACGCCTGCCGCCAGTTGAGGGTCGGAAACGCGCAGGTCTATATGCCCCTCCTCGCGCAGATTTTCCAAGGAGCCCTGGTAGAGCAGTCGTCCGGCCCCGATGATGCCGACCACCGGCGCCATCTTCTCGATTTCGGAGAGAATGTGGCTGCTGATAACGACCGTAACACCTTCGCTAGCTGCAAGATCCATGATCATCTGACGCACCTCGACTACCGCCCCGGCATCCAAACCGTTGGTCGGCTCGTCCAAAAGCAGCAGCTCAGGATGGGATATGAGCGCCATGGCGATGCCCAGACGCTGCTTCATGCCAAGGGAGTAGTCCCTGGCCCTCTTGTCCTCATGTCCTCCCAGCCCCACCTTAGCCAACACAGCTGAAGCCGAGTTGGAAGGCAGACCCAAGTAATCAGCCACCATTCGGCAGTTGTCCAGACCAGACAAGCCCGGGTAGAAACTGGGGCCTTCGATCATGGATCCCACACGTCCCGGTTGGATTCGACTCTTGGAGCCCACCTCCTGGCCCAGCATCCACATCCTTCCAGAGCTGGGGGCCGTCAACCCAAGCAGTAGTTTCATGGTCGTGGACTTGCCTGCGCCATTCGGCCCCAGCAGACCGTAGACGCCTTCCGAGGGAACCTGCAGATTCACCCCATTCACGGCAGTGAACTGTCCATAGGATTTCACCAGATTTTCGGTCGATACAGCCAGCTGTCGCCGAGCGTTTCGATACCTGCGCATGATTTCGCCTTCCTATCCAACGTATGACTCCATGGAAACCGACAAAGAAAAAGCCTGCAACAGGACAGGTGAAAATGTCCCCCTGAGGGGACATCGAGCCAAGAGTCCCGAATACCGGAAGGAACTGGAACAGATTGACGGAATCGTGTTCCGGTGCGGGTGTCGGCAAAACATCAGCCATGACCGTTGAGCGGCAGGGGGTCAATGAAGGTGGTTCCCGAGTTGGCACCTGTATACGGACTCGTGGAGCCCGATAACCACACCCCCTCCCCGATGGCGAACCGGCAGCGGGAACGGACACGACAGGTCGTTGCAGGAGCCCGTGTCGGAGGCGAGGAGATCCGGATCCGGTTCTCGCCTCCGCCATTCATCAAAGTAGGGGTGGGGGCATGGTGGGCATCATCCCCGCTGATCCATGGTGATGTCCGCATGCTCACAGCCAATCAATCGAGGATCCGAACAGCGCGCCGCCGAGGTGGAACGACCGTCGATGTCGGTCCGGAAAACACCTTGCCATAGCCCATCGTGGTCGTCAACGTTCAGCGCCTCCGGCTGCATGTGGGCCGACGTACGGAACCCGAATATGCAATTCGGTGTCCATGCCCCCATTTCCGAGCGCCCCTCGCGCTGGTATTTCCAAGCATGAACCCAGGAGGCTCCCCGACGGACACCGACACGAACGAGCCCCATTCGACCGACGGCGAACGACCCCACGATATTGGACCACCTCCGGAATGGCAAAAACCGGCCCGCACGACGAACGATACGTGCAGTTGAACCTATTCGCGTTGACCGAATGATCGCGGCCGTAGGTAGATCAGGGACGACTCCTCAAACACCTCTCCGACGATCAACCGCCATTGCTTTCAATTCCGACTGATCATGGCTGGTCATACCCGCATTGAAAGCAAATGGACCGGACACCCATGTGGTCTTGGAACCCGTCTTTTCGAATACTCTATAGTGCGTGCATACCTATAAGCGTGCTCATACACATTGAGCACCTGGTCAAAGCCCCCATGGGCTGAATCAGGTATAGCCTCCATGAGCGGTCGGTCGGCGATGAGGAAAAATGAATTCATTTCTTTCACCCCCCCCCCCAAAAAGCTGATGCCCCTCAAATGGGCCCACATCCTGTCAAGGGCCTCTGGTCACATTCGTAGTGGCTCATGCTACGGTCATGAAATCGTAGGTGAACAACCTGGACGTGACGCACTGGGTATGGCGACGATTTGATATGTGGCATTCAGTCCTATATTATGATGCTGTTCAGAACACAAGAGAGATGACTGTTTTTACGTATGTTCGAGCTTCATCACCGCCGATGGCCTCTATATCCTGGGAGGTAAGCCATGCCCGACAGTGAAGCCGATCAATCCGGTGATGTGAGGGACAATCTCCTCAACTGGAACGACCGAGCGGTTGTGCACGCCAATGGCGCATATGGCGATCGCGATGCATTCGCCGATGACCCCTCGGCCTCATCACCGGTCGTCTTGCGCGATCTGGCGGTTCTTGAACCCCATCTTCCTGAAAGTGGCATAACGGGTTTGCGGCTTCTGCATCTGCAATGTCACATCGGCGAGGACACCCTGACCTGGTGGCGATTGGGTGCAGGGAAGGTTTATGGCCTGGATTTCTCCCCCACCGCGCTTGAGTATGCCAGGGATCTGTCCGATCGAGCCGGGGCATCAATCACCTATGTGCAGGGGGATGCCCGCTTCGCGGCACAGGCCATGCCTGATCAGGCGGGTCGGTTCAATCTCATCGTCACCAGTGCCGGAACCATCACCTGGCTTCCCGATCTGAAAGACTGGGCCCGCTCAATCGCCACACTCCTGACAGATGGCGGCATCTTCATGATCCGCGACAACCATCCGCTGCTGTTCGCCTTGGACAATGAGGGCATGACGATAATCCAGAACTACTTCGGCGGAACGGAAACAACCTATGAAACCGATCAGACCTACGCATCCGCGGTGGAGGCCCAACAGCATCAGGCCAGGACTCGGATTGAGCACACCACCAACCACAACTGGGCCCATGACTTCCAGGAGATGACCGGAGCACTGCTGGACGCCGGGCTGGCCATAGAGGCGATTGGCGAACATGCTGTGACCGACTGGAAGGCCATGCCCATGCTGGAGTACAATTCCGACCTCGCTGGATGGACCATGCCCCGGGACCGACCGCAGATTCCGCTGACTTTTTCGATCGTGGCGAGAAAGCCCTTGTGAACTTGCTCCGTTTACGTGTTCTCCGCACCTTGCGGGATGGCCGTGGCTGGTACATATCGGCACGCGCCACGGATCGGACAGCCACTTGGCCCCCTGCCCCGGTTGGCGATAACACAGTCTCCAAGGTCAGGCGGATCCCCTCCGACCCCTCCGGCCCGGCATACGATTCCATGACCAGCAAACAGGACATGTCGACAGGTCGACCCATGAAAGACGGCCTGAGCACCCCGCCCCAAACGAGCCCGGCACATTCAGAACAGGAAGGTCGAAAACCGATCATTATGCCCGCCTTGATCTTCTCCGACACCTGAGGGAGAAGACTCCCGACCGATCCTGTCGCATCGGTCTTTCGATGAAACAAACCGCTCCTATCGGAAACCCGGGCGCACAGAACGACCTCTCAGCCCTGAAACCCTACTTCAGAGCCTGCGTGGTGGCACCGGATTCCGGTTCCTTGCCAACATGACGCGTCTCCTGCCGCCTTCATGGACCGCAACCTGTCGCGTCCGCATTCTCCCTACGACCGTCAACCGTGCAGGGGCCGATACATTCCCGCTTCTCATCAATGATGGCAAATCACTAGGCAGCCATGCGGCGATGTCGGGTTGAACGCGGAAAGGTGTTCATAACAATCAGCATCATTGCGTTTAGCAGGCTTGCCAACGCATTACACAAACCGGAATGGCATGGTGACCCCACGCGGATGACCCCTTCTCAGGTTTCATCCGCCATGGCATCATGGCCATTGAACCCGGAATCATCGCCAAGCTCGATCCACTCCGATTCAGTCTCCGGAACCTGACCATATCGCGATACCCCCTGTGCACGACCAGAGTGGTCGACGGATCCTCCTGCCCGGCGTTCATCCCTACAGATGAAACCGTGTTCGACAGGATACCGAACGGCTCGAATGGCTGTACGGTAATCATCCACACGCGCGTAGTTGCAGGAATCCATGTCAAGGCTGGGTGCTCCGTCATTATTACCGGCATCTCCATGGCACAGACGGAATGATGCAGCCCTTGGCGTACGTCATGATGCCAAGCCACCAGAAGCACCCCCTGCAGCGTGTCTGCCGCACAAGTACACCAGGTTGCCTCTGTTCTCGCTTTCGTCGTCGGTCGTCATCGTGATCAAGGACATGCCTGTATGGCCCGATCCATGCGTTGATGACCTGAGCGGGATGGAGACGTTCGGATCCGCAATGGGTGGTTCCTGCAACGCCCCCCCCCGTGGGAAGTCCACGGAATTCGATCGTCCCGACCAGAAGTCGGATTCGTTCATTGACAACAATGATTGGCACGATGGGCAAAGGCCACGAAAACAGGTGGATATTTCCCAAAGGCTGTCGGCGTTCATCGGATCGGCCAGAGCGGAATGGGCCGGGTGGAGAAAGGATTTGTGAAAGGGCCAACCATTCGCCGATAAGAATATCGCTGTACCTTTTTCAACTCGGGGATGGAATCCGACCGACCGGGATTTGGCTTAGGGAGAGAGACCCCAACGCACCAGTCGTGTGTGGTGGGCGTGTGCTGCATTGTGAGCAGGTATGGTATGATATGAGTAATGGGTTCCGTGTCGTATGCGTCCGGCCCGTGGTCGGGTGGCGCATGCAAGGGGTGCGGGTCCCGGGGGGCCGGATGATTCGTATCGATGCCCCTCCTGTATCTGTATGGAAGGGGAACAACGGTATGCTTCGTTTCACGGCTATGGGCCGCACCTGTCTGGGGGCCGTGCTCCTGTTCGCCCTGGCCCTGCCCACGGCGGCCACGGCGGCACCCGTCCGGAACCCCGGCC
>NZ_BTXM01000009.1:0-12406 GCF_036987015.1 Bifidobacterium indicum
GCGGCACCGACCCCACACCAGGCATCGTGGACAAGCCCGCGAGCGCACCCGCCGGATTCACCTGGACACAGGCCAGCGCAGGAACCTTCCATTCCATGGCCATCGGATCAGACGGCAACCTCTACACATGGGGACGCAACCAATACGGCGAACTGGGACGCGACACCAACACCAGCACCGACTCCACACCGGGCATGGTGGCCAAGCCCGCGGGAGCACCCGCCGGATTCACCTGGACCCAGACCACCGCAGGAGACTACTTTTCCCTGGCGGTCGGATCCGACGGCAACCTCTACACATGGGGACGCAACGACTTCGGCCAACTGGGACGCACCACCAACAGCGGCACCCTCAACCCCAACCCCACGCCGACCATGGTGGACAAACCCGCGGGAGCACCCGCCGGATTCACCTGGACCCAGACCAGCACAGGAGACGACCATTCCATGGCCATCGGATCCGACGGCAACCTCTACACATGGGGACGCAACGACTTCGGCCAACTGGGACGCACCAGCAACTCCAAGCCCAACCCCACGCCGGGCCCGGCGGACAAGCCCGCGGGAGCACCCGCCGGATTCACCTGGACACAGGCCATCGCAGGAACCTCCCATTCCCTGGCGGTCGGATCCGACGGCAACCTCTATACCTGGGGAAGCAACAGCTATGGCGAACTGGGACGCACCACCAACATCGGCACCTTCAACCCCAACCCCACGCCAGGCCCGGCGGACAAGCCCACGGGGGTATCCGCCGGATTCACCTGGTCCCAGGCCAGCGCAGGATACACCCAATCCATGGCGGTCGGATCCGACGGCAACCTCTACACATGGGGAAGCAACCAGTACGGCCAACTGGGACGCACCACCAACACCGGCACCGGGAACCCCAACCCCACACCGACCCCGGTGGACAAACCCGCGGGCGCACCCGCCGGATTCACCTGGACCCAGGCCAACGCACGATGGTCACATTCCATGGCGGTCGGATCCGATGGCAACCTCTACACCTGGGGAGACAACCAGTACGGGCAACTGGGACGCGCCACCAACAGCGGCACCTTCAACCCCAATCCCGTGCCGGGCCGGACTGATCCCCCCGCCACCGGGCCCGCCGTCCCCACGGGGGTCGTGTTCGGCGGGGCCGCCGGCACCGTGCCGGCCGGGAACACGGACGGCACCTGGAGGGTCACCACACCCGCACACGCGGCGGGCCGGACGGACACGGTCATCACCTGGACCAGGAACAACGCACCCCAGGCCGACACGCACCTGCCCTACACGTACGAAGCACCCTCCCACACGGTCAACTTCGACCCGGACGGGGGCACACCCGCACCACCCGACCAGCAGGTCGCGGAGGGCCACCGGGCCAGCCGCCCCGCCGACCCGGTCAAGACCGGCCACGTGTTCGACGGATGGTTCATCACCGGCACACCCGTGGCCTACGACTTCAACCGGCCCGTCACCGGACACGTGGACCTCAAGGCCCACTGGAGCCCGACCCCGTCATGGACCATCAGCCCCGGCCACGGATCCGAACTGGGCGGCGAACAGGTCACCCTCACCCCGCCCGCACCCCGCGGCATCCGCTTCACCCAGATCAGCACAGGAACCTCCCATTCCCTGGCCATCGGATCCGACGGCAACCTCTACACCTGGGGAAACAACCAGTACGGCCAACTGGGACGTGACACCAACAGCGGCACCTGGAAACCCAACCCCACACCGGCCATGGTGGCCAAACCCGCGGGCGCACCCGCCGGATTCACCTGGACACAAGCCACCGCAGGAGGCTTCTATTCCATGGCGGTCGGATCCGACGGCAACCTCTACACATGGGGAGACAACGACTCCGGCCAACTGGGACGCACCACCAACAGCGGCACCCTCAACCCCAACCCCACGCCGACCATGGTGGCCAAACCCGCGGGCGCACCCGCCGGATTCACCTGGACACAAGCCACCGCAGGAGGCTTCTATTCCATGGCGGTCGGATCCGACGGCAACCTCTACACATGGGGAGACAACGACTCCGGCCAACTGGGACGCACCACCAACAGCGGCACCCTCAACCCCAACCCCACACCGGGCCCGGTGGACAAACCCACGGGCGCACCCGCCGGATTCACCTGGACCCGGGCCAGCGCAGGAGACACCCATTCCATGGCGTTCGGATCCGACGGCAACCTCTACACATGGGGAGACAACCTGTACGGCAAACTGGGACGCGCCACCAGCAGCAACACCAACCCCACACCGGGCCCGGTGGACAAACCCGCGGACGCACCCACCGGATTCACCTGGACACAAGCCACCGCAGGAGACACCCATTCCATGGCGTTCGGCTCCGACGGCAACCTCTACACATGGGGAAGCAACCGGTACGGCCAACTGGGACGCACCACCAACACCAACACCACCAACCCCAACCCCACGCCGGGCATGGTGGCCAAGCCCGCGGGCGCACCCGCCGGATTCACCTGGACACAGGCCATCGCAGGAAACTGCTATTCCATGACGTTCGGCTCCGACGGCAACCTCTACACCTGGGGACTCAACGACTATGGCGAACTGGGACGCACCACCAACACCAACACCACCAACCCCAACCCCACGCCGGGCCTGCCGGACAAGCCCGCGGGCGCACCCGCCGGATTCACCTGGACACAAGCCAGCGCAGGAGGCCTGCATTCCATGGCGGTCGGATCCGACGGCAACCTCTACACATGGGGATGGAACAGCTCCGGCGAACTGGGAAGCGCCACCAACAGCGGCACCTTCAACCCCAACCCCACGCCGGGCCCGGTGGCCTTCCCGGGCCCGGCCATACCCACCGGCGTCAGGTTCGGCACCACGCCGGGCACCGCGCCGGCCGCGAACACGGACGACACCTGGAGGACGACCACCCCGGCCCACACGCCCGGCACGGTCACCGTCACCATCGACTGGACCCGCGACGGCACCGTGCAGACCCCGGACACCGGCAACCGGTACGAGTTCCGCACCCTCGCCGTCCTGCCCCTGGCCGGCGGCGAAGGCATCCTGCCCCTCCTCCTCATGGGCCTGCTCGCCATGGCAGCCACCCTGGCGGGCCGACGCCACCGGCAGGACACCACCACACCGACTTCACCCGAGTAAGCGGACCGGGGGCGCGGCACAATCCCCAACAGCCACACCCCGCCGACCGGACGGCCCCCCGGAGAGATCATCCCCGACCCGAGGGACCGCCCACCACACATCAACCACACACAATCCCACACAACCCTTCACCCCCCAACCAGACAGACCGAGCCGACCGTGTGCGATGGACACGGACCAGACACGGGATTGGAGGGTCTTGGGTAGAGTTGGAAGCATGCAGATCGACATCGTCTCCGTCTTCCCCGAGTACTTCGACGTGACCGGCCTCAGCCTCCTGGGCAAGGCCCAGGAGAAGGGGCTGGTGACCATCAAAGCACACAACCTGCGCGACTGGACCCATGACATTCACCACTCCGTGGATGACACTCCGGTCGGTGGTGGGGCCGGCATGGTCATGAAGCCTGAGGTCTGGGCTGAGTGCCTGGACGACATGCTCGGCCTGGATGCCGCGGGCACGCCCGCCCCGTGTGGAAGGGTCGCGGGCGATTCAAAGGGACGCAACGCCACAGGCGGGCCAAATGAGGCGGAGGGAAAAACCGTCGGGGACAAGGACGGCCTGGGCTGCGCAGACCCGGGCCGGACCGATGGCCCTGTCCTGATTTTCCCGAACCCCTCGGCCCCGCTCTTCACCCAGGCCGATGCCACCGATCTCTCCCATGCCGACCGGCTGGTCTTCGGTTGCGGCCGGTACGAGGGATACGATGCCAGGATTCCCGCCTACTACCGCAACCAGGGTATTGATGTCAGGGAGTACTCGATAGGCGACTATGTGCTTAACGGCGGCGAGGTGGCCGTATCGGTCATGCTGGAGGCCATAACCCGCCTTCTGCCGGGCTTCATGGGGAATCCCGATTCCATCGTGGAGGAATCCTATACCGGCGACGAGCCACTGCTTGAATACCTTCAGTACACCCGTCCCACCACCTGGCGGGGCATGGGCGTGCCCGAGATCCTGACCAGCGGCGACCACGGCAGGGTCGACCGCTTTCGCCGCGACGAGGCCATCGAGCGAACCAGCCGGATCCGCCCGGACCTGATCGCCCGCTTGGACTGCCCCTCCCTGGACAAGCAGGACCGCCGCCTCCTGGAAGACCTGGGCTGGCAAACCTCCGGCCCCCACCCGTCCGCGATGACCGACCCCTCCCGGAGCAGGAAGCCCGATTCCCGCCCGGGACCGGAACCGTAGGTTGTGCGCAGGTCTAGGCCGTGGCCGATTCGATGTAGAAGACCATGGTCTCGCCGTAGGACTTGGCTTGGGATACGGCCCAGCCGGAGGGCGGCAGAGGCTGCTGCGAGCGTCCCGAACGTTCCAGGACGATCACCGATTCAGGTCCCACCAGGTTCCCCTCGACCAGGCAGGTCATGACCTCCTGGCAGTGTTCCGTGGACAGGTCGTAGGGAGGGTCCATGAATACCAGATCGTAGGGTCTCTCCCCAGGGCGGGACCGGGCTGCGTCGATCCCGGGGTTATCAGCGGCCGGAAGGGGCCTGACGAAACGCTCGGCCTTGACCCTGCTCACATGGATGCCCATGGACGGGTCCCAGGAGGGGTGGTGGGCCAGCTTGGCCGCCGACCTGGCCAGGAGTCCGGCGGCCCGGCCGGCGGACTCCACCGATTCCAACTGGCCGGCTCCGCGGGAGAGGGCCTCGAACCCCAGGGCACCGGTGCCGGCGTAGAGGTCCAGTACCCTGGCCCCCTCGACGGCCCCGATGGCCTCCAGGCGGGAGAAGATGGCCTCCTTGGTCCGGTCCGTGGTGGGGCGGGTGCCCTTGAGGGCCGCGGGTATGGTGAACCCCTTGAACCTTCCGGAGATGATGTGCATGTATCCAGGTGTCCTTTCAGGTCGAGACCAGGAAGCCCTCGTTGCCGCGCATGAAGTCCAGCACCGCCCCGGCCAGCTCCACCTGCCCCTTGAGGCTTGGGTCCGATTTCAGGAGTTCTTCGGCCTCCTGCCGGGCCTGGGTGATCATCGGTGCGTCGGTGACCACCCGGAGCAGCTTCAGGGAGGAGCGCCCTCCGGACTGGGCCTCGCCCAGCACATCGCCGGCACCGCGCATCTGGATGTCGGCCTCGGCTATCCTGGCCCCGTCGGTGGTGCTCCTGATGACCTCCAGGCGTTCGGCGGCGGGTGAATCCACGGGAGCCCTGGATACCAGGAAGGCCCAGGAGTCCGTACCGCCACGACCCACCCGTCCGCGCAGCTGGTGGAGTTGCGAGAGCCCGAACCGGTCGGCGTCGAAGATGACCATGCAGGAAGCCCGGGGCACGTCCACCCCCACCTCGATCACCGTGGTGGCCACCAGGAGGGGGGTCTTGCCGGAGGCGAAACCGGCCATGACGGCGGTCTTGGTGGCATCGTCGTCGCGGCCGGTCAGGGTGGCCATCCCGATGCCCTGGAACTGGGGCAGGCCGGCCAGGCGCTTGCTGATTTCGGCCACCGAGTGCAGGGGCGCCCTGGCCCCCTCCTGGCCGACCTCGTCCTGGTAGAGGTCGGGTCGGAACTCATCCCGTTCCACCTGGGCCCCCTGGCGCCTCCCGGCCTTCCCGCCCTGGCCGGCGCCGCCCGCCTGGGTCGGGTCATCGTCCTCGTCGATCCGGGCGCAGACCACGTAGGCCCGCTCCCCTGCTTCGATGCGCTTGCGCAGGTGGAGGAACATGCCGCCCATGGCGGGCCCGTCGCCCTCGGAGACCACATAGGTCCGCACGGGTTTGCGGTTGCTGGGCAGCTCGGTCAGTGCGGAGATGTCCAGGTCGCCGAACCATGTCATGGCCGCGGTGCGGGGTATGGGGGTGGCCGTCATGACCAGGAGGTGGGGTGAGCGCTCCGACTTGCGTCGCAGCTCCTCCCGCTGCTCCACGCCGAACCGGTGCTGCTCGTCGATCACGGCCAGGGCCAGGTTGGGTGCCTGGAAGGTCTTGGAGAAGGCGGCGTGGGTGGCGACGACGATGCAGGGCCTGCCCGAGGCCGATACCGCCAGGGCCTGGCGCCGCTGGGCCAGTCGCATGCCGCCGGTCAGAAGCACCAGGGGCAGGGTGCCGTCCTCAAGGGCCGTGGACCGATCGGAGCCCATGTCGATCATGGTCACATTGTCGGCCTGGGAGTTCTTCTTCCCGGCGGCCCTGGGGCTGATTTCGGTGCCCAAGGCGGCCAGCATGCCCTTGATGGATTCGTAGTGCTGCTCGGCCAGGACCTGGGTGGGGGCCACCAGAACCGCCTGGTGACCGGCGTCGGCGGCCTGGAGCATGGCGGCCAGGGCCACCACGGTCTTGCCCGAGCCCACTTCGCCCTGGAGGAGGCGCTGCATGGGGTAGTCGCGCGCCATGTCCTCGCCGATTTGCCCTATGACCTGGCGCTGCCCCTCGGTCAGGTCGAAAGGGAGGGAGTCGATGAACCGGGCGCGCAGGGAACCCGAGGCCGCCTCCATCCCGGCATCCGGGCAGGGGTAGGTCGGGCTCTTCCTGGTCTCCTGGCGGGTCTGGAGAAGGGCAGTCTGCGACACGAAGGCCTCCTCATACCGCAGGGTCTGCCGGGCCTCCTTGAAGTCCTTGAGGGAGTCCGGGTCGTGCATGGCCAAGAGGGCCTGGGCCCGGTGCAAGAGCCCCCGCCTGGCGCGGACCGGCTCTGGAATGATGTCGGGAACGCCCCGCCCCAGGGCCGTCGGGTCTATGCGGGGCCGGTCATGTTCGTCCTCGAATGCTGCCCCCGCGTCGTGCTGGGCCAGGAGCCGCATGAACCACAGGATGGCATCGTGGATGTGGTCTGAAGATATGCGGGAGTTGGCATGGTAGACCGGCCGGGGACGGGACACCCTGTCCAGGGCCTCACGGACGCTGGCCGCATCGGCCTTGAGGCTGCCCACCTCATCCACGTCCCGATCGGCCACAACCAGGGTTTCGGGATGGGTGAACTGGAGCTGGTCCATGTAGGTGCCGGGCTCGCCGGCCACCACCACCCCGGCCCCGGTTCTGAGCCGCATGGCCATCCAGTCCATGTAGGTCTTCTTATGGGAGAAGAAGACCAGGCGGGCCATCATGCCGGGCAGGCCCTGGGAGGAGGCGAACTCGGCATCCTCCACGACCACGTCGAACCGGAACCCGCGGTGCCCGTTCAGGGGGACCACCCGGGCGCTCTCCACCCTGGCGGCGAAGGCGCAGGGCCGACCCATGACGATACCGCCGATGGTGGTGACCGGCACGGGATCGGTGACCCGGAAGGGATAGTAGGTCAGGGCCTCGCGGACCGTGGTGATGCCCAGCGATTTCAGGGCCCCCACACGCCTCTTGTTGGCCATCAGGGATGATACAGGGCTGGCCAGGCCCGTCTTGTCCACCGCCGGCATGCCGCTCACCTCCCACGCTTTCCCCACTCCCGGACCAGGACCCGATGCTCTTCGCAGGTCCTGTCGATACCTGTATAGCAAGAACCCCCGGAGACTGCCGCTCCGGGGGTTCAATCAAGATGAAAACCGCACTCAGGCGGCGATGCGCTGCACCTTGCCGGCCTTGAGGCACTTGACGCAGACGCGGACGCGCACGTTCTCCCCGTCGATCTTGGTGTGCACCGACTGCAGGTTGGGGCGGAAGACACGCTTATTACGGATATGCGAATGAGAAACACTGTAACCGGTCTGCGGGCCCTTGCCGCACACCGCGCAACGAGCTGCCATGATGACTCCCTTTACGTTGTTTTTCCAAGTCGTTCCAGGTGTTCATACCGGCAGCGCAAGGCTACGGTCAAACACACAACTTTGTTAGACTACTACGTTTGGCCGACGAAGGCAAGTCATCGGGTCAGGCGCGAGGGGGTCTGCGGAAGATGCCGATCAGGGCCTGCACCACTCCGCAGACGACTCCGCCGATGACCCGGAAGTCCCAGAAGGGTATGGGGGAAGCCGAAGAAGTTGTTTTCGTTGCCCGAGAAGAGCATGACCAGGGCCACCACCATGCACAGGCCCATGATGATGCCGCTTATGGAGTTGGAGACCCGGTACCCGCAAGCGTCCGACTCCTCGCAGTCATGCTCCTCGCCCTCCCCTCCTCGTTCCAGGCCTTGATGTTCATCATCCGGCTGCTGGTACCCGAATGGACCAGGAGGAGGACCCCAAAGGCCAGGAGGGCGAAGAAAATGCAGCCCCTGACCTGGTTCGACCAGCCCCAGATCAGGGAGCCGGCGGAGGCGATCGCCACGTCCAGGAGGATTACGGCCAGGCCGCAGACCTGCTCCCAGGTGGTCTGACGGGAGGCCTGAGAACGCTCCTCATCGGTGTGGAAATCAGCCATGCAGGGATGCCTGCGGCGGAAGCCCTTCCTGGCCGAGGCCGCCGACACCAGGAAGGCCAGACCCAGGGCGACGCCGATCATCAGGAAGAGGAAGGCCAGACCGTTCTGTGCGTCCGTCGGGTGGCTCCCCCGGCGAAGAGGCCGCTGAAGGCCAGCCCCAGCAGGATGGCGGCGAACCCGAAGGCCCTGCGCAGACTGTAGACTTTGCTGAAGGAGGCGTAGCCGGTCACGTCCTCCATGGTCGAAGGAACGGGCGCGGTCGGCCGAACGGGCGAGCACCGGGATATGGCTTCCGGCCGATCCGGAGCACCATCATCCCGCCCAGCCAGGTCCTGCGGTTTCGGATCATCATACCGGCCGGAGCCCGGCCGGCGGACGTCGCCCAGGACCAGGTCATCCAGGGTGCAGCCGAACAGGTCGCAGATGGCCAGGAGCTTGTCCATCTCCGGATAGGCCTTGTCGGACTCCCACTTGGACACCGCCTGACGGGATACCCCCACCAGCATGACCAGTTGCTCCTGGGTCATGTTGCGTTGCGACCGCAGGGCCTGCAGGTTGGTTCTGAAACTCATGATGCTCTTTCTTCCGATCGACGGGACGCCGATTCACCCGGCGACGGAACCATGAGGGAACGCCCAGGGCCCCGGCCGCCACCAGCTTGGGGTTGCCTCCGGCAAAGACACCAAGATTTGCCGTCAACCAGCTGTTGCATCCTTGCGATTCCGGGGAAACGAGCGGCCGTACCGCTCCTGCCCGCCCAGTGACGACGCGGCCTCCGGCATCCCTCCTGCAAGGATTGCACCCTGGCTCATCCTCCACGACACACGCCCCGGGAGGGAAATACGGACCCGGCCAATCCACCTTGGAACCGTCCCCCACAAACGGTCCCCGGCCGTTCCGCATTCGCCCTACAAATCACCCCAGCGTCCCGCATCGCCCCCTGATCACCCCGTATTCGCCCCTGATTCGACCCTGAAAACACCCTGACCGGAGACTTCAGCCATGGTCCAATGGGGAAAGCGGGGAAACGGAATCACCCGAACAACCGAGGAGGAGCGCAAGGATGCAGCATCAGCAGCGAACCAAGGAACCAGCCCCAAGGCATGCGGCCCAGGCCCGGACCGGGGCGAACACGGGGAGGAACCCCTACAGACAGTCCTCCACCATCCGCCAGACCCCACTCATCCTGGATGCCGTCTCCTACGACTACGGGACCAGGAGGAAACAGGGCGCCAAGGTGCTGGACAGGGTCAGCCTGGAATGCCGGGTGGGCACCTGGACGGCCATCATGGGACCCTCGGGCGCCGGTAAATCAACCCTGCTGTACTGCGCCGCGGGGCTCCTCCAGACCAGGCAGGGCAGAGTCGTCATTGCCGGTGAGGACCTGACCCAGCTCAGGGAGAGGGAGCTGACCAGGCTCCGGCGCGACCATATCGGCTTCGTCTTCCAGGACTACAACCTGATCAACGCCTTCACCTGCCTGCAGAACACCATGCTGTCCAGCATCTTCGGCGGAGAACGGATCCCCACCCGGGTGGCCCTGTCGGCTCTTGCGGACGTCGGGCTGGAGGGGTATGCCAACACCTACCCGGCCGACATGAGCGGGGGCCAGCAGCAGAGGGTGGCCATAGCCAGGACCCTGGCGGCCAACCCGGAGATCATCATGGCCGACGAACCCACCGGGGCCCTGGACACCCACAGCTCGCACGCGGTCATGGACCTCTTCGACCTGGCCGCCCAGCGCGGCCGGACCATCCTCATGGTGACCCACGACCCCAACGTCGCCGCCCGGGCCCACCGGGTCGTCTTCCTCCAGGACGGGCACATCCAGGCCACCTGCCCGGGCGGGGATCCGCAGGCCATCGCACGCCAGCTGGCCGGCATGGATGCGGTGGCGGACCGGCAGGCCGCTAGCCCAGACCAGGCAGATCCATCCGATCGGCCTCGGTGATGGTGCGGACCACACGGCAGGGCACACCCACGGCCAGGGAGTCGGGCGGAACATCATGGGTCACCACGGACCCGGCCCCGATGACCGCGCCGTCGCCGATGGTCACCCCGCCGGCCACGGTCACGTTCGAGGCCAGCCAGCAGTTGGAGCCTATGGTGATCGGGGCGCCCAGCTCATAGTCGTAGAGGGACCCGTCCTCATGCCGCCTCAGATTCCGCTCCTGCCAGCGCAGCGGATGCAGGGGGGTGGCCAGGGTGACATTGGGGCCGATCATGACGTCGTCGCCGATCACCACCGGGCAGGTGTCGAGGACGGTGAAGTTGAAATTGGCGAAGATGCGCGACCCGAGCCTGGTGAAGCAGCCGTAGTCGAAGTAGATGGGGCCCATGAAGTCCGTATCCTGGCCGCGCTCGGGGACCAGTTCATCCAGGATCCGGTGACGCAGGTCCCGCTCCTCCTCGGATGAGACGTTGAAGCGGCGGCAGAGCTCGTGGGCCCTGACCCTCAAGCGCCCCAGCTCGGGGTCCGAGGCATCGTAGAGCTCACCGACGAGCATGCGCTCCCGCTGTGATCGCCGGTCTTCTTGATCGGTCCCACCGGGCCTGTCTGGCTCGTTCCCGTTCCCGCCCATCACCATCTCATTCTCCCGGTGTCATCGACATGCAAGCCCCATTTGCCTGCGGACTCTTCTGATCGTATGCGTCCTATCGTATGTGGTCATCCGGATCAGACAACCTCGGCACTAATCTGTCCGGTTGTGCACAGGGCTTGTGACCGGGAGAATCGCTTCTCGACCACTTAAACCCCGATCTGCCGGTGTTCACATGCGGTCGATGTGAGTTCCGGTCGTGGATGTGGTAGGGTGCTTGATAGTTTCATTGAAGAGGAACCACCTGCTTTCGGGGTTGGGGTCGTCATGGGGGATGACGGTCCGACCCGGTCCGGTCGGCTGTTGGGGCCACCACGGGTGGGTTGTCGGGGGAGGATCCACAGGCATGAATAGTTCGAGCAGACGTTTTATCCGTCCGATCATCATTGTTCTGGTATCGGTGGCCGCCGTGTGCTTCGGTCTCATGGCCGGTACGCAGGATGCTGACGCCGAGCAGACCTCCTCGCCGTCCACGTATGCTGAAATCAACGGGGGGGGGGGGTCGTCAGACCCCGAAACTAGGTAAGGACCCGACACCATCGCCCTCGGTTACGGCCTCCGACCCGTCATCACCGTCCTCCCCTTTGCAATCCCCGGCGACAACGCCGGACAGCCCCGCCAAGAAACAGGGGGAGGGCGTGTCCCCCTCCCCCTTGGCGACCCCCAACCCGTTGGGCACTCCGCAGGGCCTGTCTTCCCCGGGCCAGCAGGGTGGGGCCGCGCGTGCGGGTGTCTTGCGTACGGTGCGGTTCACGTCCGAGGCGGGGGCCGTGGGCTTGCCGGCCGATCAGCGCGTGCCCGACGGCAGGCCGGCCGCCTGGCCGCATGACGATCCGTCGCGTCCGGGCTGGACCTTCGACGGCTGGTTCGACGGGGACGTCGCCTGGGACTTCACCCGGCCCGTGACGGGCGACGTGACGCTGACGGCCCGGTGGGGCCGGTGGTCGTCGGGTCCCGAGCGGGGCCCGTGGAAGGGCGGGACGGACGTGAGGACGCAGTCGCCCACGGACCCCGTCCGCTTCGCGCAGGTGTCCGGGGGTAATAACCATTCGCTGGGCCTGGGCAGCGACGGCGCCGCATACGCCTGGGGATACAACGACTACGGCCAGCTCGGCGACGGCACCACCACCAACCGGACCACACCCGTCAGGGTCGCCATGCCCGCGGGCGTCGCCTTCACCGCCGTCAGCGCCGGCGGCAACCACTCCATGGCCCTGGACCGGGACGGCAACATCTGGACCTGGGGATACAACGACTCCGGCCGGCTCGGCGACGGCACCACCACCAACCGGACCACACCCGTCAAGGCGGCCACGCCCGCGGGCGTCGCCTTCACCGCCGTCAGCGCCGGCTACAACCACTCCATGGCCCTGGACCGGGAC
>NZ_BTXM01000010.1:0-9938 GCF_036987015.1 Bifidobacterium indicum
GTGGCGGGATGCAGGGGGGAGACGGATGCCAGGGGGCTGTCTGGTCCCCCGCCCAACGGTGAGGGGACGGACAGGGATGGGGCGGCCGGTCCGGCCGGTGTCCCGTCGGATGGTGATGTGGTTGGTGTGGGTGTAGGTGTGGGTGTGGCGGGCCGGGTCTGTTGCCTGTCGGCCGTGCGGGGGGATCGACCCTCCTGTGCCGTCATGGCCGTGGCCGTGGGTGCCGCGTCGGCGGCGGCCGGGGTGTGGATTGCCGCGGGCAGGATCATGGCGGCCATGAGCATGACGGCAAGGACCAGCCGCGGTGAATATGCGAGACGATGCAAGCTACGGACTTCTTTCCCCCAAACTCATCCCACCGTCTCAAACCGGCGGGAAAGCAACCCCACGTGCGCCACGGTGCCCTCCCCGGCACCCCGCACACATCAGGCCTTCCGTCCACTGCCAGACATTCTACCATACGTCCACCAGACAGGAAAAAGGACTAGGGGACAACCACGACCCGCGACCGGCCCGCAGGAGGCCCTGACCTGGTTCGGAGGGGGCGCTACCCCGTTTTTCCGACCTGCCCGGCAGACAGACCCATGAATGCCGAGCCCACCAGGAACCCTCAGTGCATCAGGCCGATTCCGGTCCAGACGGCCCAGAGGACGGCCACGGCCAGATAGGGCCACCAGTGGGACCTGGTCACGGCCACGAACTCGCGGATGAAGGCCGTGGGCCAGTAGTAGCCCCTGGTGTGGGAACCGATTCCGTCGGCCCTGAGCCCCACCTTGCTGGCGTATTCGCTGGCCCGGAACACGTGATAGTCGCTGGTCACCAGGGCCACCCGGTACTGCTGAGGCCCCGTGCCCACTCCGTACCGGGCATCCAGGATCTCCTTGGAATAACGCAGGTTCTCCATGGTGGTGGTCGACCTGTCCTCCATGATGATGGCCTCGGACGGCACCCCGCAGGAGTTCATCAAATAGTTGGCCATGGCCCGAGCCTCGCTGGTCTCCTCGTCGGGCCCCTGGCCGCCGGAGACCACGAACCGGCCCTGCCTGCCCTGCTTCCGCCACAGTTGCATGGCCTTGTCGAGCCGCCCCCGTAGGAGGGGCGTGGGCCGGTCTCCGCGCAGACCGGCCCCGTGCACGATGATGTAATCGTACCGGCGTTTGCGGGGGAGCGCCCGGTAGAACCAGGAGTAGAGCAGGAGGGCCATGAAGGAGAAGAAGAACCAGGTTCCCTCCAGGCTGACCAGTCCGGCCAGGACCAGGCACCAGTGGGGTGCGTCGAAGACGATCAGGAGAGGGGAGAGGAGGAGGTAGACGGCCAGGGCCAAAGCCAGAAGGGCCGGTAGGAGGGTGGCCAGGGAGACGCCCTCGCGGCGGGTGACGATGACCGTGTTGGCCAGGAGGAAGGCCACCACGGCGATGGGTATCAGGATCACCAGTATGGCGATGGGCAGGATCAGCCAGCGCAGGCCGAATTGCAGTACCAGGGTCCCGACGAGGAAGAGGAGGAAGAGGAGGAACCAGATGGCGTTGCGGAACTGCCGGGGCTCACGGTGCAGCCCGAAGAGGAGGATGATGCCGGAAATGATGGTGGGGGAGTACAGCAGGAGCAGCTGAGGAATATTGATCATGCGGTTCCACCTGGTTCCAGGGTCGGGTAGGGGGTTCTCTCCCCCCAGCCTACCCAAGGCCGGGATTAAATCTGCGCTGTAGATGAAGAAGCATACTCGCTCAGGATGTCAAGAACTTTTTTCTAAGGAGTGATGAATATCACACCGTCTGAATATGGAGATTGCCCTGAATTGGGGGGTCAGCGCTGAAAAGGATGGGATGATGGGGGTATTACCTCTTGACATCTGAGCAGTTATATCGTATGTGAGTCCGGCAGATCAAGGTCCGCGATACGTCAGGGGGCGGACGGGACCATGGTGGTCGTGTGCACACAGGTCGTGCGGGTTGCGCCATGGTCGCGACGAGAAGAAGGGATGAGCATGAAAGTCGTCATTTTCTCCACCTGCGTGGTGGACCTCATGTTCCCCAACGTGGGGAAGGCCATGGTGGAGGTGCTGGAGCGGTTCGGGTGTGATACCTACATGCCCATGCAGCAGATCTGCTGCGGTCAGCCGACCTTCAACAGCGGATATGTCAAGGAGACCCGGCACGTTATGCGCAACGAGGTCGACGCCCTGATGAGCGTGGATGCCGACTACATCGTGGGCCCCGCCGGATCCTGCGTCAACATGCTCAAGGAGCTTCCCTTCCACATGAGGGACGACGACCCCGCCTACGTGGCCAAGGCCCGGCGGATGGCCGACAAGACCTATGAGTTCTCCCAGTTCCTCTACCGGGTGCTGGGGGTGCTGGATGCGGGCGCCGAGCTCGACGCCGTGGCCACGTACCACCGCTCCTGCCACATGACCCGCCTCCTGGGCGAGCGGACCAGCCCCTTTGCGCTCCTGGAACACGTCAAGGACCTGAAGATGGTCCCCCTGCCCCATATCGAGAACTGCTGCGGCTTCGGGGGCATGTTCTCCATGAAGGAACCCGAGATATCGCGCCAGATGGTCGACGAGAAGGTCAACGACGTCCTCTCCACCAACGCCTCGGTCCTGATATCCTGCGACCCGGGCTGCCTGATGAACATCGGCGGCCGTTTCAACCGGCGCGGGGAGAAGATTACCATCATGCACCTGGCCGAGGTGCTCAACCACAATGTCGATATGAGCCGGGTCCGCTACGTCGGGGAGGATTCCCGGGCCGGTGACGACGCCGGGGCCCTCCAGGGCGCCGACAGGAAGGAGGCCCTGGTATGAGCAGCATGGTCAACGGCAAGAAGGCCGCGCAGTATCTGAAGACCAGCGACGCCCCCTTCCTGACCCGTATCAAGGAGACCGAGCAGGACGAGTTCGCCGAGCAGGCCGTGGCCAAGGCCCAGGACGCCCAGTGGGTCAAGCGCGAGGCCGCCCGCCAGGAGCTGGGCGACTGGGAGGACTGGCGCAACCTGGGCGAGCAGATCCGCCAGCACGTCATCCGCTACCTGCCCGACTACCTGGAGGAGTTCGCCGACAACGTCGAGAAGCGGGGCGGGCACGTCTTCTTCGCCCAGACCGACGACGAGGCCGCCCAGTACATCAAGCGGATCGCCATCGAGAAGAAGGCCAGGCACGTCGTCAAGAGCAAGTCCATGGTAACCAGCGAGATCAACCTGGATCCCACCCTGATGACCGTGCCCGGGCTGGAGGTGCTGGAGACCGACCTGGCCGAGTTCATCCTGGAGGAGGATGACTGGGACCAGCCCACCCACCTGGTCTTCCCGGCCCTCCACAAGAACCGTGAACAGGTGCGGCAGATCTTCGAGAAGAAGCTGGGCTACCAGGGCGACAACGACCCCCAGCACATGGCCCGATTCTCGCGCACCGTTCTGCGCAAGCACTTCCTCGAGGCCGATATGGGCATCACCGGCTGCAACTTCGCCGTTGCCGACACCGGCATGATCAACCTGGTCACCAACGAGGGCAACGCCGACCTGGCCATGTGCATACCCAGGACCCAGGTGGTGGTCATGGGCATGGAGCGCCTGGTGCCGACCATGAAGGAGGCCGAGACCATGGACAACATGCTGGCCCGGTCTGCAGTCGGTCAGAAGCTGACCTCCTACCTGACCTTCACCTCGCCCCGCACCGGCCAGGAGTCGGATGGTCCGGACGACGTCTACGTGGTGATCCTGGACAACGGCCGCTCCAACGCCCTGGGCACCGACTTCGAGCCCATCCTCCAGTGCATACGCTGCGCCTCCTGCCTGAACGTCTGCCCCATCTACCGCCACATCGGCGGCCACGGCTACGGGTCCATCTACCCGGGCCCGGTCGGCTCCGTGCTTTCACCGGTGCTGGATGGCGGATATGACGACTTCGGCGATCTGCCCTACGCATGCAGCCTCTGTGCGGCCTGTACGGCCACCTGCCCGGTCAAGATCCCCCTCCATGAGCTCATGATCAAGCACCGCAAGATCATGATGGACGACCAGTCCAAGGCGAACCTGATTGACGACGCAATCATGAGGGTGGTCGGTATCGGCACCGGGCATTCCTCCCTCTTCCGCACGGCCCTGGGGCTGGACCACACCATGCTGGCCCCCCTGGCCAGGAAGCAGCCCGAGACGGCCGGGAACCTCTTCTCCAACGACAGGCATGTGGAGTGGATGCCCTTCGTCTTCGGCGGATGGACCAAGGTGCGCGACCTGCCCGACCCGCCCAGGCACGGGCAGAACTTCCGCAGTTGGTTCGCCAGGCACAAGAAGGAGCAGGGTCAGCGGGTCAACGGTGAACCGGTCTTCAACAAGACCGGCTCACCGGACGGCCAGGCCGACGGGAAGGGAGCGCAGGCATGACCGATCGTGAGGTATTCCTGGACTATCTGGCCCAGAAGAGCGGCAGGCCCCGCCACCAGCTCAAGGACAACCCCCTGGTGCCCGTCAACGACCTGCCGGAGACCACCCTTTCGGGGCACACCCAGGACGAGCTCCTGGAGATAGCCCGGAAGAACAGCGAGGCCGTGCACGTGAACTTCCAGACCTGCACCAAGGCCGGTCTGCCCGTGGCCCTGGACCGGTTCATCGACTCCAAGAAGGATGACAGCGACCATGTGATGCTGCCCACCTCGCCCCTCTTCGCCGACTTCGGCCTGGAGGAGTGGCGTGACGGGCTCAACCCGCCGGCCACCTTCTGGAAACCGGGAGCCAGCCGGGAGGAGAACATCAGGACGGCCGACCGGTCGGGCACCGCCATCGCCTTCGCGGACTTCCTCCTGGCCGAGTCCGGCACCATCACCGTGGCCACCACCCCGGGGCAGGGGAGGGCCTTCCACTTCCTGCCGGTGCACTACCTGAGCATCATCCGCAAGTCGAAGATCCTGCCCCGCACCCGCCAGGCCATGGACTACTACGATCAGGCCCTGGTCTCGGGCGATCTGAAGACCTCCAACATCAACTTCATCACCGGCCCCTCCAACACGGGCGACATCGAGATGGTGATCGTGGTCGGTGTGCACGGGCCGCTGGATATGACCTACCTGGTGGTTGAGGATATGTAGCCCTGTGGCCGCCTCATAGCGGCAGGGCCCCTTCGGAGGAGCCGGAAACCCATGGTGGTTTCCGGCTCCTCAGCCCAGGCCTGGCAGGAGATCTCCGGGCGGGTCGATGGTGATGTAGCCCTCCTCCGGTTTCACCTCCGGCACCAGTTGCTCGACGAAGGGTATCAACCCGGTCGGGATGTCCTCGTCACTTCCGTCGGCATCGCCCGCCTCCGGCCCATCCATGAGTATCTCAAGCTGCTGTTGGGCCACCCCGTCAAGGACATCCCTGATGGTGCCGACTTTCCGGCCTCCGGGGAGCCCCAGTGTGTTGCCGGGCGCCATGCGGACCTCCAGGCCTATCAGATCGGTGAGGTACCAGGCATCCTCGTCGGCCAGGTCCTTGGCGGGGTCGGCCTCCACATAGAGTTCCCTGCCCTTCAGCGCCTCCGCTGCGTTCCTGTCCTCGACGCCCTCGAAGAGGAGGATCCACCGCTGCTTGAACCGGCGCGAACGGACCACGGTGAAGACCTGGCCCTCCCCGGTCTCCAGCTGTGCACCGGGGGAGAAGCGCCTCCCCGGTTCGTCCGTGTAGGAATAGACGTTGACCTCGCCCTTGAGCCCCTGGGCGCGGCCGATACGGCAGACCCTCAGCAACTCGCGCTGCTGAGGGTCCTTGCCGTCACTGCTGTGGTCGGTGGACTGGCTGGGGCTCACCGGCGCACGTCCATGATGTCGACGCGCACCTTGTGGTCGGCCAGTGCCTGAATCACCGTGCGGATGGCGTTGGCGGTCCTGCCGCCCCTGCCGATCACACGGCCGATGTCCTCGGGGTTGACCCGCACGCGGAGCAGTTCACCCCTGGGGTTCTCGTGGGACTTGACCGACACATCATCAGGGAAATCCACGATGTTTCTGATCAGGTGTTCAACGGCCTGTGCAAGCATGATAGCCAGCCCTTCCACTCACGTGTGCTCTTACTCCGCTGCCGCGGGGTTCTCCTCGGTGCCGGACTCGGCTGCCGCCTCGACCTTGGCGGCATCGGCAGCCTCATCGGCCTTGGGGGCCTCCTTCTCGGCGGCCGCCCTGGCCTTGGCATCGGCCTCGGACTTGGCTGCCTTGAGCTTCTGGGCCTCGTTCTGGGCCTGCTCGATGCGGGCCTGGGCGTCCATCTCGGCCTGGGGCACCTTCAGGGTGCCTTCCTTGCCGGGCAGATCCTTGAACTTCTGCCAGTCGCCGGTGATCTTCAGAAGGTTCAGGACGGGCTCGCTGGGCTGTGCGCCCACACCCAGCCAGTACTGGGCGCGTTCCGAGTCGATCTTGATGGAAGAGGGCTGGGTGTTGGGATCGTAGGTGCCGATCTCCTCGATGACCTTGCCATCGCGCTTCTTGCGGGAATCGACCACGACCACGCGGTAGAAGGCATAGAACTTCTTGCCCATTCTCTTCAGACGAATCTTGGTTGCCAAAATGGCTCTCCTTGGTACTTGGTGCGCCTGGCAACGTCTCCATGTGGGGCATGGTGGCGCCGTTCGGCATGTTCCTCATGCCCAGCGGCTTGAGAGGGCACCGTCGGACACGAATAACAGCAAAAGTATACCTCATGAAGCGGATATGAGCCTGGTGCGTGATTATGATTGTGTGTGGGATTGTGTGTGTTGATGTGTGGTGGGCGGTCCCTCGGGTCGGGGATGATCTCTCCGGGGGGCCGTCCGGTCGGCGGGGTGTGGCTGTTGGGGATTGTGCCGCGCCCCCGGTCCGCTTACTCGGGTGAAGTCGGTGTGGTGGTGTCCTGCCGGTGGCGTCGGCCCGCCAGGGTGGCTGCCATGGCGAGCAGGCCCATGAGGAGGAGGGGCAGGATGCCTTCGCCGCCGGCCAGGGGCAGGACGGCGAGGGTGCGGAACTCGTACCGGTTGCCGGTGTCCGGGGTCTGCACGGTGCCGTCGCGGGTCCAGTCGATGGTGACGGTGACCGTGCCGGGCGTGTGGGCCGGGGTGGTCGTCCTCCAGGTGTCGTCCGTGTTCGCGGCCGGCGCGGTGCCCGGCGTGGTGCCGAACCTGACGCCGGTGGGTATGGCCGGCCCCGGGAAGGCCACCGGGCCCGGCGTGGGATTGTTGGTGGTGGTGTTGGTGGTGCGTCCCAGTTGGCCGTACAGGTTCCATCCCCAGGTGTAGAGGTTGCCGTCGGATCCGAACGCCATGGAATGAAAGATTCCCGCGGTGGCCTGTGTCCAGGTGAATCCGGTGGGTGCGCCCGCGGGCTTGCTCACCATGCCCGGCGTGGGGTTGGGGTTGTCGGTGCCGATGGTGTTGGTGTTGCGTCCCAGTTGGCCATAGCGGTTGTTTCCCCATGTGTAGAGGTTGCCGTCGGATCCGAACGCCATGGAATGCTGACTTCCTGTGATGGCCTGTGTCCAGGTGAATCCGGTGGGTGCGCCCGCGGGTTTGTCCACTGGGCCCGGCGTGGGGTTGGGGTTGAAGGTGCCGCTGTTGGTGGTGCGTCCCAGTTGGCCGCCCATGTTGTTTCCCCAGGTGTAGAGGTTGCCGTCGGATCCGAACGCCATGGAATGGCTATATCCTGCGGTGGCCTGTGTCCAGGTGAATCCGGTGGGTGCGCCCGCGGGTTTGTCCACCGGGCCCGGCGCAGGATTGGTGTTGCTGCTGGTGAAGCGTCCCAGCTCGCCGTGATTGTTGCTTCCCCAGGTGTAGAGGTTGCCGTCGGATCCGAACGCCATGGAATGGAACAATCCTGCGCTGGCTTGTGTCCAGGTGAATCCGGTGGGTGCGCCCGTGGGTTTGTCCACTGGGCCCGGTGTGGGGTCGGTGCCGCTGTTGGTGAAGCGTCCCAGTCGGCCGTAGCTGTTGCTTCCCCAGGTGTAGAGGTTGCCGTCGGATCCGAACGCCATGGAATAGAAGCCTCCCGCAATGGCCTGGGTCCAGGTGAATCCGGTGGGTGCGCCCGCGGGTTTGTCCACCAGGCCCGGTGTGGGGTTGGGGTAGGTGGTGTTGGTGGTGCGTCCCAGTTGGCCGTAGCTGTTGCTTCCCCAGGTGTAGAGGTTGCCGTCGGATCCGATGGCCATGGAATGGGAGCTTCCTGTGATGGCCTGGGTCCAGGTGAATCCGGCGGGTGCGCCCGCGGGTTTGTCCACCAGGCCCGGTGTGGGGTTGGGGTAGGTGGTGTTGGTGGTGCGTCCCAGTTGGCCGTAGCTGTTGCTTCCCCAGGTGTAGAGGTTGCCGTCGGATCCGATGGCCATGGAATACCCGTCTCCTGCGCTGGTCTGGGTGAAGCGGATGTCGCGGGGTGCGGGCGGGGTGAGGGTGACCTGTTCGCCGCCCCGCTCGGATCCGTGGCCGGGGCTGATGGTCCATGACGGGGTCGGGCTCCAGTGGGCCTTGAGGTCCACGCGTCCGGTGACGGGCCGGTTGAAGTCGTAGGCCACGGGTGTGCCGGTGATGAACCATCCGTCGAACACGTGGCCGGTCTTGACCGGGTCGGCGGGTCGGCTGGCCCGCTGGCCCTCCGCGACCTGCTGGTCGGGTGGTGCGGGTGTGCCCCCGTCCGGGTCGAAGTTGACCGTGAACACCGGCGTTACGTACGTGTAGGGCAGGTGTGTGTCGGCCTGGGGTGTGTTGTTCCTGGTCCAGGTGATGACCGTGTCCGTCTGGCTTGCCGCGTGTGCGGGTGTGGTGACCCTCCAGGTGCCGTCCGTGTTCCCGGCCGGCGCGGTGCCGGCGGCCCCGCCGAACGCGACGCCCGTGGGGACGGCGGGCCCGGTGCCGGGGGGATCAGCCCGGCCGGGCACGGGATTGGGGTTGGTGGTGCCGCTGTTGGTGTCGCGTCCCAGTTGGCCGTACTGGTTGTTTCCCCATGTGTAGAGGTTGCCGTCGGAGCCGATGGCCATGGAATGCGACCATCCTGCGCTGGCCTGGGTCCAGGTGAATCCGGCGGGTGCGCCCGCCGGGCCCGGTGTGGGGTTGGGGTTCTCGGTGCCGGTGTTGGTGGTGCGTCCCAGTTGGCCGCACTGGTTGCTTCCCCATGTGTAGAGGTTGCCGTCGGAGCCGGACGCCATGGAATACTGGTCACCTGTGCTGGCCCGGGTCCAGATGAATCCGGCGGGTGCGCCCGTGGGCTTGGCCACCATGCCTAGCGTGGGGTTGGGGTTCTCGGTGCCGATGGTGGGGGTGTCGCGTCCCAGTTGGCCCCTCTGGTTGCTTCCCCAGGTGTAGAGGTTGCCGTCGGAGCCGACCGCCATGGAATGGGTGTCTCCTGCGGTGGCCTGGGTCCAGGTGAATCCGGCGGGTGCGCCCGTGGGCTTGGCCACCATACCCGGCGTGGGGTTGGGGTTCTCGGTGCCGATGGTGGAGGTGTCGCGTCCCAGTTGGCCGTACTGGTTGCTTCCCCAGGTGTAGAGGTTGCCGTCCGATCCGATCGCCATGGAATGCCACCATCCTGCGCTGGCCTGTGTCCAGGTGAATCCGGTGGGTGCGCCCGCGGGCTCGTCCACCACGGCCGGCGTGGGGTTGGGCTTGGAGTTGCTGGTGCGTCCCAGTTGGCCGAAGTCGTTGCGTCCCCAGGTGTAGAGGTTGCCGTCCGATCCGAACGCCATGGAATGGGAGCTTCCCGCGATGGCCTGGGTCCAGGTGAATCCGGCGGGTGCGCCCGCGGGTTTGTCCACTGGGCCCGGTGTGGGGTCGGTGCCGCTGTTGGTGGTGCGTCCCAGTTGGCCGAATTGGTTGCGTCCCCAGGTGTAGAGGTTGCCGTCTGATCCGATGGCCATGGAATGGAAGGTTCCTGCGCTGGCCTGTGTCCAGGTGAATCCGGCGGGTGCGCTCGCGGGCTTGTCCACGATGCCTGGTGTGGGGTCGGTGCCGC
>NZ_BTXM01000011.1:0-5686 GCF_036987015.1 Bifidobacterium indicum
TGTGGTTGTGGTCGGTCCGGTCGCTGACGTTGCGCCGGGTCGCGGCTGGGTTGACGGTGTGGGATGGGACAGGAGGTACCCCCGGCAGGGGTTGCTGTTCCCCGTGTCGGGTGATTGCGCGTGGCGGCTGGGTATGGGAAAGGGGACCACCGGGCGTTGTCCCCGGTGGTCCCCTTGCATTCGTGTTGGAGCGGCGGTGTGCTACTCTCCCACACCCTTCCGAGTGCAGTACCATTGCCGTGCTGGGTCTTAGCTTCCGGGTTCGGAATGGGACCGGGCGTCTCCCCCAGGCCATGACCGCCGCAAATCTTCGATTCTCCCCCCTTGCCTTGAAAAGGGGGGTGTGGTGCCGGTTCGGGGACCGGACGGTGGACGCGTGGTGTCTCGTTGCTGTCGATCGCCTGTGGCCATCCGTGTTCATTGCCGCAGGCAGGTACGCAGGAAGATGCTTGCCGCCACCCCGTGAACAGGGTGGGTGTTGTGTTGTCCTCGACCATTAGTGCCGGTCGGCTCCGCCCCTTGCGGGGTGTCCACGTCCGGTCTATCGACCATGTGTTCTGCATGGGGTCTTCAGGGACCGAGGTCCCATGGAATCCTTATCTTGGAGGGGGCTTCCCGCTTAGATGCTTTCAGCGGTTATCCCATCCGAACGTAGCCAACCGGCCGTGCCGCTGGCGCGACAACCGGCATACCAGAGGTTCGTCCACCCAGGTCCTCTCGTACTATGGGCAGGGCTCCTCAAGATTCCAACGAGCGCAGAGGATAGAGACCAAACTGTCTCACGACGTTCTGAACCCAGCTCGCGTGCCGCTTTAATCGGCGAACGGCCGAACCCTTGGGACCTGCTCCAGCCCCAGGATGCGACGAGCCGACATCGAGGTGCCAAACCATCCCGTCGATATGGACTCTTGGGGATGATCAGCCTGTTATCCCCGGGGTACCTTTTATCCGTTGAGCGATGCCGCGTCCGTACGCCGGCACCGGATCACTATCTCCGACTTTCGTCCCTGCTCGAGCCGTCGCTCTCACAGTCAAGCTCCCTTGTGCGATTGCACTCAACACCCGATTGCCAACCGGGCTGAGGGAACCCTTGGGCGCCTCCGTTACTCTTTGGGAGGCAACCGCCCCAGTTAAACTACCCGCCAGGCACTGTCCCTGACCAGGATGACTGGCCGAGGTTAGAGGCCAGATGAGGACAGAGCGGTATTTCACATTACGGCTCCACGGATGCTGGCGCACCCGCTTCGAAGCCTCCCGCCTATGCTACACAGTCCGCACCTAACGCCAATACCAAGGTATAGTAAAGGTCCCGGGGTCTTTTCGTCCTTCTGCGCTTAACGAGCATCTTTACTCGTACTGCAATTTCGCCGAGCTCCTGGTCGAGACAGTGGGGAAGTCGTTACGCCATTCGTGCAGGTCGGAACTTACCCGACAAGGAATTTCGCTACCTTAGGATGGTTATAGTTACCACCGCCGTTTACCGGGGCTTGAATTCACCGCTGCCCCCCCGAAGGGGATGACGGATCCTCTTAACCTTCCGGCACCGGGCAGGCGTCAGTGCATATACAGCGACTTTCGTCTTCGCATGCACCTGTGTTTTTGGTAAACAGTCGCTACCCCCTGGTCTGTGCCACCCCCCTCGGCTCCGCGCGCGAGGCGCCTCACCGCAAGGGGTCTCCCTTATACCGAAGGCACGGGAGTGATTTGCCGAGTTCCTTGACCAGGATTCGCTCGATCGCTTTGGTATACTCTACCTGACCACCAGTGTCGGTTTGGGGTACGGGCGGCGACAGCCCTCGCACCGAAGCTTTTCTCGACGGAACGGCACACCGGATTCGGGGCACAAGACCCCCCATCATCACACCTCACGCTCAATGCCGGACGGATTTGCCTGCCCGACGCGCCACATGCTTGACCACGGATAACCACCACCGCGGCCCGGCTCCCGTTCCGTGTCACTCCCGTGCTACCCGCCACGCATCCACACACCGGTCCCACACCGTCACCGGGTCCGAAGACCCCGATCAGGAGCAGGTAAGGGCATGCTTCCACGTCTTGGATTGGGCGGTCTGACGCCGGTAGGAGAATATCGACTCCTTCATCCATTCGACTACGCCTGTCGGCCTCGCCTTAGGACCCGACTCACCCGGGGACGACGAACGTGGCCCCGGAACCCTTGGTCATCCAGCGGACGGGATTGTCACCCGTCTCTCGCTACTCATGTCTGCATTCTCACTTCCACACGGTCCACGGCCGGCTCACGCCGCCGCTTCGCCCCATGCGGAACGCTCTCCTACCCAGCACAGCGAACTGCACTGCCGCGTCTTCGGTGGTGTGCTTGAGCCCCGCTACATTATCGGCGCGGAACCACTAGACCAGTGAGCTGTTACGCACTCTTTCAAGGATGGCTGCTTCTGAGCCAACCTCCTGGCTGTCTATGCGACTCCACATCCTTTCCCACTTAGCACACACTTGGGGACCTTAGACGACGATCTGGGCTGTCTCCCTCTCGACGACGGAGCTTATCCCCCGCCGACTCACTGCCGCGATACACCTCACACGTATTCGGAGTTTGGCTGCTGTCGGTACCCGATACGGGCCCTCAAGCATCCAGTAGCTCTACCCCATGGAGGCAATGACGCGACGCTGCACCGAAATGCATTTCGGAGAGAACCAGCTATCACGGAATTTGATTGGCCTTTCACCCCTAGCCCCAGGTCATCGGCCCGGTTTTCAACCCAGGTCCGTTCGGTCCTCCACGCGGTCTTACCCACGCTTCAACCTGCCCAGGGCTAGATCATCCCGCTTCGGGTCCAGGACACGCGACTGAAAACGCCTTTTAAGACTCGCTTTCGCTACGGTTGCCCCACACGGGTTAACCTCGCCACGCACCACTGACTCGCAGACTCATTTTTCGATAGGCACGCCGTCACCCCGAAAGGCTCCGACGGTTTGTAGGCACACGGTTTCAGAAACTGTTTCACTCCCCTCCCGGGGTGCTTTTCACCTTTCCCTCACGGTACTCGTACGCTATCGGTCAGACAGGAATATTCAGGCTTACCCCACGGTCGGGGCGGATTCACACGGGATTCCACGAGTCCCGCGCTACTTGGGGATAAGGATCGGCAGACGACGCGCCTTCGACTACGGGGCCATCACCCTCTACGGCCGGGAATTCAATCCCGTTCGTCTCACACGTCGTTTTATCACTGCCGCCGGGTCCGTCGGAACCCGGGCACCAAACCCCACAACACCCATGCCGCAACCCCCGACGGGTATCACACGGCACAGGTTTGGCCATCATCCGCTTTCGCTCGCCACTACTCACGGAATATCTCTTCCTGCAGGTACTGAGATGTTTCACTTCCCTGCGTACCCCCCGCACGAATGCGGTGCCAGCCCATGACGGCTGGCGGGTTCCCCCATTCGGACACCCTCGGATCAAAGCCCTGTCGGCGGCTCCCCGAGGCCTATCGCGGCCCCACACGTCCTTCATCGGTCCTGTCTGCCAAGGCATCCACCATGCGCCCTTACCGACAACACAACCACACAGGCCATGCCACGGCAACAACAACTGCGAACTGCCAGACGACAAATCATCACACTAATAGATCACAAAACGATCGACCCGGACCCCATCAGGGCCCGGACGAAACAATACCAAGCAGACGGCACACCAACAGGCGGCCATCCGCTCGCGTCCACTATCCAGTTCTCAAACCACCACCACACCACCAGGACCCGCCACGGGACGACACCCGCACAGGAACCCGATGGGCGACAGGAACACCACCCACAAGGGTGGCGGTCCGGGAACCCAACAGCGCATCCATGCCACCAGCCCAATCGACCGTTCCACGCCAGCACGCCCACACCATCCGACCAACCGGCCGGACCCATGGACACGACCCCCAACCCCGAAACAGGAGGGGGAATTTCAATGAAATCTCCGTAGAAAGGAGGTGATCCAGCCGCACCTTCCGGTACGGCTACCTTGTTACGACTTAGTCCCAATCGCGGACCTCACCTTAGACGGCTCCCCCCCTCGCGGGTTGGGCCACCGGCTTCGGGTGCTGCCCACTTTCATGACTTGACGGGCGGTGTGTACAAGGCCCGGGAACGCATTCACCGCGGCGTTGCTGATCCGCGATTACTAGCGACTCCGCCTTCACGGAGCCGGGTTGCAGGCTCCGATCCGAACTGAGACCGGTTTTGAGGGATCCGCTCCATGTCGCCATGTCGCATCCCGTTGTACCGGCCATTGTAGCATGCGTGAAGCCCTGGACGTAAGGGGCATGATGATCTGACGTCATCCCCACCTTCCTCCGGGTTAACCCCGGCGGTCCCCCGTGAGTTCCCGGCATGACCCGCTGGCAACACGAGGCGAGGGTTGCGCTCGTTGCGGGACTTGACCCAACATCTCACGACACGAGCTGACGACGACCATGCACCACCTGTGAACCGGCCCCGAAGGGAAGCCACGTCTCCGCGGCCGTCCGGCACATGTCAAGCCCAGGTAAGGTTCTTCGCGTTGCATCGAATTAATCCGCATGCTCCGCCGCTTGTGCGGGCCCCCGTCAATTTCTTTGAGTTTTAGCCTTGCGGCCGTACTCCCCAGGCGGGATGCTTAACGCGTTAGCTCCGACACGGAACTCGTGGAACGGGCCCCACATCCAGCATCCACCGTTTACGGCGTGGACTACCAGGGTATCTAATCCTGTTCGCTCCCCACGCTTTCGCTCCTCAGCGTCAGTAACGGCCCAGAGACCTGCCTTCGCCATTGGTGTTCTTCCCGATATCTACACATTCCACCGTTACACCGGGAATTCCAGTCTCCCCTACCGCACTCCAGTCCGCCCGTACCCGGCGCAGATCCACCGTTAAGCGATGGACTTTCACACCAGACGCGACGAACCGCCTACGAGCTCTTTACGCCCAATAATTCCGGATAACGCTTGCACCCTACGTATTACCGCGGCTGCTGGCACGTAGTTAGCCGGTGCTTATTCGAAAGGTACACTCACTCTCGCTTGCTCCCAATCAAAAGCGGTTTACAACCCGAAGGCCGTCATCCCGCACGCGGCGTCGCTGCATCAGGCTTTCGCCCATTGTGCAATATTCCCCACTGCTGCCTCCCGTAGGAGTCTGGGCCGTATCTCAGTCCCAATGTGGCCGGTCGCCCTCTCAGGCCGGCTACCCGTCGACGCCTTGGTAGGCCATCACCCCACCAACAAGCTGATAGGACGCGACCCCATCCCATACCGGTAAACCCTTTCCCACACCACCATGCGACGGTGCGGAACATCCGGCATTACCACCCGTTTCCAGGAGCTATTCCGGTGTATGGGGCAGGTTGGTCACGCATTACTCACCCGTTCGCCACTCTCACCACCAAGCAAGCTTGATGGATCCCGTTCGACTTGCATGTGTTAAGCACGCCGCCAGCGTTCATCCTGAGCCAGAATCAAACCCTCCACAAAAAAACAATGAAGAAGCCGAAACGACTCTCACAATACATTGACGGATCCGCTTCCATAAGGAGGAAACAGACCCACGAAAAACCCCGACACCCATTCAGCACCCTCGTGCACCCGGCAACACCGGGCGGGCATCGGACTGGCAATCAAAAAAGCTATAAAGTAGCACAAACACGCTCTTGAGTTCTCAAACCACCACCACACCAACA
>NZ_BTXM01000012.1:0-3661 GCF_036987015.1 Bifidobacterium indicum
GGTGGGGGTGGGTGTGGGGTGGAGGCGGCCCGCCGTGGGGTGTGTTGGTGGCGGGTCGTCTCCTGGGCCGGGATGGGGAGATCCCTTTGGTGTGGCCCCTTACTCGTGTGAAGTGTTGGTGGTGTGTTGTTGTTTTTGTCGTTTTCTGGCTTGTGTGCCGCTCATGGTGAGCAGGCCGGCGATGAGGAGGAGGAGTATGCCGGTGCCTCCGGTGTGGGGTAGGTGGCCGACGTGGGTGTAGGTGTAGGTGTTGGTGGTGTCGTCGGGTTGGGGTTGTCCGGCGAGGGTCCATTGGATGCGTACGTTGGTGGTGCCTGGGTCGTGTTCGGGTGTTCGTGTGGTCCAGGTGCCGTTGTTTTCTCGTGTGGTGTTGGTGGTGGTTTGCCCGTCGATGAGGATGTTGGTGGGTTCGCCTTGGGCGGGTATGGCGGCGCGGGTGGCGTTGCGGGTGTTGTTGCGTCGGCCGGTGCCGGTCTGTCCGAAGGTGTCCAGTCCCCAGGTCCAGGTGTTGCCGTCGGTTCCGGTGGCCATGCCGGTGGCCATGCCGGTGGCGATGGTGTCGGCTTTCAGGGGGGTGCCGTCCCTGGTGAGGACGGGGGCGGGTCTGGTGTGGTTGGTGGTGGTGCCGTCGCCGAGTTGGCCGGCGTAGTTGGATCCCCATGCCTGGATGGTGTGGTCGTCGGCCAGGGCCATGCTGTGGTAGCGGCCCGTGGCCACGGCGGTGTATCCGGTGCCTGCGGGCGAGCCTGCGGGGGCGGGTACCTGGACGGGTGTGGGTCCGTTGGTGTCGTCGTCGTTGTCTCCCCATGCCCAGGCGCGTCCCTGGTCGTCGAGGGCGAGGTTGTGGTCGCGTCCGGCGCTGGCCTGCAGGTATCGGGGTGTGGTGCCGGCGGGGTCGCTTACGCGGGTTGGTGTGCGGGTGGGTGTGCCGGTGGGGGTCTGTCCGGTCTGTCCGTTGGTGTTGGCTCCCCATGCGTACAGGTGTCCGTCGTCTCCCAGGGCGAGGGCGTGGCGTTCGCCGGCCCAGGCGCGCAGGTACCGGAACCCGGCGGGTGCGCCGGCCGGGGTGGCGGCGCGGATGGGTGTGGGGCTGACGGTGGTGCCGGCCTGGTCGCCCAGGCCCGTGGCCAGCGCGCCCCACGCGTACAGGTTGCCGTCGTTGCCGACGGCCAGGCTGTATCCGTCGCCGGCGGCGGTGTGGGTGTACCGGAACCCGGCGGGTGCGCCGGTGGGGGTGGCGACCTTGACGGGTGTGGGGCTGCCGGTGGTGGCGGCCTGGTCGCCCAGGCCGGTGTCCAGCGCGCCCCAGGTGTACAGGTCGCCGTTGTTGTCGATGGCGGTGGTGTGGGTGTCGCCGGCGCTGGCCTGGGTCCAGGTGGATCCGGCGGGCGCCCCGGCGGGGGTGTGCACGGTGACGGGCCGGTCGCGTTCGGTGCGGGTGCCGTCGCCGAGCTGGCCGTCGGTGTTGCCGCCCCATGCGTACAGCCGGCCGTCGGATCCGAGGCCCAGGGCGTGGGTGCCGCCTCCGCCGGTCAGGGCGGCGAGTCTGACCCCGCGTGCGGGTGGCGGGGTCAGGGTGATGGTGTCGCCCCCGGCGTCGGCCCCGTGGTCGGGGCTGATGGTCCACCGGCCGCCCTGCAGGCTCCACCGGGCCTTCAGGGTCATGTCGTGCTCCACGGGCCGGGTGAAGTCCCAGGCCGTCTCCCCGTCGAACCAGCCGTCGAACAGGCGGCCGGCACGCGTCGGCGCCGTGGGGCGCTCCAGTATGGTGTCCTCGTCCACGGTGAGAGTGGCGGGGGAGGGGGCGGGTGTGCCGCCGTCCGCCTCCCAGGTGACCGTGTACCGGGCCGGCGTGTACGTGAAGTCCAGGACCGTGTCCGGCTGGACGGCGCCGCCCAGGGTCCAATGCACGCGCAGGGGCACCAGGCCGGGCCGGTGCCGCCTGGCGGGCGAGGCCACGCCCCAGGAGCCGTCCGCCCGGCGGGTGAGGCCGGCGCCTGGCGTCGTGTCGAAGTCCACGCCCGTCACCTTCAGCACGGGGAAGGCCACCGTCACCGGCGTGGTCCTGCCCGTGCTGGTGCCGTCGCCCAGCTGGCCCTGGTCGTTGCCGCCCCAGGAGCGCAGGCCGCCCGCCGAGTCGATGCCCAGCGCGTGCCCGGCGCCGATGCTCGTGTCCGCCCAGGCGCCTGCGCGCGTGGGTATGGTGATGCCGACCGGGGTGGCGCGTCCGGTGGTGGTGCCGTCGCCGAGTTGTCCCTTGTCGTTGGCGCCCCACGCGTACAGCAGGCCCGTGCCGGTGAGGGCCTGCGAGGAGGCGCCGCCCGCCGACAGGCCCGTGATGGCCGCGCCCGTGGGCAGGGATGGCCTGACGGGAAGGGCCGCGTCGACACCGGTCCTGCCGTCGCCCAGCTGGCCCTGACGGTCCGATCCGAACCCGTACACGCTGCCCGTGTCGGTGCTCGTGCCCACGGCGAGCGAGTGGTCGCCGCCGGCGGCCAGGCCCAGCCAGGCGAACCCGCGGGCCGCGTCCGAGGGGGCGCGCACCGCGACGGGTGTGGCGGTACTGGTGACGCCGGTGCGGTTGTCGCCCAGCTGGCCGTGCGTGTCGTCGCCCCACGCGTACAGGCCCCCGTCGCCCGCCACGGCCAGGGAATGCGCCCCGCCGGCCTGCACCTGCGTGAACCTCGCCCGGGAGGGCATGCTCCGCATGGCGGGCGTGCCGGAGGCGCCGCCCGCACCCCCGTCGCCCAGCTGGCCGTGCGCATCCGCGCCCCACGACCAGACGCGCCCGTCCGTGTCCAGGGCGAGCACGTGGGCGTCGCCCGCGCTGACCTGCGTGAACCGGGTTGCGCCCGTGGCCGCCGGGGCGGGGGTCGGGTCGTCGCCGCCCACACTGCCGCGGCCCAGCTGGCCGGACGTGTTGTCGCCCCACGTCCAGACGCGCCCGGCCGTGTCCAGGGCGACCGAATAGTCCCGGCCCGCACGCGCCTGGGTGACGGTCACGCCCGCCGGGATGGCGGCGCCCGCCGGGTCGGCATGCCCGGAGCGGGTCCCGTCGCCCAGCTGGCCACGGTCGTTGCCGCCCCACGCGTACACGCGTCCCGCGCCGGACACGCCCAGCGAATGCGAACCACCCGCGGACACGCCGGCCAGACGGCCGCCCGCCACCCCGGACGGCGGCGCCAGGGTCACGCCCGTGCCGCCACCCGTGGGCCCGGAGGCGGGGGTGCGGGTCCAGGCGCCCGGCCGGCTCCACCGGCCCGTCAACGTCACATCACCCGTCACCGGCCGGGAGAAGTCCCAGGCCGCATCCCCCCGGAACCAGCCATCGAACACGAACCCGGACCTGACCGGGTCCACGGGACGGGACACCCGCCCCCACTCATCCACATCCTGCGCCGAGACCGCGCCCCCGTTCCCCGGGTCGAACACGACACGATGACCAAGCGGCATATACGTATACGGGAGGATGACCGTACCCGAGTCACGGCCCTGCCTGGACCAGGACACCCGCACATCCACCGGACCCGGCACATGCGCCGCCGGACGCACCACCCACGAACCATCCGCATTCCTCACCGGCACGACCAGGGAAGGCACCCCATCGAACACGACACCCGACACCGTCAACGGCCACGGGAACCACACACCCGACGGCCTG
>NZ_BTXM01000013.1:0-2281 GCF_036987015.1 Bifidobacterium indicum
ACTTCACCCGACCCGTCACCCAAGACACCACCATCACCGCCCACTGGACCAAGACCGGCCAATGGACCATCAGCCCCGACCACGGACCCAAGGCCGGCGGCACCACCGTCACCCTCACCCCGCCACCAGCAAGCGGCATCAGATTCAGCCAGACCAGCGCAGGAGGCAACTTTTCCATGGGCATCGACTCCAAAGGGGACCTCTACACCTGGGGAGACAACAGCTTTGGCCAACTGGGACGCGACACCACCGGCACACCCGCCGACCGGCCCGGACGGGTCACAGCACCCGCCGGCGTCACCTTCACCCAGGCCAGCGCAGGGGACCACTCATCTCTGGCGCTCGGCTCCGACGGGAACCTCTACACCTGGGGAGCCAACGATTGGGGCCAGCTGGGACGCGATACCGACACCACCATCAACGAGACCAAAGCGGACAGAAAACCTGGACAGGTCGCGCTGCCCGCAGGTGCCTCATCCAGCTTCACCTGGACGAAAGCCACTACGAGGTGGGACCACACATTGGCATTCGGCTCCGACGGGAAACTCTATGCATGGGGCCGAAATCAAGGCGGTCAGCTAGGCAACGCCACAATCCCTTCAGGAAACAACAACTCCAAGGCCTACAGCGCCCGGCCCGTCCTCGTCAGTGTACCCGGGGGAGTCGCCTTCTCGGAGGTGAGCACAGGGCATCTGCATTCCCTGGCCCTCAGCACGAACGGCGCCCTGTATGCCTGGGGACAAAACAGCTATGGAATGCTGGGCATGGATGATGTCAGCATCGGTAGCGTGGTGAATACCCCCAAAGCTGTTCGAAACACAGCGGGAGTCGCCTTCACTCAGATCAGCGCAGGCAGCAGCAGTTGTCTGGCCATCAGCTCGGACGGCAGCCTCTACGCCTGGGGGGACAACTCAGATGGTCAGCTCGGACTCGGCGATACTGCCGCCCGTCTTACTCCCACCCAGGTAACCAAACCATCAGCAAAGTTCTGGAAAGAAGCCAGCATCAGAGACGGTTATTCATTAGCGCTCAGCTCAGATGGCAGCCTCTACGCCTGGGGACAAAACACATACGGCCAACTGGGGATACCGAGCGGTAGCAGCAACGACGATATTCTTAAGCCAACTACCGTGGGGAACCCATCCGACACCCCACAGGGCTTCAACTGGATGCAAGCACATACGGGTTGGCAGCACAGTCTGGCGATCGGCTCCGACGGAAACCTCTACACCTGGGGAAGCAGCAGCAACGGCAAACTGGGACGCGACACCGGCACCGCACCCGCCGACCGGCCCGGTCGGGTGGCCTTCCCCTCACGCGGCAAACCCACCCGGGTGCTCTTCGACCGTGTCCAGGGCACCGGATCCACGCCCGGCGCCGACGGCACATGGACGGTCACCACGCCGGAACATGCGGCCGGACGCGTGCCCGTCACCATCAGCTGGACCCTCGACGGGACACCCCAGGCCGACGACACGAGCAACACCTACCGGTACGAGGGACCCGCCTACACGGTCACCTTCAAGGCCGACGGCGGCACACCCGCCACCCGGACCCAACAGGTCACCGAGGGGGACACGGCCACACGGCCCGCCACCGACCCCACCAGGGACGGATACCAGTTCGACGGATGGTTCACCGGCACCACGCCCGTCGCCTACGACTTCACCCGACCCGTCACCGGGAACACCACCATCACCGCTCACTGGACCAAAGGCGACGGACGATGGACCATCAACCCCGACCACGGACCCGACACGGGAGACACCACCGTCACCCTCACCCCGCCACCCGCACGCGGCATCAGATTCAGCCAGACCAGCGCAGGTGCCCTCTACTCCATGGGCATCGACTCCAAAGGGGACCTCTACACCTGGGGAAGCAACGGCAACGGCCAACTGGGACGCGACACCGGCAGCAGCAGGGACGACCGGCCCGGACGGGTCACACCACCCACCGGCATCACCTCCTTCACCCAGACCAGCGCCGGATACGGCCATTCCGTGGCGGTCGGATCCGACGGGAACCTCTACACCTGGGGAAACAACGGCAACGGCCAACTGGGACGCGACACCGGCACCACGCCTGCCGACCGGCCCGGACGGGTCACACCACCCACCGGCATCACCTTCACCCAGACCAGCGCAGGAAGCAGCCATTCCGTGGCGGTCGGATCCGACGGGAACCTCTACACCTGGGGAGACAACAGCTACGGCCAACTGGGACGCGACACCGGCACCACGCCTGCCGACCGGCCCGGACGGGTCACACCACCCACCGG
>NZ_BTXM01000014.1:0-1448 GCF_036987015.1 Bifidobacterium indicum
ACGATACTGATATTACTTCTCGTTTTGAAGCAAAGGCCTCTCAAATTATAAAGATCATGATGAGAACAGCTGTTAGTGAAATAAATGATCCTATAGAAGAGACAGTGTTTCATGTGGTGTAAGCATCTGGGTAGTCTGAGTAGCGTCGTGGTATTCCTGAAAGGCCCAGGAAATGTTGAGGGAAGAATGTTATGTTTACTCCTACGAATATGATGGCGAAGTGGGCTTTTGCTCATGTGTCATCTAGGGTGAAGCCTGAAAATAATGGGAATCAGTGAACAAATCCTGCTATGATAGCAAACACTGCTCCCATTGATAGAACATAGTGGAAATGGGCTACTACATAGTATGTATCGTGAAGCACGATGTCAAGGGATGAGTTGGATAAAACAATTCCGGTTAGACCACCAACTGTAAATAAGAAAATAAAGCCTAAGGCTCATAGTATAGCTGGAGATCATTTAATATTACCTCCGTGTAGGGTTGCAAGTCAGCTAAATACTTTGACACCGGTAGGAATTGCGATAATTATAGTGGCTGATGTAAAGTAAGCTCGTGTGTCTACATCTAATCCTACTGTGAATATGTGGTGGGCTCATACAATAAAGCCTAGAAAGCCAATAGACATTATTGCTCATACTATTCCTATATAGCCGAAAGGTTCTTTTTTTCCGGAGTAGTAAGTAACTACATGTGAAATAATTCCAAATCCTGGGAGGATAAGAATATAAACTTCTGGGTGCCCAAAGAATCAGAACAGATGCTGGTAGAGAATTGGGTCCCCTCCTCCAGCGGGATCAAAGAAAGTTGTGTTTAGGTTGCGGTCTGTTAGTAGTATAGTAATGCCTGCGGCTAGCACTGGTAGTGATAATAGGAGCAGTACGGCTGTAATAAGTACGGATCAGACAAATAGTGGAGTTTGATACTGTGTTATGGCTGGGGGTTTCATGTTGATAATAGTGGTAATAAAATTAATTGCACCTAAAATAGATGACACTCCAGCTAAATGAAGGGAGAAAATTGTTAGGTCTACTGATGCTCCTGCATGGGCTAGATTTCCGGCTAGAGGTGGGTAGACTGTTCATCCTGTTCCTGCTCCTGCTTCTACTATTGATGATGCTAGGAGAAGGAGAAATGATGGTGGTAGGAGTCAAAAACTTATATTATTTATTCGTGGGAATGCTATATCTGGGGCTCCGATTATTAGTGGGACAAGTCAGTTTCCAAAGCCTCCAATTATTATTGGTATTACTATGAAGAAAATTATAACAAAAGCATGGGCAGTTACGATAACATTGTAAATTTGGTCATCTCCTAAAAGTGCACCTGGTTGACCTAATTCTGCTCGAATTAAAATACTTAGTGCAGTACCCACTATTCCCGCTCAGGCTCCGAATAGTAGATAGAGGGTTCCGATATCTTTGTGATTGGTTGAGAATAATCAACGA